>NZ_JBEBSA010000010.1:0-92158 GCF_040394595.1 Microbacterium sp.
CTCCCCGGGGGGCGGCGGGGGGCGGGGGGCCCCCCCCCCCCCCGCGCCCCCCCCCGGGGGGGGGGCGCCGGCGGCGGCCCCCCCCCCGCGCCCCCCCCCCCCCCCCCCCCCCCCCGACCCCCTGACCGCCGGTAGCCGGTGTCGGCGGTGTCCGGCAGACTGTCCGCATGGCGACCCTCGATCACCTCGGCATCACCGTCGACGACGTCCCGCACGCCTCGGCGCAGTTCGATCCGGTGCTCTCCGCGCTCGGCTACGTACGGGCCCACAATGCGCCAGAGCACGCGTACTGGCGGCAGGAGGGCGAGCCCGAGCTGCTGCTCTATCCCGCGCGTGAGGAGGGCGACGGCCCGCATCGGCACGGCCGCGTCGGGTGGCAGCACCTCGCCTTCTCGGTCGACTCGCGCGAGGAGGTCGACCGCCTGCATCGCGTGGCCCTCGACGCCGGATGGAGCGCGGTGCGCGAGCCGAAGGAGTATCCGCGCTTCACCGAGCGCTACTACGCCTCCTTCGTCGAGGACGACAACGGCATCCGCCTCGAGTTCATGCACAACCCGCAGGGCTGGGACTGACCGGGAGCCGTCGGCATCGGGCAGACTGTCCGTCATGCCCGTTCTCGACCATCTCGGCGTGACCGTCGTCGACATCGACCGCGGCATCGCGCAGTTCGGCGCGGTGCTCTCCGCCCTCGGGTTCGAGTACGAGGGGCGGATCAACGACTCCGCCGCCTGGTGCAAGGACGGTGAGACGGAGATCATCGTGTTCGGCCCGAGGGACGCGGACGACGCCGACCCGCACGTGCACGGACGTGTCGGCTGGCAGCATCTCGCCTTCGCCGTGGAGTCGCGCGGGGAGGTCGAGCGGATGCACCGGGTCGCGGTCGAGGCCGGATGGGCCGTCGTCCGGGATCCGAAGCTCTACCCCCGGTTCAATGAGCGCTACTTCGCGTCGTTCGTCGAGGACGAGAGCGGCATCCGCATCGAGTTCATGCACAACCCCGGCTGATCCTCCACAGCACCGCGTTCTTCTGAGTTCTCAACAACTTTCGTTGCGAGCACCATCGAGGCACCGGGAAGGCTGGCAGTCTCGTCGCAACGGTGCGACGATGACGAGGTGGGATTCATGAACGACGCGCAGATCTGGACGATGATCGGAGCCTTCACGGCGATCATGTTCGGGATGATGACGGTGGTCTCCACGCTGTTCGTGCGCGTCCTCCGTGGTGAGCTGAACGGCCTCCGTGGTCAGCTGAACGGCCTCCGTGGTGAGCTGAACGGCCAGATCCACGGTGTCCACGGCCAGATCGACGGCGTCCGCGCCGAGATCGGGGGCCTCCGTGCCGAGATGAACACGAAGTTCGACGGCGTGGACCGTCGCTTCGACTCGATGAACCAGCGCATCGACGGACTCGACCGTGATGTCCAGGCGCTCGTCAAGCACACCTTCGGGTTCGACCGCGACTGACGGCACGCTAGGCCGTCACCGGCCACGGGGATCACCCCTTCACGGGCTCCTTCTCATCGGCCACGGGGATCACCCCTTCACGGGCTCCTTCTCACCGGCCACGGTACGGTCGGTGAAGGCCTGCTTCGGCACGAAGCAGAGGATCACCGCCGCGGCGAGCGCCGTCGCTCCGCAGACCACCCACACTGTGACGTACCCGGCGAAGGATCCGGCCGTGCCTTCGGACGCCGCCCCCGCGACGCCGTGCAGCAGGGCGATGCCGAACACGCAGGAAGCGATCGCGCCGCCGACGGTCTTCACCGAGTTCGTCAGCCCCGTCGCGACGCCGGTCTGCGTCGCGGGCGCCGCCGATGCGGCCGCGGCGGGCAGCGCGGCGACCAGGGCGCCCGACCCGAAGCCGACGACCACCATGTTCGTGACCACCTGCACGTACGTGGCGTGCAGCGGAAGGAAGAGCAGGAATCCGACGCCGACCAGGAGGGAGGCGCCGATGAGGGTCACACGCGGCGTGACGAGGCGCGCGACGGTCGGGAACAGCAGAGCCCCGGTGATCATCGCGATCAGGTAGACGCCGATGAGCAGCGACGTCGCGAAGCCCGCCGTCCCGAGTCCGTAGCCGTACACCTCTGGATCGGTGCGGGCGAAGGTCGAGAGGGGCGCCTGCGCCCCCAGCACGCTCACGCCGAACAGGCCCGCGGTGAGGAACACCGGTCCGAGCGCCGGGGAGCGGAACATCCGCACATCGATGATCGGGTCGTCGTGCCGCAGCTCCCAGAGCACGAACGGCACGATGAGCACGATCCCGAGCACGACCACCGCCCACGACCAGGGGCTCACCAGCCCGCCTTCGAGCCTCAGCAGGCCGAGCCCGCCGGTGAAGGCGACCAGGGCGAGGGAGATGAGCACGAGACCCACCGTGTCGAACACCCCGCCCGTCGGCTCGGGCGACTCCTTCACCCCGAACAGGATCACGAAGAAGCAGAGCACCACCATCAGGGCCGGCACCAGCAGCACGACCATCAGCGGCAGTGCGTCCACCAGGGCACCTCCCACCAGGGCTCCGACGATCGCGCCGATCTCCAGCGCCGCGACGAGCAGCCCCGCCGCCCGGGCGGTCACCGCCGAGCGGCCGTCCATCCGCCGCGAGCGCGACCAGATCAGCGCGATCTCCAACGGCAGCCACACCGTGTAGAAGCCCATCAGCGCCCAGGCGACCAGGAAGACGACGAAGGAGTCGGTGAAAGGCAGCACGAGGGCGGCGGCCGCGGTGAGCGCGGTCGAGATCAGCAGCATCCTCTTGTGCCCGATCATGTCGCCGAGCTTCGCGAACGCGGGGACGACGAGGGCCGAGAGCATCAGCTGCGCACCCTCGAGCCAGTTCACGTCGGCGTCGTGGATGCCCAGGTGCCGGGCGATGTCCGAGAGCATCGGCGTGTAGTAGCCCTGGATCACACCGCTGGTGAACTCGACGAAGGCGAGGAATCCGACGACGGCGGCGAGTGTGCCCAGGGTGGCATTGCGCGTCATCGCGCCTCCTCGGAGATCAGGCGGAACGCTTCGGCGACGCGGCGTCAGCCGCCGGCCGAGGCATCGGGTGAGATCACTGTATCCGCTCGATGAGCGCGCGATGGAACTTCTCCCCGCGCTCCAGGGCCGCGATCTCCACGCGCTCGTCCACGCCGTGGATCGCCGCGCGCTGCGCGCTCGACATCTCCAGCGGCGCGAAGCGGAACACCGAGGGCGAGAAGCGGTGGAAGTGCCGCGAATCGGTCGCCGCCATCATCACGTACGGCACGGCGGGGACGCCCGGATGCGACACGGCGAGCGCCTCCTCCAGGAGTGCGAAGGCCGGGGTGTCGGTCCGCGACTCCGGCGACGGCTCACTCGCCTCGGTGAGCGTGACCGTGACGAGGTCGTCGCCGATGCGCCGGCGCACCCGGTCCGCCGCCCGCGCGGTGGTCTCACCGAGCGCGATGCGGAGGTTCAGCGTCGCAGAGGCCTGCGACGGGATCACGTTGGCCGCGGTGCCGCCGGACTGCATGGTGGCGGCCACGGTGGTGCGTACGAGGGCAGCCGGCTCTCCCCCGACGGCGGCGAAGACCCGCGCCGTGAGCCAGGGCATCGCGGCGAGGGTGCGCAGCAGCAGGCGCGCGGGGCCGCCCGCTCCCCCGGCGAGCTGGGCGAGCATCCGCGACACGGCCTTCGGCGTGCGCGCGCGGAACGTCGTCGGACCGAGCCGGTCGACCGCGCGGGACACCCGCCGCACGGCGGTGACCGCAGGAGGCGTCGATGCGTGCCCGCCGTCGCCGCGCGCGGACAGCTCGATCGTCGCGATGCCCTTCTCGCCGACGCCGATCATCGCCGCACTGCCCGGGACGAACGACAGCGGCGCGTCGACGACCGCTCCGCCCTCGTCGACCACGAGCCACGGGATGATCCCCCGCTCCCGGAACGCCGCGGCGATCTCCTCGGCGGCATGGCCGTAGGTCTCCTCGTTGCCCCCGAAGGAGAGGTACACGTCCCGCGCGGGGACGAACCCCTCAGCGAGGAGGTTCTCCACCGCCTCGATCACGACGATGAGCGGTCCCTTGTCGTCGAGCGCGCCCCGCCCGTACACGGAGCCGTCGGCGATGCGTCCCTCGAACGGCGGATAGGTCCACGGGTCGCTCTCGTCGACCGGGACCACGTCGTAGTGGGCCATCAGCACCACCGGACCGTCGGAGGCCCCGGCACGGCCCTTCCAGTGGAACAGCAGCCCGAGCTCCGTGTGCCGTTCGAGGGCGAGGCGCTCGTGGGCGAGCGGATACAGCTCCGCCAGCAGTGCGACGAAGGCGTCGAAGGGCTCCATCCCTCGCACGTCGAGCTCGGCCGACACCGTCGGCAGCTGGATCATCCGCGAGAGGCGCTCGGCGATGCCCGGGCGAACCGTGTCCTTGGCCATCCGGCCATGCTACTTCGCGGCGGCACGGCCTCCCGGACTCAGTAGGCGTGCACCCGCCCCACGGGCCAGTGCCGCTCGACCCCGGCCTCGTCGAGCTCGCGCTGGTAGGCGCTGAGCAGCTCCGGCGCGGCGTGCACGGCGTGCGGGGTGACGTCTTCCGCCAGGCAGTACGCGGCGAGATGGCCGGCGGCCTCCCCGATGTTCCACTCCACCGGATGCAGCCGGTAGCAGCCGTTTGTGATGTGGGTCGTGCCGATGTTCTTGTTCGCGGCGAGGAGGTTCGTCACGCGGCGCGGGATGAGGGCTCCGAGCGGGATCTCGAACGGACAGGCGGCCACGTCGATGTAGGTGTCGCCGCCGGTCGAGGGATGCAGGTCGATGCGGTACATGCCGACGCCGACCGAGTCCTCGTAGCGCCGCGCCCCCGCGTCACCGCGGACGGCGTGCGAGACGTCGTTCTCGGTGATGGTGGTGAGCGCCCGGATCCGCCGCGACTCCCGGTGATAGGGCGCCTGCGCCAGGCCGTCCTCCGAGCCGGTGACGTCGCCGCGCAGTCGCAGCCCCGGGTAGCCCCTTCCGCCGTCGGCCCGGGGCGCCTCGGTCTGCATCCAGTACAGCATCGAGAGGCTGAGCTGCCGGGCCCGGGCGTAGTGCGCACGCTCCTCCTCGCGGGACACGTCGAGCACCGGGGCGAGGAAGTAGTCGATGCTCGGCCAGTTCACGAGGCAGATGTCGCTGTCGTAGGCGCCCGGGGCGAACTGGTCGCGCGCGGCGATGCGACGGAAGGTCCACAGGTTCGTATCGCCGGCGTCGAGGGCCTGGTCGGCCACCACCTCCCCCGGGTCGTCCCCCGGGTTCGGCGCGAAGCGGCGCATGTCCATCGCGAGGGTGCGCGGGTTGGGAGCCTCCCAGGACAGCATCCGACGGCCCTGCCAGGCGGCGGGGGCGTACTCCCGCCAGAAGTCGTACTCGGCCGGGCGCTCGATGGTGTGATCGCCGTCGACGTGATCGATCGCGAAGCACACGCTGAGCGCCTGCACGTTGGCCGGCTGCGCCTCGGCGGGGGCGCTCGGCTCGCCGGTCTCGGCCCGCGACTCGAAGCCGGTCACGTACTCGACGCCGGCCAGCGGGAGCAGTTCTCCGGTCTCCGTCGCATCGAGCACATACGCGGCGACCACCGTCACCTCGTCGTCGCCGGTCTCGGATCCGAGCGTCACCCGCGTGATGCGGTCCCCGTCGACGTCGGCGCCGACCGCGCGCCGACGCTCGAGCAGCCGGATCCGGCCCGACGAGCGGTGCGGAGCGAGCATCTCCTCCAGCACGGCGAGCGCGATGCGCGGCTCGTGGCAGAGCTTGGACACCCAGCCCGCACCGGGGTTGAGGTCTCCCCGCGCCCGGGCCTCCGCGGTGAGGGGGTAGCGCCGACGGTAGAGGTCCCGGATGCCGTCGCGCAGCGTCCGGTAGCGGGCGGTGACGCCGAACTCCTCGACCCAGCGCGACTCGTCGGGCGGGACGGCCTGAGAGGTGAGCTGCCCGCCGATCCAGGGGTGTTCCTCGGTGAGGACCACCCGGGCTCCGCGATCGGCGGCGGCGAGCGCGGCGGCGATCCCGCCGAGGCCCGCTCCGACGATGAGCACGTCGGCGGTCAGTTCACTGGTGGTCACGTGAGGGGTCCTTCCTGGGGAGCGGCGGCGAGGGTGCCGCCGTCGATGTCGGGGCAGTCGATGAGCTGATGCCGGTCGTCGCGCGGGGCGCCGTCGGCGACGATCCGCGAGAGGAGCACGAGAGCGCGCGCTCCCATCTCCTCGCGGGGGACGGTGAAGCCCGACCAGGTCCTCCCCCCGCGCTGCGGGTGCAGCGGCTGCCCCAGGAGCAGCAGGGAGACGTCGTCCGGCACGCGGAGCCCGAGTGAGGCCAGCGCGTCGGCGAGGTCGTCGTGGGAGTGCTCGGGGGCGATGAGCACGGCGGTGATCCCTTGATCGCGGATCGCCCGGGCGGCTGTTGCCGGGTCGTCCGCGTCGAGCAGGTGCACGGCGACCCCATGCCGTGCCACGCCCGTGAGATACCCTTCCTCACGGTCCTTCGCCGGCTGGTCGGCACCCCGGGCGCGGAGGCAGCCGATGCGGGCGTGACCGAGGGCCGCGGCGCGGTCCACCTGCCGGGCTGTGGCGGCGACGTAGTCGGCGCCCACGTAGGGAAGGCGGCCGCCCTCGCTGCGGCGCCGGCCGATGAACACGAAGGGGTAGTGGGTGTCGAGCAGAGGCTGCAGCTCGCTCTGGTCCTCGAGCCGGCCGAGGAGCAGGCAGCCGTCGGCGACGCCGAGGCGCGGCCACCCGTCTCCGGTGAGCCGGCGCCGTCCATCGACGACGCGCGCCGAGGTGAACAGCAGCATGTCGACGCCCAGGCGCTCGGCGGCGTGCTCGATGCCGTTGAGGAAGCCGCCGTAGAAGTCCTGGCCCCCACGGGGGAACGTCTCCTCGTAGGTGAAGACGCCGAGGATCTGGGTGCGTCCGCCCGCGAGGCGCTGCGCCACCGGGTTCGCGGAGTAGCCGGTGATGCGGATGGCCTCGAGCACGCGGCTGCGGGTCTCCTCGGAGATGCGCACGCCCGACGGGGCGCTGCCGTTGAGGACGAAGCTCACGGTCGGCTGGCTGACTCCCGCGAGCGCGGCGACGTCCGCCTGCGTGACCCGATGTCGCACCATGCCCTCATCCTCCTTCCCGCGCCGCTCTCACGTCAACGAGATAATGCGCATTATTACCCCCTCCCGCCCCGCCCGGCCCCTCCCCGCCCCGCCCCGCCCCGGTGGGCGCGCGAAAACGCACCCGCCACGGCCCGTGGGGGTGCGTTTTCGATCCGCGGAGGCGGCTAGAGCGCGTGTCGGCTCAGGAAGGCGCGCAGCGCCTGGGCGTCATCGGGCATCTCGGTCACCCGCTGTGGTGCGGCGAGCATCTCGCGGAGCTCCGGCGAGAAGTCGAGGTCCACCCCGATCGCCTCGGTGATGGTCTCCGCGAACTTCTGCGGCTTCGCGGTCTCGAGCACCAGCATCGGCACGCCGTCCTCGACGTACGATCGGGCCACCTTCACGCCGTCCGCGGTGTGCGGATCGATGATCTCCCCGGTCGCCTCGTACACGGCGCGGATCGTCGCCAGCCGGTCGGCGTGCGTCGACGTCCCGCTGACGATGCCGAACTCCTCGGCGAAACGCGGCTGCTCGGACGAGAAGTCGAAGAGACCCTGCGCATCGAGGTCGGCCCAGGCGCCGACCACGCGCTTCGGGTCGCGGCCGACGAGCTCGAAGATGAAGCGCTCGAGGTTCGAGGCCTTCGAGATGTCCATCGACGGGCTGGAGGTGGCGAGCGTCTGCGCGGCGGCCCGCGGCCGGTAGACCCCCGTGCGGAAGAACTCGTCGAGCACGTTGTTCTCATTCGCGGCGAGCACGAGGCGTCGTACCGGCAGCCCCATCCCCTTCGCGAAGAACCCGGAGAGGATGTTGCCGAAGTTGCCGGAGGGCACGGTGAACGACACCTCGGTCGCACCCCCGGCATCCGTCGCGCGCAGCCAGGCCCAGAAGTAGTAGACGACCTGCGCGGTGATGCGCGCCAGGTTGATCGAGTTCACCGCGCCCAGGCTGTGGGCGCGCTTGAACTCGAGGTCGCCGGCGAGCTCTTTCACCAGGTTCTGGCAGTCGTCGAAGACTCCCTCGACCGCGATGTTGTGCACGTTCTCGTCCTGCAGCGAGTACATCTGCGCGCGCTGGAACGGGCTCATGCGACCCTGAGGGGAGAGCATGAACACCGAGATGCGCTCCTTGCCGCGCAAGGCGTGCTCGGCCGCGGAACCCGTGTCGCCCGACGTCGCCCCGAGCACGTTCAGCACCCGCCCGTCCTTCTCGAGCACGTACTCGAGGACCTGGCCGAGGAACTGCATCGCCATGTCCTTGAAGGCCAGGGTCGGCCCCTCGGAGAGCCCGACGAGCGTGAGGCCCCCGTCGATCGGGCGCAACGGCACGATGCCGTCGGGGAAGCCCGCATAGGCGTCGGCCGTCATCCGCGCCAGGTCCTCCCGCGGGATGTCGGTCGCGAACAGCCCGATCACGGTCGCGGCGAGCGCGGGGTAGGACAGGGGGCGCCACGCCTCGAGATCGTCGGCCGTCACACGGGGCAGCTCGACGGGCACCGCGAGCCCGCCGTCGGGGGCGAGCCCCTCGAGCAGCGTCTCACTGAACGGCTGCGGCTGCATGCCGCCGCGGGTGGAGATGAACTGCACGGTGCTGCTCCTCGGGGTCGGGGCTCGGAGATCCCATTCTCGCAGGATCGTCGTCGCCGCGAGGCCGCGTGACGTTCACCTCAGAGACGCGGCAGCCACGCGCCCTCGGGGATGCGCAGCCATCCGTTCTCCTCGGAGAGCGCCTTCGCGGCGGCGCGGAACATCCGCACCGCGTCGCGGTCGGCGTCCCTCCTCCAAGACAGATGCCACGGGAAGATCGGGATCGGATCGACCAGCGGTCGCAGGACGGCGCCTTCCACGGGCAGCTGCGAGCGGAGCACCAGCACCGGGGCGCTGCGCAGGTGCACGTGCCGCGCCAGCTCGGCGCCGCCGGGCACCGGGGGATGCCCGAGGGCCGGGTCGATCCCGAAGGGCTCGAGCAGCTGCCCGGCCACCTCGATCCATCCGGGGGTGACGTGCCCGCCGGCACGCGAGCAGACCCGCTCATCGCGGAGCCGCTCGAACGGCACGGCGTCGAGCGCGGCGAACGGATGCCCCTCGGGGATCAGCACCGCCAGCGGCTCATGACGCACCGCCTCGGAGCGCACGTCGACATCGTTCGGCGGCGGGCCGAACATGATGTCCGCGGACGGGACCGCCGTGGAGCCGCCGCCGAATCGCCCGAAGAACTCCCGCTCCGGCGACCTCCTCCTCACCTCCGCGAGGACGAGCGCCGGCGTGAGGTCGGGGTCGACGAGGTCGACGACGATCGGCGTCTCCTCCCGCAGCTCGCGGAGGGCGAGATCGTGCACGGCGAGGATCTCCTTCGCACGCGGAAGCAGCCGCCGACCCGCGTCCGTGAGCTCGACGTGCCGTGTGGTGCGCCGCAGGAGCGCGGCGCCGATGCGGTCCTCGAGACGCCGCACGTCGCGGCTCAGGGCTTGCTGGGCCACGAACAGGCGATCCGCCGCGCGCCCGAAGTGCAGCTCCTCGGCGACCGCGACGAAGTGCCGCAGCAGCCGCAGGTCAAGGTCTTCGGGCATCGTCTCTCGATTCACATCGGAAGTGATGTGAATCCTACGTGCGCAGGTGCTGGAGCTCCAGGGGCGCTCGGATCGAGGATGGGGACCGCAGGCGGCACCGCCCGCATCCGCATCCGCATCCGCATCCGCATCCACGAAGGAGCCACACGATGGACGTTCTCAGCGACACCCTGGCCGTACCGGACGGCCGCCTCTACTACGAGCTCCGCGGCGAGGGCCCGCTGATCGCGCTGATCGGGGCACCGATGGACGCCGACGCGTTCGCGCCGCTCGCCGACCTGCTGGCGCGGGACCACCAGGTGCTGACGGCGGATCCACGAGGCGTGAAGAGGAGCGTCCTGCACGACCCGGGGCGCGACTCCTCACCCGAGAGCCGCGCCGACGACCTCGCCGCCCTGATCGCCCACGTCGGCACGGGCCCGGCCGCCGCGCTCGGCTCGAGCGGAGGCGCGGTGACGGCGCTGGCGTTCGCGCAGCGGCATCCCTCGTCGGCGACGACGGTCGTCGCGCACGAGCCCCCGTTGACCGAGCTGCTCCCCGATCGGGAGGAGCAGCGTCGGCAGACGGCGGCGCTGGTCGCCGCGGCAGCGTCCGGGGATCGACTCGGAGCCTGGCGGCTCTTCTTCGCCCAGGCGAACATCGGCATGCCCGAGGAGCTGCTCGTGGAGTGGTTCGGCGGCGAGCCCGAGCCGCAGGCGGCCCGGGACGAGCGCTACTGGTTCGCGCACGAGCTTCCCGCGACCGTCGGGTGGACCCCGGACGCGGCCCGGCTGCGGGAGGGTGGGGCGCGGATCGTCCCGGGGATCGGCGCGGAGTCGACGGGTCAGCTCTGCGAGCGGACCGCCACTGCGCTCGGCGAGCTCCTCCGGGCCGAGCCGGTGCGGTTCCCCGGGGACCACACGGGCTTCGTCGACCATCCCGAGGAGTTCGCCGCCCGACTGAGGGACGTCCTGTCCCTCGGATGAGGTACGGGCTGTCACACTTCGCGTCCGGCATCCGACAACCCTGTTGAGAGCCGCGTGGAGATCGACGGGATCCGCCGAGACGACGGCTCCGGAAGGAACGGTCATGACCAGGATCGAGATCGGGCGCACGAACAAGCTGGGCTACGCCGCCGTGATCGGCATGGAGGCCTACTCGCGCAAGTCGGTCGAACCGCGGCTCTACGAGCTGATCAAGCTGCGCGCATCGATCGTGAACGGGTGCGGGTTCTGCGTCGACATGCACGCGACCGAGGGGGCGAAGCAGGGCATCCCCCAGCGCACCCTCCACGCGGTCGGAGCGTGGCAGCACGCGCGGGGCTTCTTCGAGGAGCGCGAGCTCGCGGTGCTGGCGCTGACCGATGCGGTCACGGCGCTCGGACCGGACACGGTCACCGACGAGATCTGGAACGCGGCGGCGGAGCACTTCGACGACAGTCAGCTCGGCGCGATCGTGATGGCGATCTGCACGATCAACGTCTGGAACCGCATCGCGATCGCGACCGAGATGGCGCCGCCGATCGACGCCAAGCACCCCGTCGTGTGACGGGGGCGGGCGCGCGCAGTAACGTGGGCGGCATGACCGTCGCCACGCCCGCTGCGCGCGCCTGGGAGTCGGAGCGCGGCAGGCTGATCGGCATCGCGTACCGGATGCTCGGCGACTTCGGCCATGCCGAGGACGTCGTCTCCGAGGTCGCGATCGAGGCGCTCCGCGAGGAACGGGCCGATGCCGGCGCCGTCCGCTCCTGGCCCGCCTGGCTGACCACCGTCTGCGTGCGGCGGGCCATCGACCGCGTGCGCTCCCTCGCCGCGTCCCGCGAGGAGTACTCCGGGCACTGGCTGCCGGAACCCGTCGCGACCTCCCGTCTGCCCGAGGACGCGGTGGCCGACCGCGAGATGCTCTCCCTCGCGCTGCTGCACCTCGCCGAACAGCTCGCCCCCGATGCGCGCGCGGCGGTCGTCCTGCACCGGGCCTACGGGATGTCAGCGGTCGAGATCGGCGAGATCCTCGAGAAGTCGCCGGCGGCCGTGCGTCAGCTGATCTCGCGGGGCGAGCGCCGTCTGCGCCTCGAACGGGACGCCGAAGCGCCGCGCCCGCTCGATCCGCGGGCGCTCGGGGCGCTGGTCGAGGCGGTCGAGGGCGGCGACGTCTCCGCGGTGCTCGCGCTGCTCTCGGATGACGCGATCCTGTGGAGCGACGGCGGAGGACGCGTGCGCGCGGCGATCAACCCCATCTTCGGCGCCGAGAAGGTGCGGAGGTTCCTCGTCGGGGTGCTCGGCAAGGCCTCGGCCGACGATGCCGGAGATCCGTTCGCGGTGGCGCCCCTGGACGTGAACGGGGAACCCGCGCTCGCCCTGACCCACTCCGGACGCACCGACGTGATGACCCTCGAGTTCGATGGGCGGGGCCTCATCGTCGGAATCCGCCAGGTCTGCAACCCCGACAAGCTCCTCTTCGCCTATCCGCTCGAGGAGTGAGGAACACCGCGCGACTCTGTGTCAGCCCCCGGTGAGCCCCTGCTCGAGGCGGTCGCGGTCGAAGACCCCCTCGGGGTCTTCGACGAAAGTGCCCCGCACGAGAGCGGCGAGCGCGTCGGCGTGTCCCCGGGTCGCGGCGACCTCGTCCCCACCCGCGAGGATGCGGGCGACCGCGCCCCGTGCGAGCTGCCTGGCCGCGTCGGCGAGCACGGCGACGCGGGCGTCCTCCTGCACGCGGAGGCCCCATGCACCGCCGACCACGCCGTAGAACGCGGTGAGACGCGCGGCGTCCTGGGCATCGGCGCGGGCCAGTGCGGCCCGAAGGGGCTCCTCCCCGGTCGCGGTCGCCACCGCCTGGAAGCCCACGAAGGCCCGCCACCTCGGCGAGCGCAACAGGACTGCGAGCTCATGCGCCGCCGCCGCCGCGACGAAGGCCGCCGCGGCGGTGAGCCGGTCCTGCCGCGCGGCGACGGCTTCGTCCGCGAGGCGCAGTGCCGTGGCGGCGTCGAGCGTCTCGATCACGTTGCCGGCCGCGGCCTCCGCCAGCGCGAACGCGGTGAAGGCGCCTCTCCCGGGCCAGATCCGGTAGGCCGACGCGCGCGACACGTCAGCGGAGACGAGGATCCGCTCCATCGGCAGATCGGGGACGACCCCGATGCCGTTGTCGGCGATGTAGGCGACCACGGCATCCGCGACCCGACGCCGAGTCTCCTCCTCGGTGAGGTGCACGCGCGGCATCCGTTCCTCCTCGCCTTGACGTGAGACACAGCATCTCATACCTTATTTGAGACATAATGTCTCAAACGTCAGGAGGATCCATGCGCATTCGACCCCGGACGGTCGCCATCTTGGGCGCCGTCATCAGCCTCATCACGATCGGCGCCGTCGCACTGAGCTCAGATGCGGTCCGTGCCGGCCTCGCCGCCGCCTACCGATACCCGGGAACCGGTGGGATCACCCTCGACGAGGCCTCTTCCTGGACTCTCAGCTACCTCTTCCTCCTCGGCAGCGCCGCACTGCTGGTCGCGCTCGTCTATCTGGCCGCGCATCGGTTCTCCGACAGCCGTGCGGGCTGGTGGACCGCCGCCGCGCTCACCCTCGTCGGGCTGGCGTTCGCCGCCTACAACGCGACGCAGCCGTTCCCGCTGCTCGTCCAGGTGGCGGGGTTCCTGCCGGTGGTGGCCGGTGCGGCCTGGCTCGCGCTCCCCGGCTCGGGCAGGCCGGCCCCTCAAACGGCCACGGGGCGATAGAGCACCCGTGTCCCCGTCCCGCTCCGGTCTCACGCTCGCGGAGCGGGACGGCAGGCCTCTCCGACGACCGGCTCCGGTCAGAACAGACTGCGCGGAAGGACGCCCTCGTGCTCGAGCAACCAGCGCTTGGTCGCCAATCCCTCCCCCGGCGCTCCGCCGGAATAGCCGCCCAGCCCGTCGCTCGCGACCACACGATGGCACGGCACGATGAGCGGGATCGGATTGGCGCCCATGATGGAGCCGATCGCTCGTGCCGGCACCTCGGTGCCGCTCCGCGCGGCGAGCTCGCCGTAGGTGACGCACTCGCCGTGCCGGACCGTGTCATAGAGCGCACCGAGCACCGCGCGCGTGACCTCTGACTGCTCCCCGAGGTCGAACGGCAGGTCGAAGGACGTCAGATCGCCGGAGAAGTACGCCCGCAGCTGATCGGCCGCCGCCGACAGCAACGGACCGGGGTCCGCTGCCAGCGCGGCGCGCGCGGGCGAAGGCCAGAACACCCGGGTGACCGCCCGCCCGTCGCTCTCCAGCCCGACGGCACCCACCGGGGAGTCGATCACTGCGAACGCGTCCATGTCGCGACTGTACCCGCAGGCGCCGACATGGGCTGCGCTCCTCACCCCTCGGACGGCGATGCCTCGCCATGACGCACGCGGGTCAGGAACAGCCCGGCCAAGAGGAACGCGCCGGCTGCCCACCAGAACATGCCGCCGTAGCTGCCTGTGGCGTCCCGGAGCACGCCGAAGCCGATCGGGCCGGCGATCGATCCGAACCCGGTCGCGAGGTAGTAGTACGCCGTCATCGTGCCGGTGTGCAGGCGCCCTCCCATCTCGAGCACCAGCGGAAGGGCGTTCACGACGATCGTGATCCAGAGCGCGCCGTAGAGCGGGAGGAGCGCCATCAGCACCCCGACCTCGTCGACGGAGACCAGGACGAGGAAGAGGACGATCGCCCCGGCGAGCGCGACGCCGATCGACGGACGCCGTCCGAACCTCTGCCCGAGCAGGCCGGCCGGGACCGCCCAGAGCAGTCCGGCGGCCAGATACGGCAGCAGAAGCGCGGTGACCTGGTCGGCGGCCACCCCGCGCTCGCGCGTCAGGTAGAGGGTCATGAACGTCTCCACCGCGTTGGCGCCGATCGTGTACACGAAGATGACGACGAGGATCAGCACGAGGCTCCGCCGCTGCGGCCCGGACAGCCCCAGCCGGCTGGGCGGCGTGAGCGCGCGGGCGAGCATCCCCCGTTCCCCGCGCCCGCCGCCGACGGGCGCCATCGAGAAGCGCCGGCTGCGGTACGACGCCGGCTCCCTGACGCAGAGCACCAGCACGAGCACCGCGACGGCCACCAGCACAGCGGCGACCGTGAACGGCCCCTGATAGCCGAAACCGCGGAGCAGCATCCCCCCTGTGGCGAAGATCAGCGCCGATCCGAGCGCCCCCATGACATTGATGATGCCGTTGGCGCGGGAGCGCCCCTTCGACTCCACCAGATCGGGCATGAGGGCGACGATCGGCGCGCGCCATCCGGCCATCGTGACCGTGTAGAGAACGACGAGGCCGACGAGCGCCCCGACACCCCATCCAGCGCCCCAAGGGAGGAGCAGGAGCGCAAGTGCGCTGACCGGCGCCATCACCATCGCGAACGGGATACGGCGCCCCCACGGTGAGCGGACGTGATCGGAGACCATGCCCGCGAGGGGCTGGACGGTCACGCCGAAGACGTTGTCGAGAGCCATCACCACGCCGATCGCCGCGGTCGTGAGCCCCGCTGCATCGAGCATCAGCGGCATGTAGGCGTTGAACACGGCCATGGCGGCCGAGACCGCGAAGAACCCGGAACCGACGAGCGTCACCGCCGTCCCGCCGAGCGTCGGCGCCGGGTCCCTGACCGTGCTCATCGCGGCACGCCGGACTCTGCGGCGATCTCTGCCCCGATCCGCCGCGCGATCGCGGGCTCGTCGGTGATGACGGCGTCCACGCCCGCCGAGATGAGCCGGCGCAGATCCTCTGGCTCGTTGACAGTCCACGCGCGCACGCTCACTCCGGCCTCCCGGAAGCCGTCGAGCACGCCCGGGGCCGCCAGCGTGGCGTGGAACGGATGCAGCGCGTCGGCGCCGAGGTGCTGCGCATACAGCCAGGGGTCGACGAGCGCCTCGGTGTAGAGCGGGGCGATGAGCGCCCCGGGCGAGAGCTCGCGCAGCCGGAGCAGCGTGTAGTGGTTGAACGAGGAGTAGACCACGGCCCTCTCCTCGCGCGCGGCCGCGACCGTCGCGAGCACCGCCTCCTCGATCCCGGGGTACAGCACAGGCCCGTTCTTCACCTCGACGTTCAGGGCGAGATCGGTCCCGGCGAGCAGCGAGAGCACCTGCGCGAGCTCGGGGATGCGGCGTCCCTCTCCGAGGTCGACCGCGCCGACCTCCTCTCCGCTGAGGTCCCGGATGAAGACACGGACGCCCGACGGAAGGTCGACGGTCTCGTCATGGCGGCAGACCACACGGCCGTCGCGCGTCATGTGCACATCGAGCTCGAGCCCGTCGGCCCCCTGTTCGATCGCGAGCTCGAACGCCTCGATCGTGTTCGAGGAGGAGAACGTGCCCGCACCCGCATGGGCCCAGATGAGCGTCATGATCGACCTTTCAGGAGGACGGCGGCGAAGGCGGCGAGCATCAGGAGCGACACCCGGCGGGCGCGATTCCGTGCTCCTCGGCCCAGCGGTGGATATGACCGAGCGTCTGCGGCATCACCGGACCCGCCGTCATCATGTGGTCCGAACCGGGGATCTCGACATAGGTGCCCCGGTCGCCGTACCGCCGGGCCGTGGCGCGATTCATCGCAGGCGTGCAGCACCTGTCCTTCTCTCCCGCGATGACGAGGACGGGTGCGTCGATCTTGGCGAAGTCGACCCTGGCGCGGCGACGGGGGTCGAGGAACCACAGGGCCATCTGGCGATAGACCTTGCCCGACTCCGCGCAGAGGTCTTCGTACCACGCGTCGGCGAGCGCCGGGGGACCGTGTTGCAGATGTACCTGTTCCATGCTTTCCGCGACACCGGCGGCATCGGCGCACCGGCGAGCCACCGGGGAAGATAGCGGAGCCAGAGCGCGACGGTGGTCGGATACTCGGCGAAGATCCCCGCCGCCGGAGCGCTGCCGATCAGGACCATGCCGGGCGTGTCCACCTCGACGGCGAGAAGCTGAGCATAGAGGCATCCCAGGGAGTGCCCGACGATGATCGGCGGAGTCTCCATCTGCTCGACGAGGCGGCGGAGGAACGCGACGTTCTCGGGAAGCCCGAGCTTGGCGACCTCGCGGGCACTGACCCGAACGTCCATCTCCGAGGCCTTGCCGTGATGCGGAAGGGTGGGAGCATGCACCGTGTACCCCTGAGCGGCCAGCTCTGCGCCGAAGTCCTCCCAATAGCCGCCGTTGGCCCAGGTGCCGTGGATCAGAAGGACGTCTCGTGTGCCCATCGGTCGTGCTCTCTCCTGCGTCTCTCCTGTGCGGGTCGACTCTGACCCGCACGAGTCCACCCTGCCGAGTGGCCGTCGCCGGGACAACCTCCGACCAAGGTGAATTCGAGGGTGAATCCGAGGATGAATTTCGGCGTGAAGAATCGCGGCATTCGCACCGCCTCGACGGTGGGGAGGTCGATGACGACCCGGTCCCCTTCGATGCGGTGAAGATCCCCCCGGATCTTCACCGCATCGCCATGGCCTTTCGGTGGGGACAGACCTCCGAAGCCGATGACAGGGGACATCACGTCCGTCGAAGGACGGATGAGACCCTTCGCACAAGCATGTCCGTTCCCGCGACGATCGCGGAACCACGAAAGCGATTTCGGCCCCATTCCCGCGTTGGGCGATTCCCCTTGGAACCGATCGCGGAAGCGGGTATCCCGGAGGGCTAATATTCAGGTCCTATGAAAGACAGCCCTGACGAGATCGTTCGCGAGATTCGACGCCTCGTGGACGCCCAGGACTGGGACGGACTCGTCCCGCTGACCGAGAAGTACGTGCAGCGCGTCGGTCTCGCCCGTCCCGACGTCTGGCCCGAGGTGTTCGCCGCCTTCCCCCGGGAGTGGCTGCTCGCGCATCCGCGCCAGCGCTATTTCGCAGCCGTCTACCAGGCGGTGACGGGTCGCTACTCCGTACCCGACGGCGAGGAGCTCGCGGAGTACGCGCGCTGGGTCGAATCGCAGGAGCATCCATTGCCACGCGACACCATCCTGCTGGAGGCGTCCCGGCTGCAGTACGTGAGGCTGCTCGGACTCTTCGACGAGGCTCCCGCCGTGCTCGAGCGGATCGAGCGGCTGACCGTCGAGGCCGATGACTACCGCGGGCTCGACGACATCATGCCGAGCGTCTACATCCCGATGGGCACGACACGCCTCTTCCTCGGCGACGTCCGCGGGGCGATCTCGGCCTTCGCCGAGGCTCGCCGATGGTCCAGCATCGGCCCTCCTCATCCGGCGTACGACCACGCGTCCAACTACCTCGCGCTCGCCCTGCATCTCTCCGGCGACCCGGTGCTCGCCGCCTCGGTGCAGGCCCCGTGGGCCGGAAGGCGCCGGCATCCGATGGGGTCGTATGCATACGTCTACGAGGGCGCATCGCTGATGCTGCCCGCCTTCGCCGCGCTCGCGAGGCTGGACGCGGAAGGCCTGGAGAGGGCGATCGGCGGATTCGATGCGGGCATCGACGACGATGAGCTCTGGTGGGTCGCCGCGCATCTCCGGGCGCGACACGCTCTGTACTGGGGCGACCCCGCGGTCGCCGCCGAGCGTCTGGAGCATCTGCTCGATGAGAAGGCGGTGATGGCGCCGCCGCGCACCCTCATCCGCACCGTGCTCCTCGCCGATCTCAGCGATCTGTACCAGGCGCAGGGCGACCTGCACCGCGCCGTCGACGCGCATCGCGAGCCGTCTGTGGAGCATCCCCTCGCCGTGCTCTCACGCGCCCGCCTGCAGATGCTGCTCGGCGATGCCCCTGCCGCTCGGGCGCTGCTCCCCGTCGATGCGCCCGACGGCCTTCCCCGCGCCACTGCCCCGGGCTCCTGGCTCGCGCTGCGC
This sequence comes from Microbacterium sp., assembly GCF_040394595.1. Lineage (GTDB taxonomy): Bacteria > Actinomycetota > Actinomycetes > Actinomycetales > Microbacteriaceae > Microbacterium. The sequence goes on from NZ_JBEBSA010000010.1 coordinate 18,430, forward strand.
GCAGCCCTGGACCGGGTCTCCGACGACGACGACGCCGACCGCTTCGCCGTTGCGGCGGCCGCCGCCGTCCGCCGCCGAGGCGACCTCCAGGCGATCATGGAGGCGGACCCCCGCACCAGGGAGCTGATCATCGGCAGCGGCATCGTTGCGAAGGACCTGCCCGATCGCCCGTACGCCGCCGGCGGGTTCCGGCTGACCGATCGTGAGATCGAGGTGCTCTCCGCGCTTCGGGTCCACGAATCGGTGAAGGCCACCGCGGAAGCGCTGTTCCTCTCGGTCAACACCGTCAAGTCGCACTTGAGGACCGTCTACCGCAAACTCGGTGTTCGCACCCGCGAAGAAGCCCTACGCCGCGCCGGACTTCAGTGAGCGTCTTTTCGCGCGACGCCGAACGGCATCGCCTCCGCCGTCGCGGTGGCCCGCAATGCCTCTCGGAGGGTCCGGGACGAGCTGAAGCCGGCGAGAGCGGCGACCTGTTCGAGATCCGCCGCGTCGCCCTGGAGATCGATCAGCCGACGAGCCCTCGACGCCCGCGTCTCGCGCAGCACGGCACGGGGACTCGTCCCGCGCTGCGCGAACACCCGCGCCAGATAGCGTCGCGAGATGAGCAGACGTCTGGCGAGCTCCTCCACGGTGAACTCCGTGTCATGGGAGCCGTCTCGGATGGCGCCGAGCGCCTCCTCGTAGAGCTCGTCGCTGCGTAGCGGGCGGACCGCTCTGGCATTGGCATACGTCTCGGCGACCACGCTGAGCGCCGCCGACTCCAGGGAGGATCGGATGCTCGCGAACGGCGCGTCCGCCACATCGACCTCGGAGTTCAGCACCGCGTTCACCAGAGAGGTCGCGACATGCCAGGTCTGCAACGGCTCGTGCACGGCGTGGAGGGCGACAAGACCGGACGTCCCCGCCGCAGCCGGGATCGACAGGTCGATCTCGATGCGGGCGGTCGCCCGTGTGGACTGCACCCGCGAGGTGACCGACAACGGGAAGACGGCGGTGCCGTACTTGCGGAGCTCGGTCGTCCCACCACCGGAGGTGATCTGGACCTGATTGTTCACCTGGAACAGCAGGGAGTGCGTGAGTGCGGCCGTCCGCCCCGAGGACCGCGGCGTACGCCCGAGGCTGACCGGGCTGTGCCAGATGCGCCGCACCGCGACCGTGTTCGTGATCAGCTCGTCCGCGAACAGATGCAGCACGTTGCTGCTCGTGCTGAGTACGTCCCAGCCCCGTACCGCGAACCACTCCACCGCGTCTTCGCCCTTGAGCTCAAGACGACGATGGATCGCCGCTCTCCCCATGGCGATCACCCCATGCCCCGACTTCGTCTGGCGGGATGCCCGGATGCAGCCCGTCGGCGACGATCTTGCAGCCCGGACGGGAGGGTGACGGACATACTCACCCCACGTTCCTCCGCGTGCCACCCTGCACTCACCCCGGAACGAACAAACAGACGTGCCCGCGGGGTCTGGGAAGAAAAGGGAACCCGTCGACGCGAAGACGGGGCCACTTCGCGAAAGAGCCGTGATCGCCCTCGACTTTCGCCGTCTCGCAGGGTGACGGCGCGTCCTCGAGGGCCGTCGACGAGGAGGCCCCATGACGATGTCTGTTCTCGGCGAGGCGATGACGAGCCCCGGAGAACGGGTGCGAAGGACGTCCACGGAGCGGATGCACCAGGCCGCGACCGCGATGGTGGAGTCGGCGCTGCCCGGCGGGGTCGACCTCCGGGCGGAGGTGAGGGAGCGTCTACGCCTCAGCCGCGCCGAGGCACACGACCTTCTCGCTGCGGCGAAACTCATGGCGATGGTCCGGAGCGGCGAGGCGATCTCGGAGTCCATGGCGACATCGGTCCGCCGCACACCCGCCTCGACGATGCCGCTCGCCTTCGCCGCCGCCGCTGCGGAGGCGATGCTGTCCGTCGGCGACACGGCGCACGCCTCACGCTGCGCCCACCGCGCGCACGAACTGGCCGTCTCCGCCGGCGACGCGCCTTGGCTTTACCGTTCCCTGGGGCTGCTCGCGGCGAGCCATGCCGCGAACGGTCAATTCGCCGACGCGGAGGCGGTGCTCGTCCACGGTCGTGCGATCCACTCGTCGGAAGGATGGCCCGAAGAGTTCTGCGACCCTTTCGCGCTGCTCGCCCGCGCCGTCGAGGCCATCCGGAGACAGGACGCCGAGCGCCTCGGGAGGCTGATTCTCGCGACGGTCGAGGCCTCCACCCGTCGTCCCGTTCTGCGCGTCCTCGTGGAGGTGCTCGATGCGTCGCGGAGCTGGGCTTCCGGAGACGACAGCCGGGCGCTGGCGATCGCCTCGCGGATCGGCCAGGGCCTCGGGGTCGCAGCACCCCTGCCCTTCGTGCGCGACTTCGCCCTGCGCCTGCAAGCGACGATCCTGCTGCAGCGCGGCGAGCCGCTGCGCGCGAGGGGGCTGCTCCGCGATGAGCGTCCGGATGCCCATCACCTCTCCTGCCCCGCCGTGATCCGCGCGGCGACGCAACTGCACATCGGCGACCCGTCACAAGCGCTCTTCGAGACGCAGGACTGCATGCGGAGGAGGGTGGACCACAACCTCCTGACCTTCCCGATGGTGCTCCTCGTCCGGGCCGCGGCGCAGCTCCGTCTCGGTCAGAGCGAGGCGGCGACGAGGCTGATCCGCGACGCCGTCGCCTTCGGGGCATCCGCCCAGGATGCGCCGCTCCCCGGACTCACCGCCCTCCCCTCGTCCGATGCTCAGCGCCTGCTGGACATCATCGTGGAGCACGCGCTCGCGCCCGAGCATCTGCTGCCGAGGGTTCGCGGCCACCTCCAGGCGTTCGTCCCCGCCGCGGCTTCCCGGCCCGTGCCGCCGCCGATCGAGATGCTCTCTCGTCGTGAACGCGACGTCGCCGATGCCCTCGCGTCGCCGCTGGACTTCGCACAGATCGCCGAGCACCTCCATCTCTCGATGAATACCGTGAAGACGCACACCCGCGCGATCTACCGCAAGCTCTCGGTGTCATCCCGGCACGACGCCGTCATCCGCCTGACGACGGTCGGCTACTACGAGCGCTGACGTCGGACGTCAATGGGAACACGCCCGAGACGGATATGGGGCCGCACCTGCCCTGCCCGTGCGACACGGGGGCAGCCAGCCGATTCGATGAATCCTGCACACGTGTCAGGCCTTCGGCTCTGGGCACCGTAACACCATCGAATCTGGAGGATCAATGACCGAATCGCTGCACTCCCGGCGGACCATCGTCAAGGGGGCGGCCTGGTCGCTGCCGGTGATCGCCGCGGTCGCGGCGACGCCCGCCTATGCGGCGTCGCTGGCCTGCACGAGCCCCGGTGTCCTCACCTACACGGTCAGCGGCACGAACCTCGTCGTCACCAACACCGGCACCGACTGCACCTGGAGCGGCCCGCTCTACGTCAGCTACCAGGTGTACAACTACCCCTTCGACTCGTCGCCGTATCTCGTCGACGGCATCGCGGCGACAAAGGTCCTCGACCGCCAGCAGCGGGTCTACATCTCGCAGGTCGCTCTCGGCACGAGGACGCTGGGGCCCGGCGAATCCCTCGTGCTTCCGATCACCCCCAACCCGGTTCCTTCGAGCGTCATCCCGAACTTCAGCGGCGGCGCCTACAGCATGCACCAGACGTTCATCCTGACGGCGAACGGCACCTACCGGCTGGACGGCAGCAACACCGTCACCCAGGTCGGTGACTACGGCATCGACGTGTACGCCGACGTCTCTTTCGACAAGGAGAACATCCCCGGCTGAGGCGTCCGGGCCACGAGGTCGTCCTGACGGGATCATCCCGTCAGGACGACCTTCTTCGTTCCCCCGAAAAGGGAACGGCAATACACGAAAACGGGGCTTGAACGATGATCGCCGTGTCATGAGCCCCGCCCGCAGCGCTCTCTCCTACCGGACCCCGACCCCTCGGTGTCCGGAGACAGGGAGCAGTTGCAATGAACGATATGACCAAGACCGAGCCGACCGTCGTGCGCGAGCCGCACCGGCGCACCGTTCTGAAAGGGGCGGCGTGGTCGGTCCCCATCGTCGCCGCGGCGGTCGCCGTGCCGGCGCACGCCGCATCCCCCGGATGCGCCAAGAGCGGGACGCTGACGATCAGCGGGACCGGAACACATCACACGATGCAGTCCGTCACGCTGCCCGCCTGCGCGACGACGGTGACCTACACGGTGATCGGCGGCAACGGAGGCGGATCGGAGAGCGGCGCCGGGGCGGCGATCACCGGGACCTTCCTCGTGAGCGGCGGCGAGACGCTGACGCTCGTGGCCGGCGGCGGCGGCCAGGGCTCAGGCTACTACGACAGCAACCCTCAGTCGGTCGTCCGCGCGACCGGCTTCGGCAACGGCGGGGTCGGCGGCAACGTCGACGGCCGCATGCTGGGCGGAGGAGGAGGAGCGGGATCGGCGATCATGCTCGGAGCGGGCTGGAGCGGTGTGAACAATCCGCTCGTGCTCGCCGGCGGCGGCGGCGGCGCGGGCACCAACCTGGCCTTCAGCGGCGGCGGCGGCGTGAACTTCGCGACCTACAACCCCGACGGCGCCGGCCACATCGGCGGCGCGGCGGGAGTCGTGGCGCAGCAGGGGGGACGCGGAGGAGTGCAGGAGACCTCGCCCGGTCACGCCGTCCACGCGGCCGGAGGGGGTGGCGGCGCCACGAGCACCGCGCCCGGAGCCGGCGGCACCTGGAGCCAGGGACCGGGCGGAAGCGGCAACGTGACCGTCGGCGGGGCGAACGGCAAGCCCGGCGCCGGCTATGTGGGCGGAGACGGTGTGCCCTCGGCCTATCTCGACAAGGGAACGGGAACGAGCGCGTTCGGCTCCGGCGGTGGAGGCGGCGGCTGGGCGGGCGGCGGAAGCGGCGCCATCACCTGGGCGACGGCGACCGGCACCGTCAACGTCGCGGCCGGCGGAGCAGCCGGCGGTGCGGGGTCGAACTACTACGGCGGCGCGACCCCGGGCGCCTCGGCCGTGAACGGGACGGTCACCGTCCCGTATCCGACCAGCATCGCGCAGTCGCCGACCCCGCGCACCGTGGAGCGCCCGTTGGATCCGGCGCGTCCGCGGCTCTACACGCTGGACGGCAATCCGGGCTCCGTGACCATCACCTGGTCCTGACCGCTGCGGGCGTGCCTGCGCCCTGGCACGGGCACGCCCGCACCCGTCCATGACGACCTCCGCAAATGGGAACAAACACCACCTCAAATGGGGCCAGATTGACACCCTGCACGTCATGACGTGAGACCCGTCTGGTCTCCTGATTGCACGCGGATTCGAACACCCCCTCCGCGAAGACCGAAGACCAGGAGACCAGGAGACAACCTCATGGACGAGAACACATCTGCGCCGGAACCCGAGAAGGCGGCATCGCCACATCGGCGGACCGTGCTGAAGGGGGCCGCGTGGTCGGTGCCGATCGTGGCAGCGGCGGTGGCCGTGCCCGCACAGGCGGTGTCGTGCGCCCCGCTCCGCAACGTCACTCGGACGGTCTCGCCCTCCGGCGGAGCACGCGGCGACGAGTCGATCGTGATCCCCAACCGTGACCGCTTGAAAGAGGTCCAGTACGTCATCGTGGGAGGTGCCGGACGCGGCGGCGGGGCGAACGTGCAGTCCGGGCACGACCTCGGGCAGGGCGGCGCGGGACGGCGGATCATCGGGACGATCCCCGCGGCGCTCCTCCAGGGCAGCACCACGGTGCGGCTGGTTGCGGGCGAGATGGGGCAGAGCCTGCGCGGCGGCTACGGCTACACGAACGGTGGCGCCGCCGCGATGGGAGCGGCGAACGAGCGGTTCTCCAACGGCGGCAGCGGCGGCGGATCGTCAGGGCTCGGCATCATCGGCACCGGCCTCTGGATCATCGCCGGTGGCGGTGGCGGAGGCGGCGGCGGCCAGGTGTCGGGCAACCGCCCCTACGGCAACGGGGCGAAGTCGATCGTGGGCGACCCCGAGACGAACAACTACTGGGGCAACGGCGGTGCGGTCGGCTCCACCGGACAGTGGGGGACCTCTGGAGAGATCGCCTCATGGGGCAACACCTGGACCGGAGCGCGGTGGAGCGGCATCCGCGGCGGAGCCGGCGGCGGTATCGGCGGCGGTCAAGGGGCCGGCGGCATGAGCCCCGACGCCGCGCAGTTCGAGTTCTACGGAGCCGGCAACCCGGGGAACAACGGCAACGGCGGTCGCGGCGGATTCTTCGTCTACGACGGCCTGCGAAGCTACATGGGCGGAGGCGGTGGTGGCGGCTATGCCGGTGGCGGAGGCGGTCATGCCTATCAGCAGGCCGACACGTGGACCAATGGCGTCCCCAGCGGCAGCAGGATCTACGGCGGCTCGGGCGGAGGCGGCGGCTCGAGCTACATCCCTCCGGAGCTCGCGAGCACCCGAACCAGCCAGGATGCGCCTGCCGGATCGAACGGCTACGTCACGGTGACCTTCGTCTACGAGCCCTGCCCGGCCTGATCACCGGCTCGGATGTCCTGCCCGTCGAGCGCCCACGCCACCCCTGCGCGGAGGGTGGGTCCTCGGTGATCCCGTCACGCCCATGCGCATATGGGAACGCGGCAACGGGTATGGGGCCAAATCTCCGGTGCGCCTCGACGCTGCAGAGGGAACCTGAGAGATTGAGCGCAGATCCCGGAAAGCAGTGCCACGCACAGGGGTCCGTCGTCAGGGAATCCGCAACAGAGACGCCCCGCTCCGACCGAGAGACCCTGGCGACGAACGTCGTCATCGCCCGATGATGACAGAAAGAAGGGCCGGATCGTCTTCCCAGAGCGATCCGGCCCTTCTTCGCCTTCACACGGCCCGTCGTCCGCTCGCGCTGATCGACCTCATTCGCGGGGATCCGCGCCACGGCGCATCAGAGAGAACCCGAGCAGCAGCTGCCAGGTCAGGAAGGCGTAGACCGAACCACGCTCCCAGACTCCGTCGGGAAGCCCGGCGTGCAGGGCCAGGAGGACGCCGCTGAGGATGCCCAGGGCGCCGAAGACCGGTCCCCGGAGAAGCACGGAGCGTCGAAGGCCGGTCGGTCGCAGCGCCCAGCGCGAGACGATCGCCGCGAGGTTGCCACCGAGGATCGCGGCCACGGCACCCAGGGCGTGGATCACGATGAAGCCGAGCCGCTCGTTCGACGGCGACCCGGGAACCAGACCCACGAACACGATGCCCGCCGCGTGGACGGTGCCGAGCACCACGAACACCGCGCCCGACCATCCGCTCAGCCTCGGTGCAAGCAGGACCACTCCGAGCAGGAAGAGCACCCCGGTGCCGATGAATCCGGCATTCATCACCGCGGGGAGACCGGAGGCGAGGGCGCGTCCCTGGAACTCCGCCTGATCGGGGACGCCGAGGTCGCTGATGTAGAACGTCGCGTAGTCGTACCCTCGGAAGCCGGCGGCGGCCACCGCCTCGCACAGCAGATACCAGAGCGGGGCGAGCATCCACAGCAGTCCGACCGTGCGGGGGAACGGATCGTGCGAGGAGAGGGAGGGATACCGTCGATTCTGTACGCGCATACATCCATTGTCCACGCCCGTGCGACGTCATGCACCCGAAGTCAGCGTCTCGCCGCGTCCACGCGAAGCACCCCGTGGATGAGGGCGGCGGCCTGCGCGGCCGACTCCTCTGTGACGCCCTGCGCGAGCACCCACTGATCGGCGACGCGGACGACGGCGAGGAGCGAGAGGAACTGGAGCCGCAGCGGAAGGACTGCCGACACCTCGCCTCGACCTCGCCAGAGAAGGAGGGCACGGAGCATACGATGCATGAGGGACAGGGTGAAACCGGCAACCGCAGGGGTCCTGGGCACGTCGGGAACAGCGAGGATGCGCCCAAGCACGAGCGTCCGCGGATCCTTCTTCGCCGCAGCGACGAGACGTGCCGCAAGGGCGTCGATCGACACCTCCGGCCCCCGCGGCGCGAGCATAGGCACGTCCACCCCGATCTCTGCGTCGAACGCCGCGCCGTACTCGCGGACGAGTGCGTCGAAGAGCCCCGCCTTGTCGTCGAAGTAGTGATAGAACGAGCTCTTCGCCACTCCGCTGCGCTCGAGGATCGCATTCAGCGATGCGCCCTCGTAGCCGCGAGCCAGAACTTCGTCCGCCGTCTCGGCGAACAGGACCCGGGCCCGGTCCTCGCCGAACGGCCTACGCGGTCTCGCCATGGATCACCTTCCTCCCGGGTGTATTCTATTCCTGAACCACCTAGTACATGAATGGAGCACCATGACCTCCGGTGCGAAGACCGTCCTCATGCTCGGCGCGACCGGCTACATCGGAAGGCATCTCGCCGCCCAGTTGCATGCGCGCGGACACTGCATCCGCGCCGTCGTGCGGGACCGGCAAGGGGCGGAGCGACCCGGAGCCCACGACGCCCCGGCACTGGCCGGGCTCGTCGACGAATGGATCATCGCCCACGACCCCGCCGATGCCGATCGCGACGGAATGCTGATGGAGGGCGTCGATCATGTCGTCTCCACACTGGGCGTGACCCGGCAGAAGGCCGATCCGTGGGCGGTCGACTGGGGGATGAACCTCCGTTACCTCGAGCTCGCAGAGGCAGCGCGGCCGTCATCCTTCCTCTATGTCGGCGTCATGAATGCGAGCCTCGGGACGTCCGCCGTCGCCCGTGCGAAGCACGCCTTCATGGAGACGCTGCGTCGCAGTCGGATCACCCCGCTCATCGTCAACCCCTCGGGCTACTTCTCCGACCTCACCGAGATCCACGATCTCGCCCGCCGCGGCATGGGCATCGGTCTCGGCGACGGGTCCGTGCGGCTCTCCCCGATCCACGGTGCGGATCTCGCCGCGTACTGCGCCGACCGGCTCGACGGTCCTGCGGGCTCCTGGGACGTCGGTGGCCCTGAAGCCCTCACCTACCGGGAGATCGTCGACCTGGCATTCCGCACCATCGGCCGGAGACCCCGCTACACCGCGCTCCCCCGGAGTCTCGGATCGTCCGCGATCTGGATCGCGGACCGGATCGGACCGCGACCTTCTTCTCTGACCAGGTTCTTCCTCGAAGGGATGCAGTGCGATTCGGTGGGCGCTCCTACCGGTACACATCGCCTCGGCGACTATTTCCGCTCCCTCACCGACAGCTGAGCTCCTTCCGGCGCCTCCCACCTCATGCAGAATGCCAGAATATTTCTGCCTCCTGGCGTCACTCCCCCGGGGAACCCGACTCCTTAACGCGCGACGGATGATGCTCTCCCGCCCTGGGGAAGCGGATCCGATCGTGGAGGCGCGGGCACGCCTTTCTGGGAGGAAACCATGGTCGAGGGTCGTAGTGACGCGGAGTTGCTGGTCGCGGTGCGCGGAGGGGATCAGCGCGCCTATGAGGCGCTCTGGCGCCGCCACTTCGACGCCGCACTGAGGTACGCGCACCATCAGTCGCCGTCCCGTGCAGAGGATCTGGTCTCGGAGTCGTTCCTCGCGGTGTACGCGCAGCTCACGACGACGCCGAAGGGGCCCACGTTCGCGTTCCGTTCCTACCTGAAAGCCGTCATCCGCAACAACGCGATCAAGTGGGGCAAAGAGGCGAACCAAGTCATCACGCAGGACGAGCTGGAGCAGGTGGACCACCGCGACGGGTTGAGCGCGGCGGAGCGGGACGCGGACGCCGAGATCGTGCTCTCGGCGTTCCAGGCCCTTCCCGACCGGTGGCAGCGAGTGCTCTGGCTCTCCGAGGTCGCCGAGGTCGGACGGTCGGAAATCGCTCGCGAGCTCGGCATCAAGCCCAACGCCGTCTCCGCCCTGCAGATCCGCGCACGAGCGGGGATGAAGCTCCAGTGGCTCACCCGCCAGGTCCCCGAGGCACTCCGCACCGACCCGTCTCACGTCGCCCGCCTCCTCCCGCAGCACCTCACCACCCCAGGGAACGCGGCGATCGCCGCAGAGGTCGCCGCCCACGTCGCGGTGTGCCTGACCTGCGACCGTCTGCTCGCAGACCTCCGGCACGCCGGAGGTCGGATGCGCGGCGGCGCCCTGTCCGCGGCCCTCGTCGGCGCGCTCGGCGCAGGGGTCCCCGCCGGCCTCTCCCTATCGTCCGGCACGGCGGCCGCCGCCACCGGCACGGGCCTTCTCTCCTGGCTCATCGCGGGTGGCCTCAGCGCCGCCACCGCCGGAGGCCTGGTGGTGTCGCTCATGGTGCTCGCGCCGGTTGTCGAGCTCCCTCCGTCGTCGGCGGCGGCTCTCACGTCCCTGACCCCGGATGCCGAGGCAGGCGCCCAGGACCCCGGCGGCGAGCCGGTCCCGTCCGTGACGACGGTTCCCCCGGCCCCCGGCCCCGACAACGGTCGCGGGGTGAGGGACGACGGGATCGACGACATCGACTTCACGGACGAGTCGTCCGGGAACACCCCGCCCTTCCCGGTTCCGCCCAAGCCCGCCGATCCCACGACGCCCGATCCGGGCACGTCGGACGACGCTCTCTCGCCCGGCGTCACCACGCCGGGCGAGACCACGGGATACTTCTCGCCCGTGGTCGCCGGGCGCACGACCCCGGGCAGCAGCGTGGCGATCGAGGTCGGCACCGAACGCTACACCCCGCCGGTCGCCGCAGACGGAGGCTGGACCTTCGACATCCGTCCCCTCGAACTGCCGGAGGGCACCTACGAGTACCGCGTCTGGGCGTTCGACGCGACCACGCAGTCGATCGCGACCATCGGGTCGTTCACCGTGCGCCCTCTCATCGTGAAGGGCTTCGAAGACGTGAACCCTTCGTTGAGCATGGACTACGCCGAGGCGCGCACGACCGGTATCGTCATCGAGATCACCGGCCCGCCGAACGGCCGCATCTACGTCAGCACGCTCGGCAATGAGGCGTTCATCTCCCTCGATGCGAACGGGTACGCCAAGAAGCGTCTCCGTCTCACCTCCCGGGGCTGGTACTACTTCCTCTTCCATGCGCTGGAGGACGACTATCTGGGCCCGGGCTACGCGACCTATGTCACTGTCTTCGACCCGGACCATCCCGCCAACCCCCGCGGCGACCTGACCTTCGAGATCGACGACCTCTGACCCCTGTCCCCCGTTCCGACACGCTCGAAATCAGGAGTTCACACCGCGCGACAGGCACGAAACCCTCTCGAAACACGCCGCACACGGGAGCGAAACAGCGTGCTGCCAGGCTGAGCGCACAGGACGCCTCCGGCGCGTCCCACCCGAGAGGAGCGGTACGACGATGGATCAGGGAAACACGGCCTTCGTATTGATCTCAGCGGCGCTCGTGCTGCTGATGACACCCGGCCTGGCCTTCTTCTACGGCGGCCTGGTCAAGGCCAAGAGCGTGATCAGCATGATGATGCTGAGCTTCGGTGCGATCGGGCTGATCGGCGTGCTGTGGGTGGTGTTCGGCTACGCGATCGCCTTCCCCGGCGACCAGGGCACGGTCGCGCCCTGGTCGATCGACTGGGGCTCGCTGGGGCTCGCGAAGCTGCTGGAGACGCCCGAGGGCGCCGCCTATCCGCCGCTCGCCTTCGTCGCCTTCCAGGCGACCTTCGCGATCATCACGGTCGCCCTCATCTCCGGCGCCATCGCCGACCGGGCGAAGTTCGGCGCCTGGATGGTCTTCGCGGCCGTCTGGGCGACCGTCGTCTACTTCCCGGTGGCGAGCTGGGTGTTCAACTTCGGCCTCGCCGACGACGGCAGCTTCGCCTACGGCGGGTGGATCACGCACGGCCTGCAGGGCTGGTTGGGGGTCGGCGCGATCGACTTCGCCGGCGGCACGGCGGTGCACATCAACGCCGGAGCCGCGGCGCTCGCACTCGCCCTCGTGCTCGGCCGTCGCATCGGGTTCCAGAAGGGCGTGCACGTGCCGCACAACCCGCCGTTCGTCCTCCTCGGTGCCGGACTGCTGTGGTTCGGCTGGTTCGGGTTCAACGCGGGCTCCGAGCTCGCCGCCGACGGCACGGCAGCGGTCGCATTCGTGAACACGATCGCGGCCCCCGCGGCGGCCCTCCTCGCCTGGCTCGTGGTCGAGAAGATCCGCGACGGCAAGCCCACCTCGGTCGGTGCAGCCTCCGGCGCGGTCGCCGGCCTCGTCGCCATCACGCCCGCCTGCGCCTCGGTGACGCCGATCTGGGCCGTGGTGCTCGGCGCGATCGCCGGCGCTATCTGCCCTCTCGCCGTCGAGCTGAAGTACCGGTTCGGCTTCGACGACTCCCTCGACGTGGTCGGCATCCACCTCGTCGGAGGGCTCATCGGGACCCTCTACCTGGGCTTCTTCGCCAACGGGACCGGACTGATCTACAGCGGCAGCCTGGCACAGCTCGCCGCCCAGGCGATCGCGGCGGTCACCGTCCTCGTCTACTCCTTCGTCCTCGCCTTCGCGATCGGATGGCTGGTGGACAGATCCCTCGGCTTCCGGGTGAAGAGCGAGGACGAGATCGCCGGCATCGACACGGTCGTGCACGGCGAAGAGGGGTACGTCCTCGCCGGGGCCAAGAGCTGACGGGGCGACCATGATCCGGCTCTCGCGCTTGCGGGACCTGCCACGACGCCGGTTGCCGGCCGGGGCGGGGCACACGCGGGAAATCGTCGCGTCACAGGGCGAGGACCGAGGACGTTCCTGGATCCTGCAGCTCGTCGAGCTCCGCGGATCGGCCGGATCCCTGACCCTGCGAGGAGATGCGACCCACCTCCTCGCAGGGCTCGGCGGACCCCAGGTGAGTGTGGGGCCCCGGGCCCTCGCCCTCCGCCGGGAGGACGTCCTCACCTACGTCGGGTCGAGCGTCGAGCTCCATCGCCCTGAGCTGCCCGTCACGAAGCTCAGTCGGATCGTCGTGCTCTCGAGCGTGGGCGATGCTCCGACCCTCTCGTTCTCCGGTCTCCACGGCACCGCGGAACTGCCCGAGAGGACGCACGCCGTCATCGTCAGATCGGGGTGGGCGGGCGTCGCCGGCACCGTGGCGGGGAGCATGGACGCGCTCGTGCTCGACGAGGACCCCGCGAGGATCGTCACCGCCGCCGATGCCCGTCTCCTCGTGGTCTCGGGCTGAACCGGTGCGATCACCGCACCGGCCCGTCGTCGCCGATGCGGAGCATCCGCACCCGCGACGTGCTGCGGCGAGGGGTCCGGCGGCGCAGCCGCGCGGCTCGTAGCCCCAGCCAGCGTCCGGCATGGAGCTGCACGAAGAGGGTGGCGACCCCGGCGACGAGCAGTCCGGCGAGGTTGACGAGGAGCTGGATCGCGGAGCCGGTCGCCTCGCTCCAAGCGCCGACAGCGAGTGTGAGTCCGATCGTGCCGACGGCGGGGACCGTGGTGATGGAGATGAAGACGCCCACCAGGGCGGAGGACTTCGCCGTGGTCAACGAGAGCACACCCGCGATCCCCGCGAGCACGGCGATGACGAACGACCAGGCGTCCGGGGCGACGATGAAGTCCGTCGCCGGTCCCGTGGTCGCCTGCCGGAAGTCGATCGCCCCCGTCGCGTAGAGCACCGCCCACACGCCCCAGGCGATCGCCGCGCTCGCGGCGAAGCCGCCGAACAGCGTCCCGAGAGCCGGTCCGACGATCCCCGCTCGACGACGGACGATCGCATAGGACATCGCCGCGATCGGGGCGAACTCCGGCCCGACGACCATCGCGCCGATGATGAGGATCGGCTGGTCGAGGAGGCGTCCGACTCCGGCGATGAGGGTCGCCAGCAGCAGGAAGACGAAGAAGGTGACCGACGGGCGCGCATCCTCCGCCGCCTTCGCGGTCAGCTGGGCCCACAGCACGCCGTCGGCCGGGTGCCCGGGCGCGATCGCCTCGGCCTTCGCCGCAGCATCCGAGACGACCACCACGGGCTCGGAAACGACGATGCTCCCGTCCCGGGGAACGCCCAGATGCCGCAGGGCGCGCATGACGTTGTTCGCGTTCTCCCTCGTCATCTCGAAGAGCAGGAGGTCTCCCCGCCCGCCCATCGCCGCCCCCGTCAGAACAGCGAGGTCGCAGACGGTCGGGTCCTCGGCAAGTGTTTCCTGGACACGATCGGAGATCTCGCGGGGGACGGTGACCCGAACGGAGAGCATCGTCCTATTCTGCTCTCAGGACGGAGTACACGACAGGATCACCCCGCGCCGAGCAGCTCCATGACCCCCGCGGGGTAGAGGGGCAGCTCTTCGGCGTCGTCGTCGTCGAGCGGACGCCAGACCACCGGGACGATGCTTCCGTCGCTCTCGGTGAGCGTCGCACCCTCGGGCGCCGGCTCGGGGTCGAGACGCCCGGCATACACGAAGACGATCTCGTGGCCGACCTCGCCGTCGATCCGGAAGATGTTCTCGATCGTGCCGAGATGGCGCAGCTCGTGGATCTTCGCCGACAGCTCCTCGTCCACCTCGCGTGCGATCGCCGTCCGATGGGTCTCGCCGAGTTCCACGCTGCCGCCGATCAGACGGTGATAGCCGTCCGGATTCTCCTCCGTCGGCGCATTGAGGCTCACCGCGTGCGCGGTGGCGTCCCCGTTCACGGCGATGAGCATGGCCTTGACACGGATGCGACTGCGATCGATCGACATCCGATCAGGCTACCCGAGGCGTCAGCCCTTCTTGCCGAAGTCGTCCGTGTAGAGGATGAAGCCGCCGGTCGAGATCGAGGCGGTCTTGTCGCGCAGCAGCAGTTCCTTGATCTCGTCGACGGTCTTACCGTTCCGCTCAGCCACGATCTCGATCTTCTCGCCGAGGGCGTCGATCGCCTCCTGGCCGCCCAGCGGCTTGTCGAGCACGGTGAGTCCGGAGCTGGCCAGCGTGCCGTCGTTCCCTGCGGGCGTCTTGTTCACATCAGATCCTGTCGTGCCGGCGGATGACGTCGGGGCGGCCGCGCCCGGGGCGCCCGACTGCTGAGCCGCCCAGATGCCGATCACGATGGCCACGGCCGCCGCGGCTCCTGCGATCGCGATGACCCACCATCCGCGTGAGCGTTGCGTGTTCCCGTCCACAGCCGACCTCCCCATCGTGTCTTCTTCTCTTGGAGCGAAGCGTCTCCGGTGGCGCTCAGCCTACGACGCCTTCCTGAGTCTCTCCCGGACGATCGGCGTCCGCTCTCGCGACCGGGATACGGCGAAGGGGGCGGGATCGCTTTCGCGATCCCGCCCCCTTGTGCCTACGAGGCGTCAGAGCTCATCGCTCCTCAGCTCTCGACGGAGGCCTTCCGCCGACGGAGACCGAAGGCGAGCGTTCCGCCACCGGCCAGGACGAGCCCGCCGGCCAGGAACATGAAGACCGAGGCGTTGAAGTCGCTACCGGTCGTGGCGAGGTTGTCGCCGCCGTCACCGTTTCCATCGCCGTTTCCGTCGCCGTCGCCGCCGCCGGGGTTGCTCGACTTGACGACCGTGAAGACGTTCGCGTTCGAGGCAGCCGAGGTGGCGCCGTTGATGGTCTGGGTGGCGGTCGCGGAGTACTCACCGGGGACCAGCGTCAGCAGGTCGACGCTCCAGGTGCCGTTCGCGGCGACCTTGGCCGTCGCGGCGACCTTGGAGCCGTCCTTGGCCACGACGGTGACGGTGACCGTGGCGCCGGGGATGCCGGTGCCCGAGACCGTCGGGGTCGTGTCCTTGGTCTCCGAGCCGTCAGCCGGGCTGACGATCACAGGGGCGTCGACGACGGCCTTCACGGTGACCGTGGCGGTACCGGGGACCTGGATGTCGTCGAGGCGCTGAGCGGCCACGATGGCGGTGTCGCCGTACTTGTTGGCGGTGACGCTGCCGGTCCACTTGCCGTTCGCGTCAGCCGTCACGGTGTCGACGACCTTGCCGCCGACCGTGAGGGTGACCGTCGCGTTGGGCGTGGCGGTGCCGGTGACGGTGACCTTGGAGCCGCCGGTGACCACGTCGCCCTGGCTGGGGCTGGTGATCACGAGGGGCGAGGTCTTCAGCGGCGCGGCCGAGCCGGACAGCGTGTAGTTGCCCAGGCTGCCGTACTCGGTGTAGCCGTTCGCGTTGTCCGGGGTGGCCGAGGCGGGGTTGCCCGAGCCGACGCCGTCGACCGAGAGGTAGTAGGTACCTGCCGGGACGTTGGCGGTGACCGCCGCGTTGAGGCCGGAGGCCACGCTGTCGGACACGCGAGCCGAGGCCGGGTCGTTCTGCGCGATGACCTTGCCCGAAGCATCCGTCAGCGTCAGCTTCGCGTCGAGGTTCGGCGAGATGTCAGCAACCGCCACGTTGGCCGAGAAGGCGCCGCCCGCGGTGGTGACCGCGAACACGTCGACATCGTCGGTGCGCTCGATCACGCTGGCGTCCTTGAAGGTGCCGGACGCGTTGTCGAGGGCCTTGGCCGTCGCCGGCGTGTTGCCGACCTGATCGGCCGCGTAGCTCGCACGGTCGGTGTAGCTGAAGTTCAGCGTCAGGCGCGGTCCTGCGGGGTTGCAGCCTCCGTTCGGGCCCAGAGCGAACCAGACGTCGCCGGGCTTCGGGTTCTGCGGGTCACCCGACTGCACGCAGATGCCGTCCTTCGTGTACGGCGTACCGTCAGGCAGCGTGGGGTAGACGACCGTCCGCGACGAACCGCGGTCGGTGATGACCGCGAGGTCGTTCTCCTTGTTGGTCGCCCCGGCGTAGGCGCCGGCCGACCACTGGCTGAGCGGCACGTAGTACGCGGCGCCCATGATGGTGCCCCACACGCCCGACTTCGGCACGTAGTACCCACCCGTAGTGGAGCCCTGGATGTCGTCGTGAGCGAGGCCGAAGTTGTGACCCGACTCGTGCGAGGCGATCTCGGCGATGAGCTTCGGGGAGCCCTGCGTGTTCTTGGTGAACACCAGCGCACCCTCGAGGTACTGCGAGCCGGTGCCGCCGAGCCAGGCGATGCCGCCGCTGCCTGCCGCGGCGGGCAGGACGTCGTCGTACGAGTCGGTGATGATGACGTGCGAGCCGTACTCGTTGTCGGTCGGCGACGTCTTGTAGAGCTTCGCGTCGCTGGGGCGCGTCGTCGTGACGTTCACGTTGAAGGGCGCGTAGTCCTCGGCCACGGCCGCCCACACGCTGGCACGGTCGGTGACCGCGTTGGCCGGCGCGAAGTTGAGGGTGGGGATACCGGAATCGGTGTTCCAGTGCCTGTTCGTGAGGGTCTCGCCGTCGAAGTCGAGGTAGACCGTCACGGGGGCGCCTGGACGGGAGCCACCGGCGGGGTCACCGGCGATGGGAGCGCCCTCCGGCGCCTTGGGAAGACCGAGCTCGGACAGCTTGTGGGCGTCCGGAGCACCATCGTTGTAGTAGAAGAAGCCCTGGTCCGAGACGCTGATCAGGCCGGCCTTCTCGAGGCTCTTGATCTCCGACGCGCTGTCGCCGCTCTGCGCGGCAGCGAGCTCGTACTTGTCGACGGAAGTCTTGAGCTGGACCGCGCTGTCCGAGGAATCCGCGGCCGCCGCCGGAAGAGCTGCCCCTCCGAACGTCAGCACGCCCGCTCCGACGACCGCCAGAGCAGCGCTCAGCCGCTTGTGTTTGGTAGATGCCACTGGTTGTCCCCCTAAGGCCCAGGTGTCTTTTTACACGTAACGGACCAAACTTAGCAGGTGGCTGTGAGGTTCGCAGGCCGAATCTGTACGCCGGCCGAGAGCCGGCGACGCCGCCGATCCACGGGATCCGCACCATCACGGCAGATTTTCGTGATCAAACCGTTGCATTCGTTACCTGCCCGTTATAGAGTGATCGCACGGTGAATGTTTGCTGTGGCATACACCGCATGTGATTGCAGGACACTCTTGGTGCAAGGGACAAGGGCCGGTCGGTAGCCTCTCCGACCGGCCCTCACCATGTGCGCGATACGCTGAGTCCATGACCGACAGACAGCTCGCCCTGCAGGCATGGGAGAGCCTGTTCCGCGCGCAGCACGAGCTGTTCGGCGAGATGGTGACCGACTTCGACGGGGCCGACATCACACAGGCGGAATACGACGTCCTCCTCACCGTCGTGCGTTCGTGCGAGATGACCGCGCGGCTCCGAGACGTCACCGCGCAGATGCTCATCAGCCAGCCCAGCGTCTCGCGCCTGGTCGACCGGATGGTGGCGCGCGGCCTGCTCACGAAATGCGCGGATCCCGAGGACGGCCGCGGCTCCCTCGTCACGGCGACGGATGCCGGCGCACGCGCGTTCCGCGTGCTCGCCACCACGCACGGGCGTTCGATCGCCGAGCGCATGTCCCGCCTCGACGACGAAGAGCTGCGCACGCTGCACATCCTCACGGAGAAGCTGCGCTCCGCCGACTCCCCCTCCTCCTAGTCACCGTTCACAGCCCACACCTCCGACGACTTCTCCACGTCGGGGCGGATTCCGGCGCCGAGGCCGCGCGCCGCGCTCCTCACTTCTGGCAAGGTGGGGGGACACCCCAGGGGAATGAGGGAGGGCACCCATGGAGATCGCCGGAATCATCGGCATCCTGATCATCGTCGGCATCGTCATCGTCGGCGTCGTCATCGTCGGACTCATCCTGCTGCTGTTCGCACGCAGCTGGATCAAGGTCGCCCGCGCCGACGAGGCGCTGGTGATCTCCGGCCGCAAGCAGAAGGTGCAGCACACCGTGCTCGGGCCCGACGGCACTCCGCGCTCGGAGACCGCCGAGTCGCCCGTCACCGTCATCGTCAACGGCAAGTCGCTCGTCAATCCGATCACGCAGCGGCATGAGATCATCTCGCTGCGTTCGCGCCAGGTGCTCCTGAACGCCGAGGCGCAGTCCCTCGACAACGTGACGCTGAACGTCGACGGCGTCGCGATCGTGAAGATCGGGTCCGACCCGGTGTTCGTCCGGCGTGCCGCCGAGCGATTCGCGTCGCAGGACAAGGCGATCGAGCAGTTCACCACCGAACAGCTCGAAGGGGCGCTCCGCGGTATCGTCGCGACGCTGTCCGTCGTCGAGCTGATGCGGGAGCGCAAGAAGTTCTCCGACCAGATCGCGGCCGACGTGTCGCAGGAGCTCGCCGAGCAGGGCCTCATCCTCGACTCCTTCCAGATCAAGGGGATCACCGACAAGGTCGGCTACATCCAGTCGCTCGGCGCCCCGGAGATCCAGGCGAAACGTCAGGCCGCCGAGATCGCCCAGACCAACGCCGACCGCGCGATCAACCAGAAGAACATCGCCAACCAGGAGGCCAACCTGGTCGAGCAGACGGCGCTCGACACCAACACCGCGAACGCGGATGCCGGGGTCGGTCGGGCCCGCGCCGAGGCGGAGCAGGCGGAGCAGCTCGCCCGCGCGCAGGCGGAGCAGGCCGTCCTCCAGCAGCAGGCCGAGAACAAGCAGGCCCAGCTGGACGCCGACGTCAAGCGCGTCGCCGACGCCCAGCGGTATGAGGCGGAGACCCGCGCACAAGCCGATCTGTTCACCCGAGAGAAGGCCGCGGAGGCCGCCGCGATCGAGCAGGTCAAGCAGGCCGAGGCCCGCACTCGCATCGCCGAGCAGCAGGCCCAGGCCGACAAGGCCCGCGCCGCCGGTGAGGCCGCAGCCGCCGAGGCGAAGGCCACCGGTGAGGCGAACGCACTGCGCGCCCAGGCGGATGCCGAGGCGGAGGCCCGGCGTCTGCGCGCCTCCGCAGAGGCGGACGCGATCCGTGCCGAGGGTGAGGCCCGCGCCGATGCGGTCGAGGCCGAGGCGAAGGCCATCGCCTCCAACCAGGAGGCCTTCCTCTCCCAGCGCGTGCTCGAGGTCCTGCCTGCGATCATGGGCGAGTTCGCCAAGGGCTACGCGACGATCGGCAACGTGTCGATCATCGGCGGATCCGGCGAAGACGGCGCCTCCAGCGTGGTCGGTGGCGACAACGCCAAGGCGATGCGCGCGGTCTTCGACAGCGTCAACGCTGCGACCGGTCTC
Organism: Microbacterium sp.; assembly: GCF_040394595.1. Classification (GTDB taxonomy): domain Bacteria; phylum Actinomycetota; class Actinomycetes; order Actinomycetales; family Microbacteriaceae; genus Microbacterium. The sequence goes on from NZ_JBEBSA010000010.1 coordinate 38,223, forward strand.
GACCTCGCCGCGATCATCCAGGGCCAGGCCGTCGGTCGCGGCTTCGGCGCCGGGCTCGCCGAGTCGGAGGACGCCTCTCGTACCGCTACCCGGGCCGGGACCCCGCCCCGCACGACGCGCCGGCAGCCCCCTCCCCCGCCAGCACCCGCTGTCACGGACGCGGGGCCGACCACGGACGCCTGAGTCGCATTCAGAGAGGGGACGCCCTTCCGCACCACGCGGGAGGGCGTCCCCTCTCTTCACCGCAGATCTGCGCCCCGGAGCCTCCTGCACCGGAGGACGGGGGCCGGGCTCTACGGTGTCCGGCGACGAAGGGTCAGCGGGGCCAGCACGAGGAACGCCCCCGCGAATGCGGCGACGATCAGCACCGGCCGCCAGAGGTCCCAGCCGTCGGTCCCCGCGGTGACCGCCTTGATCGCATCGATCGCGTGGCTGAGGGGCAGCCAATCCGAGATCGCCTGGAGCACGTCCGGCATCTGATCCCGAGGCATGAACAGCCCGCCCAGGATGATCTGCGGGAAGACCAGCACCGGCATGAACTGCACCGCCTGGAACTCCGTGCGCGCGAATGCGCTTGCCAGCAGACCGAGCGCAGTGCCCAGCAGCGCATCCACCACGGCGACGAGCCCCAGTTGCCAGATGGGCCCGTCCACGGTGAGCCCGCACACGAGCACCGCGAACGCGACCGTGATCACAGCCTGCAGGATCGCGATCAGCCCGAAGGCCAGCGCATATCCGAGGATGAAGTCCGCTTTGCCCAGCGGGGTCGTCATCAACCGCTCCAACGTTCCGCTGCGCCGCTCCCTCAGCGTCGTGATCGAGGTGAGCAGGAACATCAGGATGAACGGGAAGAGGGCGAGGATCGGACCCCCGAAGCGGTCGAAGACCCCGTCCTGATCCGCGAACAGCCACGAGAACAGGCCGACCAGCAGGCTCGGGGCGATCAGCATCAACGCGATCGAACGAGGGTCGTGACGCAACTGGCCGAGCACCCGCCCGGCGGTCGCGAACATGCGGCGGAGGTTCATCGCCCGCCCCTCCTCTCCCGACGGGCATGGGCATGCGCGGCCTCGTCGCGAGCGATCAGCGTGAGGAAAGCCGCCTCGGCGTCGCGCTCACCCGTCTCCTCGAGCAGTTCGTCGGGAGTGGTGTCGGCGACGACGCGGCCCGAGCGCATGAGCAGCAGCCGATCGCATCGCGCCGCCTCATCCATCACATGACTCGACACCACGAGCGTCGCCCCCTCGTCGGCGATGCGGCGAAACAGTCCCCACAGCTCCGCGCGCAGCACGGGATCGAGCCCGACGGTCGGCTCGTCGAGGACGATGAGCTCCGGGCTCCCGAGCAGCGCCGCCGCGAGCGAGACCCTACTGGCCTGCCCGCCGCTGAGCGATCCGATGACCTGTCGGCTCTGATCCTGCAGGCCCACCTCCGTGATCACCCGCTCGACCTCGCCTCGGCCCACCCCGAGCACCGACGCGAAGTACTGCAGGTTCTGCCGCACGGTGAGATCGGCGTACACCGCGGCGCCCTGGGTGCCATAGGCGACCCGGTGCCGCAGTCGTGACGAGCCCGCGGGTTCCCCCAGCACGCTCACGGTCCCGCCCCTGACCTTCTGCACCCCGACGATCGATCGCATCAGCGTCGTCTTGCCGCAGCCGGACGGACCCAGCAGTCCCGTGATGCGGCCTCGCGGGATCGAGACGTCGACCCCGTCGAACACACTGTGACGACCTCGCCGCACCCGCAACCCCTCGATCACCACCGCCGAGTTATTCATCATGTGATGAATTGTGCGCTTCGGCGGTCTCGATGTCAACGCCTCCCCCTGCGCGACTCCTCACCGCCGGACCCGCCCACACTCCCGTCTATTCGTCGCAAAGTCCCGCTATCCGCCTCGGATAACGGGACTTTGCGACGAATAGAGGAAGTATGAGCGCGGGTCAGGCGCAGAGGTAGCGCTGCAGGGTCGGTCCGATGCGGGAGACGAGCTCCTCGATCGGGGCGTCGGCGATCGCCGGCAGTTTGAGCACGTACCGGGTCATGAGCATCCCCACCATCTGCGACGCGACGAGATTCGCCCGAAGCGCCGCATCCGGGGCATCCGTCGCCGCGGCGATCCTCCCGATCAGCTCACGCGAGAGGAAGCCGACCAGCGGCTGCGACATCAGCTTCGAACCGACCGCCACGCGGATCATCATCACCCCGCGCCGACGTACCTCCGGGCGCTCGAATGCCTCGAGGATGTATCGCACCAGGTTCTCGCCGATCTGCTCCCGCGGACCGGCGAGGATCGTCGGCACGTCGACGTCGGGACGCAGCGGGATGCCGATCACCTCGGCGAACAGATCCGCCTTCGTGCCGAAGTAATGGTGCACCAGCGCGGAGTCCACGCCCGCCCGGGCCGCGATCGCGCGGATCGTCGCACCGTCGTAGCCGTGCTCGCCGAACTCGTCGACGGCGGCCGCGACGATCCGCTCGCGGGAGCCGGATGCTCCCCGCGGGCGCCCGGGCCGGCGCGTGGTGCTCATCCGGTCAGCCTAACCGCGCGACACGGCGCCTGCGCCGGCGTTCACTGCACTTTCACCCCCCTGTTCGTCGCAAAGTCCCGTTGTCGAACTCCGGGAACGGGACTTTGCGACGAATAGACGGGGAGACCGGCACGGACGGAGACGGGGACACGGAGCGGGGGCTCAGGGGGCGGAGGCGAGCGCCCGCGCCGTCGGCGTATCGCGCACGCCGGCGACCGGCCCGGCATACAGCAGGCGCCCGCCGTGTCGACCGGCTCCCGGTCCGAGATCGATCAGCCAGTCCGCTCGCCGGATCACCGCGAGACTGTGCTCGATCACCACCACCGTGTGCCCTCCGTCGCGGAGCGCGGTCAGCATGCCGAGCAGCGTCTCCACATCGGACAGATGCAGGCCTGTCGTCGGCTCGTCCAGCACGTAGAGGCTCGGCTCCGATGCATCGCGCAGCTCGGCGGCGATCTTCACCCGCTGGCTCTCCCCTCCCGACAGGGTGCTGAGCGGCTGGCCGAGCCGCAGGTACCCGAGACCGATCCCGTCGAGATGCCCGAGAGCGCTCCGGACACGGGCGGACGGGAGCCGGAGGATCGCCTCGGCGATGGTCAGCTCGTCGACGTCCGCGATGCTGAGGCCGTCGACGGTCATGGCCAATACCTCCGGCCGGAACCTCCGCCCGCCGCAGGCCTCGCAGAGGGTCTGCTGCCCCTCCATGAACGCCAGGTCGGTGTAGATCACGCCGAGCCCACCGCACACCGGGCATCCGCCGTCGGAGTTCGCGCTGAACATCCCCGGCGCGACGCCGTGCGCATCGGCGAACACCCGGCGCAGCGGCGCGGCGATGCCCGTGTAGGTGATCGGCGTCGAGCGGCGGTTGCCCGCGAGCGGACGCTGATCGATCACGATCGCGTCGTGCCCCGCGACCAGCTCGGCCGCGAGGCTCGACTTGCCGGAGCCCGCGACGCCGGTGAGCACGGTCAGCATCCCCCTCGGCACGTCGACCGACAGATCGCGCAGGTTGTTCCGGTGCGCATGCCGGATCTCGATGGCGCCGGCAGCCGGCGCGTGTGCCGGCACGGAGGCGAGCGGCAGCAACGGCTCCCGCAGGGCTCGTCCCGTCACGGTGTCCGCGCGTCTCAGCTCGGCGAAGCCTCCCTGGAAGACCAGCCGCCCTCCGCCCTCGCCTGCCGCGGGCCCGATCTCGATCACCTCGTCGGCCGCCGCCATCACCGTGGGGTCATGCTCGACCACGAGCACCGTGTTGCCTTTGTCGCGCAGCGCTCGGAGCAGGCCGATCATGGCGTCGACATCGGCCGGGTGCAGGCCGACCGTCGGCTCGTCGAACACGTAGAGCATCTGCGTGAGGCTCGATCCGAGATGTTTGACCGTCTTGATGCGCTGGGACTCCCCGCCCGAGAGCGAGGGCGTCGACCTCCCGAGATGCAGGTATCCGAGCCCGATCGCCACCAGCGCGTCGAGGCGCTGTACGAGCGCGTGCACGGCGGGCGCGACCTCGGGGGCACCGATCCCCTGAACGACCTCGACCAGCTCGGCGACCTCCAGCTGCGCCAGTTCGACGATCGTGCGCCCGCCCACGCGTGCCGAGCGGGCCTCCGCGTTCAGACGGTCTCCCCGGCAGTCGGGGCAGGGCGCCGCGCGGGTGAACTCCTTCACGACCGCCGCCTTCCGCTCGGAGACCTCGTCGCCGGTGTGGAGATGGATGCGTTCGAAGCGCGGAACGATGCCCTCATAGTCCTTGGGCGGCCGCCTCCGGAGCCGCGCCGCCGCATCGCCGCCGTAGAGGAGGGCCTGACGCTCGTCCTCCGACCAGTCCCGGAGCGGCACGGCGATGTCGAAGCTGCCGATGTCGGCGTACTGCCGGTAGAAGTAGCCCCCGTGCCCGAAGCCGGGGACCCTGATCGCGCCCTGCTCCAGCGACAGGTCCGGGTCGAGGAACTTCTCCACCGCGCTCGTCACCACCTCTCCGAGCCCGGCGCAGGTCGGGCACATCCCCTTCGGGTCGTTGAAGGAGAAGGCGGTCGAGTCGCCGACGTGCGGTTCGCTCAGACGAGAGAAGAGCAGGCGCAGGTACGTCCACGCGTCGGTGACGGTGCCGACGGTCGACCGCGCATTGCCCCCGATGCGCCTCTGGTCGATGACGACGACGGGAGACACCCCCGAGATCGAGTCCACCGGGGGACGGGACCACTTCGGCATCCGGTTGCGCACGAACGGAGGGAAGGTCTCGCCGAGCTGGTAGCCGGCTTCGGCGGCGATGGTCTCGAACACCAGGGAGGACTTGCCCGCCCCGGAGAGTCCGACGAAGGCCACCAGCCGCCCGCGCGGGATGTCGATGTCGAGCGCCTGAAGGTTGTTCGTCCGGGCTCCCCGGATGCGGATCACTTCGGTCATGCCGGCACGCTAGCGGCAGATCAGGACGGAATCTGTCCGCATCTCGGCCTACGCTCGAGACATGTCCGATGTCACCAGGCGGATGCTCGACCTGCTGTCGGCGCTGCAGACCGGCCGGGAGTATCCGGGCTCGGAGCTCGCCGCGCTGCTCGGCGCGAGCGAGCGCACGGTGCGCCGCGACGTCGAGCGTCTGCGCGGCTATGGTTACCCGGTGCGCACGCGGCCCGGTCCCGGCGGCGGCTACCGGCTCGTCGCGGGGCAGTCGATGCCGCCGCTGCTGCTGGAGGACGACGAGGCCATCGCAACGCAGATCGCGCTGACCGTGACCGGCGCCATGCCGCAGCGCTCTCCGGGCTCGCTCACCGACGCGGCCGCACGAGCCCTCGCGAAACTCGATCAGTTCCTCCCCGAACGCCTCCTCCCCCAGACCCTGTCCCTCCGCGAGGGCCTCGACATCGCCTGGCCCGAGGCCCCTCCGGTCGACCCCTCGGCGCTCGCGATGCTCGGCGGCGCGATCCGGCGCCGGAGGATCGTGCGCTTCGGCTACGCCGAGGGAACGACCCCCGGGGTCGAGCGAAGGGTCGAGCCCTACCGTCAGCTGCACCGGCATCTGCGGTGGTATCTGCTCGCCTGGGACCTCGACCGCGGCGACTGGCGCACCTTCCGTCTCGACCGCATGCGGGGCATCGCGGTGTCGACGTTCCCGTTCGCCGCCCGGGAGCTGCCCGCCGAGTCGTCGATCGCGCACCTCGATGCGGGGCTGCGCCGCGGGCGCACACGGGTCGTCCTGGACGTACAGGGGTCGATCGCCGACGTCCGCAATGCGCTCCCCTGGGAGGATCTGGAGCTCGAGCAGTCAGAGGAGGGCCGCACCCGCGTCGTGCTGCATCTGCCCGGATGGACCTGGCTCGCGCAGGCCCTCGCGGCGCTGCCGCCCGCGAGGATCGTCGAGCCGGCGGCCTATGCCTCCCGCATCCGGGACTTCGCCGAGCGTCTGCTCGCCACCCCCTGACGCCCCGCCCGACCGGCCCGCCCGCGTGTCCCGCCCCGCGTCTATTCGTCGCAAAGTCCCGCTATACCGCCCGGAATCCGGCACTTTGCGACGAATAGACGGGAGGAGGAGGGGAAACGGGGCGCGGGGTCAGCACTCGATGACGTTCACCGCGAGGCCGCCCTCGCTCGTCTCCTTGTACTTCGTGGACATGTCGAGCCCCGTCTGACGCATCGTCTCGACCACCGCATCGAGCGATACGTAGTGGCTCCCGTCGCCGCGGAGCGCGAGCCGCGCCGCGGTCACCGCCGTCGAGGCCGCGATCGCGTTCCTCTCGATGCACGGGATCTGCACGAGCCCGCCGATCGGATCGCAGGTCAGGCCGAGATGATGCTCCATCGCGATCTCCGCGGCGTTCTCGATCTGACGGTTCGTGCCGCCCATCACCGCCGTGAGACCCCCGGCCGCCATCGCGCACGCCGAGCCCACCTCGGCCTGGCAGCCTCCCTCGGCGCCGGAGATCGAGGCGTTCGCCTTGAACAGGGAGCCCAGCGCCGCCGCGGTCAGCAGGAACCGGCGGATGCCGCGCCGGCGGTTCGCCTCGGCGATGTCGTCATCCGGGGCGGCCTCGCCCTCGAGCTCCGCCTGCCGAACCGCCTCGACCTCGCCGGGCTGTTCTCCGGAGGAGAAGCCGAGCAGAGCGCTGCCGACGAGCTCCCCGTGCGGCGTCACCGCATTGCCCACGCCCAGACCGGAGTCGGCGAGGAAGCGCCACCAGTACATCGCCACGGCGGGAAGGATGCCGGCCGCGCCGTTCGTCGGCGCGGTGACGACGCGTCCGCCGGCCGCGTTCTCCTCGTTGACCGCGAGCGCGAACGCTCCGAGCCACTCGCCGGGGACCTCGCGGTGACCATCCGACTCCACCTCTTCGAGCTGCCCCCGGATCATCGCCGCCCGGCGCTTCACCCTCAGGATGCCCGGAAGCGTGCCGTCGGTGTGCAGCCCCGCCTCCACGCAGGAGGACATCGCTGCCCAGATCGCGTCGAGGCCCGCGGCGACCTCCTCCTCGGTGCGCCAGGCGGTCTCGTTCAGCCGTGCGAGTTCCGCGATGGTCAGGCCGTTCTCGTCGCACAGTTCCAACAGCGACTGCGCGTCGGCGTAGGGGTAGGGATGCGGGGCGGCGGCGACCGCAGCGTCCTCGCCGTCACGGCGGATGAACCCTCCGCCGATCGAGTAGTAGGTCTCCTCGGCGACGGCCTCCCCCTCTGCGTCGAACGCCCGCAGCGTCATCGCGTTCGGGTGCCCGGGAAGGCGGGTGCGCGGCTCGAAGGACACGTCGTCCTTCACGAAGACGATCTCATGGGTGCCGTCGAGCGGCAGCGGCGCTCCCTCCGGCCATGCCGTCCACGCCGACCGCACGTCGTCGGGATCGCAGGTCTCCGGGGCGAGGCCGCGGAGTCCGGCGACGACCGCGTCGGGCGTCCCGTGACCGAGCCCGGTCGCACCGAGCGAGCCGTAGAGCGCACACGTCACGCGGGTCACGCGGTCGAGCACGTCGTCGGCGCGCAGCCGCGCCGCGAAGTCCTGACCGGCCCGCATCGGCCCGACGGTATGGGAGCTCGAGGGCCCCACTCCGATGGAGAAGAGGTCGAAGGCCGAGACGTACGCTGTCACCCCTCCAGCGTAGTCGGCGCAGATCATCGTCGACCCGGTACCCGCCCGCCGAAACAGCCGGATCTCTGCGCACGCCGCATACCGGCCCGACGGGATCACACCGGACGGGCAGGATCACACCGGGTCGACGGGATCACACCGGGCGGGCAGGATCACACCGGGCGGACGGGATCACACCGGGTGGGCAGGATCACACCGGGCGGGAGGAGTCCGACGGCCTCAGACGGCCAGGGAGTGGATGCGGCGGCGGATGGCCTCTGCCGCCCCGGCATCAGCACCGACCACGACGTCGACCGCCGGCGACTCCACGCCGTCCGCGGCGGAGGGAACGGTGCGGCCCCGCTCCTCACCGTCGAGCACCACCTCGAGGACGACCTTGCGCACCTCGGTGCCGGCGACCTCGCGGGAGGCGATCGCCGCAGCGAGCGGATCGTGCAGCGGCGACTCCCGCGGCAGACCGACCTGCTCGTAGAAGTCGATGTAGCGGCGCAGCATCCGCCCGAGTGCGACGTGCAGTCCGGTGCCGCGCTGCTCGAGGCGGACCGCGTCGTCGTCGTCGAAGCGGTGCTGCAGCGTGACGTCGAGGGGGACGAGAGCGAGCGAGAAGCCCGCCCCCAGGACGATCCGCGCCGCCTCGGGATCGTTCGCGATGTTCGCCTCCGCGAAGGACGTGATGTTCCCCGGCGCCCAGACCGCCCCGCCCATGACCGTCAGGCGCGAGACGAGACGCGGGAGCTCGGGCTCCAGCTCAAGGGCCCGGGCGATGTTCGTCAGCGGGCCGATCGCGAGCACCGAGAGCTGTCCGCCGAGCTCCCGTGCCAGGCGCACCAGCATCTCGGGAGCGGTCTCGGCGACGGCGTCGGCTCCGGGCTCCAGCTCGACCTCCCCGATGCCGTTCGTCCCGTGCACGTGCGGCGCACCGCCGTCGTACTCCCCGTGGAGCGGGTCGTGCTCCCCGATCGCCACGGGGATGCCCGCCCGCCCGATCGCTCGCAACAGCGCGCTCGTATTGCGCGCCGCCTCGGCCGCCGAGACATTTCCCGACACCGTGCCGATGCCTGCGAGCTCGATTCCCTCGTGCCCGACGAGGTAGGCAAGGGCGATGGCGTCGTCGATGCCGGTGTCGCAGTCGAGGTAGAGCGGGAGGGGAGTGGCCATGCGGGCTCCGTTCTGCGCGGTACAGGGGTTCACGGAAACGACGAAGGCCCCGGGATCGCCGGGGCCTTCGCCTACTGTCTCAACACAGTGCGCATCGGGTGGGACTCGAACCCCCGGGCCATTCCGGCCGGTAGCCGTTTCCGACGCTGCGGGCCCCCGAGGGGAACCCGCGGATACAGCCTAGCCGACCGCCGACCGGTCGACGAACCGGAGTCCGCTCGCCCCTCGCGGCGAGCCGCGCGCATGCCGGAACGGCAAGCATTCTCGCCGCCGGGTGCTCCGGGAGGAGATCGTGGAGGCCCACCTCGAGGAAGCGAGAACCCATGTCAGTCCTTGAAGCCGATGCCGGCGCCCTGCGGACGGCGCTCGACGGAGGAAAGCCCGTCGTGATCCAGTTCTGGGCCGAATGGTGCGCCCCCTGTCGTGCGATGATCCCGGTGGTCGACCAGTTCGCCCGGACGCGCGACGACGTGACGGTCGTCCGCGTCGAGATCGATGCCCACCCCGACCTCGCCGCGGCGTACCGGGTCACGGCTGTGCCGAACTTCGTCGTCGCCCAGGGCGACACCGTGCGCGGCTCGTTCACCGGGGCGATGCCGGCGGCACCGTTCGCCGAGCGGGTCGCCCGGGCGCTCGGCGACTGACGCTGCGCGCCGCGGAGAGAACGCCCGCCCTGATCCGAGGATCGGGGCGGGCGTTCTCTCCGCGAAGGGCAGGCCGCCGCTAGCGCGAGTACCAGCCGTTGCGGTCTCCGGTGAGCGCCCGCCCGAGATCGCGCTCGAGGAGGAAGCCGGTCATGTCGATCGCCGCCGCCGACCCCTCCCCGGCGGCCGTGATCACCTGCGCGCGCGGGTTCGACACGTTCCCCGCCGCCCAGACGCCGTCCACGGAAGTCCGGCCGGTCGGGCCCGTCTCGATCCATCCGCCGGCGGCGCGCACGAGATCGAGCCCCTCGACCATCCCCGCGCGAGGCTCCATCACGGGAGCGACGAACACCGCGTCGCACGCGAGCGCACGCCCCTTCCCCTGCGACAGCACGATGCCGCCGGTGCGCGGATCCCGTGCGACGGCGGTGACCGGCACGGGATCGATCACCACCCCCACGGCCTCGAGCCGTGCCCGAGCGCCCGCCTCGAGGACGATCCCGTTCGTGCAGAACACGACGTCGTCGGAGTAGCGGCGTAGGAGCGCGGCCTGATGGACGGACATCATCGCGTTGTCGCCGCCGATGACGACGATCCGCCTCCCCGCGACCTCCCGTCCGTGGCAGTGCGGGCAGTGGTGCACGGAGTCGCCCCACAGCTCCCGGACTCCGGGGAGCTGTGGCAGTCCGTCGCTCAGCCCGGTCGCGACGAGGAGCGCGGGCGCGCGCAGTTCGCTCCCCTCGTCGAGGGTCACCTGGAACCCCCCTTCCGCCCGCTCCTCGGCACGCACCGCGCTCGCGGCGAGGATGCGTCCGCCGAACCCGATCATCTCCCGTCTTCCGCTCTGGAGGAGCTCGGCGGGATCCATGCCGTCGCGCGAGAGGAATCCGTGCATGTGCGCGGCCACCGCGTTGCGCGGGGTCCTGTCGTCGACGAGCACCGTCTTCACGCCCGTCCGTGCCAGCACGATACCGGCGCTGAGCCCGGCGGCTCCGCCGCCGAGGATGATCGCATCCCATTCCATGAGTGACACCTTCCGTCTGCCTGTGCCTCCGATGCTCGGGCCGATCCCGCCGACGGAGGAAATCCTCTTGCCGAAACGGCGAGATCGGCCCGCGCATCGAGGACTTGCCGGAACAGCACGCCCACTTGCCTCCATGCACGCCCGGCGGGACCATAGGGCATGCCCATCGAACACATCGTGGCCGCGACACTCGACCAGCTGCCATCCCGGCTCCGCAAGGCCCGCGAGAAGCGGAGCGTCACGCTCACCGACCTCGCCGGCCGCACCGGGATCTCCCTCAGCACGCTGTCGCGCCTGGAGTCGGGCCAGCGACGCGCGACGATCGAGCTGGTCCTGCTCATCGCGATGGCGCTCGAGATCCCCCTCGCCGACCTGGTCGCGGCACCGAGCGTGCAGGACCCGCGCGTGCAGCTTCCGCACATACGCGTGGAAGGGCGCACCGTCGTACCGCTGACGCGCCAGAACACCGAGCCTCGCGCCTTCAAGCTGGTGATCCCCGCGACGGAGGCGACCCCCGCGCTTCGTACGCACACCGGCTATGAGTGGCTCTACGTCCTGTCCGGCACGATGCGCCTGCGGCTCGGCCCCCACGACATCGAGCTCGGCCCGGGCGAGGTCGCCGAGTTCCCGACCGAACAGCCGCACTGGTTCGGCTCTACGGGGCGCGGCCCGGTGGAAGTGCTGAGCCTCTTCGGCTCGCAGGGCGAGATGATGCACGTCCGCGCGCACACTCGGAGGGCAGGCGATGCAAGCCGATCCGATGCGGGATCGGCGTCGGCGGACGGCTGACCGGATGCGCTCCGAACCGGTCCGGATCCAGGGCCCGACGAAAGGGGTGGTCGGCTAGCATCGTCCAGCTCCCCGATCGAGACGTGGTCCTCGAGCCGAATGACGTGTTCGTCGTGCCGAATTCGACTAGGGTTTCGGACGCTTCCGCATGGCGACCATGTCGACCAGGCCGCCGATGACGAGGCCCGCCGCAGCGCCGATGAGCATCCCGGTCCCCGCGTTCCCCAGGGGCATCCCGATGAGGGGGCCGAGCATGAGGCCGATGGCGAATCCTCCGCCCGAGGCGGCCCCCCGCGGATACGGACGCGACTGCTGGTCTCCGGCCATGCCCCCACCGTAGAGCACCGCGGTCGCCGTGACATCCCCCGCGCGACGGATGCCGGGGCGCCGCGGGGCTACTTCCTGCTCCGATTGAGATCGACGAGGCTTCCCGCCCCGAGCCCGACCGCAAGACCGATCGCAGCCCCCAGGGCGAGGTTGCCCATGGCGACGCCGAAGCCGGCCCCGACGGCGAGGCCGAGTGCGAGGCCGGTGCCCGCACCCATCCCGGTCGGGGTCTTCTTGTTCTCATCCGTGCCCTCGTCGTCGCTCATGCCACCCACGCTACGGACGCGCCCAGGCGAGGACATCCGCCGCGGAGCGGATCTTCGACGGACGAAGCCCCCGCCACGAGAGTGACGAGGGCTTCTGTTCTGCGCGCCTGGAGGGACTCGAACCCCCAACCTTCTGATCCGTAGTCAGATGCTCTATCCATTGAGCTACAGGCGCACGACCCGCTCAGCGGGCCGACGATCAGCCTACAACAGGATGCCGAGGAACACGAATCGACCCCTCAGCGCCCGACCCGGTCGCGCTTCTCCGAACGTGGGGTCTTCGGGGGCTTCTCCCCCTCCTTCGCGGTGGCCTTCTCGGCCTTCTCCGCCCGCTTCCGGCGACTGCGCTGCTCCGAGGAGAGCGCCTGCAGATCGACGAGCTTGAGCGCCTGCATCCGGGCCTCGCGCATCGACTCGTAGTCGGGATCCTGATCGGGCCGCATGCCCTCGACCCGCAGCCGGCGGTCGAGGTTTCCCCGCACGTCGGCCCAGGCCGCCTCGCGGGCGGTCTCGACGAGGGAACGGAGCTCGTCGGGATTCTCCGCCGTCTCGCGCAGTCGCTGGGCGACGCCGTAGGACTGCTTGGCGCGGCGGCGCAGATTGCGCACGTCCCGGTCGCGGTAGTCGTGCGTGCCGGACGGGTCTGAGTGCCGCCCGCGGGCCTTGCGGCGCAACTCGACGAGGTGATCGCCGACCTGCTCGGACTCGCGCGCCATGGCGAGCAGGGCATCCCGCGCGTCGGCCTGGTAGCGCTCGATGTCGAACGCGCCGCCCTGCGCGATGGTCCCCACGAGGATGTGGTTCTTCACGGCGAGGCGCGCCGCCGCCGTCGCGATCGCGACGCCTTCGGCGATGGCATCCGCTGTACGTCCCACCGCAACCTCCTGTGATGAGCGTACCGGCAGCCCGGGACACTCGGGAGGACGATCAGCCGGTTGCCAGGCGGCGGACCCTCTCCTCGGCGGAGGCGCGGCCCGCGAACAGGTGCGGGGTCACCAGCGATCGCACCCGCTCGACGTCGCCGGCCTCCATCGCGAGATAGATCTCCCGGTGCTCGTCGAGCATCCCTCCCGCGTCGGAGTGCTGGGCGAACAGCATCCGCAGCCGCGTCGAGAAGACGCGCATGGCCTCGACCAGCATCTCGTTGCCCGCCATCGTCACGGCGGCGGTGTGGAACGCGTCGGCGGCGAGATGGGCGGCCTCGAGGTCTCCGGCGGCCGCCGCGCGCTCCTCCTGCTCCAGTGCGGCACGCACGAGCGCGAGGCCCTCCGCGTCGGCCCGCACCGTCGCCAGCTCGAACATCAGCGACTCGATCGCCTCCCGCAGCTCGCCGAGCTGCTGCACGTCGTCCGTCGTGAACACGCGCACGGTCGCCCAGGTGCGCGGCCGCGAGACGACGACGCCCTCGGCGACCAACCGGCGGATCGCCTCGCGCACGGGCAGGCGCGAGACGTCCAGCTCGGCGGCGATGTCGCGCTCGATGAGCCGTGATCCCGGTGCGCGGCGTCCGGAAAGGATGTCATCGCGCAGCGTGCGCGTGACACGATCAGACTCAAGCTCCCCAGGCTTCTCCCCCGCCATGATGGCGATTCAAGCACCCCCGGACGGAATTCACCAAGACGAGAGATTCCGGCATTCCCCCTCGGGCGCGCGTCACCGCCCGAGGATCGCGTCGAGCACGGCGTCGGGGCGCGTCACGGCGAAGAGATGCCCCTGGCCCTCGAACTCGGTGAGCTCGGCGTCCGGCAGCTCCGCCGCGGCCCAGCGGGCGACGGCGATCGGGACGTTCCCGTCTTCGGTGCCGTGGAGCAGCCGCACCGGCCGGTGCACGTCGCGGGGCATGTCGAGCCGCCCGTAGCGTCCGAGGTCCTCGATCGCCGCCCCGGCGCCCTGCGCGATCCCGGCCTCGGCATCGGCGGCCAGGAGCGGCTTCAGCGCGGGGTCGATGACGATGAGCCGGTCCGCCTCGGGCATGCTGCCCGGCTTGGGCTCGCGCTCCGCCACGGGCCTCGCGTCCGGATCGCGCGGCTTCCGCTGCGCGCCGAACAGCGCGACCGCCAGCCGCGGAGCCCAGTGGGACAGACGGAACGCCGTGGAGACCATCGGCAGCCGGCCCTTCAGCGCGGCACGCGGAGGCCGCCCGTGCATGCCGCAGACGATCACCACCCGCTCGATCCGCTCCGGTTGCGCCTGCGCGAGCGTCAGCGCGTAGTCGGCGCCCCCCGAGAAGCCGAGCGCCACCGCGCGGTCGATCCCGAGGGCGTCCAGGAGGGCGACCGCATCGGCGAGCCCGGTCTCGAACCCGCGGTCCGCCTCGGGCGACGTCCCGCCGTACCCGGGACGGTCCGGGGCGATGAGACGGATGCCGGCCTCTGCGGCGCGTGCATCGAGCGGCAGCAGCTGGAAGCGGGACCCGGGCGAACCGTGCGCCACGATGACCGGCACCCCGTCCGGCGCTCCGAGCTCGCAGTAGGAGATCGTGCGCCCTCCGACCGCGATCGTCGACGTCTCCGGCACGCGGTGCTCAGCGGCGTCCATGCGCACTCCGTCCGGCGGTGACCGTGATCCCGTCCAGCAGCATGCCCAGTCCCATCTCGAAGCGACGCGACGCGTCATGGAATTCGGTGAACACGGAGCCCTCCGCCGACGCGGCCGAGGCCGGCACGAGCGGTTCCTCACGCCCGAGGCGGATCGCCACATGTCCGGTGACGAAGTCGTGCACGGCCGCATAGCCGTAGGCGGCTTCCTCGGCGCCCAGTCCTGCGGAGCGCAACTCGGCGACGATCCGATGCGCGACGTCGGCCGCCCCCGGCGTCTCGAGCGGGGCACGCCGATGCGCCTCCAGCACCAGCGGGTGCCTCAGAAGCAGATCACGCAGGCCGCGGGCGAAGACCTCCACGGCCGCGCGCCAGTCGCCCTCGGGCCAGTCGATCCGCGCGACGGCATCCTCGACCGTCTCCGAGACGAGTGCGTGCCGGAGCTCGTCGATTCCGCCGCTGACCCGGTGCACGGCCATCGCCGATACGCCGAGCTCGTCGCCGACGGCGCGCAGCGTGACGGCCTCCAGCCCCTGTCCGTCGGCGATGCGGGTCGCCGCGTCGAGCAGCGCCCCGCGACCCACGCTCGGCGGCCGTCCGGCCCTCATCGGCGCATCCGTCCCATCCCCGCACTATACCGTTATGCGTAACGAAATGTCGGAATGCCGGCGCTCAGAATCCGTCGACGACCGCGATCACCGCATCCGCGATCTCGAGCGCACGCTCCTCGTCGCGCACGACGTCTCGCAGGTAGTCGCTGGTCAGGAAGACGAACGAGAGGCCGCGCTCCGGATCGGCGAAGGCCAGCTGTCCGCCCGCGCCGCGGTGCCCGAAGGTCCCGTCCGAGACCCGCGTGCCGAACCAGCGCACCGGACGCGACATCCCGATGGCCGGAATCGACTGCTGCACGTCCTCCGCGCCGGCGACGACGAAGCCGCCGATCGCGCGGTTGGCCGGCGCTCCGGCGCGGGAGGGCTCGGGCAGGGCGTTGCGGATCTCCGACGTCGCGACGCGGAGCAGCTCCGGATGCCACAGGCCGGCCGGATCGTGCAGGAGCGCCTGGTAGAACAGCGCGAGCGAGGCGGCGTCGGTCACGACGCCCGCTCCCGGCGTTCCGAGTGCGATGACCTCGGCGTCTTCCGCGTGCGCGAGCGCGGCGTCCTCCGCGGCGATCACGTCCCCTTCGGAGAAGGCGGCGCCGAAGAGGGCCGAGAACTGCTCGGGTCGCGGCGCACCGATCCTCCGCACCGGTCGCGGGCGTCGCGGGTCCTCGGCGGCCACCCCCAGCCGCATCCGGTCGAGCCCCAGGGGATCGAGGATGCGCTCGCGCAGCGCGGCGCGGTGGTCCCGGCCGGTGACGCGCATCACGAGCTCGGCCATCACCCAGTGGGCGGAGACGCTGTGATACCCGGTGCCCTCGCCCGGCGTCCATTCCGGCACGAGGGCCTCCGCCTGGCGCGCGCGCTCCTCCCGCGAGAGCGCGCCCGGAGGAAGGGGGAACCACCCAGGGATCCCCGCGGTGTGCAGCAGGAGGTGCTCGACCGTGATCCCCTCCTTGCCGTGCGCGCCGAACTCCGGCCAGAGCTCGGCCACCCGGGTGCCGAGCGACAGCGCACCCTCCCCGATCAGCTGCAGGACCAGGGCGGCGAACACCGGCTTCGAGGCCGAGAACGCGCAGAACAGGGACGAGGCGTCGGCCGCCCCGGAGACGCCCCGGGCGATGACGTCGCCGTCGCGGGCCAGGGCGTATTGCGCGTCAGGCGCGCCGTACCGCGTGAGCACGGCGCCGATCTCGCGGTCGAGAGCCGCGGCGAGCGCTCCATCGCTCATGACCGGTCCGCCATCCACCGCGCCATCCGGTCGATGCTCGCAAGAGCCTCCGGCAGCCCCGGATCGTCGAGGTAGCCGTGCGCGACGTCCGCCTGCGTCTCGCTCACGACAGGGACGCCCGCCTCGCGGAGCTGCCGGGCGTAGCGGTCGCTCGACGCGCGGAGCAGGTCGCGCTGCGCGGCGATGATCAGCACCGGCGGCTGCCCGCCGAGGGACGGTGCGTCCCCGGGGAACAGGTACGGCTCGACGACGTCGTCCATCCCGAGCACGTTCGCCGTGTAGGCGCGGGCCGCGCGAGGGGAGATGACCTGCGCCGCGGGCAGTCCGCGCACGGAGTCGGCGACCTCCGCGCTGAGGGGCGGCAGTTCCCGGTGCACGAGCGGATACACCAGCAGCGCGGACGCCGGGGAGGGACCGTCCTCGTCCCTCATCCGCAGGGTCAGCCCCGCCGCCAGCGCCGAACCCGCGCTCGCGCCGCCGACGTGCACCGCCTCTGCCGCGATGCCGAGATCGCGGAGCGCCTCCCGGCCGGCGTGCCAGCCGCGCCGCACGTCGTCCTCCAGCTGCGCGGCCCGCACGCCGTGCAGCGCCTTGCGGTATCCGAGGGACACGACCGCGATGCCGCGCGCGGCGAGCTCCAGCGAGACCCAGTGCGCCTCCGGGCGGTCGATGTCCCCGCCCACCCAGCCGCCGCCGTGGATCCACACGAGCCCGACTCCGGGGTCGCGTCCGGTCGGGTGATAGACCCGGGCGGTGAGGTCGGCGTCGGGCGACGGCACGGCGAGGTCCGCCGTCGTCACCGCGCCCAGCCGCGGGTACCGGGCGGTCAGCGAGGCCGTGTCGATGTCGGTGCGGGGATCGCTCGGCGGGCCCTGTCGCTCGAGATCGGCGATGTGTGCGCGGATCTGCTCCTCGCCGTCGTCGCGGGCCGGGTCGTAGAGCGCCGGGGAGGTCATCCGCGCACCTCCGCGGCACGGGAACGGGAGCGGGTACGGAGCCGGTGCCGGCCCTCCCCGCGCTCGGCGACGGGGTGCCCGTCGCCGAGGTCGACCACGGCGACGGCGCCGGGCGGAACGGTGATGTCGACGATGAGATCCTCCTCGGTCAGCGTCCAGCCCACTTCGATCAGCCCGTGCGGAGACACGTGCGACGTCGACGCCCGGGTGAGGCCGCCGCCCGGACGAGGGGCGACGAGGAAACGATCGTAGCCCGGTTCCAGAGGGGACAGGCCCCCGATCACGCGGTGCATCCAGTCGGCGACCGATCCGAAGGCATAGTGGTTGAACGAGGTCATCTCGCCCGGGTTCACCGAACCGTCCGGACGCATGCTGTCCCAGCGCTCCCAGATCGTCGTGGCACCCATCGACACCGTGTAGAGCCACGACGGGCACTCCTCCTGCAGGAGCACCCGGTAGGCGTCGTCGATCGCACCCGCATCGCTCAGCGCATGCAGCAGCAGGGGCGTGCCGGCGAAGCCCGTGGCGAGGCGGTGCCCGGCAGCGCGGACCAGCTCGACGAGACGCGCGCCGGCCGCCTCCCGGTGCCCGGGAGCCAGCAGGTCGAGGCGCAGGGCGATGGCGTGCGCGGTCTGCGTGTCGACCGTCAGAGCGCCGGTGCGCGGATCGCAGAAGCGCCTCCGGAACGCCCGGCCCACAGCGTCCGCGAGCAGTCCGAAACGGTGCGCGTCCTCCACGAGGCCGAGCGCAGCGGCGGCGCGGGAGAGCAGTCGGGCGCCGTGCGCCCGGTACGCCGTCGCGACCAGGGCCGGGTCCGTCGCCCCGGCGGCGGGGTCGTCAGGGGGCGCGGTCGGATCGAGCCAGTCGCCGAACTGGAAGCCCCGGTCCCAGACGTGTTCCGGCCCGGCGAGGCGGGCGACGCCCTCCACCCAGGCGACCATGCTGCGGTACTGCGCGCGCAGGATCTCGACGTCGCCGGTGGACTCGTAGAGCGCCATCGGCACGAGCACCGCGGCGTCGCCCCAGAGCGCGACGTGGCTCAGCGCCAGCCCCGGCAGGTGCGAGACCTCCGGCGGGAACTCCAGTCCCGGCACGAAGAAGGGCACCAGGCCGTCGTCGTGCTGCTCGAGCGCGAGGTCGGCCAGCCAGGACGTCAGCATCCCCGCGCAGTCGAACAGGTAGGCGGCCGTCGGCGCGAAGACGGCGATGTCGCCCGTCCACCCCAGACGCTCATCGCGCTGCGGACAGTCGGTCGGGATGTCGACGAAGTTACCCCGCATTCCCCACACGACGTTCTCGTGCAGCCGGTCGAGCCGGGCGTCCGAGCTCTCGAAGCGCCCGATCCGCGGCATGTCGGTGTGGATCACGACGGCCTCGAGGTCGTCGGCGCGCAGCTCCCCCGGCCAGCCGTCGGCCTGCGCGTAGCGGAACCCGTGGAAGGTGAACCGCGGCTCCCAGACCTCGCCGGGCACGCCGCTGAGCGTGTAGCGGTCCTCGGCCTTCGCTGTGCGGAGGGGCGTGAGGGCGAGCTCCCCGCCGTCGAGCACCTCCGCGTGCCGCAGGGTGACGGTGCGTCCCGCCTCGCCGCGCGGACGGATCCGCAGCCATCCCACGAGGTTCTGCCCGAAGTCGACGAGCTGCGACCCGGAGGGCGATCGCCAGATGCGCTGGGGGCGCACGACCTGGGTGGCGCGCACCGGCGGGCCGCTCGGCGCCGCGAGCACGACATCCGGACGGCCGAGCAGAGCGACGGGGAGGGAGGAGGCATCGTCGAGGGAGGCGACGCGGCGGGCGTCGAACGCCTCTCCGTCATAGAGGTCGGCGGTGAGGACCGGACCTGCGCACCATCGCCACTCCGCATCGGTCGCGAAGACGTCCCGGCGGCCGTCGGCGTAGTCGATCTCGACCTGCAGGAGCACCCCGAGCCGCGTGCCGTAGACCTCGCGCCCGCCGATGAGCGGAAAGCCGAGCCTCCCCCGGTACCAGCCGTCGGCGAGCCAGGCGGCCACCGTCACCTCGCCCTGCGCCATCCGGTCGGTGACGTCGTAGGTGCGGTACCGCACGCGATGCCCGTAGCTCTGCCAGCCCGGCTCGAGGAGCGCGTCGTCGACGCGACGTCCGTCGATCTCCAGGGAGTAGAGCCCGCGGGCGGTGGCGTGGATGCGTGCCCGCACCACCTCCCCGTCGACGGGAAGGCGGCGGAAGACGATCGGGGCGGGGTCGTCCGCCGCCGTCGATCCGCTGCCCACGAACTCGCCCTCCCAGTCGGAGGCCAGGAGCAGGCCCGCCTCGACGGCGGAGCCCGCGCTCCACGGCGCCGTCGATCCGTCCGCGTGGACGGGCCGCACCCGCACCACCGCACCCTCCCGCGAGCGGAGCGGCCGGGTCGGCCAGGGGCGGAGGCTCGTCCCGCCGGCGTCCCGCCGCACGACGACGGCACCGTCGTCGAAGCGCACCTCGACGTCGTAGCCGAGCGCGCTGTCGGGGCCGGTCCAGGAGAGCCGGGGAGCCTCGAGCCCGATCCCCCGTGCATCCGCGCCGAGATGCTCGAACGAGACGCGGGAGACGGGCGCGCTCACCCCTTCACCCCGCCCTCGGTGAGCCCCGCGAGCACCCTCTTCTGCGCGATCAGGTAGACGATCACGAGCGGCAGGCTCGTCATCACGACATGCGCGAAGACGAGGTTCCAGTTCAACGAGGTCGTCGACGCCGAGGCGAAGCTGTACAGCGTGAGCGGGAGCGTCGCGTTGGCGCTGGTCTTGAGGAGCAGCAGCGCGAAGAAGAAGTCGTTCCACACGCCGATGACCAGCAGCACCCCGCCGACGAAGAGCGTGGGCCTCAGCAGCGGCAGCATGACCGACCGGAAGATCCTCAGCCGCGAGGCGCCGTCGATCGCGGCCGCCTCTTCCAGCTCCTCCGGGATGCCCCGCACGAACCCTGTGATGAGGAAGACGATGAGACCCATCCTCGTGCCGATCATCATCAGCGCGTATCCGGCGAGCGATCCGTCGAGATGCAGCGTGCCGAGCACGTAGATCGTCGGGATGATCGCCGGCGGGAGGAGCACCGACAGCGAAGTGAGGTAGAAGAAGAACTGGAAGGAACGCCGGCGGCTGCGGGCGTAGGCCCACGCCGCCATCGCCCCGAGCAGCAGTGTCGCGGCGATCGTGGGCACGGCCACCAGCAGGCTGTTGCGGAGCCCGGTGGGATAGCCGCCCCTCACGAACACGGCGGTGTAGTTCTCGACGATCGACCACTGGGTCGGCAGGTCGAGCGACAGGGCTCCGGCCTCGCCGGTGGTCTTGAACGAGTTGACGACCACCAGCCACACCGGGATCACCACCCAGGGCAGGGCGAACAGGGTGATCGCCGCGTACTTGAGCAGCGTGAGCGGACGGATCGCGGAGGCGCGCATCAGGCGACCTCCCTCTTCCGCAGCCAGGCCACGAGGGGCACGGCGATGATCACGACGAGCAGGGTGACCGTGAGGCTGAGGCTGCTGGCCGTGCCGAAGTACGACTGGCCGAACTGCTGCTGCACGGCGACGTTGAGCAGGCGGGTCGAGACGCCGGGGCCGCCGCCGGTGGTGGAGGCGACGATGTCGAAGGCGCTCAGCGCGCCGATGAGCGTGGTGACGACGTTGAACGTGAAGGCGGGGGCGAGCAGCGGGAAGCTCACCCGCCAGAACCGCTGCCAGGCGTTCGCGCCGTCGAGCTCGGCGGCCTCGAGGAGGGAGGCGGGGATGCCGTTCAGCCCGGCGATGTAGACCAGGGTCGCGATGCCCGACCATTTCCAGGCGTCGACGAACGCGACGGTGATGAGGGCCCAGACCGGGTCGCCGAGCCAGGCGAAGGCGAAGCCGGGCGCGAAGATCCCGATGAACCCGTTGAGCACGCCGTCGGGCTGCACGATCGCCCTCCAGATGTACCCGGCGGCGAGCGGCGAGATCAGCACGGGCAGGAAGAAGAGAGAGCGGTAGAAGGAGTTCACCCGTCCGGTGCGGCGGAGGGCGGTGGCGAGGCTCAGCGCGACCGTGTTCTGGATCACCATCGCGATCACCGCGTAGATCAGCGTGAGCACCGTGGCGGGGGCGAGCACGCCGGAGTTCCAGAGGAACACCCAGTTGTCGAAGCCCACGAAGGAGACGTCGTTCGAATATCCGCTCCAGGAGGAGAACGCGAAGGGGATGTTCAGGACGAAGGGGATGACGAAGAACACGACGACCAGGGCGATCGACGGGAGGGCGAACCACACCCAGCCGCCGCTCCCGCGTCGGCGGGACGCGCGGGGCGGCGCCCCCTCCCGGCGCACCGGGGTGCGCCGGGAGGGGGCCGAGGTCGCGGCGTCCTCGACGGGGCTGCCGATCACCATCCGGCGACGCCCGCCGCCTTCGACGCCTGCTCCACCTGCGCCACCATGCTGTCGGCGACCTGCGCTGGCGTGGCCTGGCCGGCGAGGAGCTTCGTCGTTTCGGCGGCGAAGCCGCCGAAACCCGCGATGTTCGAGTTGAAGGCGATGTTGGCCTTGCCGGTGTACGCGGCCTGGAAGTCGAGCTGCAGGCCGCTGAAGCCCTCCGGCGTCTTCGCCGTGCTGATCACCGGGAAGGCCTTCGCCTCGTCGATGAACTTCTGGTACCCCTTGCCGGTGGCGAAGGCGATGAAGTCGCGGGCCGCGGCCTCCTTCGCCTTGTCGCCCGTCTTCGGCGCGTAGTAGGTGCCCAGCGGGCCGCTCGCGTAGGCGGCGACTGCGGAGCGGGCGGACACCGGCACGAAGCCGACCTTCTCGGAGAGCGCCGCGCCGTCGCCCTCCGCGTAGCCGAGCAGGGCCGCGTACGTGTCGGAGTGCAGCGCGGTCATCGCGGCGGTGCCGTCGTACACGGCGCGCAGCCCGTCCTCGAAGGTCGCGGAGGTGGCGTTCGCGTTGAAGCAGCCGTCGGCGGCGAGACCCTTGTAGGCGTCGAGCCCTTCGACGAACGCGCCGCCCGACTCGTTGAGGGGTGTCTCGTTCGATGCGACCTTCCAGCCGTAGTCGCCGCCGTCGTTCGCCTCGGAGACGTAGAGCAGCGGGAGGATCTGCGTGGGCCAGGCGCTGCCGCCCGACTCCCAGATCGGCGCGACCTTCGCGGACTTCAGAGCGGTGCACATCGTGCGGAGGTCGTCGAAGCTCTTCGGCGGCTGCAAGCCGTTCTCGTCGAGCACCTTCTTGTTGTAGAAGACGCCGAAGACCGACGGGAAGCCGAGGATGGCGGCGTAGACCTTGTCCTTGTACGCGCCGCTGGACTTGTAGGTGTCGCCCGACGCCTTCACGAAGTCCATGCCGCTGAGGTCCTGCATGTTCTGCTCCGGGTTCAGCGTGAGCATCGCGGAGATGTTCGGGTGGTACTCGAGCAGATCGGGGCGGTCTCCTGTGGCGAACTTGGTGAGGGTCGTGGTCTCGAACGAGTCGGAGGGGATGTCGACGAGCTCGATCGCGATGCCGGACTCCTTCTCGAAGTCCTTGTAGAGCTGCAGCAGCGCGGGCGAGTCGGCCGAGTTGTGCCAGAGCGTGAGCGAGGCGACCTTCTCCGCGGGGGCGTCCCCGGGCGACGAGCAGCCGGCGAGCAGGCCGGCCGAGAGGGCGCCGACCGCGAGGGCGGCGAGAAGCGGGCGGGTTTTCATGTGGGCACTCCATCGGGTCCGGGTGAGGGGTAAGCTGCATCTAGAACGTTCTTCTAGACCGTTCTAGTCCGATACGGTATGGCGCACGGCGATGTCGTGTCAAGCACGACCGCGACGTACGGGAGGTCACGATCCGATGACGACGAAGGCGAGCGGCGGGCGCCGCATCACCATCCGCGACGTCGCCGCGCATGCGGGCGTCTCCACATCGAGCGCCTCGCTGGTGCTGCGCGGCGCCGCGGGGGTCAGCGCCGAGACCCGCCGGCGGGTCGAACAGGCCATGACCGACCTCGACTACCGCCCCCTCGCCGCCGCCCGCGGCATGCGCGGCAAGACCTTCACGATCGGCGTGCTGGTCTCCGACATCCGCAACCCCTTCTTCGGTCTGCTCCTCGACGGCGTCGCCGAACGCATCGCCGGAACCGGCTATGAACCCTTCATCGGGCCCGGCGGCGCGACGGCCGCCTCCCAGATGCGGATGATCCAGGCGATGCGCGACCGCCAGATGGACGGTCTCATCCTCATCGGCCCCCACGTCGCCGCCACGGAGCTCGAGGCGATCGCCGCCGAGGTGCCCATGGTGGTCGTCGGGCGACACGGCCCCGCCGAGAACTTCGACACGGTCGCCGGCGACGACGAACAGGGCTCGCAGCTGATCGTCGATCACCTCGTGGGGCTCGGGCATCGCCGGATCTCGTACGTCACCCACTGGGACCCGGAGAGCGCCGACGACCGGCGCCCGGAGAACCGTCGCGAGCAGGGCTACGTCGAGGCGATGCGGCGGCACGGCCTCGACGGGTTCGTCGACGTGGTGCGCGAGGAGTGGAGCCACGACGGCGGGCTGCGCGCCGCAGCCGCGTTCGCCGCCCGCGCGAAGCGCCCGACCGCGGTGCACGCCGGCGCCGACGTCTCGGCCTTCGGGCTGCTGACCGGCCTCGCGGAGGCGGGACTCTCGACCCCGGGCGCGATCTCCGTCGCCGGCTACGACAACACCGCCACCTCGGCGCTGCCCCGCGTCTCCCTGACCTCCGTGGACCAGTCCGGCCACGAGATGGGACGCCTCGCCGCCGACCTGCTGCTGGACCGCATCGACGGTCGCCGCCGGAGCGTGCACGAGCTCACCGCCCCCTGGCTCGCCGTGCGCTCCTCGACGGCGGCGCCGGAGGACTGACCGGCACCCGCGCGGATGCGCCGCCCTCGGGCATCGGGAATGCATCGCCGCGAAACCGGGTTGGCCAGGACATGCGCATCGCGATCATCGGCACGGGCAACGTCGGATCCCGGCTCGCAGAAGGGTGGACCGTCGCGGGACACGACGTCCGCGTGGGCTCGCGATCTCCCCGCGGGGGCGATCTCACCCCGCAGGATGCCGTGGCGGGCGCCGATGTCGTCGTGGTCGCGGTGCCGGGCTCGGCGGCCGTCGACGCCCTGCGACCGCTCGCCCCACTCCTCGGCGGCGTGATCGTCGTCGACGTGAGCAACGCGGTCGAGGTCCGCGACGGCGTCGTCGTGCTGTCCCACCCCGGGACGAGCGTCGCCGAGCTGCTGCAGCGGGCGCTTCCGGACGCGCACATCGTGAAGACCCTCAACCTCGTCAACGACGGTGCGATGGTCCCCCGCGCATCCCCCCGCGCCGCCGAACTCACCAACTTCATCGCGGGGGACGACGCCGGGGCGCGGGAGGTCGCGCGCCGGCTGCTCGTCGACCTCGGCTGGGCGGACGGCGCCCTCGTCGACCTCCCGGCGCTGGACTATGCCCGGGCCCTCGAGCAGGGCATCCTCCTGCTCACCGGTGCGCGCGCCGAAGTCTCCGGGCTCCCCCTCGGGCTGCGCCTGGTGACGGATGCCCCGGACTGACCGGGCTCACCCCGTTGGGGGTTCCCACAGTTCGATCGGCAGTCCCTCGGGGTCGTGGATCCGCGCGAACGTCCCATACTCGGTCCCATTCCACTCCTCGCGGCGTTCGACAGGGATCCCTGCGGCGTCGAGCGCCGCGGCGAGCTCGTTCAGCGCCGTCACGCGGAGATTGAGCATGAACGGCTGGTCCGCCGAGAAATAGTCCGAGTCGGCGGGGAAGGGCGCGAACACTGTCATCCCCGCATCCTGTTGCCAGATCCCATCATGACCGGCGGCGATCCCCAGGTGCGTGCGATACCAGGCCGTGCGCGCCTCCGGATCGCGACTGCGCAGGAACAGCCCGCCGATTCCCGTGATGCCCACTTACTCCCCCTCGTGTCGAACCCGGCATCGCCGGCCCAGGATCAGACTAGCCACGGCCACGGACATGGCGCGCCGCGCGTCGGCCGCTCTCCCTCCGGCAACACCCTTGCGGATGTCGGTGGCCCGGCGCAGACTCATCCTGCGCGACACCGGGTCGCGCATCCGATCGGAGGAGCACCATGCCCGCACTGAACCCCTACCTCTCCTTCCGCGACAATGCCCGCGCGGCGATGGAGTTCTACCATCAGGCCCTCGGCGGCGACCTCGAAGTCTCGACCTTTGAGTCGTTCCCCGACATGGTCCCCGACCCGTCCGAGCGGACGCTCGTGATGCACGCTCAGCTCACGACGCCTGACGGACTCGTGCTGATGGCGTCCGACACACCAAGTGTCATGTCGTACGCACCGCCTCAGGGCATCTCCGTCTCCCTCAGCGGCGACGACGCCGACGCCCTGCGCAGCGCGTGGGACGCGCTCACCGAGGGGGGAACGGTCGAGATGCCGTTCGAGCAGGCGCCGTGGGGCGGGCTGTTCGGCATGTTCACCGACCGCTTCGGCATCCACTGGATGATCAACGCCAGCCCCGCCGAAGGCTGAGACGCCGGGGCCGTCCGCTCCGGGCACCACCCGCCGCAACGGGGAGGATCCCGCGAAGGGCCACCCGTCTTCACCAAGAAATCGGGGCCCCGGGACTTCGTCCCGGGGCCCCGATCCTGGCGGAGACGGAGGGATTTGAACCCTCGGTCCCCGTGAGGGGACTCCACCTTAGCAGGGTGGTGCACTAGGCCTGACTATGCGACGTCTCCAGCGCCCGACCATCGATCGAGCACGTCCACCCATCATAACGGGTCGGCGGGGAGCATCCGAATCTTGACTGCGCGACCCTATGGGGAAGCGCTTTCCAATAGACTGATGAGATCCATCGAAGGGACTCCGCTGATGACCACTCCGACCGTCCTCCTCGTCGGCGCCCGCGGATTCGGGGCCGTGCACCTCGAGAACCTGGAGCGCCTCCGAGAGCGCGCCGACCTCATCGGGCTCGTCGACCCGGCCGGCCCCCCGGAGCAGGGCTATGGGGCGGAGGCCCCGCATTGGCCCTCTCTCGACGACGCTTTCGCCGCCGGCATCCGTCCCGACGTGGTGATCGTCGCGACCCCCACCGGCACGCACTTCTCGCTCGCGGCGAGCGCACTCGAGCACGGCGCCGACGTCTACCTCGAAAAGCCCCCGGTCGCGTCGATGGAACAGTTCGACGAGCTGCTCCGGATCCAGGAGCGCACCGGTCGCGCCGTGCAGATCGGGTTCCAGAGCCTGGGCTCCCATGCACTGGCCGAGATCGCCGGCCTCGGCGAGCCGACCGCGATCGCGACCTGGGGCGCCTGGACCCGCGATGCCGCCTACTGGAGCCGTTCGTCCTGGGCCGGTCGCCGCTCGCTCGACGGCGCACCCATCGTCGACGGAGTGCTGACCAACGCCCTCTCCCACGCGATCGCCACCGCGCTGCGGATCGCGGGCGCACGTCGCCGGGAGGACGTCGCGCGGGTCGAGCTCGAGCTGCTGCACGCCGCTGACATCGCCGCGGACGACACCTCCGCGGCGCGGATCACCCTGCGGGACGGCCTCCGAATCGGGGTCGCACTCACCCTCGCCTCGGCGACCTCCTCGCCCCCTCTCGTCCACGTGCGGACCACGGGCACCGAGATCGTCTTCTCCTACACCGAGGACCTGCTGACAGACGACAGCGGCGTCCGTCGCACCGGACGCACCGACCTCTTCGAGGAGCTCCTCGACCACCGCGAGCGGGGCACCGCCCTCACCTCGGCGCTCATCGACAACGGCGCCTACATGGAGGTACTCGAAGCCGTGCGCACCGCACCCGACCCCCGCCCGATCCCGGAGGCGCAGCTGGACGTCTCCGGCGAGGGGGCGAGCACGGTCCGCGCCGTGCGCGACGCCTCCGAGTGGGTCGAGCGCACGGCCCGCGCCGGTGCGCTGTTCAGCGAGGCGGGGGCGCCCTTCGCGCAGGGGTGACGACCCTCAGGATCCGGTCGACTCGCGCACGACGAGCTCAGGGCGGAAGCGCACCTGCCGGTCACGATCCGCGTCGCCGCCGATCTCCCTGAGCAGCAGGTCGGCCGCCGTCCAGCCGATCAGCCGCGCGGGCTGGCGCACCGAGCTCAGCGGCACGACAGTGGCCGTCGTGAAGTCGATGTCGTCGTAGCCGATCAGCGCGATGTCACCGGGCACCTCGACGCCCGATCCGAAGCTGAACGCCTGCAGCAGCCCGACCGCCAGCAGATCGTTCGCAGCGAATACCGCGTCGGGGCGGTCGGCCTCCGCGCGCCCCGCGATCTCCTCCCCCGCGGCCCGGCCGTGCAGCACGGTCAGCGCCGGCTTCTCGACGATCTCGAGCGACGCGCCGTCGACGCGTTCCACGGCCGCGCGTGCACCCTCCAGACGATCGGCGACCTGTCGCACCGAGCGCGGACCGCCCACGAACACGAGCCGGCGCCTCCCCGCCTGCAGCAGATGCTCGGCGGCGATCCGACCGCCCTCGACGTCATCGACCGCGACCGAGGCGAAGGCCTCACCGGGAGCCTCCCGATCGACCAGCACCACGGGGACGCCGCCGTCGGCGAGCCGGTGCAGCAGCGTGAGGTCTTCGGACGCCGGGGTCACGAGCACGCCGTTCACGCGCTGCTCGCGGAACAGCTCGAGATGCGCGTCCTGCCGGGCGACACCCTCGTCGCTGTTCCCGAGCAGCACGGTCATCCCCGCCTCGGCGGCGCGGTCCTCCGCCCCTCGGGCCACCTCCGCGAAGAACGGGTTGCCGATGTCGGAGACCACCAGCCCGATGCTGCGGCTGCGTCCGGCGCGGAGCTGCCGCGCGGCATCGTTGCGCACGAATCCGAGCTCATCGATGGCGGCCTGCACCCGCTGGACGGTCGCCTCGGAGACCCGCTCCGGGCGGTTCAGCACGTTCGACACCGTGCCCACCGAGACCCCCGCGGCGACGGCGACGTCCTTCACTCCGACAGCCATCCCGTCATCCTAACCGCGTGGTCAGTTTCGGCAGGTTTTGGCCCCGAAACCTGCCGAAACTGACCACCCTCCATGCCCCCACCCTCCATGCCCCCACCCTCCATGCCCCCCGAGGGGACGCCCTCACGCGGGTGGCGCGAGCAGGGCGCGCAGGCGGACGGCGAGGGCGGGCGCTTGCTCGGCCCCGGCGTCGGCGATCCCGACGGCGTACCGGAACCGCACGGACCCGCCCGCGGGAACCTTCAGCTCGTCGCTGAAGAAGGGCGCGGGGTTGAGGCCGGCGAACTCCTCCGAGCGGGCGAACCACTGCGGCGGATGCCGCGGATTGTCCTGCGCGTCGACCATGACGACCAGCGACACGGCGTCCACGACGTCGTGCCGCCCGGAGAACCCCATCCACTCGTGTCGCTGTCCGCGCAGCTGCGCGCCGGTACCGGTCCCCTGTGGCGTCACGAGCACCCCGTCGGTGAACGAGCGCGGTCCGCGCCAGAACAGCCCGCCGTACCCGGCGTTGTCCCTGCCCCGCGTCGTCGGGGATCCGATCGAGATCGCGGACGGGGTGATGTTCGTCATCGTCGTGTCGAACACGAGACCCCACGCGTCCCCGCCGAGGAGGCGCACGCCCAGGGAGCGAGTCTCATCGAAGAGGCGGCGGCCGTCCTCGGCGATCCACTCCAGGCGGTGCGCGAACCGCGCATCGTCGCCGGACACCCCCGATTCCCGGACCTCGGCATGTCGCTGAGCGCCGTCGTTCGGGAGCTGCACGTAGCCCTCCCCGCGGACGAAGGTCGGGCCGCCCCAGAAGTTCTCGTCGTCCACGACCGGCAGGGACCAGGCGATCCCCTTGTGCCAGACGTGGTCCCAGGGGCGGAACAGGCTCACCTCGTGCCCGCGACGGGTCCGGATCGGATGCAGGTAGGGTCGCGGCGCCTCGAGCTGCGGCGAGTCCGGGCGGTACACGTACCGCATCAGCTCGGCGTCGCCGTCGGCGAACGAGACCTGCGTTCCGTCGTCGATGAGCTGCAGCGTCATTCGCGGCCTCCTCCGGCATCGGGCACGATCGCGCGGAAAGCGCTTTCAAGCATCGTACCCTCGCCCGCCGCCGGCCATCCGATCTTGACACGACCCGCCCGCCGCTCTAGCTTTGAATCGATTCACTATTCAATCGGAGGCCGTGTATGACCCGCGTCTGCTTCGAGCTGCAGATTCGCCCGGACCTACTCGACGAGTACCTCGCCCGGCACACGCCGGTGCGACCGGAAATGCTCGCCGAGATCGCCGCATCGGGACGCCGCAACTATTCGCTGTTCCTCGCCGAGGGCGGCCGTCTCATCGGCTACTACGAGACCGATGACGACGACGCCTCCCAGGCGTACCTCGCCGCGTCCGAGACGGCAGGGCGCTGGGAGGCCGAGATGGCCCGCTTCTTCGTCGGCCTCGACGGTCGCCCCGACCAGGCCGCGACCCCGCTCACCGAGATCTTCCACCTCGCGGACCAGCTGTCCGCCTCCATCCCCGCCGAAAGCGAGACCCCATGACCACGCTGTCCCCCGCGATCCTCTCCGAACTGGAGAGGCAGTCGATCGAGCTCCCCTCCTGGGCCTTCGGCAACTCGGGCACCCGGTTCAAGGTCTTCGGCACGCCGGGCACGCCCCGCGATCCCTTCGAGAAGATCGCCGATGCCGCGCAGGTGCACGCCCACACCTCGCTCGCTCCCGTCGTGGCGCTGCACATCCCGTGGGACATGTGCGACTTCGGCGACCTGCGCGCTCACGCCGAGGACCACGGCGTCGCCCTCGGCACCATCAACTCCAACACCTTCCAGGACGACGACTACAAGTTCGGCGCGCTCACGCACGAGGACGACCGCATCCGCCGGAAGGCGATCGACCATCACCTCGCCTGCATCGACGTGATGGACGCCACCGGCAGCCGCGACCTCAAGATCTGGCTCGCCGAGGGATCCAACTACCCCGGGCAGGCCGACCTGCGCGCCCGCCAGGAGCGGCTGCACGAGTCGCTCTCCACTATCTACGCGCGCCTCGGCGAGGACCAGCGCCTGGTGCTCGAGTACAAGTTCTTCGAGCCCGCCTTTTACCACACCGACGTCCCCGACTGGGGGACCTCCTACGCGCAGGTGAGCGCGCTCGGCGACCGTGCGATGGTGTGCCTCGACACCGGACACCACGCCCCCGGCACGAACATCGAGTTCATCGTCATGCAGCTGCTCCGCCTCGGCAAGCTCGGCTCCTTCGACTTCAACTCCCGGTTCTACGCCGACGACGACCTCATCGTCGGGGCGGCCGACCCCTTCCAGCTCTTCCGCATCCTGTTCGAGGTCGTCCGCGGCGGAGGTCTCAACAACCCGGATGTCGCCTTCATGCTCGACCAGTGCCACAACGTGGAGGACAAGATCCCGGGCCAGATCCGCTCGGTGCTGAACGTGCAGGAGATGACCGCCCGCGCGCTGCTCGTCGACCGCGACGCCCTCGCCGCGGCGCAGCGGGCGAACGACGTGCTCGCCGCGAACGCCGTGTTCATGGACGCCTTCTACACGGACGTCCGCCCGGCCCTCGCGGAGTGGCGCGAGAGCCGGGGCCTGCCCGCCGATCCGATGGCGAGCTACGCGGCCTCCGGCTATCAGCAGCGGATCGCGGCAGAGCGCGTCGGCGGCACCCAGGCCGGCTGGGGCGCATGAGCGCGTCGCCCGCCCCGCGCGCAGAGCTCGACGGCCTGGTGCGGCTCTACCCCGCCGGGGACGGTCCGCTGCGCGGGCACGGCCTGGTCTGGGTGCACGGCGGCGCGTTCACCGGTGGCGACCTCGACATGCCCGAAGGCGATGCCGTCGCCCGGGCGTTCGCGATGCGCGGCGCGACCGTCGCCTCGGTCGACTACCGCCTCGTCGGAGCCGACGGCGAAGACCGGTTCCCGGCCGGCTCCGACGACGTGCTCCGCGCGTGGTCCTGGATGCGGTCCGAGGCGCCGCGCCTCGGCGTCGACACGGCAAGCCTCGTGCTCGGCGGCGCGAGCGCCGGCGGGAACCTCGTCGCGGGCGCCGTGCTGCGGATGCTCGGACATCCCCCCGCGGCGAGCGCCGCCCTTCCCGCGGGGGTCTTCCTCGCCTATCCGACGCTCCTCGCCGAGCAGCCGCCGCCCGCCGCTGACCTCCGCGCGGCCCTGGACGCCGAACCGACCGCCGATCTCTTCCCTCCCGCGGCGGTGCGCGAGATGTACGAGACCTACCTCGGCGGCCCTGTGGACGACGCGCCCCTCGCGGCGATCCCCGGCCTCGCGCGACCGGTCGACCTCATCGGCTTCCCGCCGACGATCATGGTCGACGACGACGTCGACGAGCTGCGCGTCTCCGGCGAGCTCTTCGCCGCGACGCTCTCCTCAGCCGGGGCCGACGTCGACGTCTCGACCGAACCGGGCACGACGCACGGGCACCTCAACCGCCCCGAGGCGGGCACCGCCTTCACCCACACGATCGACCGCGTCTCCGCCTGGATGACCCGCGGACCCTCCCACCGACCGACGGAGCACTCATGACCAATCCCGCCGCTGCCGACCTCATCGCCCGCTCGAACCGTCTGGGCGCCGATCCCCGCAACACGAATTACGCCGGAGGCAACACCTCGGCCAAGGGCGTCGACACCGACCCCGTGACCGGGGCGTCCGTGGAGCTCCTGTGGGTGAAGGGGTCGGGCGGTGACCTCGGCACGCTGACCGAACAGGGTCTGGCGGTACTGAGGCTCGACCGCCTGCGCGCGCTGACCGACGTCTACCCGGGGGTGGAGCGCGAGGACGAGATGGTCGCCGCCTTCGACTTCTGCCTGCACGGCAAGGGCGGCGCGGCGCCGTCGATCGACACCGCGATGCATGGTCTCGTCGACGCCGCCCACGTGGACCACCTGCATCCCGACTCGGGGATCGCGATCGCGACCGCCGCCGACGGCGAGCGGCTGACGCGCGAGGCCTTCGGCGAGCGCGTGGCGTGGGTGCCGTGGCGCCGTCCCGGCTTCCAGCTCGGGCTGGACATCGCACGGATCAAGGAGCAGAACCCCCGGGCGATCGGCTGCATCCTGGGCGGCCACGGCATCACCGCCTGGGGCGATGACTCCGACGAGGCGGAGGCGAACTCGCGGTGGATCATCGACACCGCTGCGGCCTTCATCGCCGAGCACGGGCGCCTCGAGCCCTTCGGCCCTGTCCGTCCGGGATTCGCGCCTCTCCCCGCATCCGAGCGCCGATCCCGCGCGGCGGCCCTGGCGCCGGCCATCCGCGGCCTCGCGTCTACCGACCGCCCGATGCTCGGCCACTTCACCGACAGCGATGCGGTGCTGGAGTTCCTCGCCGCCGAGAACGCGCCGCGGCTGGCCGCTCTGGGCACGAGCTGCCCCGACCATTTCCTGCGTACCAAGGTCAAGCCGATGATTCTCGATCTGCCCGCCACCGCGGGCGTCGAGGAGCAGATCGCGCGGCTGAAGGAACTGCACGCGGAGTACCGCGCCGACTATCAGGCCTACTACGACGCGCACGCGACGTCCGAGTCGCCCGCGATCCGCGGAGCAGACCCGCTGATCGTCCTCGTCCCCGGTGTCGGGATGTTCTCCTACGGCGCGAACAAGCAGACCGCTCGCGTCGCCGGTGAGTTCTACGTGAACGCCATCAATGTGATGCGCGGCGCGGAGTCCCTCTCGACCTATCAGCCGATCAGCGACGCGGAGAAGTTCCGCATCGAGTACTGGGCGCTCGAGGAGGCGAAGCTGCAGCGCATGCCGAAGCCTCGCACGCACCAGGGGCGGATCGCCTTCGTCACGGGCGCCGCCTCCGGCATCGGGAAGGCCACCGCGACGCGCCTCGCCGCTGAGGGGGCCTGCGTGGTGATCGCCGACCTCGATCTCGAGAAGGCGCGGGCGGCGGCGGAGGAGCTCGGCGGTGCGGACGTGGCGATCGGCGTCGCCGCGAACGTGGCCGATGCCGACGCGGTCCAGGCTGCGCTCGACGAGGCCGTCCTCGCGTTCGGCGGCGTCGACCTCATCGTCAACAACGCGGGACTGTCCCTCTCGAAGCCCCTCCTCGAGACCACCGAGAAGGACTGGGACCTGCAGCACGATGTGATGGCCAAGGGCTCCTTCCTCGTGTCGAAGGCTGCGGCGAGGATCCTCATCGCGCAGGGCATCGGCGGCGACATCGTCTACATCTCCTCGAAGAACAGCGTGTTCGCGGGGCCGAACAACATCGCCTACTCGGCGACGAAGGCCGACCAGGCCCACCAGGTCCGGCTGCTCGCCGTCGAGCTCGGCGCCCACGGCATCCGCGTCAACGGCATCAACCCTGACGGCGTGGTCCGCGGCTCCGGCATCTTCGCCTCCGGCTGGGGCGCCAACCGTGCTGCGACCTACGGGGTGAAGGAGGAGGATCTCGGCCAGTTCTACGCGAACCGGACGATCCTGGGGCGCGAGGTCGTCCCGGAGAACGTCGCCGACGCGGTCTACGTGCTGACCGGTCCGGATCTCACCCGCACCACCGGGCTGCATGTCCCCGTCGACTCCGGCGTCGCCGCGGCGTTCCTCCGATGAGCGGCCTCCGCGCGTTCGCCGCGGTCGACCTCGGCGCCACCAGCGGACGGGTGATGATCGGACGCGTGGGCGCCGAGGTCCTGGAGCTGGAGCAGGTCGCGCGCTTCCCGAACGGCCCCGTGCGCCGCGAGGACGGCCTGCACTGGGACCTCGGAGCGCTGCGGGCGCACGTCGTCGACGGCATCGCCGAGGCAGTGCGACGCGAGCCGCGGATCGAGAGCATCGGCATCGACTCCTGGGCCGTCGACTACGGGCTGTTGCGCGAGGACCTGCTGCAGGGCGAGCCGTTCCACTACCGCGACGACAGGACGGCGCGTGGCGTGGCGGACGTGCATGCGCGCGTGCCCTTCGCCGAGCTGTACCGCCGCAACGGCCTGCAGTTCCTGCCGTTCAACACGCTCTACCAGCTGCGGGCCGACGCGCGGATGCCGGCGGCCGACACCCTGCTGCTGATCCCCGACCTCATCGCGCACGAGCTCACCGGGGTGCGGGCGGCCGAGCGGACCAACGCCTCGACGACGGGCCTCCTGTCCGCGCACTCCGGGGAGTGGGACGTCGAGCTCGCGGCGCTCCTGGACATCCCCGCACGCCTCCTCCCCCCGCTCGTCGATCCGGGCAGGACGATCGGCACTGTGCGCCCGGAGATCGCCGAGCGGATCGGCGCCGAGCTGCCGCTGATCGCCGTCGGATCCCACGACACGGCGTCCGCCGTCGCCGCGGTGCCGCTGTCCACCCCCCGCTCGGCGTACATCTCCTGCGGCACCTGGGGGCTGGTCGGCCTGGAACTGGACGATCCGGTGATCACCGACGCGGCGCGCGAGGCGAACTTCACGCACGAGCGGGGCGTCGACGGTCGGTTCCGCTTCCTGCACAACGTCACCGGCCTCTGGCTGCTGAGCGAGACCGTGCGCGCGTGGGAGACAGCGGACGGCGCGCCCCTCGATCTGCCCGCACTGCTCGACGCGGCCTCGGCCACCGACCGAGGGATCTCCCTCTTCGATACCGACGACCCCTCGCTGAGCGCGCCGGACGACATGCCCGCGCGTATCGCCGCGCTGCTCCGCGCCTCCGGTGCGCCGGTCCCAGAGGATCGCCCCTCGTTCGTGCGCAGCATCGTCGAGTCGATCGCCGCCGCGTTCGCCGACGCCGTCGACGCTGCCTCCCGGCTCACCGGGCGCGAGGTCGACGCGATCCACCTCGTCGGCGGGGGCTCGCTCAACACGCTCCTCTGCCAGGCGACGGCCGATCGCTCCGGCATCGAGGTACTCGCCGGGCCCGTGGAGGCGACCGCACTCGGCAACGTGCTCGTGCAGGCGCGCGCGGTCGGGGTCTTCGGACCGGATGCTCCGCTGGAGGCCCTTCGCGATCTGGTCGCCCACACGCATCGGCCGGTGCGCTACCGGCCTCGCGCCTGAACGGACCTGTTCAGCGGGACTGCTTGCCGTTCGAGCAGGTCTTCGTGTTCGCGTCGTTGCCCTTGACATTGCCCGGCAGATCCACGGCGGTGGACCCGGGCGAGGGTTCGACGGTCGACGTCGGCGCCCCGGTGGGGCCCGGAGCCGGGGTCTCGGTCACGACGCCGTCGTTCTTGCTGTTCTCGTGCGTCACCTTCAGCGGGCGGTTCTCCTCGATGGCCTTCCAGAGCGCCTTCGCGGAGGCGCGATCGGGGATCACGCGGTTCGAGTCGGACGGGTCGTCGAAGACCGGGTACTGCACGAACACGATGTCGCTGAGCGGGACCTCCTTGATCGCCAGCCCGATCTGCACGATCCTCATCGGGTCGAGGGAGGTGCTCGTCTCCGAACGGCGCAGTCCCGTGTCGGCGAGCTTGAGCATGAGCGGCACGTTGCCGAGGGTCTCCGCGCTCATCAGCTTGTTGATGAGACGGGTCATGTACTGCTGCTGGTTCTGGATGCGGCTGAGATCGCTCTCGCCCACGAGTCCGTGCCGGGTGCGGAGAAACTGCAGGGCCCAATAGCCCTCCACCGTGTGCATGCCGGCCGACAGGTTGAGGCCGGTGTGCGGGTCCTTCATCGGGCTGGCGAGGCACACCTCGACACCGCCGACCGCATCGGTGATCTCCATCACGCCGCCGAAGGTGAGGGAGGCGGCGAACTCGATGTCCTGACCGGTGATCGACTCGACCGTCTTCGCGACGCAGCTGAGGCCCGCCGCCGCATACGACTCGTTCAGCTTCGCATAACCGCCGGAATGCACCTGCCCGTCCTTGTCCGTGCAGTCGGGGCGGTCGACCATCAGGTCACGGGGAAAGCTGATCGCCGTGACGCGACGCGGGTCGTTGGAGACGTGGATCAGCAGGTTGACGTCGTTGTTCTTGCCCTCGGAGTCCTTGCCCTTGCAGCGCTTGCCGAACATCTCGGCGTACTCCGGCTCGCACTCGTCGAGCCCGATCACCAGCATGTCGAAGCCCTTGTCGTAGGCGCCGATGTCCGGCGGCAGCTCCTTCTGGCCTTCGAGCTCGACGGAGTTGTCGGCGGCGGTGCGGGCGAGATCGGCGGCGACGAAGGCCGCGACGCCTCCCCCGCTCACCAGCAGCACCGCCATCACGATCCCCACCAGGGACAGCAGCTGGCCGACCGCGCGCGGCGTGCGCTGCGGCGCGTGGCGGGCGATCGGTCTACGTGGCCGGGGACTCATGCACTCAGCGTCGCACGTTTCCGTTGGAACACGTCTGCTGCGCGGCCGAGTTCCCCTTCACGTCCGACGGGAGCTGCACCACGTCGGTCGGCGTCGTCGACGGCGTCCCCGGGTTCGTCGTCGGCGCCGGCGTGGTCACGATCACTCCCTCGTTCTTGGAGTTCTCGTGCGTGATCTGCAGCTGCTTGTTCGCCTTGATCGCCGCCCACAGCTGCTCCGCCGCCTGCTTGTTCGGCACGACCTTGTTGGGGTTCTCCGGAGCGTCGACGGTGGGGTACTGCACGAAGACGATGTCGTCGAGCGGCACCTCCTTCATCGCCAGCGCGATCTGGACCATCCGGCTGGGATCGGCGAGTGAGGTGCTCATGGTGAGGTTGTCCGCCGCGGCGTTGGCGAGCTTCAGCAGCACCGGAACGTTGCCGAGGGTCTCGCCACTGACCATCTTGCGCGCGAGGCTGGACATGTACTGCTGCTGGTTGCCGATGCGGCCGAGATCCGAGCCGTCGCCGACGCCGTGTCGGGTGCGCAGGAACTGCAGCGCCTCCAGCCCCTGCACCGTGTGGTTGCCGGCAGACAGGTCGAGACCGGTGTACTTGTCCTTGATCGGGTTCGCGAGACACACGTCGACACCGCCGATCGCGTTGGTCATCTCGATCACCCCGCCGAAGGTGAAGGATGCGGCGAACTCGATGTCCTCGCCGGTGAGCTGCGAGACGGTCTGCACGGCGCAGTTGAGCCCGCCGTAGTCCCAGGCGGAGTTGAGCGGTTGGCGGCTCATCGCCGGATGCTCCTTGCCGGTCTTCTCGTCCTTGCAGGCCGGGATCGGCACGAGTATGTCGCGCGGGAAACTGACGACCGTGACGCGGCGGGGCGCCGCCGAGACGTGCACGAGCAGGTTGACGTCGTTCAGGGTGCCTTCGGAGTCCGCTCCGGTGCACCTCTTGCCGAACAGGTGAGCGTACTTCGGCTCGCAGGTGTCGACGCCGGCGACGAAGACGTCGAAGCCGCCCTCGTAAGCGGCGATGTCCGGAGGGAGCTCCTTCTGCCCCTGCAGCTCCACCGCATTCGCGGACACCGTGCTGGCGAGGCTGTAGAGCACGTAGCCTCCGACCGCGACACCGCTGAGCAGCACCACGCTGAGCGCGAGGCCGAGCAGCTTCAGCAGCTGCCTCCCGGCGCCGGGCGACCCCAGCTGGCCATGCCGGGCGAGGGGGCGCCTGTGCTTGGTCGACTCGCTCACTGGGGGGTGCCTTTCGAATCTTCTGCGGAGGGTGTGGGATTCGAACCCACGAGACATCTCTGCCCACTGGTTTTCAAGACCAGCTCCATCGGCCGCTCGGACAACCCTCCTCACACGAGCCGGGGCGCGTGCGATCAGGCGTCGAGTCTATCCGGTCTCCGGGGGAAGACGGACTCACCGACGCCCATTATTCCCAGGTCACCTGGGGAAGCGCTGGGGGACGAGGGAGTCCAGGGCGCGCGCGAGGCCCCCCTCTTCGACCACGTCCGTGATCTCTCCCGCCGCGGCCCTGACCTCGTCGGGCGCCTGCCCCATCGCGACCGCTCGCCCTCCGCCGGCGAGCGCCCAGGCGAACATCCCCAGGTCGTTGCGGCCGTCTCCGGCGACGAGCACACGGTCGCGGGGCTGATCGAGCTGCTGGCGGACGCGCTCCAGGGCCGTGCCCTTGTCGACCCCGAGCGGCGCGATGTCGAGCCAGGCGGTCCAGCCGATCGCGTAGGAGACCTCGTTGAGGCCCGCTTCGGCGACGAGCCGGTGGAAGTCGTCCTCGTCATGGCCCGGGGCGACGACGACGACGCGCGAGACGGGCTGCGCGGAGAGTTCGTCGAACGAGACCTGACGGCCTCCGTCGAGGGTCCAGTCGTCGAGTTCATCGGTGAACAGCCGCTGTCCCGACCCCAGCTCGACCATGTAGCGGGCATCGGGCAGCCGGGAGCCGAGCAGCCCCAGCACCTGCGCGGGATCGAAGGTCTCGACGTTCCACCGCTCCCAGCCGTCCGCGACGCGGCGCATCGTGACGGCGCCGTTCGAGCACACGGCGTACTCCGCATCGAGATCGAGCATCTCCACGTAGCGGCGGGTCGCCATCCAGCTGCGCCCGGTGGCGAGCATCACCTCGTTCCCGGCGTCCCTCGCGCGTGCGACGGCTTCGGGGACACCGGGGCTGAGCGTCTCGTCCTGCAGCAGGATGGTGCCGTCGATGTCGAGGCCGACCAGCCACCCGGCCGAGGTCATGCCAGGGGCTCCAGCACCTCGAGGCCGCCCAGATAGGGCTGCAGCACCTCCGGGACGGTCACCGATCCGTCGGCGCGCTGGTGCGTCTCGAGCAGGGCGACGATCCAGCGGGTCGTCGCGAGGGTGCCGTTCAGCGTCGCCACGTTCTCGGTCTTCGCGCCCTCCTCGGGGCGGAAGCGCACATCGAGGCGGCGCGCCTGGTAGGTGGTGCAGTTCGAGGTGGACGTCAGCTCGCGGAAGGCGTCCTGCGTCGGCACCCAGGCCTCGACGTCGAACTTACGGGCGGCGCTCGATCCCAGGTCGCCCGCGGCGGTGTCGATCACGCGGTACGCCAGCCCCAGCGAGGTGAGCATCTCCTCCTGCAGCGCCAGCAGGCGCAGGTGCTCCGCCTCCGCCTCCTCCGGAGCGGTGTAGACGAACATCTCGAGCTTGTTGAACTGATGCACGCGGATGATCCCGCGGGTGTCCTTGCCGTGGGACCCGGCCTCGCTGCGATAGCAGGTCGACCATCCGGCGTAACGCAGCGCGCCACGGGAGAGGTCGACGATCTCGTCCTTGTGGTAGCCGGCGAGCGGCACCTCACTGGTGCCCACGAGGTACATGTCCTGCGCCTCGAGGCGGTACACCTCGTCGGCGTGCTCGCCGAGGAAGCCGGTACCCTGCATGATCTCCGGGCGCACCATGGTCGGCACGATCATCGGGGTGAAGCCGTTGGCCAGTGCCTTGTCGAGGGCGAGGTTCATCAGCGCGATCTCCAGGCGTGCGCCGATGCCCTTCAGGAAGTAGAAGCGCGCACCGGAGACCTTCGCGCCGCGTTCCATGTCGATCGCGCCCAGGAGCTCGCCGAGCTCGAGGTGATCGCGGGGCGCGAAGTCGAAGGAGGGGACCTCCCCGACGCGACGCAGCTCGACGAAGTCGTCCTCGCCGCCTGCGGGGACACCGTCGATGATGACGTTCTCGATCTTCGCGAGGGCGGCGGATGCCGTGTCCGCGGCCTCGTTCGCGGCCTGCTGCGCCTGCTTCACGCGGTCGGCGAGGTCCTTGGCCTGGGCGACGAGCGCGGCCTTCTCGTCCTTGGGGGCCTTGGCCACCTGCTTGCCGAACGCGTTCTGCTCGGCCCGCAGCTCCTCGAACGTGCTCAGCGCGGTGCGGCGCGATCGGTCGGCCTCGATCGCCGCGTCGACGGTTTCGGGCGCGTTCCCGCGCGCGATCTGCGAACGTCGGACGAGCTCCGGCTCGTCTCGGAGGAGGGCGAGGTCGATCATTCATCAAGTCTAGGGCGTGGCGTCGGCACGGCTGACGGGGAGCCGTGGCCGTAGAGTTGCGGCATGATCGCACGCGCGCAGGGGGACTCGCATGCGGCACTCGTGTACAACCCGGTCAAGACCGACGGACGCCGGCTGCGAGCAGCCCTGATCCGGCAGTCGGAGCGTCACGGCTGGGCATCGCCCTCGTTCCACGAGACCACGGAACGGGATGCCGGGCAGGAGGCCGCCCACCGTGCGCTCGACGACGGCGCCGCGGCGGTGCTCGTCGCGGGCGGCGACGGCACGGTGCGCGCGGTGTCCGAGGTCATGGCGGGCACGACCGTGCCGCTGTCCCTCGTGCCGAGCGGGACGGGGAACCTCTTCGCGCGCAACCTCGGCCTTCCCCTGGCCGATCCCGAGACGATGATCGACGCGGTCTTCACCGGGATGACGCATCCCGTCGACATCGGCTGGGCGGAGCTGACCCGCTCGGACTCCTCCTCGTCCGAGCACGCCTTCGTCGTGCTGGCGGGCATGGGCCTCGACGCCGACATGATCGCCAACACGAGGGCGGAGCTGAAGAGGTCGGTCGGCTGGGTCGCCTACATCGACGGCGCGATGCGCTCCCTGCCCGGGGCCCGCCCGTTCCGCACGCTCTTCCAGGTGGAGGACGGCCGCGTGCACACGACGAAGGTGCAGAGCATCCTGTTCGCGAACTGCGGCGCGCTACCCGCCGGCATCGCTCTCGTGCCGGACGCCTCGGTCGACGACGGCACGCTCGACATCGCCCTCATCCAGCCCACCGGCGTGCTCGGCTGGCTGGGGGTGTGGCGGCGGGTCTGGTGGGACAATTCGGTGCTGCGCCGCACCCGGGCCGGGCGGAGGGTATTGGAGCGCCGCGGACGCGACACGTCGGTGCGCTATCTGCGCGGACGCACGGCGGAGGCCGCGATGGATCCGACCTCGATCGAGCTCGACGGCGACGAGTTCGGCGAGGCGGTGCGCATACGGTGCCGGATCGACCAGGGGGCGCTGACCATCGTGCTCCCCTCCGGGCACGACGTCAGCGGCTTCTGACCGCCGCGGCGCTCAGCCGATCACCTTGACGGAGCCGTCCAGGTGATCACCCGTGAGAGTGAGGGTGAAGTCCCCGGAGCCGCTCCGCGGCTGGTCGAGGGCGATGACCGTCACGCGGGGTCCGAGGTCCATCGTGCAGACGCGATCGATGGTCTTGAAAGCGACCGTCGCACCGCCGTCCTTCTGCTCCACCTTGTCGATCACCGGCTTGCAGCTGGACGACCCCCAGGTCAGCAGGGCGATGCCGTTGTCCGAGAACCATCCCGCGGAAGAGACCGGATTCGGCATGGCGTCCGGGGCCGAGGTCGGCGCCGCGGCAAGGCCGGTGAGGGCCGTCGCGCCGCTGACCGTCCCGTAGGCGATCTTGACCTCGACCTCCTTGGTGACGTCTACGCCGGCCGGGACCTGCGCGAAGCTCGCCCGCGGGACGAGGTCCTTGGTGCAGGCCTTCGCCTGCGGGTCCTCGAGGGTCACCGTGATCGTCTGGCCCGATGCCGTCGCGTCCTTGACGACGGGGATGCAGGTGGACGAGCCCTGGGTCACCACCGCGATGCTGCGCCCCTCGTCGAGCCAGGCGGCGGCGACATCGCCGTCGGAGGGCTGCTCCGACGCGGACGGGGCGCCGCTGCCGGTCGGCGCCGGCGCGGTCGGCGACTGCGCACAGCCTGCGGCGATGAGCGCCGTCGCGGCCAGGGACGCGGCGGCCAGCACCAGGCGGAGGCGGGCGGCGGGTCGAACGCTCAGAGGACTCATGCGGTCAGGGTACCGCGGGCTACTGAAGTGCCGATGTGAGTCTTGCGAGGTTGTCGAGCACCGTGGATCGCAGCGGCTGCTGCTCCCACTCCTCCAGGGTCAGCTCCCGGCTGAGGCGTCGGTACTCGTCCTCCACCGCACGCACCTCCTCGACGAACTCCTCGCCGCGGACGAGCATCGAGATCTCCTGGTTGAGACCGAAGGACCGCATGTCCATGTTGCTCGATCCGATCACGGCCACCTGCTCGTCGATCGTCAGCGACTTGGTGTGCAGGATGTACGGCTTGGGGTACATCCAGATGCGCACCCCCGCCTTCAGCAGCACCTCGTAGTAGCTCCGCTGGGCGTGGTAGACGATCGCCTGGTCGCCCTCCTCCGAGACGAAGAGCTCGACGTTGACCCCCCGGTCGCAGGCCGCGGTCACCGCGAGCAGCAGCGCCTCGTCGGGGACGAAGTACGGGCTGACGATCATGATCCTGTCCTTCGCGGCGTACAGCAGCGCGAGGAACAGGCGGAGGTTGTTCTCCACCTCGAACCCGGGACCCGAGGGGACGATCTGGCAGTCGAGGTCTCCGGTCCCGGTGCCGACGTAGGTGATGTCGACCCCGTCCGGCACCCGATCGGTCTCGGCGTAGTAGTCGGACAGGAAGACGGCGTTGATGCTCGCGACGATGGGGCCGTCGACGCGCACCATGAGGTCCACCCAGTGCAGTCCGCGCCGGATGTTCTTGCGCAGGTTGTACGACGAGTCGGTGACGTTCTGCGAGCCGAGGTAGGCGAGGTTGCCGTCGATCACGAGCAGCTTGCGGTGGTTGCGGAGGTCGGGACGCTGGATGCGGCCGCGCAGCGGCTGCACCGGCAGCATCTCGTGCCAGTCCGCGCCCATCGCGTTGAGCCGGTCGCGGGTCTGCTTGTACCTCGGCTTGCCGCGGTTCGCCCAGAAATCGAGCAGCACGCGCACCTGCACACCCCGCGCGGCGACCTCCTCCATCGCGCGGAAGAAGTTGTCGGTCGAGGCGTCCGCCTGCAGGATGTAGAACTCGACGTGCACGTAGCGCTCCGCCGCGCGGATCGCGTCGGCCATCTCGTCGAGCGACTGCTGGTAGTCGGAGATGAGATGTGCACCGTTGTCCCCGGCGATCGGCATGGCGCCGAGGTGCTGGTTCATCGCGACGAGGGGCGGGAACCAGTCCGGCGCGTTCGGCCGGAGCGTCCCGAACTGCAGCTGCTCCGAGATGTCGTCGATGTACTCGTTGATCTGCGCCTGCTTGCGGCGCCGTGCGCGCGGCAGGTGCGGGTTGCCGATCAGGAGGAAGAGCAGCGCCCCCGCGAAGGGGATGAAGAAGATCGCCAGCAGCCAGGCCATCGCCGCTGTGGGGCGGCGGTTGCGCGGGATCACGATGATCGACGCGACACGGATCGAGATGTCGATGACGAGCAGCGCGCCGACGACCCACCACGGCCAGTTGTCGGGGTTGATCACGCCGCGCCCTCCTTCAGGTGCGCCGGACGACGCTCGGATCAGCGTAGCCGCTGCCGACGACATCCGGGGCGAGGCGGATCAGGACGAGCGCGGAGGGAGCCCGCGGGCGGCGCGTTCCTCGGCCTCGATCTGCGCGTGGACCTTGCGCTCGGTGCGATCGAACCGCAGGATGCCGCGGAGGACGATCACGAACACGAAGCTCACGGCGATCGTCGGCACGATCGCCCACAGTGCCGCGAGCCAGATGTTGTCCATGCCCCCATCGTACGCGCTCGGCGACGGGCACCCGAAGTCCACAATGCCCGAACGCAATGATCTGTTCACCACGGACGGCTTCTGCGGCTTTCCACCCGACCACCGCCGGGCACACTCTCCGCATGACGACGATCCTCCGCGCCTCAGAGCCCGCCGAACTCCTCTCCCATGTCCCCGCCCTCGCCGGGTGCGTGCCGCGACGCAGCCTCGTGCTGCTGCCCTTCTCCGGGCGGCGCGCGTCCGGAGCGATGCGCGTGGACCTCCCCGCCGACGACACCGAGCTCGGCGCGTACGTCGACGGCGTGACGACCGTGCTGCTGCGCGTGCCGGAGCTCGACGCCGTCGCGGTGGTCGTCTACTGCGACGAGACGGCGACCGAGACGAGGGACGGCCTGGTGCTGCCTCTCGAGGTCATGGTCGATGAGCTGATCGGCACGATCTCCGACGCCGGTCTGCGGCTCGCCGACGCCCTGTGCGTGACGGGGGATGGGTGGGCCGACTACCTGGCCGACGAGCCGGTGCTGCGACCCCTCGGCGAGATCGCCCCGACGCCTCCTCCCGGGAGCACGATCGACGAGGACCAGCTGTCCGGCGCCGTGCTCCCGCCGAGCACGAAGGAGGACCGCGGGCGGGTGCGACGGGCGATGCGCGACCTCGACGCCGTGCTGGACGATCGGGCACCCGGGCCCTCCCGTCCCGTCGTCCCGAAGAATCCGCAGGCCCTGGCCGCCGCCGTGATGCTCGACGATGTGCCCCAGCTGGCGGAGGACGTCCTCATGCGTCCGGAGGCGCTGCCGCCGTTCGCCTGCGCCGCCCTGCTCCTCTGCCTCGAGAGACCGGCTCTGCGCGATGCGATCCTCGTGCAGTGGGCGAGCGGGCTGCAGCTCGGACGGGACGCGCTCGACGATCAGGGGAGACACCTGCGCACCGGCGGGATGCCGACCGCCGCCGTCGGCGACGTGTTCCTCGGGCGCGGCCCGCGACCCGATCCCGATCGGCTGCGGCGCGCCCTGCAGGCCGTCCGTCTCGC
Source organism: Microbacterium sp. (assembly GCF_040394595.1). Classification (GTDB taxonomy): domain Bacteria; phylum Actinomycetota; class Actinomycetes; order Actinomycetales; family Microbacteriaceae; genus Microbacterium. Next base: position 82,610 of record NZ_JBEBSA010000010.1, read on the forward strand.
CGCCTCCCTCGCGCCGCGCCGCGGCCGGCCCGGCCCGCTCGTCGCCGCCGCATGGCTCTCCTGGGCCGCCGGACGCTCATCGCACGCCGGCGAATATCTCCGGATGGCGCAGGAGATCGAGCCGCAGCACCGCATGGCGGCGTTGCTGCAGAGCATGCTCGCGGCGCTCGTGCTCCCCGAGTGGACGCTCCGCCAGCCGTCCGCCGGGCAGGGTGCTACTTGACCAGCGGGAAGAGGATCGTCTCGCGGATGCCGAGTCCGGTGACCGCCATGAGCAGGCGATCGATACCCATCCCCATGCCCCCCGTGGGCGGCATGCCGTGCTCGAGCGCCCGGAGAAACTCCTCGTCGACGCGCATCGCCTCGACGTCGCCCCGGGCTGCGAGCTTCGCCTGCTCGACGAAGCGGTCTCGCTGGATCACCGGGTCGATCAGCTCCGAGTACCCTGTCGCCAGCTCGAAGCCGCGCACGTACAGGTCCCACTTCTCCACGACGCCCGGGATCGAGCGGTGCTCGCGCACGAGGGGAGAGGTGTCGAGCGGGAAGTCCATCACGAAGGTCGGACGGTCGAGGCCGCCCTTGACGAAGTGCTCCCAGAGCTCCTCGATCAGCTTTCCGTGGGTGGCCTGCGGAGGCACCTCCACCCCGTTCGCTTCAGCGAAGGCGATCAGCTCGTCCACGGGGTCACCGGGTGCGAAGTCCCGTCCCGCGGCCTCGGAGAGCGAGTCGTACATCGAGATGCGCGCCCACTCGCCGCCGAGGTCGTACTCGGTGCCGTCGGCCCAGGTCACCGTCGTCGAGCCCGACACCGCGACCGCCGCGTTCTGCACCAGCTCCTGGGTGAGATCGGCGATGCCGTTGTAGTCGCTGTAGGCCTGATACGCCTCGAGCATCGCGAACTCCGGGCTGTGCGTGGAGTCGGCGCCCTCGTTGCGGAAGTTGCGGTTGATCTCGAACACGCGCTCGATGCCGCCGACGACGGCGCGCTTCAGGTAGAGCTCCGGTGCGATGCGGAGGAACAGCTCCGTGTCGAAGGCGTTCGAGTGCGTGACGAACGGACGGGCGGATGCCCCGCCGTGCTGGACCTGCAGCATCGGCGTCTCGACCTCGAGGAACTCGTGCTGGGTGAAGGTCTGTCGCAGGCTCGCGTTCACCGCGGCACGGGCGCGCACGGTGGTGCGGGCCTGGTCACGGACGATGAGGTCGAGGAAGCGGCTGCGCACGCGGCTCTCCTCGCTGAGGTCGCCGTACACGTTCGGCAGCGGGAGGATCGCCTTCGAGGCGATCTGCCAGCCGTCGGCCATGACCGAGAGCTCACCGCGTCGGCTGGAGATGACCTCTCCGTGCACGAAGACGTGGTCTCCCAGGTCGACGAGCTCCTTCCAGGCGGCGAGCGACTCCTCGCCGACGTTCGCGAGGGAGATCATCGCCTGGATGCGAGAGCCGTCCCCGGACTGGAGGGTCGCGAAGCAGAGCTTGCCGGTGTTGCGGCTGAACACCACGCGGCCCGCGATGCCCACGACGTCACCGGTCTCGGCGCCGGCCTCGAGTTCGCCGTACTGCGCACGCAGCTGGGGGATCGTGCGGGTCACGGGCACTGCCACGGGGAAGGCGCCGCCGGAGGCGTCCGCCCGTTCGTTGTTGAGGCGCTCGCGCTTGGCCAGGCGCACGGCCCTCTGCTCGAACGTGTCCTCGGCGGAACCGTCGTCGGGGGTGTCGGCGGGCGCGTTCTGCCCAGGCGCTTCGGTCATGTGGGGGCTCCTCGGAAAGTCGCCGCCCAGTCTACCGGCGTGCCGCCGCACCCCCTCACGGCGCGGGATGCACGGGGCGAGGTCGATCTCGCTCGGGCGTCGCCCCTCAGAGCGTGTCGGAGGCGTCGCGGAGCGCGCGCTCGACGGTGGACGACACCAGCGCGGACAGGTACCCACCGGGGTTCTCGACGCCGATCCCCCGCAGCAGCGATGTCGCCTGGCCGATGATCGACCGGGAGAACTCGGATGCGGTCGCGATCGCCTCTGCGTATGCGGGTCGATCCGCCTCCTCGACGACGACGGGCTCGCAGCCGAGCTCCACGGCGAGCGCCTGTGCGATCGGCAGCACCGCGGGCGGGGCCGTGACCGCCGCGAAGGACGCTTGCAGCTGCCGGAGATCGACCGTGGTGCCGTTGAACGCGATCGCGGGGTGCACCGCGAGCGGGATCGCTCCGCGCTCGGCGGCCGGGCGCAGCACCTCGACTCCGTAGGCCGGATCGGTGTGCAGCACGAGCTGTCCCATCTGCCACCCGCCGAGGTCCGCGATCCCGCTGACCAGGCCGGGCAGCTGGTCGTGGGGCACCGCGATCACCACGAGCTCGCTGCGCCGCACCACCTCGAGCGCCTCGAGCACGGGGACACCGGGGAGGATCGCCGCGGCGCGCTCGTCATCCGAGCCGCTCGTGATCCCCACGACCGCATGACCCGCCCCCGCGAGGGCGGCACCGATCACCGGGCCGACCCGACCCGCGCCGATGATGCCGATGCCGAGCCGCCCCGGTGCCATGATCAGTCCTGCGCGTCCGGGCTCTGACGGCGCGTGCGATCCCGCCGCAGCTGTCCCTCCGAGGCGGGCGGTGCCGGAGGCACGGCCGATCCTGGAGCCGGCGGCACCGACCCGGCAGGCGGAGCGACCGGAGCTGCGGGCGGAGCGACCGGAGCTGCAGGCGGAGCGACCGGAGCTGCAGGCGGAGCGACCGGAGCTGCAGGCGGAGCGACCGGAGCTGCAGGCGAAGCGACCGGAGCTGCGGGCGGAGCGGGCGGAGCGACCGAACCCGGAGCGGGCGGCATGGCCGACCCCGGTGCCGGTGGCACCGTCCCCGCCGGCGGAGCGACCGGCGGCGCGCCGTAACCGTGCGGCGCCGCCCCCGGTGCCGGAGGGTACGCCGGCGCAGGTGCCGGAGGATACGCGGGCGATGCACCCGCCGACGGCGCCGGGTACGCCGGCGCGGCCGTCGGGGCCGAGGACGACTCGGCCCAGCGATGCGTGTGGTCGTTCGCCGCGGCGAGCACGGCCGCGCGGCTCACGTGGCGGAGCAGGTGCATGGCGTCGTCGCGCTCCAGGCCGGACAGGTGCCCCGATACGGGACCCGTCACCGAGTGCGCCTGGGCGCCGGCGACGCCCTGGGCCCGGGCGATCGGTCCCTGGTTCACGGAGAGGCCCTGCAGGCGGGCGAGCGGGAAGATCGCGAGCTTCCGCCAGATCACGCCGCGCCGCACCAGCAGCCCGAAGTCGGTCACCGCGTAGCCCTGTCGCTTCCACGACAACGGCCGCACCCACCAGGCGCGCTTCGCGGTCGTCCGGTACGGGTCGCCCGCGATCGGTCCGAGCACGCCGTGCTCCCAGATCAGCGGGATGTCCGCGGCCGGGACGTCCGGTAGCACCAGGCCGAGCACGCGCTCGACGTCGGCCCTCTTGCCGACCGGGAGCACGATGTTGAACTGCTGCGCCGTGCCGGACTGCTGCTGCGACGCGCTCTTGCCCGACATCCGGTTGATCCGCACCGACCACCAGCCGAACGGGCGCCACAGCAGCGACTGCGTGACTTCGACGGCGAAGATGCGGCCGGGCGGCAGCGTCTCGGTGATGGTCGTCAGCAGCCCGAAGGTCAGGCGGATGCCGTCCGGCGTCGGCGCGATCGAATACCGCAGCGACTTGGAGATCTGCGCCCAGGTGATGCCGATTGCGGCGACGATGAGCGGGATCCCCATTCCGAGGCTCACGCCGAGCACCGCGAGCCCCGCCGTCGGGCTCGGGTCGTTGAGCGACGAGATCAGCACCGAGCCGAGCGTCACCGCGAAGATGAGGCCGAAGAAGATCAGCCAGATCACGCCCGAGATCGCCTGCGAGCCGACGAGGCGACCGGTCGGGATCTTCACGACGCTCTCGGGGGCGACGTCCGCGAGATCGACGCCCGTGATGAGCCCTTCGACCCCGGTGTTCACCGCTCCGGCGAACTGCTGACGCGCGGTCGGAGCGGGAGTGCCGTCGGCGGGGACGGGGGCCGCAGCGGCCGCCGCGCGCGCCGTGCGGATGCCGGATGCGAGACGCAGGATGTCCGCACGCACCGATTCCGCCTTCGCGGTCGCGAGGTACTCGAGGTCGACGTTGGAGTCGGTCCCCGCCCCGACGACCTCGATCTTCGCGAGGCCGATGATGCGCGCGGGGAACGGCCGGGTGAGGTTGACGCCCTGCACACGGTCGAGGGGGGCACGACGGTGCGACCGGAAGACGATGCCCTTGCGCACCTCGACGTGCGATCCGGTGATCCGGAACTGCTGGAAGCGCCAGACGAACCAGAAGATCGCGACGAGCACGACCAGCAGCAGGAGCACGCCGCCGAGGGCGAGCAGGGCGAAGTTGTTGTTCAGCACCCAGTCGACCGGATCGCCGCCGTACTCGCCGTACCGCACATCCGGCACGAAGATGTTGACGAGCCAGCCGATGATCCGCTCGCGGAGGTTCGCGATGACGAATCCGGCGATCACGATGAGCACGAGGCCGCCCTTGAAGAGCGGCGTGAGCGGATGCATCCGGTGCCACTCGCCGTCGGCGAGGCTCGAGGAGCCGCCGTCAGGAAGCACCTGCTCCTGCTGTCCGGGGGCCGGCTGAGGCACGGTCACAGGCCGGTCCGTCGCGTCTCGGCGACCTCGATCAGCGTGTCGCGCAGGGCCTCGGCGGCCTCGGGCTTGAGCCCGGGGATCTGGACGCCCGTGGTCGCGGCCGCGGTCACCATCTTCAGCTCGGAGATCCCGAACGCCCGGGCCAGCGGGCCCTGCGTGATGTCGACCAGTTGCATGCGGCCGTAGGGGACCGCGACCATGCGCTGCCAGAGGATCCCGCGGCGGAAGACGATGTCGTCCTCGCGCAGCATGTATCCGATCGCGCGCGCCTGCCTCGGCAGGATGATCATGGTGATCACGATGATCACGAGGAGCACGCCCGCGGGGATCCACACCCACTGCTGGTGCAGCGTGTTGGAGAGCACGAAGGCGGCGACCGCGAGCACGATCGCCCAGAAGACGCTCTGCACGTACTCGGCGATCACGTAGCGCGGGGAGATCTGATGCCACGTGCCGTCCAGTGCCAGCGCGGACGCGCTGCGAGGCGTGCGGAGCGCCGAGTAGGAGTCCTCGTCGAGCACCGCCGGCGAGATCACCGGAGCGGATGCCGGCGCCGGGGCCGCCCCGGGGAGAGGCGCCGCGGGAGCGCTCGGCACGGGAGGGGCCATGGGGATCGACGCGGGGGGCGAGGGCGGGGTCGGCTGACCCGGGAAGTCACTCGGCGGGGTCGTCTGGCTCTCGGTCATCGGAATCCTTCGGCAGTGTGCAGAACTGTTCGGCCACGAGCGCCGCGGCGATCAGGATCAGCGCCCCGAGGATCAGCACGGCCGTGGCCGCTATCGACCCTACCGGGCGCACCGGGCGCGATACGAGGAAGAGCGCGAGTCCCACGCCGAATCCGCCGAGGATCGCGCCGAGGAGACTCGAGGCTCGGGCGAGCGTGGCGGCGCGGAGCGCGCGGAAGGGATCGATCCGGCTTCCGCCGCGCACGCTGCGACGCACCGGCCAGGCGAGGCCGAGGCAGACGGCGGCGAGGAGCACGAGCATCACCGGGAGGAAGACGGACGGCGTGAAGGTCGCCTGTCCGGAGACGGTGAGGAAGTGGTCGAAGGCGTAACCCCCCGCCGCGCCGAGCAGCGCGAGGAGGAGCAGCGCCCCGGCGGAGGTGCGCCTCATCGCGGCTCCCCGGAGTCGCCCTTCAGCGCGGCGACGAGATCGGCGACCCGGCCATGCCCCGGGAGCACGGCCTCCGGGTCGACGTCGAGCCACGGTTCGAGCACGAACAGACGCTCGAAGGCCCGCGGATGCGGCACCTGCAGATGCGGATCGTCGCTCTCGAAATCGCCATAGGAGATCAGGTCGAGGTCGAGGGTGCGATCCCCCCACCGCTCGCGGCGCACGCGGCCCTGCTCCTCCTCGATCGCATGCAGCAGTCCGAGCAGCACCTGCGGCGCGAGGCGTGTGGTCACCAGAGCGACGGCGTTGAGGAACGACGGCGCCTCCGGATCGGGCCCGTCCGGGCGCACGGCCACGGTCTCGAACAGCGACGACATGCGCACGTCCTCGACGAGCGGCAGTCGACGGATCCGGTCGGCTGCCTGGCGCAGAGCCTCCCCGCGGTCGCCGATGTTCGAGCCGAGGGCGACGACGGCGACGCCGGGCTCGCGCCCCGGACGCGGATCCGGAAGGGCGCCGACGTGGGTCAGCCGCCGGTCGGGACGAGGGGCCGGGCCGGTCACGATGTCCTCCCCCGGGTGACGGTGACGGCGACGTCGGCGAACTCGAGGGCGATCGGGGCGTGCGGCTTGTGCACCGTCACCCGGACGATCCTCACGCGCTGGTCGTCCAGCACCGCGTCGGCGATGCGGGACGCGAGGGTCTCGATGAGGTTGACCGGCTCCCCCGCGACGATCGCAGCCACCCTCTCGGCCAGCTCACCGTAGTGCACGGTGTCGGCGACGTCGTCGGACTCCGCGGCGGTGCGCAAAGGCAGGTGCAGTGCGAGATCGATCGTGAACTCCTGGCCGTCGCGCCGCTCATGGTCGAAGACGCCGTGGCGTCCGAAGACGGTGAGCCCCGTCAGCGTGATCTCGTCCATATGGTCCACTCCCCCAGCCTACGGCGGCGTCCCCGGTATGCTCCCGTCGACCCGGCGCGTTCCGGGCTCCCGCACCGCACCGGGAAGGCGGCATCGCACAGGGTTTGCGACTTCCCCGCCTCTCTGCGGGTCAGATCCCGTCCCAGGCGCCGAGCACGGCGAGAGCGTCCCGCGTCGCCGCGACGTCGTGCACCCGCACCGCCCACACGCCGTCGCGCGCGGCGAGCGCGCTGGTCACCGCGGTGGCGAGGTCGCGGCGCCCCTCGTCGGCGTCCTCTCCGGGCAGCGTCTCGGCGAGGAACCGTTTGCGCGAGGTGCCGACGAGCACCCGGGATCCGAGTGCGACGATCTCGTCGAGACCGCGCAGCACCTCCCAGTTCTGCGCACCCGACTTCGCGAACCCGATACCCGGGTCGACGATCAGACGCGCGGGGGCGATGCCCGCCGCCGCAGCCGCCGCCATCCGCTCCCGCAGTTCGCCGGCGACCTCCCTCGCCGCCCGGCCGTACTGTGCGCGGGCGTACATGTCCGAGGACGGCCCGCGCCAGTGCCCGAGGGCGATGTCCGCCCCCGTGGGGGCCACCGCGGCCAGCATCCGGTCGTCGGCGAGCCCGCCGGACACGTCGTTCACGATCCGCGCCCCCGCGTGGACGGCCGCGACCGCCGTGTCGGCGTTGAGGGTGTCGATCGACACCGGGATCCCGGACTCGGCGAGCGCGGCGATCACCGGCAGCACGCGGGCCTGCTCCTCGGCAGGCGCCACGCGCTCGGCGCCGGGTCTGGTCGACTCCCCGCCCACGTCGATCACGGTCGCCCCGTCGGCGCGCAGCCGTCGCGCATGCATCACTGCGGCCTCTGCGTCGAGATACCGCCCGCCGTCGCTGAACGAGTCGGGCGTGACGTTGAGGATGCCCCAGATGCCGGTCATCGGTCGCCCCACGACTCCGGAGCAGGGCCCGCGCCGATGAGCGTGATCAGCTCGGCGCGCGCGGCCGGATCGGCGTAGGCGCCGCGAGCCGCGATGGTGAGGGTCGACGCCTCGGGCTGACGACCACCCCGCATGGTGACGCATCCGTGCGTCGCATCCAGCACCACCAGCACGCCCCGGGCGTCGAGGTGCTCCGCGATCGTGTCGGCGATCTGCTCTCCGAGGCGCTCCTGCACCTGAGGGCGCGCAGCGAGGATCTCGACCACCTTCACCAGCGCGCCGAGCCCCACCACCTGTTCCCCGGGGAGGTACGCGAGGTGGGCGTGACCGGAGAACGGCAGCAGATGGTGCTCGCACACCGAGCGGAAGCGCACGCCGCGCATGAGAACCGCCCCCGAGGGAAGGGTCTCGGGAGCCGGGCCGCGCGCCACGCTGATCGTGTGCGCGAGCGGCGCCGCCGGATCCTCGTGCACACCGGCGAAGTACTCCGCGTAGAGCTCGGCCATCCGCGCCGGCGTCTGCCGCAACCCGGGACGGTCGGGGTCCTCGCCGATCGCCTCGAGCAGTTCGCGGGTGAGCCTCTCGACCCGCTCTCTGTCTACGGCCACCTCAGGCCGTCGCGGGTCGCGGGTGTCCGGGAGCGGGCTTCGATCCGCGCGGCGACTCGGCGGGCGCGGCAGTCTGCGCGGCCACACCGGCGGTCTCCACCCGGCGGGGCACGTCGACCGGGGGGAGCAGCGACACCGGGCGCTCGTCGCTCGAGAGCCACTGCGGACGCTCGGGCAGCTTGCGCACGTCGGTGAAGATCTCGGCGATCTGGTTGTGGTCGAGCGTCTCGTGCTCCAGCAGCGCCAGCGCCAGCCGATCGAGGACGTCGCGGTTGTCGCTGATCACCTGGTAGGCCTCGTTGTGGGCCTGCTCGATGAGGGCGCGCACCTCGGCGTCGACCGACTCGGCCATGCGGTCGGAGTAGTCGCGCCCGCGATTCATGTCACGCGGCACGAACATCTCGCCCGACTCGGATCCGAGCTTCACCGGGCCGATCTGGGTCGTCATGCCGTACTCGGTGACCATCTTGCGGGCGATGCTCGTCGCCTTCTCGATGTCGTTCGAGGCACCGGTGGTCGGGTCGTGGAACACGATCTCCTCGGCGACGCGGCCGCCCATCGCGTAGGTGAGCTGATCCTGCAGCTCGTTGCGGGTGACCGAGTACTTGTCGTCGAGCGGCATGACCATCGTGTAGCCGAGCGCCTTGCCACGGGGCAGGATCGTGATCTTCGTGACGGGGTCGGTGTGGTTCATCGCCGCGGCGGCGAGGGCGTGGCCGCCCTCGTGGTACGCGGTGATGAGCTTCTCCTTGTCCTTCATCACGCGGGTGCGGCGCTGCGGGCCGGCGATCACGCGGTCGATGGCCTCGTCGAGGGCGCGGTTGTCGATCAGCTGCGCGTTCGAGCGGGCGGTCAGCAGCGCGGCCTCGTTCAGCACGTTGGCCAGGTCGGCACCGGTGAAGCCCGGGGTCTTGCGCGCCACGACCTCGAGGTCGACGTTCTGCGAGAGCGGCTTGCCCTTCGAGTGCACCTCGAGGATCTTCTGCCGGCCCTTGAGGTCGGGGGCGTCCACGCCGATCTGGCGGTCGAAGCGACCGGGGCGCAGCAGCGCGGGGTCGAGGATGTCGGGGCGGTTGGTCGCCGCGATGACGATGACGTTCGCGTTGGGGTCGAATCCGTCCATCTCGACGAGCATCTGGTTCAGCGTCTGCTCGCGCTCGTCGTTGCCGCCGCCGAGACCGGCGCCGCGGTGACGTCCGACCGCGTCGATCTCGTCGATGAAGATGATCGCCGGGGCGTTCTCCTTCGCCTGCGTGAACAGGTCCCGCACGCGGGAGGCGCCGACGCCGACGAACATCTCGACGAAGTCGGAGCCGGAGA
>NZ_JBEBSA010000011.1:0-86977 GCF_040394595.1 Microbacterium sp.
CCGCTCACCGCGGTCAGGTGCGAGAGACCCGAGGCCTTCATCGCGGCGTCGAGCGCGCCGCTCACGGCCCTCGTGTCGCCCACCGCCAATCCTGGCAGGAGCCCCGCGCCCGGCTCCGGGAGGCGGTCGGCGCGCGCGATGAAGGCCGTGCGGACCTCCGCGGCCACGCCGAACACGCCGGATGCCGCGGAGACGACATCCGCGTCGGCGCCGAAGACGACCAGCGCCGGACGTTCACCCGCATCGGCCTCCTCCGCCTGCCCGGTCACTCGCAGCACCGCGCCGGGATCGATACCCGCCCGCGGCGCGATCCCGATCCGCACCGGCGCCGACAGCGCCTCCGTCCGCCCCGGCGACCCGAGACGAGAGGTCTGCGCGTCGAACCAGAGCCGCCCGTCGCGTCCGACGGAGGGGGACGAGACGACCTCCGCCACCACCTCCACCGCACGTCCGCCGAGATCCGCCGCCTGCTGCCGCGCCGGAAGACCAGCCCACACCGCCGCCGCCGCGGATGCGCATCCGAGCAGCACCACGACCGCCATGCCGACGCTGCGCCGTGGCCGTCCGAACAATGCCGCTGCGCCCGCGAGCGTGAGGAGTCCCAGCATCAGCCAGGGCACGGCATCAGGGAGCATCACCGCGGTCAGGGCCGCCGCCCAGATCCCGCCCGCGAGCAGAGCCCCTCGGGGATCGCTCACACGCGCACCTGCTCCCGCAGACCGGCGAGCAGCTTCGCGCCGATGCCGGGAACGGCGAGGAGGTCGTCGACCGAACGGAAGCGCCCGTTCTCCTCGCGCCAGGCGATGATGCGCTGCGCGAGTGCGGGACCGATGCGCGGCAGCGTCTCGAGCGCCGCCTGATCGGCGCCGTTGAGGTCGATCCGTCCGTCGGACGGCGCCGCCCCCGGACCCTGCCCGCTGTTCTCCCCCTCCTTCGGCACCACGATCTGCTCGCCGTCGCTCAGCACCCTGGCGAGGTTCACCGCGCGCAGGTCGGCGGTCGCAGACGCCCCGCCGGCGGCGGCCAGGGCGTCGACGACCCGTGCATCGCCCCGGAGGATGTACAGGCCGGGGTGTGCGACCTCGCCGAGCACGTGCACGTAGAGGTCGCCCGGCGATACGGTCTCCGGGGACGCCTCGCCCAGCGGGATGACATCGGCGGGGGCCGCCTGGCCCCGGAGCAGGCCCCAGCCCACGGCCGCGGACAGCAGTACGAGACCCAGGGTGACGGCCGCGCCGACGCTCAGGCGGAGCCGTCGACGCGGCCGGTCCGGCGGCGGGGGCTCTTCGGTCGTGGGCACGCGGAAACGCTATGCGTCGCCGCGAGCTCCGGGGCGCCCCGATCCCCGGCCCCGTGGAGATGAGTCCTCTGGACCGGGATGTGGACGGAGAGCCGGTCAGCCCTTGACGGCGAAGTTCACGATCTTCGGGGCGCGCACGATCACCCGAACGACCTCCTTGCCGTCGAGGGCGCGCTGCACCTTCTCGTCCGCACGGGCCAGGCGCTCGAGCTCGCTCTCGGAGATGTCCGCGGGGACGTCGAGCGTCGCGCGGACCTTGCCGTTGACCTGGACGGCCGTCGTCGCGGTGTCCTGGACGAGCAGTGCGGGGTCGGCGTCCGGCCACTGGGCCCGGCTGACCGACGGCTCGTGCCCGAGCATCGCCCACAGCTCCTCTGCGGTGTGCGGGGCGATCGGCTCGATGAGCATCGCCAGCGTCTCCGCGGCCTCGCGCACCGCGGGGTCGGCGGCGCCGGCGCCGGAGTCGATCGTCTTGCGGACGCCGTTCACCAGCTCCATCAGGCGGGCGACGAGCACGTTGAACTTGGTCTGCTCCACCAGGCCGGGCGCATCCGCCAGCAGGCGATGCGTGATCCGGCGCAGCGCGACGTCGCCCCGGTCGAAAGCGATCCCGGCGGGGCTCGCCACGTCTTCGGCCACGCGCAGTGTCCGGGAGAGGAACTTCTGCGCGCCGGTGATCGACACGCCGCTCCACTCCTTGTCGTCCTCGACCGGGCCCGCGAAGGCGAGGCCCATCCTCAGCGCGTCCGCGCCGTGCGCACGCAGCTCGTCCGAGAACTCGACGAGGTTGCCCTTGCTCTTCGACATCTTCGCGCCGTCGAGGATCACCATGCCCTGGTTGACCAGGTTCGAGAACGGCTCCTCGAAGTCCAGCAGGCCCATGTCGAACAGCACCTTCGTGATGAAACGTGCGTAGAGCAGGTGCAGGATCGCATGCTCGACCCCGCCGAAGTACCCGTCCACCGGCGCCCAGCGCTTGGCCTCGTCCACGTCGAACGCGACCTCGTCGCTGTTCGGCGACAGGAAGCGCAGGAAGTACCACGAGCTGTCCACGAAGGTGTCCATCGTGTCGGGATCGCGCAGCGCGGGCTCGCCGGATGCCGGGTCGACCGTCCGCACCCACGACTCGGCCGCCCCCAGGGGCGACGTACCCTTGGGGCGCAGATCCAGCCCCTCGACGCTCGGGAGACGCACCGGAAGCCGGTCCTCGGGCACCGGGACGACCTCGCCGTCCTGCAGGTGCAGCATCGGGATCGGCGTGCCCCAGAAGCGCTGACGCGAGATCAACCAGTCGCGGAGACGGTAGTTCTTCGCGGCGCGGCCCGTTCCGGCCGCCTCCATCCGCTCGATCGTGCGCGCGATCGCCGCGCCCTTCTCCAGGCCGTCCAGCTCGCCGGAGGCGGTCATCCGGCCGTTGCCCACCAGGGCTGCACCGGTGACCGCGGGGTCGAGCTCGGCCAGGTCCCCGCCCTCGTTCGCACCGCCCTCGACGGTGGTGTCGACCACGATCCGGGTCGGCAGCCCGAACGCACGGGCGAAGTCCAGGTCGCGCTGATCATGGGCGGGGACCGCCATGACGGCACCGTGTCCGTAGTCGGCCAGCACGTAGTCGGCGGCCCAGATCGGCAGCCGCTCGCCGTTCACGGGGTTGATCGCGTAGCGCTCCAGGAAGACGCCGGTCTTGGGGCGATCGGTCGACTGCCGCTCGATCTCGGTCTGCTTCTGCACCGCATCCAGATAATCCTGGAAGGCCATGCGCACCTCCGGAGAGGCTCCGGAGGCCAGCTCGGAGGCCAGATCCGAGTCGGGGGCCACCACGAAGAAGGTCGCGCCGTGCAGCGTGTCGGGACGGGTCGAGAACACCGTCACCGGCTCCTCACGTCCCTCGATCCGGAAGTCGACGTCCGCGCCCGTGGAGCGCCCGATCCAGTTGCGCTGCATCTGCAGCACCTTGTTCGGCCAGTGCCCCTCCAGGCCGTCCAGGTCGTCCAGCAGACGGTCGGCGTAGTCGGTGATCTTGAAGTACCACTGGGTGAGCTTCTTCTTGACGACCTCGGCGCCGCAGCGCTCGCATCGACCGTCGACGACCTGCTCGTTCGCCAGCACCGTCTGGTCGTTCGGGCACCAGTTGACCGCGCTCTTCTTGCGGTAGGCCAGCCCCCGCTCGTAGAGCTTCAGGAACAGCCACTGGTTCCAGCGGTAGTACTCGGGGTCCGAGGTGTGCAGCACGCGCGACCAGTCGTAGGAGGCTCCGTACGCGCGGAAGCCCGCCTTGTGCTGGTCGATGTTCGCGTAGGTCCACTCACGCGGGTCGGCGCCGCGCTTGATGGCCGCGTTCTCGGCGGGCAGCCCGAAGGAGTCCCACCCGATGGGGTTCAGGACGTTGTGGCCGCGGTGCCGCCAGTAGCGCGCCACGATGTCGGGGTACAGATAGTTGATCGCGTGCCCCATGTGCAGGTCGCCGGAGGGGTAGGGGAACATCCCGAGGATGTACTTGCGCGGGCGCGGGTCGTCGGCGCCGCCGGCCCGGAACGTGTCGTTCTCGGCCCAGTAGCGCTGCCACTTCTCCTGGATGGCGTGCGCAGACAGCGGCTCGACGCCTTCGGTGGTTTCGACGGGGTGCTCGGACAAGGAAACGGCCAATCTTCTGATGCGGTCAGCCCGGAAAAGACGGGAGATTCCAGGGTATCGCGAGTTCCGCGGCCCCCGGACGCGCCTCAGTCTGCGACGCCCGCCCAGTCCGCGGGCAGCGCGGCGCCGAGCGCGGCGAGCGGAGCGCGCGCCTTGGTCGCGACCTCGGCGGTCTCCTCCGCGGCGTCGGAGAGCCAGGTGATGCCTCCGCCCGCCCCGACGTACGCCTCCGCGCCGTCGACGACGATGCTGCGGATCACCATCGCGAGGTCGGCGGAGCCGTCGAGGCCCACATGCCCGAAACAGCCGGAGTACACCCCGCGCGGCGCACCCTCCAGGCCGTGCAGGATCGTCATCGCCGACAGCTTCGGCGCCCCGGTCATGCTGCCTGCGGGGAACGTCGCGTCGCAGAGGTCTCCGAACGTCGTCCCCGGAGCCGGCACGGCACGGACCGTGCTGACCAGCTGGTGCACGGCCGGATAGGACTCCACCTCCCAGAGCCGCTCGACGACGACCGACCCCGGAACGCCGACGTGCGACAGGTCGTTGCGCATCAGGTCGACGATCATCACGTTCTCGGCACGTTCCTTCACGCTGTCGCGGAGCTCCTCCGCGAACGCCTCGTCCTCCTCCGGCGTCCTTCCCCGCGGGCGTGTTCCCTTGATCGGGCTGGTCCGCATCGTGCCGTCCCCGACGGCGAGGAACTGCTCCGGGCTCGCGCTCAGCAGATGACGGTCGCCGATCCGCACGTAGCCGCCGTGGTGCGAGGGCGTCGCGCGCCTCAGCCGCCGGTAGACCGCGAACGGGTCGTCCGGTGCGGCGACGGAGAACCGCGTGGTGAGGCAGAGCAGATAGGCGTCCCCCGCCCGGATCGCTTCGCGGCAGCGCTCCACGAGGAGGCCGTACTCCGCTGCGGTGTGCCGGCCGGCGGACGCGGCTCGCGCAGCAGACACGTCCTCGCGGCCATCCGCCGGCGGAGCGGTGTCCAGCATCCGCTGCGCCTCGGCGCCGAACCCGGCGATCCGGTGCGCGGGGGCGAGCGCATGGGCCGCGCCGGTGCGGTGGTCGATCGCGATCGCCGTCTCCACCGAGATCCACCCGTCGGACGCCGGCGCCGACGTCGGGGCGCCGGCGCGGGCCGCACCGCCCTCGTAGCCGATCCACCCCGCCCAGCCGCCGAGGAAGGGGATCCGATCGGACGCCGGCGCTCCCGGGCGGGAGTCGAGCGTCGTGGCGCGCACCCGCTCGGGGTCCGTCTCGATCGCGCCGACGCCGAGGACGCTCCATCCTTCGCGCGCCGCCGGTCCCGCGTCGAACCAGAAGGCCCCCGCGGCGCCTTCGCTCAGCGCGGCGAACACCGCCTCCGGGTCGCAGACGCCCCGCAGCGGCTGCGATTCGAGCGGGAGGGGTGCGGGCACATTCTCAGCGTAGGGCTCCTGCGCGCCCCTACGCTCGAAGGGATGAACGACTTCCTCCTCTGGGCGATCGAGACGGTGCAGTCCGTCGACCCGGTGCTGCGCACGATCATCGCCGGGGTCGCGATCATGCTGGAGACGAGCATCCTCATCGGACTCGTCGTCCCCGGCGACACGGTCGTCCTCGTCGCGGGGATGGGCGTCACCGACGTATGGCAGGGTGTCGTCCTCGGAGCCGTCGTGGTGATCGGCGCGCTGGCCGGGGAGTCGATCGGCTTCTGGCTCGGCCGCTGGATCGGCCCCCACATCCGTCACTCCCGCGTCGGACGCTGGATCGGCGAGGAGCACTGGGCGCGATCGGAGCGCTACCTGCGTCGGCGGGGAGGGATCGCGATCTTCCTCTCCCGGTTCCTGCCCGTGCTCCATTCGCTGGTCCCGCTGACCGTGGGGATGAGCGGCTTCGCCTACCGACGTTTCCTCGCCTGGACGCTGCCCGCATGCGTGCTGTGGTCGGGCATCTACGTGAGCGTGGCCTCGCTCGTGGCCGGCAGCTACAAGGAGCTCGCCGACAAGGTGCACTACGCCGGCTACCTGTTCGTCGGCGCGATCGTGCTCTTCCTGGTGGCCGTCTTCGTCGTGAAGAAGGTCATCTCGCGGCGCGAGGAGCGTCACATGCGCGAGAACGGGGACGTCGTCGTGGATGACCGCGCCGAGCAGGCGTGAAAGACTGGGAGGGATGCCTCCCGAATCCTCGGCCAAGATCCACTGGTTCGCCCGGCTCGAGCACCGTTTCCACGTCTGGCGCGAGCGTCGTGCCCGCCGGCGGGGTCGTTCGGCGACCGTCGTCCCGTTCCCGGGCTACGGCGGGTCGGGCTGGGTCCGTGTGGTCGGACGCGTGCTGATCGTGCCCCCGCCGCCCAAGAGGGCGCGCGGTGAGCGCGCCGGCGTCCGCGGATGGCGCAGCTTCGCGGGTATCCCGGTGAGCTTCGCCTCGGTGCGTATCGAGATCGGCGGACGGACGCACACGGTCGTGGCCGATCGCGGGGGCGTGATCGACACGGTGCTCGACGCCGAGCTCGACGCCGGCTGGCAGACCTTCACGATGGCCGTCGAGGAACGGGATCCGGTCGAGGCGACCGCCTTCATCGTCGCAGACGGGATCGGATTCGGCGTGGTGTGCGACGTCGACGACACGGTGATGGTCACCGCCCTCCCCCGCCCGTTCGTGGCCGCGTGGAACTCCTTCGTGCTGGACGAGCACGCCCGCACCCCGGTACCGGGCATGGCCGTGCTGCTCGAGCAGATCATGCGCGACCATCCCGGCGCCCCGATGGTCTACCTCTCCACCGGCGCATGGAACGTCGCTCCGACGCTCCGACGATTCCTGACCCGCCACCTCTTCCCCGCCGGCGCGATGCTGCTGACCGACTGGGGCCCGACCCACGACCGCTGGTTCCGCAGCGGCCGCGAGCACAAGCTCAGCAACCTCCGCCGTCTCGCGCAGGAGTTCCCCGACACCCGATGGCTGCTGGTCGGCGACGACGGCCAGCACGACGAGGCGATCTACGGGCAGTTCCTGCAGGAGCATCCCGAGGCGGTCGCCGGAGTCGCGATCCGCCGTCTGCTGCCCGCGGAGGCCGTCCTCGCGGGAGGCCGCACGGCGGGCGACGACCACTCCGCCGTCACGGTGCCCTGGGTGAGCGCCGAGGACGGCGCAGGACTCCGCGAGCTGCTCGGCGATGCGGGGATCATCGACGCGCGCTCATGAACGTCGCGCTGAGCCGGTCGGAGTGGACCGCACGGGCCGAGGAGCACGCGGCACGCGCCGACGCGCTGACCGCCGCGCACCGGGCGCGCGCCGCCCGAGGCGAGAGCCACCCCGTCTGGGACTTCCTCTTCACCTACTACTCCTACAAACCCGCGCAGTTGCGTCGCTGGCACCCCGGGGCCGGCGTCGTGCTGGAGGACGCCCCGGAGCGGGCCGCGTGGCGCTGGTACACCCGCCGGGGCGCCGACGACCTCTTCCCGGACGCGGCGTCGTTCGAGGCAGAGAAGCCCGAGCTCGCCGGTCTCGTCGAGCGGATGCTGCGCCGCACCGCTTCCCGACCGGGCCAGTTCGGCTGCTTCGGGCTGCACGAATGGGCGATGGTGTACCGCCAGGACGAGCACCGGCATCCGGTGCCCCTGCGCCTGGGCCGGGACGCCACGGACGCCGTGGTCGAGGCCCACGAGCTGCGCTGCACCCACTTCGACGCCTTCCGGTTCTTCACGCCCGAGGCCGTGCCCCGCAACCGGCTGCAGCCGCGCCGCGAGGACCAGCCGCTGCTCGAGCAGCCCGGTTGCCTGCACGCCGGGATGGACCTCTACAAGTGGGCCATGAAGCTCGGTCCGCTCCTTCCCGGCGAGCTCGTCCTGGACACGTTCGAGCTCGCGGCCGACATCCGCCTGCTCGACATGGCGGCCGCGCCCTACGACCTCTCGGAGTGGGACGTGGAGCCGGTGCGGATCGAGACGGCGGACGGCAAGGGCGAGTACGTGCGCCGTCAGCGCGGGTTCGCGGAGCGCGGCGCGGTACTGCGGACGCGGATGCTGGAGGCGTGGCTCGGCGACGACGCGGTCACCGGGAGGCCAGACCCATCCGCAGTCGCATGACGTGCAGCGCGGCGTCCTTCAGGCGCTCCTCACTGAGAGAGCCGTCGCCGACGGCGCGCACGATCGCGTCGACGATCTGCCGGGCGCTCTGAGAGGTCGACCCGACGATCATCAGCACCATGTCGTTCCCCGCGACGAGGGCGGCCACCGCATTGCGTCCCGGATCGCGATACGCCGCGATGCCGGAGGATCCGAGCATCCCGAGGTCGTCGGTGATCATGACCCCCTGGAAGCCGAGGTCCTTCCGGGCGATCTCGTGCCATCGCGCGGAGAGGGAGGCCGGCGCCGCGTCGACGGCGGTGTAGGCGAGATGGCCGAACATCAGCAGCTCGGCGCCGGAGTCGATCCCGGCGACGAAGGGCGTGGCGTCCCCGGCGCGCCACTGCTCGAGCGTCTCGTCCGTGCGCGGGATGCCGTGATGGGAGTCCCCGGGCGCCGCGCCGTGCCCGGGGAAGTGCTTCAGCGTGGAGAGCACCGTGCCCTTCTCGCCCTCGACCGCCGCGGGGACGCGCTGGGCGGCGGACGCGGCGTCCGCCCCGAGCGCCCGCGAGTAGATGAACGACGAGGTGCCGCGCGGCACGTCGGCGACGATGCCGAAGTTGACGTTCGCCCCGGCGGCGGCGACCAGCTCGGCGCGTGCGGCGAAGGCGCGGCGCACTTCCTCCGCCGATGCGGACTTCAGCGTGTTCGCGGCGGGGTTGCGATCCCAGGGCAGCCGGGAGACGACGCCGCCCTCCTGGTCGATCGCGATCAGCGGCGGCAGCGCCGGGTCGGTCTTGAGCGCATCGGTGACGCCTTTGAGCTCCTCCGGCGTCCGGGGGACGTTCGCCCCCATGAGGATGAAGCCGCCGAGCCCGGTCGCCATGTAGTCGTGCAGCGCCACGGGATCCTTCGACGGGATGTGCCCCATCACGACCGATGCCGCGAGCTGCGTCGTCGACATCCTGTCCACCGCGGCGGCTGCGGCGTCGACGGGCGTCGGCGTGGGCGTCGGCGTGGGCGTCGGCGTGGGCGACGAGGAGGATGAGGCGGAGGGGCTGCTCGGGCGCGGCGACGGGGCGGCTGCGGGCGCACAGCCCGCGATGACGACGATCGAGACGATCAGGGAGAATCCGAGAAGCAGGCGGCGCACGCGTCCACGCTAGTCGCCGTTCGGCGATGTCACGACCCTGCCGCGCACCCTCACCCCGGGACGAGGGCGGCGCCCGCGCGCTCCAGGCTGCGGCGCACACCGCGCGCGGCCGTCCTTCCGGCACGATTCGCGCCGATCGTGCTGGCCGACGGGCCGTAGCCGACCAACTGGATGCGCGGGTCGGCGACCGCGGTCGTCCCGCGCCCGTCGTGATCCAGCTGGATGCCTCCCGCCTCGCTGCGCAGCCGGAGAGGTGCGAGATGGCCGATCGCCGGGCGGAACCCGGTGGCCCAGAGGATCGCGTCGACGGGCTCGAAACGACCGTCGGCCCACCTCACGCCATCCGGCTCGATCCGGGAGAACATCGGCAGCCTCGCATCGTAGACGCCCATCCGTGCGGCCTCCCGCTCCTGCGGCCTGAGCATCAGCCCTGTGACGCTCACCACGCTCTGGGGCGGGAGACCGCGCGCCACGCGCTGCTCCACGAGCGCGACCGCCGCCGCGCCCGCCTCCGGTGTGAAGTCGTCGTCGCGCCAGATCGGCTCACGTCGCGTGGCCCAGAGCACGTCGGCGAGCGGTGCGAGCGCCCCGAGGAACTGCACGGCCGAGGCGCCGCCGCCCACCACGATCACCCGCCTGCCGGTGAAGTGCGCGGGCCCCGGGTAGTCGACGGTGTGGAACTGCTCGCCCAGGAACGTCTCCATCCCCGGATAGTGCGGGATGAACGGCTGCGTCCACGTGCCGGTCGCATTCACGAGCGTCCGGGCGTGCCACACCCGCTCCCCCGCGTGCACCGCGAGCAGGCCGCCTTCGTCCTCGACGCGGTCGACATGCACCGGACGGACCACCGGTAGCTCGTTCCTCCGCTCGTACTCGGCGAAGGAGGCCGGGACGGCGAGGTTGGCCCTCTCGTCGCTGCGCGGAGGAGCCACCTCGCCGGGGAGTTCGGCGACTCCGTGCACATCCCGCATCGTGAGCGCGTCCCAGCGGTGCTGCCACGCACCGCCCGGCGCGGAGTCCCCGTCGAGGATGAGATGCTCGATGCCCAGCCGACGCAGATGGAACGACGAGGAGAGCCCCGCCTGGCCGGCGCCGATCACGATGCTGTCGAGGATGCCCACGCCGTGATGCAACGCCGATGGCCGGACGGGTGTTCCCGCCGCGGCCGCGCTCAGCGCGTGAGGAGCACCGACACCGCGTCCGGCGAGGCTCCGAGGGCGATGAAGCGCTCACGGAGGGTACGGGCGGCGCGCTCGTAGGGGGCGTCCTCCCCGCGCAGGAGCGAGCGGTTGTTCGCCGCCTCCAGTATCCCCGCGATCTCGAACGCCAGCTGCTCGGCGTCGTCCAGCCCCGGCAGCTCTCCGGACGCCATCGCCCTCCGGATCGAGTGGGAGAGGTAGCCCTCCCATTCGTCCAGTGCGCCGCGCAGGGCGTCCTGCACCGCACCGGGCCGGGCATCGAACTCGGCGACGGTCGCCGCGAAGAAGCATCCGCCGGAGAAGACCCGGCGCCGGGAGTACGAGAGCCACGCGCCGGCCAGACCGATCACCCGCGCGAGGCCTCCGGCCGGTGTCGTCGCGCGTACCGGCTCGACCACGGAGGCGGCGAAGACCTCGCGAGCGGCGGCCACCGCGGCGAGCTGCAGCCCTTCCTTCGATCCGAACAGCGTGGCGATGCCGCTCTTGCTCTGACGGGATGCGTCGGCCAGTCGCCCGAAGCTCAGGCCGTCCAGTCCCTCGGTGGAAGCGAGGTCGAGGGCGTGCCCGAGGACGCGGCGCCGCGACTCGTCGCCGCGCGCGAGCCTGCCGTCGATGACGGGTGCTTGTGCCATCCCGAAAGCATAAGTACGATCGTTCGCATATTCAACGTACGATCGTTCGTATTGATAGGAGACCCGCTATGGCCGCCGCGATCGCCCGCTCCGCCTTCTCCCTTGCAGACCGGATCGTCCCTCCCCTCGCCGCGCAGGCGGTGCTGGCGGGGATGATGCGCGTCGGCGCACGGATGCCGATCGACGCCGCCGATCGCGACCTCATGTCGCTCGCGTCGACGTCTTCGCTCCCCCTTCCCGGGATCGCCGGACGAGGTGCCGAGGCGAGGCTGTACGACTGGGGAGGCGACGGCGAGACCGTGGCGCTCGTGCACGGCTGGCAGGGCAGAGCCGCCCAGTTCGCTCCGCTCGTGAGGCGGCTCCGCGCCGAGGGATTCCGCGTCGTCGCGCTCGACGCACCGGCCCATGGTGATGCCCCGGGCCGGCGGACATATCTCTTCGACTGGGTGGACGCGATTCGCCACGCGCACGAACGCATCGGCACCTTCCATGCCCTGATCGGGCATTCCTTCGGCGGTCTCGCCGCGAGGATCGCCGTCGGCGAGGGGGTCGGCACCGGGATGCTGGTCGCAGCATCGTCGCCGGCGGACCTGCGATCCGTGTTCGGCTCGGTGCGTGCCCTGCGGCGTTACGGCGACAGGACGGCAGCGGCGCTGGAGCGCGCCTTCTCCCGCCGCTACTTCTCCGGCGGGAATGGGCATCACCGCGTCGACGACGCCCTCGCGCGGCTCCCCCGGGACCTCGACACGCTCGTCGCGCACGGCATCGACGATCGGCGGATGCCGTTCGCCGATGCCGAGCGCATCGTCGCCGACACCCCCGGAGCACACCTGCTCGCCCTCCGGGGTGTGGGGCACAGCCGCATCCTCGGCGACGAGGACTTCCTCGCCGCGGCGACCGGCTTCGTCACGGCATCGCGGACCACGCCCGCGGACCGCGGCCGACGGATCGGGCCGCCGCAACAGGAACGCCGCGAACCCCGTACACCCCCTCATGGGCGACGGGCGACCGGCCGCACACGGGTAGCGTCGGGAGGAGGCAGCGAAGGGAAGAGCGCATGACCAGGATCGTCGTCATCGGAGGCACCGGCCGCATCGGCTCCCGGCTCGTCACCCGCCTCGCAGCCGCCGGGCACGACGTCGTCTCCGCTTCCCCGAGCACCGGGATCGACGTGCGCACCGGAATCGGCCTGGACGACGCCCTGGCCGGGGCCGCGGTCGTCGTCGACGTCTCCAAGCCCGCCGTGTACGAACCCCGCGCCGTGCACGCATACTTCGAAGGAGCCGCGCACACCCTGATGCGGGCGGAGACGGTCGCCGGCGTGGCCCACCACATCTCCCTCACGGTCGTCGGGGCCGAACGGCCGAACGACGTCGGCTACTACAAGGCCAAGGCCGCCGCGGAGGAGGTCGTCCGCACGTCAGGAGTACCGTTCACCCTGCTCCGCGCGACCCAGTTCTTCGAGTTCGCGCCGACCATCGCCGACGCCGCCGAGGTCGACGGCGTCGTGGTGCTCCCCCGCGCGTCCGTCCAGCCGATCGCCGCCGCCGACGTCGCCGACGTCCTGGAACGGCTCTGCGAAGAACCGGCGCGTGCGGGCGACCTGGAGATCGCCGGCCCGGAGACGTTCGCGCTCGACGATTTCGTCGGACGGGTGCTCCGCTCCCGCGAAGACGGACGACGCATCGTCGCCGCCCCGGAGGGCCGGTACTTCGGCGGCCGTCTGGACGAGGACACACTGCTCCCCGCGGGGCCGACGCTCCTGCTCCCCACGCGGCTCTCGGACTGGCTCGCCGCCGGAGGCTAGGCCGTCACGGCGACGACGGCGTCGATCTCGACGTCGAACCCCCGCAGCGCCGCCTCGATGGTCGTCCGGGCCGGGAAGGGCTCGACGAGATACTCGCTCGCGATCTCGTTGAACTCCGCGAAGTCATCGAGACTGCGCAGATAGACGCCGAGCCGCACCGCATGATGCAGTGAAGAGCCCGCCGCGCGGGCCACGGTCTCCAGATTCTCGAACGTGCGCCGCACCTGATCGCCGAAGGAGGTCCCGACCCGCTCCCCCTTCTCGTCGAAGGGCCCCTGCCCGGCGAGGAAAGCAAGCCCGCCGACCACGACCGCCTGGGAGTACGGGCCCGCCGGGGGTGGTGCCTGGTCGGTGCTGATCTTCTTGATGTCCATCTGTTCCTTCTTCCTCTCGTTCCGGACCCGCCGGCCGTCAATGCCGGGCGAGGATCCGCCACACCTCGGTCACCACGCCGTCCTCTGCCACCGCGACGACGCCGTGCATGTTCATCACTCCGCACGCGTGGTTCGGGCGGACCCGCACGACGTCTCCGACGCGCGCGTCCGCGGCACCGCGGAGGAACCCGTGCTCCTCGTGTCCCGTCGCGACGATCCCGCCGCCCGCGGAGACCACCGTGCCGATCCGGCCGTCGCCGTGCATGCTCCCGTCGCTGCTCATGGCCTTGATCCCCGCGTCGATGATGACCCAGTCCTCGGGCTCGGTGCTCACCACCCGGCTGTGGACCGCGACCGCGACGTCCTCGGGGGCGACGGTTCCGATCGCGACCTGGTTCTCGTCTCCGAGCACATACGTCCCCGGGCGCGCCTCGGTCACCCCGGGCACCGTCGGCGCCGACCGGACCCCCGGGGTCGACCCCACCGAGACGCTCCGCACCTCGATCCCGTCCGCACGGATCGCGTCGGCCGTCTCGACGAGGGTCCTCCCCGCGCCGAGGCCCGTCTCCCGCCGCAGATCGGAGTCGGCCCCGACGCCCTGCACATGCCCCTCGTGGGTCCAGACCCCCTCGAGCACCAGCCCGGGCAACGCAGAGATGCCGCGGGCCACGGCCACGGCGTGCTCCGGCGCGACGCCCGTGCGGTGCAGTCCGGAGTCGACGTCCAGTCGCACCGGCACGATCAGTCCCGCCGCAGAGGCGGCGGCGGACAGGTCCTCGACCGCGGCGATCGAGTCCGCGCCCACGATCACCTCGGCGCGACGGACGGCGTCCAGCACCGCGGCGACCCGCGGCCCGCCCACCGGCGGATACGCGAGGAACACCGAGGGCGAGATCCCGTCGGCGAGGGCGAGCATCTCCGCCGTCGTCGCCGCGGTGTGCCCGACGGCGCCGGCCTCCCTCTGCATCCTGGCCGCCTCCGCGGACTTCGTCGTCTTCCAGTGCGGTCGCAGGGCCACTCCGAGCGCGGCCGCGTGCGCCGCCATCTCGGCGACGTTGCGACGCAGGATCGCTCCGTCGATCACCACGACAGGCGTCGGCAGATCGACCACGTCCATGCCGACGACGATCCCCTCGCTCACGACCGCCCTCCCTGCGAGACCGCCGGCGGACCCGCGAGCACGTCGAGAGGGTGGAAGCAGGCCACCGAGCGCCCGGTAACGCCGACCGGAGCGAGCGCGGGGCGCCGCTCGGCGCAGAGCGCGTCGGCCCGCCAGCAGCGGGTCCGGAACCGGCACCCCGACGGCGGATCCAGCGGGGAGGGCACGTCGCCGCTGAGTACGATGCGCTCCCGCCTCTCGAACGGCCCCGCGGGCGGAGTCGCCGAGGCCAGCGCCGCCGTATACGGGTGGGCCGGATGCTCGAGCACCTCCTCCGCCGGTCCCTGTTCGACGATGACGCCGAGGTACATCACCGCGACGCGGTCGGTCACGTGACGGATCACGTCCAGATCGTGGGAGATCATCACGAAGCTCAGCGCGCGCTCCGCCCGCAGGTCCATCAGGAGGTTGAGGATCTGCGCCTGGATCGACACATCGAGCGCGGAGACGGGCTCATCGAGGATCAGGAGCTCGGGGTCGAGCACGAGCCCGCGGGCAATGCCCACCCGCTGCCGCTGACCTCCGGAGAACTCGTGCGGGTAGCGGTTCAGCGCCGCCGGGCCGAGGCCCACCTGATCGAGCAGCTCGACGACCCGGTCGCGGGACCCCCTGCCGCGCCACTCCCCGAAGGCGCGCAACGGCTCGGCGATGATCTCCTGGATGGTCATCCGCGGGTTCAGCGAGGACTGCGGATCCTGGAACACGAACTGGATCTTCCGCCGGAGCTCCCTCCGACGGGCGCGGGAGGCGCCGACGAGGTCCTCGCCGCGGAAGGCGATGCTCCCGTCCGACGGCTGTTCGAGCTGCGCGATGGTCTTCCCGGTGGTCGTCTTCCCGCAGCCCGACTCGCCGATGATCCCGAGGGCCTCGTCCTCGCCCACCGTGAGCGAGACGCCGTCGACGGCGCGTACGGTGCGACGGCGGGCGGCGCGGAAGCGCACCTCGAGATCCCTCACCTCGAGCACGGGCGGGGAATCGGCCGCAGGCGTGTCGGTCGTCATGACTGCTCCTCGAGGTCTCGGTAGTGGCAGGCGCTGAGCCGCCCGTCGTCGCTCCGCGCGAGCGAAGTGGGCTCCTCGACGCACCGCTGCGACTTGAACGACGCGGTGCATCGGGGCGCGAAGGGGCAGCCCGCGGGCAGCCGGTCGAGCGACGGCGGCTGACCGGGGATCGCCGGGAGCCGCCCGCCCGGTGCCGCGAGCGCCGGTCGGCTGCGGATGAGCGCGCGGGAGTAGGGGTGCCGGCTGTCCTCGAACAGCTCGGCCGTGGTCGCCGACTCCATGACCTGCCCGGCGTACATCACGACCACCCGGTCGGCGTACTGCGCGATCACCCCGAGATCGTGGGTGATCAGCATGATCGCGACGCCGAGCTCCTTCCGCGCGCGGGCGAGCACCTCCAGCACCTGTGCCTGGATCGTGGCGTCGAGCGCGGTCGTGGGCTCGTCGGCGATGAGCAGGTCGGGATCGTTCACGAGCGCCATGGCGATGACCGCGCGCTGACGCATGCCGCCAGACCACTGGTGCGGGTACTGCTCCATCCTCCGCGCCACGTCGGGGACGCCGACCAGCTCGAGCACCTCCGTGGCACGGCGGCGCGCATCGGCGCGTGAGGAACCCGGGTGGTGGATCCGATAGGCCTCCTCGATCTGCCGCCCCACCTTCACGACCGGATCGAGGGTCGTCATCGGATCCTGGAAGATCATGCCGATCCGGCCGCCGCGATGCTTCCGCACCGTCTTCGGGGACGCAGCGACCAGGTCCTCGCCTTCGAAACGGACGGCGCCGGCGGACACCGAGACCGCCGGGGGCAGCAGTCCGAGCACCGCGAGGGCGGTCATGCTCTTGCCCGATCCGCTCTCCCCGACGACGCCGACCATCTCGCCCCGGTGGATGCGGAAGCCGACGTCCCGGAGGATCGTCACGGGCTCCGACCGGCGGTCTATCCCGGCGTGGAGCCCCTCGATCTCCAGCAGCGGTGCGGCGTTCTGCGCGGTCACTTGTTCCTCCGGGGGTCGATGGCGTCCCTGATGCCGTCTCCGATCGCCATCGCCGAGAGCACGGTGAGCGCGATCATGATGCCCGGGGGCAGCCACAGCCACGGCATCGACGACAGGACGGTCAGCGACTGCGCCTCGGTGAGCATGTTCCCCCAGCTCGCCTGCGGCGGCCGCACCCCTGCACCGAGGAAGGACAGCGCCGACTCGAGCAGCACCGCCTCCGAGACGAGGAGGGTGGCGGCCACGGTGACCGGCGGGAGCACCCCGGGGAGCAGGTGCCGCAGGATGATGAAGCCGTTGCCCGAACCGGACACCCGCGCCGCCTGGATGAACTCCTGCTCCTTCAGGCTGAGGACCACGCCGCGGGCGATGCGGGCGGACGACGGCCAGGACAGACCGGCGATCACGGCGACGAGCATCGGGACACTCGGGCCGATGATGCCGGCCACGACGATGACCACGAGCACCGGCGGCACGGAGAGCATGATGTCGACGATGCGACTGATGACCGCGTCGGCGGCTCCCCCGAACCAGCCCGCGATCGTGCCCGCGAGGGCTCCGACGCAGACCGCGATCGCGGCGGAGAGGAATCCGACCATCAGGGAGACCTGACCTCCGGCCAGCAGCCGGGCGAGGACGTCGCGTCCCGTGGAGTCGGTGCCGAGCGGATGGCCGGGTCCCGGCGGCGTGCGGACGGCCTTCAGATCGATCGCGGTGGGGTCCAGCGAGGGCAGGAGCGCGGAGACCACCGTGGCGAGCACGATCACGGCGAGGACGACGGCCCCTGCGACCGCCACGGGGTTGCGCAGGAAGCGGCGCCCGGCGAGTGCGCCCGGGGAGCGGTCCGGCTTCGGCAGCAGAACGGCGACGGTGTCGGTCATCGGGACGACCTCACTCTCGGATCGACGACGGAGTAGAGCAGGTCCGCGGCGAGGTTGCACACCAGCACCAGGACGGCCACGTAGAGACCGAAGCCGATGACGACCGGGTAGTCCCTCGTGGTCAGCGAGGTGACGGCGAGCTGCCCCATCCCCGGCCAGGAGAACACCTGTTCGAGCACCACGGCGCCGGCGAGGAACACCGGGATGTAGAGCGCGAGCACCGTGACGAGGGACACCAGGCTGTTGCGGAACGCGTGCGTGAGCGTGCGCGCCGGGCCGGCGCCCTTCGCCTGCACGGCGCGGATGTAGTCCTTGCCGAGCTCCTCGAGCATGCCGCTGCGGACGTAGCGGATGAACGGGGCGGCGACGGCGAGCGCAAGCAGGCCGACCGGAAGGATCATGTGCATCAGGAGGTCGGGCAGGTCCGTCCTCCCCGACGCGTGCATGCCCGATGAGGGCAGCACCCGGAGCTTGACCGCGAAGACGTAGATGGCGAGCATCGCGAGGAAGAAGCCGGGCACGGCGATGGCCAGCACGCTGACCCCGGTGATGCCCTGATCGGCGACCGTCCCGCGGCGCACGGCCGCGATGATCCCCAGAGGGATCGCGATGATCATCCCGACCACCAGCGCGGTGCCGGTGAGCAGGAGCGTGGGGCCCAGCCGGCCGAGCAGGAGCTGCCCGACCGGCTGGCCGTTCGCGTACGAGTAGCCGAGGTCGCCCCTCAGCAGCGCACCGAACCAGGCGAAGAACTGCACGATCAGAGTCTGGTCGAGACCGAGGCGCTCCCTCATCGACGCGATGAACTCCTCGCGTCCTGCGCCGCCGGTGTCCGGCGGGATCATCATGTCCACGGGGTCTCCCGGTGCCAGCCTCACGAGCAGGAACAGTCCGATCGCGATCAGGACGAACACCAGCACGCTGGACGAGAGACGGACCAGGAGGGTCCTCAGCATCGTGCACTCCTCATTCGGTCAGCCCGAGATCTTCCAGTCCGCGGCGTTCCAGAACCCGTTGGTGAAGTCGCCGTGGGGCTTGAAGCCCTTCAGACGCTCGCTGGTCGCCCAGATGGTGTTGGGGACGTTGATCCACACGTAGGGCACCAGCTTGTTGTCCAGCCGGGCGGCCTTCTGGTAGATCGGAGCACGCTGCTCCTCCCCCGCGACCTGCTGGCCTTCGAGCATCGCCTTGTCGAGCTCGGCGTTGCAGAACAGCGCGGTGTTCGCGCCGGCCGGGAACTTCTGATCGCAGGCGACGATCGGCATGGTGCTGGCCGGATCCGGGGTGTACACGCCACCGCCGAAGAGAGCGAGGTCGTAGCTGCCGTCGCCGTAGCTGGCGGTCAGCGCACCGGCGTCCACCTGGTTGGCGACCGCCTTGATTCCCACGGCCTTGAGGTTCTCGATGATCACGTTCACCATCTGGTCGCGGTCGCGCTGTCCCGGCACCCAGGAGATCTTGACCTCCTGTGAGGTGTCGAAGCCTGCCGCCGCCAGGAGCTCCTTGGCCTTCGCGGGGTCGTGCGGGTACTTCTCCAGGTCGTCGGGGAGCGCCCAGGAGGTCATGATGTCGCTGTTGAGCAGGGTCGCCTCGCCGCCGAGCACGCCGTCGATGATGCCCTGACGGTCGATCGCGTAGACCAGCGCCTGGCGCACCCGCTCATCCGCGAAGCGCGGCTTGCCGAAGTTCACGGCCATCCGCGTGAAGCCGGCCGAAGGCTTGGAGGTCACCGTGACCCCGGGCAGCGCCTTGACCGCGTCGAGGTCGAGGGCGGAGACCTGGGCGAGGTCGATCTCCCCGGTCCCCAGCTGTGCGGTGGCCACGTCGCTGGTCAGCATCTTGAGGTAGAGATGGTCGATCCCCACCTGGGAGCGGTAGTCCGGGTTCGCCTCGAGCTCGATGTCCTGATCGACGTTGAACGCCTTCATCACGTACGGGCCCATGCCCACCGTGGGCTTCGCGAACCAGGGGTCCTCGAGGAGGCTCGCCGGATCCTTCTCGCCCAGGATGTGCTGCGGGAGGATGAACATGACCGAGCCGTAGCCGATCAGCGACATGAAGCCCGCGTTCGGCGCGGACAGGTGGAACACGACGGTGTTCTCGTCCGGCGCGGTGAGCCCGGACAGGGTCTTGGCCGAGCCGTCCTGGAGCCCGGCGTATCCCTCGACGCCGGCGAGCCGCGCGCTCCACGCCCCGCCCGCCTTCGGGTTCGCGGCGAGGTTGTAGGTGAAGAGCACGTCGTCGGCGGTGAACGGCGTGCCGTCGCTCCACTTCAGCCCCTTGCGGAGGTGGAAGGTGAAGGTCTTCGCATCGTCGGAGACCTCCCACTTCTCCGCGAGCCGCGGTGTGAACGCGAAGTCCGGATCGGTCGTGAACAGGTTGTCGAAGATGAGGGACATCGTCAGCTGCTCGGCGCCCTGCGCGGGCTTGAGCGGATTGAAGGTGACCGGCTTCTGATAGAGGTACACGTTCGCGGAGGCGTCTCCGCCCCCGCCCTCCTCCGGAGGCGCGGACGTGCATCCGGCCAGCAGGGCGCCGACCACGCTGAGCGCGGCCAGGCCGATGAGCGTCTTCTTGCGCATGAGAACTCCCTTGTTCGTGTCGTGCTCGGGTTTCATCCGTCGGCGCGGGGCGCGACGATTCGGGTGGTGAGGGCTCCCAGCCCCTCGATCTCGGCGACGACGACGTCGCCCGGGTGCAGGAAAGTGCCTGTGGTGACTCCGACCCCGGCCGGTGTGCCGGTGAGGATGACGTCTCCGGGGCGCAGGGTCATCAGCCGCGAGGAGAAGGAGACCAGCTCCGCCACGGAGTGGATCATGTCGGCGGTGTTCCCCGACTGCCGGGTCTCGCCGTTGACGGAGAGCGTGACCGAGAGGTCCTGGGGATCCGGGACCTCGTCCGCGGTCACGAGGTAGGGGCCGATCGGCGCGGAGCCGTCGAGCCACTTCCCCTCGAGCCAGTCGAAGAAGCCGGTCCACGCCTCGCCGTCGCGGGCGCCGCCGAGGGCGAGGCTGCGAGCCGAGAGGTCGTTGCCGGTCGCGTAGCCGAACACGTGGTCCAGCGCCTCCTCCACGGGCACGTCGAACGCCGTGCGCCCGATCACCACGGCGAGCTCCGCCTCCCAGTCGAACTCCTCGGTGATCCGGGGGATCTCGACCTCTGCGTCGTCTCCGACGATGCTCGTGTCGGGCTTGAGGAACAGCCGGGGCGATGCGGTGACCACGTCGCGCGGATTGCTTCCGCTCTCGGTGACATGCTCCTGGTAGTTCGCCGCGACGGCGAGCACCTTCCCCGGCGAGAGCAGCGGCGCGAGGATGCGCACGTCCCCCCTCGGCACGCGCTCCGCACCGGTCCGGATCACCGCACCGGCGACGACGGCGCTCAGATCGCCCTCCCCGATCACGGCGATCTCGTCGCCGTCGAGGACTCCGTGCCGCACCGCGCCGCGGTGCTCGCAGGTGACAAGTCTCATCTCCGTGTCTTCCTCTCAGCTCTGCTTCTCGACCGTGATCGCGTCTCCCGACGCCGACGACTCCGCGATGGCGTCCAGAAGACGCGAGACGGCGAGCCAGGATGCGGCCGTCTCCCCGGTGCGACCGCCTTCCGCGAGCCGGTGCAGCTCACGGAGCCGGCCGGTGACCGATCCGGTCCCGTATCCCGCCTGCACGGTCGCCGATGCCGTGCGCACGGTCAGCGCGGGACGCGTGAGGTCCACGTCGACATGACCGTGCGTGCCGACCACGCGCATCCGCGCGAGCAGGGTCCCCGTTCCCGACGCCGTCCGCGAGACGTGCCCGGAGAGCACGACGTCGCGATCCGTCTGCGCGAGGAAGGTCACGGCCCCCGGCTCCAGCGCCGCCGTTCCCACGGTCAGCTCGGCGGGGCCCGTCAGTCGCAGCATGAGATCGGCTGCGTGCACGCCGATGTTGCGCAGATCCCCCTCGGGGCTCACCCCGTCGCCCGCGGCCACGACCAGATCGATCATCACCGCACGGAGCAGTCCGATCTCCCCGTCCCGCACCGCCGCCGCCGCGCGGAGGAACGAGGGGTGCGAGGCGAAGTGGTGTCCGGAGAGCAGCCGTCGTGTCGCGGATCCCGCGAGCTGCGCCTCCAGCTGCGCGGTGGCGTCGAGGGTGGGTTTGTCCACCAGCACCGCGACGTCCTCGCCCGCGGTCGCGAGCAGCTGCGCGCGACGGTCGCCGCGAAGACAGGCGACGACGGCCGCGCCGACCGGGACGGAAGGCTCCTCGTCGGTTCTGAGCGGTACCTCGAGGTCGCGGGCGAGACGGGCGGCGGACTCGCTCTGCGCGTCGCCGGCGTCCGGCGGCGACCACAGGCCGACGGGGGCGAAGCCCGCCTCCGCGAGAGCGGGCGCCCACATCGCCGACTGGTGATCCTGTCCGCCCGCACCGGTGGTGCCGGCGAGCAGCACGGGGATGGCGGCCATCAGCGTGCTCCTTCCAGGCGGACGACCCGCCCCGTCTGCAGGGACTCCTCGGCCGCCGCGGCGACCCGCACGGCGTCCACGGCGTCGGCGACCGGCGGCACCACGGGGGCGTCGCCCCGGACAGCCGCGGCGAAAGCCTCGATCTCAGCGATGAAGACGTCTCCGCCCGAGCCCTCCGGAGCCCACATCGAGAGCCCCTCCTCCAGCCAGGCGCGGATGCCGTCGGCGTCCCACGTTCGGGTCACCACGCCCTCCGTCCCGGCCACGGTGAACTCCAGATACGCCGCGCGCCGCGGACGCTCGCCGCGACTCACCTCGCAGACCGCCGACGCGCCGCCCGGGAAGCCGAGCTCGATGACGAGATAGTCGGCGATGTCGAGGGCACGGCTCGTGACCGCCTGCCCTCGGGCGAAGACCGCATCCGGATGCTCTCCGATCCACCAGGCGGCGAGATCGGTGAGATGCACCCCGTTGTGCAGGGAGTGCCCGCCCGACACCGCGGGGTCGAGCACCCAGGCCTGCCAGCCCGGCCAGATCCATCCGCCGTTCATGACGATCCGGACGAAGCGCGGCTCGCCGATCCGCCCCGAGGCGACCACCTCCTGCACCGCCCTGCCCTGCGCGGAGAAGCGGTGGCTGTGGCCGACGGCGAGCACGAGCCCACGCTCCGCGGCGAGCGCCGAGAGACGGGCGGCGCCGTCGACCGTCATCGACAGGGGCTTCTCCATCAGCAGATGGCGGCCCGCTTCGAGCACGGCCGTGCCGATGGCCTGATGCGTGAGGTTGGGCGTGCAGACGATGACCGCGTCGACGTCGTCGCGGGCGAGTACCGCGGCGAGGTCGTCCTCGACCGCGCATCCCTGCTCCAGGGCCACGTGCCCGGCCCTGGCCCGGTCCATGTCCTGCACGCAGACGAGGCGTGCCTCGTGCGTCGCACGCAGCGCCGCCATATGGGATCCGGCGATGCCGCCGACGCCGACGATGGCGATGCCGAGCGTCCGTGAGTCGTTCACGCCGCTCTCTCCTTCCTGCGCAGCCTTCCCGGCCGCGCACCTGTCGCTGCGCCGTGCTGCTGCACGGCGACGCCGTTGACGTACACGTCGCGGATCCCCGCGGCGGGACGGGCGGGGTCCGCGAACGTCGACCGGGAGTCGATCTCCTGTTCGTCGAACACCACGATGTCGGCGGGCAGGCCCGCCCGGAGGCCGCTCGGGATCCCCGCTCTCTCGGCGGAGGCGACCGACATGCGGCGCACCGCGGACGGGAGCGAGACTCCCAGCCCGCGCATCCGTCGGAAGGCAGCGGGGAACGTGCCCCAGGATCGCGGATGCGGAGCGGAGCTGCGGTGCCCGGCCGAGAGCGCAGTGCCGTCGGAGCCGATGGCGATCCAGTCGGTCGCCATCGCCAGATCGACATCGGCGTCTGCGCCGCTCTCGACTGCGACGTCGACGAGCGCGGCGTTGGCGTGCAGCGTCTCCGCCAGCCAGTGCCACGGGCGGTCGTGCTGCGCCGCCGTCATCCCCACGGCCTCGGGGGTCGCCGCCGCCTTCATCACGATGATCTGCTCGGGACGCCATCCGCTCTCCCCGAGCAGGCGGGCGAGCTCGGATGTCCCGAGGGCGAGGGCCGCTGCCGGCCCCATCGCCCGGATCTCCGAGGGCAGCAGCTGGAGCAGCGTGGTGTGCCCCGCCGTGTAGGGGTAGCTGTCGGCGGCGACGTCCTGGGCGATGCGCAGACGCTCGACGGTCGCGAGGGTGTCGGCGAAGCGGCCGTCGGAGTGCGTGGCCCGCAGATGGGAGATCTGCAGACGGGCGGTGCCGGCGATCCCGGCGGTCTCGGCGATCGACGCGTCGAGCTCCCGGGCGTCGTAGTCCCGCAGGTGGGCGGCGAGCAGTCCGTCTCCGCGGGCAGCCGCCTCTGCGACAGCGGAGAGCTCCGCCTTCCCGGCGGACTCCCCCGGCGCATACATGAGCCCCAGGCTCACCCCCGCGCATCCGGCGTCGAGGGCGGCACGGATCTCGTCGACGAGCGCGGAGAGCTCTTCGGGATCGAGCTGCGCGCCCCGGCCCGGCGCCGCCGCGTGGCGGGCGGATCCGTGCCCGACGAGGGCCGCGACGTTGGCGGCGGCCGGTGCGGTGTCGAGCGCCTCGAGCCACTCCGCGACCGTCGCCCAGGGGCGCGGCGCGTCGGGAGTGACGTCGATCGTCGCGATCACCCCGGCGAGCCCGGCCGGATCGCCGCCGGTCGGCGCCGCGGACATCCCGCAGTTCCCGACGATCTCGGTGGTGATGCCCTGCGTGATGCGGCTCTCCGCGTCGGGATAGCTGAAGCGGGTGAGATCGGAGTGGCAGTGCACGTCGACGAAGCCGGGGGCGATGACGAGTCCGTCCGCGTCGACGATCTCGGCGTCGTAGCCGTCGGCGGGCCGGTTCTCCCGGCGCACGACGGCCTCGATCCGGCCGTCCGCGACGATCACGTCCCCCGCGAACTCCGCTCCGCCGAAGCCGTCGACGACGGTGCCGGAGAGGATCGCGGTCCTGACCCTCGCAGTCATCTCGCCTCTGCTCCGCGGCCGAACTCCCCGTCGCGCTTCATCGCCGCGAGCACCGTGGACGCCGTCTCGAGGGTGCGATCGATGTCGGCCTCGGTGTGCGCGAGCGAGATGTGATTGCGCTTCAGGGCCATCGGGTACATCAACGCCCCCTCATCGGTCATCCGCCGGTGGAAGGCCGCATAGGCGTGGTCGTCGTTGCGCATGAGGTCGCGGTAGCCGCGCACCTCGCCCTCGAGGAAGTAGGTGACGAAGACCGATCCGAGACCGGTCACCACCGCGGGGATGCCGAGGTCGGCGGTGATCCGCCGCAGTCCAGAGCGCATCCGGTCGCCGAGGGCGCGGACATGGCCGTAGAAGTCCACCTCGGGATCGGACAGCACCTCGATCGTGGCGATCGCCGCGGCCATGGACGCCGCATTGCCGTTGAAGGTTCCGGCGAGCATCACCGAGCCGCCCGCGGGGGTGAAGTTGCTCATCACGTCGCGGGAGCCCGCCATACCCGCGACGGCGAACCCGTTGCCCATCGCCTTGCCGAAGGTCGTGAGGTCGGGCGTCACGCCGCACAGCTCCTGGTACCCGCCCAGGGCGTGCCGGAACCCGGTGATGACCTCATCGAAGATCAGCAGCGAGCCGTGTGCGCGGGTGATCTCCCGCAGGCCTTCCAGGAACGCCTGCTCCGGCAGGAGCGCGCCGACGTTGTGCGGCACCGGCTCGAGGATGACGGCGGCGATCTCCTCGCCGTGCCGCGCGAACAGCTCGCGCACCGAGTCGAGGTCGTTGAACTCCGCGATGAGCGTGTGGTCGAGTGCGTCGTCGAGGATGCCCGTCGAGTTCGGATCCCAGCCGTATGCACGGGACGGGTCGGAGATGACGTTGCGCGCCACCGCGTCGAACGAGCCGTGGAAGCAGCCCTGGAACTTCACGATGCGGGTGCGCCCGGTGGCGCCCCGCGCCAGACGCACCGCCTGCAGCACCGACTCCGAGCCACTCATCGTGGTGATCGTCATCTCCGCCGAGGGGATGGCGTCGACGATCAGCTCGGCGAGCTGCAGCTCCAGCTCGGTGACGCCCAGGCCCACCAGTCCCAGTCGACGCGAGGCGCTCTCCACGGCCGCGGTGACGCGCTCGTCCCCGTGGCCGAGCAGGATCGCACCGAAGGCGGCATGGTAGTCGACGTAGTCCCTGCCGGCGGCGTCGGTCACGGTGGCGCCCTGCGCCGCACGGAACACCCAGGGAGCCCCGATCGCACGCGTCGCCGAGTTCACCCCGCCCGGGATGATCTGCTCGGCCCTGGCGGCCAGGGTTCTCGCATCGGTCGTGGTCGTCATCGTCGTCATCGGTCCTTCACCGTCAGTCCGAGCAGCGCGAGGGTGTCGCGATGCAGAATCCCGTCGATCGTCTCCTCGTGCACGAAGGGGAGGTCCCCTGCGCGGAGCGCCGCGATCCCGCGCAGGCGGGAGATCGCGTCATCCGGTGTCCAGAGCGGATAGTCCGATCCGAAGAGCAGCTTGTCCACCGTGTGCCACTCCTGCGCGTGCACGAGCGCGAGGTAGGCGTCCATCGGCCGGGACGGGACCCCGGAGACGTCGGCGAAGACGCGGGCGTTCTTGCGCAGCACCACGTTGGTGTCCCGCTGCCACGGGTGCCCCATGTGCGCCATCACCTGGACGAGGTCCGGATGCCGTCGGGCCACCTCGTCGACGACGAGCGGCTGGCTGACAGCGAGGCTGCCGATGGGGCTGGGGGTCGCGCCCATGTGCCAGAGCACCACGAGCCCGTGGCGGGTCATCGTCCGGTAGAAGTCGTCGAAGTCCGCGGACAGCGGGTCGAAGAGGGCCAGCACCGGATAGAGCTTCACGCCCTGCAGGCCCAGCTCGACGGCCTCGTCGAGCTGGTCCCGCCAGTCGGGGTCGGAGGGGTCGATCGCCGCGAAGCCGATCGTCGGGGTCCGCACCGTCTCGATGAACTCCGCGACGAAGGCGTTCGGCGTGCGCACGCCGGCCTGGCCGGCCGCCATCCCGAAGGTCACGGCCACGTCGACGCCCGCCATCGCGGCGTCGAAGCTCTCGGGGGTGACCAGCGGGTAGGGCTCGCCGTACGCGCCCTCCCAGTGGTCTTCGTGCTCCGTCCCCCAGTGCTCCGGGAGGTGGCAGTGCGTGTGGATGTCGATGATCATGCGATGGCCAATCTGCGTCGGACGTTCTGCATCGCGGCGCCGAGGCGAGGCAGCGCGGCGACGTCCGCCGCGGCCTCCGAGAGCGCCCGGTGGACGGTCTCCTCGTCGTCGGCGGAGAGCTCACCGGCCGGGCCGGAGACACTGAGCGAGATCGCGACCTCGTCGTCCGTCGGGACGAGGATCGCCATGCACCGCACGCCGCGGTTGCGCTCCTGGTCGTCGATGCTCACGCCCCGGACCCGGATGCGGTCCAGCTCGGCGTCGAGCTCCTCGCGCGTGGTGATCGTGTGGTCGGTGAAGCTCTCGTACGGGGCGCGGGTCGGCACGTGGTCGGCGATGCGCTCCGCTTCGAGTGTGGAGAGCAGCATCTTGCCCAGGCCCGTGCAGTACGTGTGGTCGAGGAACCCTCCGGCGGCGATCCGCAGCGCGCGCGCCGGCTCCTCCACCGCGAGGTGCAGCACCGCCCTGCCCTGCAGGATGCCCAGGTTCGAGGTGAAGCCCAGCTCGTCGGCGAGCGTCTTCATGATCGGTGCGGTGATCTCGGCGATCTCGACGGGGGCGAGGGACTCGGTCAGCTCGTAGAGGCTGGGGCCGAGGGCGTAGGCGGGCGGCTGACCCACTCGCATGACGAAGCCCTCCCGCTCCATGACGGCGAGCAGCCGCAGGAGGGTGGGCTTGGGCAGGTCGATCGCGCGGGACAGCGCCGCGAGGGGCATCGGGTGCTGCTCCGCGCCCAGTGCGCGGAGCGCCGCCAGGCCTCGCGAGAGCCCCTGCGAATGGTACGACGTGGAATTCTGTTCCATGTCTTGAAGACTGACGTGGAGCGTCGTTCCATGTCAAGCGATTCCTTCGATTTTCCTCCGGACGCACGGAACCCCGGGGAGACCCCGGGGTTCCGCACCGCCTCAGCCCGCGTAGTCGGAGCGTTTCGTGAACACCGCGGACAGCGTCCGCGCGACCACGTCGTAGCTCATGGTCAGATACCTCCCTGGCGAGACCTCCACGTTGGAGGGGTTCGCCTGATCGCCGTTGCCGGCGTCGTAGACGAGCGTGGAGCGGGCGGCGTAGCCGTTCCAGCTCCCCGACGGGTTGGTGATGACCACCCCTTCCGTCGGCCGCCCGGTGCGCGCCGGATTACCGTAGGTGAGCAGCACGCTGCCGTCGGACAGCACGGTCTGCGAATGCGACTCGGCGGGGATGTCCGTGATCGTCGCGGCCGACCAGGTGTGCCCGTTGTCGGACGATCGGGAGATGTACGCCCGCACCGGGTTCGACGTGGAGCGGATGAGCGCGACGATCTCGCCGGACGGCAGCACCGAGAGGTTCGGCTCCTGGAACGACACGGTGCCGACCGCGAGCAGCGACTCGTTCGCGGCATCCCACGTGAGTCCCTTGTCGGTGCTACGGACCACCGTCGCCCGCTGCCTGGCATCTCCGGGCAGCGTTCCGTAGAGCGGGATCAGGAGATCGCCGTCGGGGAGCTCGACGATCGGACCGTGGTTCGCCGCCCAGCCGAGCGGATAGCCGCCGGTGACGGGGCCGCACGCACAGCTCATCTGCGTGGACACCTGGGTCGGTGACGACCAGGTCGCGCCGCCGTCCGTGCTGCGCATCACGAAGGTCCCGTGGAGCACGTTGGGCGTCCCCCACTGCGTGTAGAAGTACGTCAACAGCAGGGTGCCGTCGCGCAGCACCTCGAGCTTCGGGTCGCGCGGATCGTAGGCGGGGTCGATCACCAGCGACGGTGACGACCAGGTCGTCCCACCGTCGGTGCTGCGCACCGTCTTGATCACGCCATTGGTCCCGGCGTGCGCGGACGCCTCGTAGTACGACGCGATGATCGTCCCGTCGGCGAGCTTGACCGCCCCGGGGAACCGGATCGACGTTCCCACGGGAGCGGTGGCCGCGACGACCGAGGGGAACGCCGGGATGCTCGGTGCGATCCCGAGGTCGTCGACGTAGAGCTTCAACCCGACAGGGGCGGTGCCCTCCGAGCCGATCATGAGTGCCCCGATGCCGGTGGCGCTGCTCGCGCGCACCGTCGTGGGGAACCGCACGCGATCGACCTCGATCGTGGCCTTCGCCGTCGTGGCGTCCAGGCGCACCTCGATCCACCGCGCGAGCGGGTCCACGCCGGGCGCGGTTCCCAGTACGACCCACGCCGAGCCGTTGTAGGCCTTCACCGTCAGATCACCGCCCGATCGGGTCAGGAAGAACCGCCAGACGCCGATCGCATCCGACGCCGTGGCGCCCAGCGAGACGATGACCCCGGTGTCCATCTGCGAGGCCAGCATCAGGAACGTGGCGGACTTCTGCACGGAGGCGGGATCAGCGCAGGTCAGCCTCGTGTGAACGGTGGTGCTCGCATCGATCAGACGCACCGCGCGATTCCCCGCGGGCGCTCCGGCGAGGGCCGCGGGCTGCACCGTCACGTCCCCGGTCGTCGTGCAGCCCGCGGGCGCCGCACCGATCGTCTCTCCATCGAACGAACGGATCGTGCCGGCGAACGGCGCCGCCGTCGCGGGTGACGCGACGCTGACCCCCAGCGTCAGAGCGGCCGTCGCGATCAGCGCCGCGATCAGCCTCGAACCTCGGTTCGGCATCATTGCCTCCTCTTCGAAGACCGGCCCGACGCCGGTCGGTGTTCGGGAAGCTAGGGACGCCGCCCGTTCCATGTCAATTCATGGAACGCTCGCGATCGCCCCCGGAAGACGGGGAGGTCGTCCGTTCCCGACGTGCACGCAGGCGGATCCTCGCCCCGCCGTCAGACGGCGGGAACAGGCGTCCTCGACGCCGCCCCCTCGACCTCACCGGGATCGTCGCCCGGCTGAGGGCGCCGGAGCGCTGCGAGCCCGATCAGCACGATCCCGAGGACCGCCCACCCGCCGAGCACCAGCCAGGGGAACGCCGTCGGGGCCTCGGGGAAGTAGGAGAGCGTGCGGACGAGGTTCGCCCCTGCGCCCGGCGGGAACCACTGCCCCACCGCACCCCAGGGCCGCAGCAGGAACTCCATGGGCGTCTGCGCCGAGGAGATCGGGTTGGCGAAGAGGAACATGAGCGCGGCACCCGCTCCGAGGCCGGGCATGCCGATGAGGCTGCGCAGACCGACGAGCGTCGAGGAGATCGCGACGATCGAGAGCCCGACGGCGGCGGCGTTCAACCAGTAGTCCCCCTGCAGCGCGCCGAACCAGACCTGGAGGATCCCCGCGAGGGCGAGACCGCCCGCGACGCCGTACACCAGAAGGGCCACCAGCCGACGGCGACTGCCGTGCACGGCCGTGGAGATCAGGATCGCCCCGAGCATCCCGCCCATCACCAGCGGCAGGGTGGCCGAGGCGAGGCCGGCTCCCCGCGGATCGCGCTCCGCGAAGGGCACGGCGTCGGTCACGGTCACGGTGACACTCGGCATCGTGAACGAGTCCGGCGCCGCCGGAGTCTCCCCGCCGCCCGGGGGACGCTGACCGGCCGAGAGGGCCTTCAACGTCGCGAGCAGCGACTGGACCTGCTGCTCGACCTTCGCATCCACCTGAGCGTTCAGACGGGTCTGCAGCCCGGTCGCGAGCGACTGGAGCATCTGCGCGACCGAGGCGTTGGCGGCCGTCGCGGTGAGCACCTCCGGCGCCCCCTTCGACGGATCCGCCGCCTCGGGGTCGCCGAGGACGATCGCCCCGTACTCCTCACGCCGCTGGATCGCGTCGATCGCCGCCTCACGATCGTCGCGGCGCTGGAGCGCGAACACCCCGTCGGACTGCGCCTCGAGAGTCTTCTCGATCTGCGCGACCTGTTCGTCGTTCCCCACCACCCCGATCGGGATCCCCTTCGGATCGGCGGTGATCGACGGCCAGGCGAATGCCAGCAGCACGACACTCACGAGGACCACGGCGGCCAGCGCCAGTGCGATCGCGCGTGCATAGCCGGTCGGGTGGGAGACGGGCGATGGAGAACTCATGACGGCTCACTCCTCGGAATGATCGGGTTCGAATTCGAACTCGATGACTCTACTCTGAGTTCGAATTCAAACTCAAACCGGGTTAGGCTCGTCCCATGGATGCACCGATCACCCCCCAGGAGTTCGAGGCGTTCTCCGCCGTCCGGCGCGCGGTCCTCCTGCTGCAGGCGAGCTCGGGACGCGCTCTCGTCGAGAACGGCGACATCACGCGCGCGCAGTTCGAGATCCTCTTCGTGCTCGGACAGCATCCCGAAGGCCTCCGGATGCATGAGCTCGCCGATCTGCTGATCATCTCCCGTAGCGGGCTGACCTACCAGATCGGACGCCTCGAGAGGGGCGGGCTCGTGGCGCGCTCCACCGCTCAGGACAATGAACGCGCTGTCGTCGCGCGGCTGACGGGAGTCGGTCGCGAGCGGGTCGAGGAGCTCCAGCAGCGGCACTTCGCGTTCATCAGACGACACTTCTTCGGCCCGATGAACGACGAGGAGATCGCCGTCATCACGCGTCTCTTCACCAGGATCGGCGACGGTCTGGAGGCCGAACGGGACACATGATCCGGGACCGCGACGATCAGCGCAGTGTCTCCAGCGGGTTCTCCGTCAGCTTCCGCTCCAGCCCGCCGTCCACCAGGCGCCGCGCGTGGCTGTGCGGCTTGCGGGCCGCCTGTGCGCGCACGCAGGAGCCGAACTCGGCCGCGAGCTCCGCCCGCGGATAGGCCTCGAGCACCTCCCGGCGGAATCCGACCGGGATGTCCTCGTCGCGGCGCCCCGAGATGTCGAGCCCGGTCGCCGTCTCCAGCAGGTACCCCTCGATGTCGAGCGCGGGATCGACCTCGGGCCAGTTGTGCCGCACGATGACCTCGTTGATCCGACGACGACGCCCCGCGGGCCACCCTGCTCCCGCCGTCAGCGCCTCCCCCACATACCCGCCGGCCTCCTCGTATCCGAGAGCGTGGTTGTCGAAGGCCGGGACGAGGCCGATGTCGTGCAGCAGCGCCGAGGTGTACAGGAGCTCGCGATCGATGCCGGAGCTCCCCTCGACGAGCGCGAAGGCCTCGGCCCAGAGCCAGGACCGGATGACGTGGTTCACGAGCGACGGCGTGTGGAAATCGGCGAGCAGCGCCCTGGCCCCGCGGGCCGCAGCGGTGTCCGGAGGCGTGAAGTCCGCGAGGCGCATGGTGCTCCGATCCGGTCGACGGGCGGGGTGCACCCAGCGTATCCGCGCGGCAAGGCCTCCTCCACGGCCGCCGTGGAACATGGCAGGAATCGACCGCCGCCTGTCGCTCGGACGCCGCGGACCGGCGGACGGCGGCACGGACGACGGCTAGCATCGGGACGTGCCCCTGACCAGAAGACGCCTCGCCACCGGGCTCTCCGTCTTCGCCGTCGCGATCGGCGCTCTGGGCGTCATCCTGTGGCTCCGGCAGGACGCTCCGGCGGCCGCGGTCAGCGCTTTCGCCGTCGGCGCGCTGATCGTCCCGTTCGGACTGTCGATCCGCCCGTGGGACCCGGGAGCGTCCTCCGCGTCGGTGTCTCCGGACCGCGTGGCCTTCGCTCCGATCCGCGCGGCGGTGCCGCTCGGCGCAGCCTTCGCCGTCGCGTGCGCGTCGTTCGCGTACTTCGGCACCCTGGTCTGGCTCCACCCCCGGCCGGGGCTCGGCCGGTTCTTCCTGGTGGGGCTCATCGTCGCCGCGGTGACGGCGGTCGCGGCATGTGTCGCCGCCCTGCGCACCCTCGGCGACCAGGTCATCGTCGTCGATGCCCGGGGCGTGACCGCCGGATCCGCCTCGCGCACGCGCACCGTGTCCTGGAGCGAACTGGAACGGGCCGACGCCGTCGCCGGCCGCCTCCGCCTCTTCATCCCGGACGGCACCTCGCAGCGCTATCCGCGCCTCGCCCCGGAGAGGCACGTATCATTCCCCGTGCGCCGCAATCGCACCGACCCTGCGGTCATCGCCGACGTCATCCAGCAGTGCATCGACGATCCCGAGAAGCGTCCCTCACCGGCGACCGGCCCGCGCGGCTAGCGCTCCGACCGGCGGACACCGGACTCGGACAGGTCCGCGACGACCGCCGTCGCGACGGCCGGGATGCGGCGCCGGAGCCGCGCCCGCAGGGCCGCCCGGTATCCGAGGGCCGCCGCGCCCAGCACGGACGCGCTGCCGACGGCCCACGCCCACTCGGCCGCGGGCGGCCCGGCTTCGAGAAGCAACTCGACGAACGGTACGGAAAGCGCGCCTGCCGACAGGAGGAGCAGGGCGAGGAACATCACGCTCTCGGTCGCATGGCACCGCATCCGACCCGTGAGGACCGAGCCGCGGCCCTCGGCCGAGAGCCCGGCATCGACGGTGAGACCGCTGGGGTAGGCGTACATCCCGACCCGCTCGCGCCATCGCTGCACGATCCGGATGCGATCGCCCCGTCGACGGTAGACGCCGGCGGCCCGTTCCGGATCGACCCAACCGTCGATGCGATGCTGCACCATGACCGGTGTCTGATCGGGTATCACGACTGCCATGGGGACCCGGATCATGCTTCCCATCCTGGCGCATCCGGCATGCGATCAGCGGGAGAATACCCGTGGCAGGCCTCTCGATGGCCTACCGTGAGGGGCATGCGAACCGTAAAGTTCCCCACCCTTGCACTCGTCGGAGCGGTGGCGAGTCCGCTGTTCTTCGCGTTCGGCTTCCTCTTCCTCTTCGTCTCCGGCATCCGCTACGGGATCCAGCCGGCGGTGCCGATCGGCGTCACGCTCATCCTCCTCGGCCTCGTGCTGCTGCTCTCCGGCATCATCCTCATCGGCGTGCACCGCATGCTCACGAGCGCGCTGTCCACGGTCTCCCCGCCGGCCGCGGAAACGACCGTGACGCAGGACCGATCGGATCCGCACGTCTCTTGAGCGCGATCGGACTCATCTGGTGAGCCCTCCCACCGCGCAGACCCACACGCATGACCTGAGCGTCACCTAGACGGAGGTTCGCAAGAGGTTCCTGAGCTGGGACGACGGGGAGGCGGACCGCGAGTGGCGGTGCCTGAGTCTCATCTGGGACCACGCACCCGGCACCGCGCCGCGCCCGCTGCGCCGGGAGACGGCGGACGGCCACCCGGTGGTCGTCATGGAACGGGTGCCCGGGCTCCCCCTGGGCGGCGGTCCGCTCTCCGCCGCCCAGAACGATTCTCTCGGAGCGGCGCTGGGCCGCCTCTATCGCATCCCCGTCGAGCACATCGCGGCCGCCGGCATCAGCGAGCGCCGCTTCGGTCCGTCGACGCTTCCCCCGGCGCTCACCGCCTGGCTGCAGGAGGCCTGCGATCTCTCTCCGTGCCAGGAGCCCGCGCTCGTCGCCGACGCCGTGGACGCTGCACGGGAGTGGCTGTTCCGCCCCGGTCTTCTTCCCCCTCCTCAGCTCACCGGACTGGGGATCGCGGACCTGAACCCGGCGAACGTCCTCTGGGACGGCCGCATCTGTCGGCTGGTCGACTTCGAGTACGGCGGGCTCACCGACCCCGCCTACGACCTCGCGGATCATGTCGAGCACATCGCCGCGCGGCTCTCCGGCGTGTTCGATCCGGAAGCGCTTCCCGCGGCCGCCGGGGCGTCAGCGGACGCACGAGAGCGGATGCGGGCCTACCGGCCGCTCTGGGCGGTCCACTGGCTGGCGATGCTCCTGCCCGGCAACGGGGGCTTCCGGCGCAATCCGCCCGGCACGACCGAATCCCAGGCCCGTCACGTGACAGCGCTCATCGGCTAGCCGCTTCACGGGTGCCCGCCGCAGGCGTGCAGCCTCGCCAATCCGGCCCGGTGCGTCTCAGAAGTGCGACGAACTGCCCGAGCCGGAGAAGCTGCCACCGCTCGAGCCGTAGCCGGTCGACGATCCCCCGGACGAGAAGGAGCTGCTGCTGGCCGCCGCCCGGGCCGACTCCACCTTGTGCACGCCCGCCGAATACCCGACGCTGAACGAGATGGGGTTCCAGAACTGGCCGGGCGCGTAGACCGTGTCGAGGATGGATCCGGATCTCGGCTGCGACGACCGACGCTCCCTCTCCATCGCCGCTTCCATCGACTCCCGCTCGCGATTCGACTTCGCATAGACCTCGATGAGGGCGCGAGAATGCTCGCGAAGGAGGCGGGAGAGCTCTCCGCGCAGGGTCTCGAGCCCTTCCAGTGCAGCCTCGGGCGCGATCGACTGGTCACGAAGCCCGGCGCCCAGTCGCTCCATCTCGGCCTCCGCCGTCGCCTGGAAGCTCTCCAGCGCCTGCGCGGACGCGAGCGGCCCAGCAGCCGGGTCGGCGACCAGCGACGAGATCGCGCGAACATCCTCACGCACCGGCTCCACCTGCGCGGCCCACGCCTTCTCCCAGGTGGCCGAATGCGTGAGCAGGGCCGCCGCATTCACGATGGCATCGTCGACGAAGTCCATCTCGGCCGCCTCGTCGGCGTACTTCCGCGCCTGATCAGGAGCTTCCGACCTCGATCGCTCCTTCTTCGTCAGCTGCTGCAGTCGCTGCTGCTCCTCCACCGCGCCGTAGTAGCGACCCGTGAAGTCGTGGAAACGCTGCTCCAGCCGTTGCGCGAAGGACGAGCTGGCAGGCAGCGTCCGCGCGGCGAGCTCGGTCATGTCGAGGTCCATGGTCACCGCGGTGAGATGCCGATCACCCCGTTCGAGCTCTCGGGCGAACTTCTCCCGTCGGCTGCTCCGCACCGCGACGACGCCGATCCAGGTGCCCAGGCCTGCCACACCCGCGACGACGGAGGTTCCGATGAACGCCGGTGACGCGTACCAGG
This sequence comes from Microbacterium sp., assembly GCF_040394595.1. Taxonomy (GTDB): domain Bacteria; phylum Actinomycetota; class Actinomycetes; order Actinomycetales; family Microbacteriaceae; genus Microbacterium. Next base: position 35,090 of record NZ_JBEBSA010000011.1, read on the forward strand.
GGCGATTGATCAAGGAGGCGGCCTTCTTCACGCCGGTGATCACACCCTGCGTCCAGAAGGCCGCCCGGAAGTCGGCCTTCGTCTCCTCCTGGATCGAGGCCTGGTCGTCGAGCGAGATCGTCCGGTCATCGCCGAAGTAGGTGCCCACCTGGCGCCCGTCCGGATCGAGGGCGAAGACGAACAGGCCATCGGCCCACTTCTGTCCGTCGGGGCTGATCCACTCCGGGTGCTCGCTGCGCGCGTAGGCGAGCACGAGCTCGTTCATGTTGTCGTCGTACTCACCGCTGTACGTGTAGATGACGACCTTCGTCGGCTGGTAGAAGTCGACGTCAGCCAGCTCCTTCTCCAGCTGTGGAGCGTTCAGCCGCCCTGCCGTGTCCACGATGACGAGATCGCTGCCGGTGACCGCCTGCGCGGCGGCCGCCGGGAAGATCATCGCCAGAAGGTACAGAAACAGACCAAGGAGGACCGATCCCTTGCGAACGTGAGGGCGCGACATGCGTCCCACCCTAACGAACACGCGTCGACGGATCGGGTCAGCCCGCGCACCAGCCCGCGACGTCACCGCACTTCCCGTCGTCGATCGCCGCGATGGACCCGTCGCCCTTCACCCACACGCGGGTGCTCGGGGCATCCGGGCCGATCCCGTAGGAGAGCATCGGCTCGCCGCCGCCCGGCGGGCGGGCAATGGCCCAGTCCCATACCGTCCCGGGGACGTTCGCACGCTCGGCGATGTCGTCCAGCCACTTCAGCGGCTGGGACAGATCGACGGTTCGCGGATCGAACTCGCGTGCGGGGTCCGGGGTCTTCGTCGCGTGCACGACGGCCTCCGGCGCGGTGGTCTTCGCCCGCTGCACATGGAACTCGCCCGACATTCCGGGGACGACGAGATCGACCGAGACGCGATCGTTCATCGAGCTGACCGCCGTCGCCCTCGTGCCGTGCTCGGCGACGATCTCGTCGACGGCCGCCTGGATGTCGGCGGCATCGCCCGCGTCGAGCTCCGGGACGAACGCCGACCCATCGAGGAGGGCGCTGCGTTGCATGGTCTCCCCGTTGAACGTCAGGAAGATCGTGAGGACCCCCAGCCGATCGGTGAAGATGTTCAGGCGCGTGAGCTGCGCCGGGTGACCGGCGAGGCCGATCGCGTGCTCCAGCCCGTCGAGCGGGAGGTCTTCCGGTGCCGTCCACACCGGGCGGTCGAGGATCTTGCTGAGCTCGCTCGCCTCGGCGCTCCGCTCGGCCTTCGTCCAGTGCCCGTCGACCCAGTCCGCGTTCGTCGTGGTGGCGTCACCGCTGTCGAGCACGGTCACCGTCATACGTCCTTCCGGCCACACCGTCAGATCGCGGACACGATCGGAGCCGACGTCCTTCTGGAGGGAGTCGAGGGCGGTACGCATCTCCGCCGCGGTGAGGAACAGCTTCGGCTCCGCCGGGGCGCACGCCGTGAGCCCGAGCAGCGCGGGCACGGCGAGGAGCGCGAGGAGGAAGGCTGCCCAGCGGCGCCGGAGCTGACGTGGCGTGTGGCCGGAAACAGTCATGTCAGCATGCTATCCGGGCGTCCGGTCTGGCTCCGGATGGACGCTGCGGGCGACACCCCTCGAAGAGAACGTCGGGCACTCCACGCAGAAGAAGCGGCCTCCGTGAGGGAGACCGCTTCTTCTGCGTTTTTTTCGGTGGACCTGAGGGGACTCGAACCCCTGACCCCCTGCATGCCATGCAGGTGCGCTACCAGCTGCGCCACAGGCCCAGATGCTGCCCCGTAGAAGCTCGCGACAACCCGTTCAGCTTACAACACCCTGGCCGCTCGTCGCGAATCGGGGCCGGATGCCGGGTGTGTCGTGCTCACTCCCCCGCCACCGTCTCGGCGGTCTCGATCGGCACCACGGGGCAGTCCTTCCAGAGGCGCTCCAGACCGTAGAAGACGCGCTCCTCGGAGTGGAAGACGTGCACGATGAGGTCGCCGAAGTCGAGGAGCACCCAGCGCGCCTCTGCGCGGCCTTCGCGGCGGACCCGCTTGTGACCGGCCTCGATGAGCCGGTCCTCGACCTCGTCGGCGATCGCGGCGACGTTGCGCTCGCTGTTCCCGGTCACCAGCAGGAAGATGTCGACCAGGGGCAGCGGCCCCGACACGTCGAGCGCGACGAGGTCTTCGCCGCCCTTGCCCGCCGCCGCATCGGCCGCGATCCGGAGCATCTCCACGGAGTTCTCGAACGCCTGCATCAGCGACCGAGCACGTTCGTGATGAACACGGCGACGAGCGCCGCGGCGAGGGCGAGGGCGAGACCGCCGGCGACGATCGCCAGGGTGAGCATCAGCTTGTTGCCCTTCTCAGGCGCCGGCGGGCGGATGACCTCACCCGCGGGCTTGGAGGTGCTGACCGCGGCGCTCGCGGCGATCGGCGTCGGCGAGGACGTCGGCGGCAGTTCGCCGTCGATGAGCACCGCGTCGACCTCCTTGCCGTCGGCGGCGCCGATGGCGTGCCCCTGCGAGCCGATGCCCCGGGGAAGCTCGTACGTGCCGGTGATCAGCAGCTCGCCCGTCGAGGCGACAGGCCCCGAGAGCGACCCCTCGGTCGGCCCCTGAGTGAAGATCAGCGCGTTGGCGGCGTGGTGCGAGCCGGTCGAGTCACCCACGACGATGTCGTCGAAGGACGGCGAGAACGTCGGCACCTCGGCGGCGGGAGCGCTCACTCCGCGGCCGAACGACGGATCGAGCTGTGCGGCGCCGTCTTCGGACGCCTCCCGCGCAGCGACCTCCGCCTCGGGCTCGGATGCCGGCTCCGCAGAGGGAACGTGCGGCTCCTCCGGCACGACCGCCGCGGCAGCCCGCGGAGCCTCGAAGACCGCGGACGACACCGGGTCGTCGATCCCCTCGTCCTCATCCTCGTCGGCCACGGCCGGGAAGCCGTCGGAAGGGCCGAACATCGCCGCGAGTGCGGCCTGCGTCGACGCGGCATCGGGACGCGCCGCGACGTCGCCATCCGGCTGGGCGTCGCGCGGGAACACCGGGACCTCGGAGAGCACAGGAGCCGTCTGGGCCGTGGCCGGCTGGGGCGCGAAGCCCGCGGACTCCGACTCGGACTCGACAGGAGCGGACTCGACAGGAGCGGACTCGACAGGAGCGGACTCGACAGGAGCGGACTCGACAGGAGCGGACTCGGCGGGAGCCTCCTCGTCGGCGACCGGGGTCTCGTCTGCCGACTCGGCGACCGGCTCCGCCGCGACGACCGGCTCAGGCTGCGCGAAGACAGGCTCCTCGATCGGCGCGATCACGGGCACTGAGGCGGTGCGGACGCGCTCCTGCTCGCGCGCCTGGCGCCGCGTCATCGGCGTCTCGCCGAGGTCGGCGGGCACCTCCGGCGCCGGAGCGGGTGCGGGTTCCGAGGCGCTCGGCGGCGCCGGGACCGCGGCTGCCGCCTCCTCCTCGGTGATGACCGGCGTCGAACCGGTCAGCCGAAGCTCCCGCAGCTGCTTGCGCGTCAGCGGTGCCCCTTCGTTCTGATCCGATGTACTCATGCCTTGCTCCGATACAGATGATGCTTCGCGATGTACTGAACGACCCCGTCGGGAACGAGGTACCACACCGGCTCCCCCGCGCTCACCCGGGCGCGGCAGGCAGTCGACGAGATCGACAGCGCCGGCACCTCGAGCTGACTCACGTCCTCGCTCGGAAGCCCGTCCGTGCTGAGCACGTGCCCCGGCCGGGAGACGGCGACGAAGTGGGCCAGATCCCACAGCTCATCATGGTCTCTCCAACTGAGAATTTGCGCTACGGCGTCCGCTCCGGTGATGAAGAAGAACTCGGCTTCGGGACGCTCGGCCTTGAGATCCCGGAGGGTGTCGATCGTGTACGTGGGCCCATCGCGATCGATGTCGACCCTGCTGACCGTGAAGTCGGGGTTGGACGCGGTCGCGATCACCGTCATCAGATAGCGGTGCTCGCTGGGCGAGACGTCCTTCTTCTGCCAGGGCTCGCCGGTCGGGACGAAGACGACCTCGTCGAGGTCGAACGAATGGGCCACCTCGCTCGCGGCGACCAGGTGCCCATGGTGGATCGGATCGAAAGTACCGCCCATCACACCGATGCGCGGCGCCCGAGGAGTCGGGTTCTCCATGCGGACCTCTGGCCTCAGTGGCCGTGACCTGCCCCGTGGCCGTCCTTACCGTGCCGCGCGGCCCAGGCGGCTGCCTTGGCCTCGTGCCGGTTGGCCACGTTCTTGTACGAGAAGGTCACCAGCGCGAGCAGCGCGAACACGACAGCGGCGATGATGCCGAAGATGACGGTCTCAGCCGGGATGTTCCCGTGGTGTTCCGTCTCAGCGGCTGCCACCGCAAGCTGTGCGACGAGGTTCATCGGTACTCCGTTTCCTGACCTGGCGAAAGGACGCCTCTCAGTCTAGCGCCCCGCCGTCCGCTCCCGTCCCCGCCGGACGGGGTGGCGCGGCCCTCAGCCCCTGGTCTGCCCCGAGCCGCGGGCGAGCCACTTGGTGCTGGTCAGCTCGGCGAGTCCCATCGGCCCGCGCGTGTGCAGCTTCTGGGTGGAGATCCCCACCTCGGCGCCGAAGCCGAACTCGCCGCCGTCCGTGAACCGCGTGGAGGCGTTGGCCATCACCACCGCCGAGTCCACCTCGGCGAGGAAGCGCTCCGCGTTCCGGGAATCGGTCGTGATGATCGACTCGGTGTGACCCGTGCTGTAGCGCCGGATGTGCTCCAGCGCCTCATCGAGGTCGTCGACGACCCGCATCGAGATGTCGAGGCTCAGGTACTCCGTGGCCCAGTCCTCCTCGGTCGCGGGCACCACGTCGGCGGCGAGACGGGCGACGTCCTCGTCGCCGTGCACCGTCACGCCCTCGCCCTGCAGAGCCGTCGTCACCACGGGCACGAGACGCTCGGCGGCGTCCTTCAGCACCAGCACCGTCTCGACGGCGTTGCACACGCTGGGTCGCTGCACCTTCGCGTTGACGACGATGTCGCGCGCCCAGTCCTCCGGCGCCGTGCTGTCGAGCACGATGTGCACGACGCCCGCTCCGGTCTCAATCACCGGGACCGTCGATTCCGTGACGACCGTCTGGATCAGCCCGGCGCTGCCTCGCGGCACGAGCACGTCGATGAAGCCCCGGCCGTGCATCAGCGCCTTCGCACCGTCCCGGCCGAAGTCGTCGACCGTCTGGACGGCCTCGGGAGTGACCCCCGCGTTCGCGAGGGCGTCGCGCATGACCTGCACGAGCACGGTGTTCGAGTCGCGGGCCGCGCTGCCTCCGCGCAGTACCACCGCGTTGCCGGCGCGCAGCGCCAGCGCGGCGATGTCGACCGTGACGTTCGGGCGGGCCTCGTAGATCGCGCCGACGACGCCGAAGGGCACACGGACCTGCTCCAGCGCCACACCGTTCGGCATCCGGTGCCCGCCGACCACCTGGCCGATCGGGTCGGGAAGCGCCGCGACCTCGCGCACCGCCGCGGCCAGCGCGCGCACGCGCTTGTCATCCAGGCGGAGGCGGTCGATCAGCGCGTCACCGATGCCGTCGCGGACGCCGCGGGCGATGTCCTCACCGTTCGCGGCGATGATCCGGGCCGACTCCGCCTCGAGCGCCGCCGCGATCGCCTCGAGGGCATCGCCCTTCTGTCCACTGGTCAGCTGTCCGACCGCGCGGGAGGCGTCCTTCGCGCGCGCGAGGCGATCCTGCGCGGTGTCCACGGCGGGTGCGGTCAGGGTGTCGGCGCTCATCCGCTCAGCATATCGGCGCACGACCGGCACCGGGTCGGTGTGACGCAGCCCGCCCCACGGCTCAGCCGGCGACGTGCGGCTCGAACCAGGTGCCGATGGCCTCGCCCCGGAGAGCCTGCGCCACGAGGTCCGCGCTGGTCACCAGCACGCCGATACCCGAAGCGGCCGCGAGGCGCGCCGCCGACACCTTGGTCGCCGCGCCGCCGGTGCCGACGCTGTTGACCACGGTGGCGCCGAACTCCAGACCGGACAGGTCCGCGCCGGCCGTGATCAGGTCGATCGGCTCGGCGGCGGGGTCCGCCGGAGGGCGGGTGTACAGCGCCTCGATGTCGCTGAGGAGCACCAGGGCGTCGGCACCGACCAGCTGCGCCACGAGGGCCGCGAGCCGGTCGTTGTCCCCGAAGCGGATCTCCTGGGTCGCGACCGTGTCGTTCTCGTTGACGATGGGCAGCACACGGAGCCCGAGCAGACGGTCCACCGCGCGACGCGCATTGCTCCGCGATGTGGGGCCGTCGAGGTCAGCCGTGGTCAGCAGCACCTGCCCCGCGAGGATGCCGAAGGGCCGGAGGGCCTCCTGATATCGGTACACGAGGATGTTCTGGCCCACCGCCGCAGCCGCCTGCTGGGTCGCGAGATCGTTGGGGCGCGCGTCCAGATCCAGCATCGGGATGCCGCTCGCGATGGCACCGGACGACACCAGCACGACCTCGGCGCCGCGCGCGTGCGCCGAGGCGAGCGCCTCGACCAGCATCGGGATCCGCCAGGCCGCCTCGCCGCTGATGGACGAGGAGCCGACCTTCACGACGATCCGCTCCGCGGTCGCGAGACCCGAGCGGCTCAGCACCGTCACGCGTCGTCTCCGTCGCGCTGTGCGATGCGCTCGGCCTCCAGCTCGGCACGGGCCTCGGCCTTGGCGTCCATCCGCTCGTGATACCGTTCACGCCGCTCGCCGGTGGTGCGGCGCGAGCTGCGATCGAGACGGGGGTCGGTGCCGCGAGGAGCGGTCATCAGCTCGGCGGCGGAGGCGATCGACGGCTCCCAGTCGAAGACGACGCCGTCGCCCTCGCCGATCACCACGGTCGCGCCGGGGGTCGCGCCCGCCTTGAGCAGCGCCTCCTCCACGCCGAGACGCTCGAGACGGTCGGCGAGATAGCCGACGGCCTCCTCGTTCTGGAAGTCGGTCTGCTGCACCCAGCGGACGGGCTTGTCGCCGAGGATGCGGTAGAGGTTGCCGTAGGTGCCGCCCTCCACTCGCACGTGGAACGGCGCCTCAGCGCCCTTCGGGCGGATCACGATGCGCTCCGCGGGCGCCTCGACCGCGGCCTCCTGCCGGTGCTTCTCCACCAGGTCGGCGAGGGCGAAGGTGAGCGGGCGCAGCCCCTCATGGGACACCGTGGAGATGTCGAACACGCGGAAGCCGCGCGCCTCGATGTCGGGACGCACGAGTTCGGCCAGGTCGCGGGCCTCGGGGACGTCGACCTTGTTGAGGGCGACGAGCTGCGGACGCTCCCGCAGCGGCGTCTGGCCCTCGGGGACCTCATAGGCGGCGAGCTCGGCGAGGATCACGTCGAGATCGCTGAGCGGATCGCGCCCCGGCTCGAGCGTCGCGCAGTCGAGCACGTGCAGCAGCGCCGAGCAGCGCTCGACGTGGCGCAGGAACTCCAGCCCGAGTCCGCGTCCCTCGCTCGCGCCCTCGATGAGGCCGGGGACGTCGGCGACGGTGTAGCGCAGGTCTCCCGCCTGCACGACGCCGAGATTGGGGTGCAGCGTGGTGAACGGGTAGTCGGCGATCTTCGGCCGCGCCGCGGAGATGGCCGCGATCAGGCTCGACTTGCCGGCGGAGGGATAGCCGACGAGCGCGACGTCGGCGACCGTCTTGAGCTCGAGGACCACATCGCCCTCGTCGCCGGGGGTGCCGAGCAGCGCGAAGCCCGGGGCCTTGCGCTTCGGGGAGGCGAGGGCCGCGTTGCCGAGGCCGCCGCGACCGCCCGCGGCCACGACGTAGCGCTCCCCCGGCACGATCATGTCGTGGAGCAGCTCCCCCTCGGGCGTCTTCACCACGGTCCCGAGCGGCACCGCCAGCTCGAGATGCTCTCCCGCGGCGCCGGAGCGCATGTCCCCCATTCCGAAGCCGCCGTTGCCGGCGTGACGATGCGGGGAGTGATGGTACGACAGCAGCGTCGTCACCTGCGGGTCGGCGACGAGGACGACATCGCCGCCGTCGCCGCCGTTGGCGCCGTCCGGACCTGCGAGGGGTTTGAACTTCTCACGACGGACCGACACGCAGCCGTTGCCGCCCTTGCCGCCCCGCACGTGGAGCGTCACGGTGTCGACGAACGTGACCATCTCAGTGTCCCCTCAGGTTCCGGATACGCGGACGGGGCGAGCCGAAGCCCGCCCCGTCCGAATGAATGCTGTGCTTACTCGGCTGCAGCGACGATGTTGACGACCTTGCGGCCGCCCTTCGCGCCGAACTCCACCGAACCCGCCGCGAGGGCGAACAGGGTGTCGTCTCCGCCACGGCCGACGTTCACGCCGGGGTGGAAGTGCGTGCCGCGCTGGCGGACGATGATCTCGCCGGCGTTGACGGTCTGGCCGCCGAAGCGCTTGACGCCGAGTCGCTGTGCGTTGGAGTCACGACCGTTGCGGGTCGAGCTCGCACCCTTTTTGTGTGCCATCTCTCAGCTCCTCTACGTGCTTACTTGATGCCGGTGATCTTGACGCGCGTGAGCTCCTGACGGTGGCCCTGGCGCTTCTTGTAGCCGGTCTTGTTCTTGTACTTCTGGATGACGATCTTCGGGCCGCGGAGGTTGCCGATGACCTCAGCCGTGACCTTGACCTTCGCCAGCGAGTCAGCGTCGGTGGTCACCGTGGCGCCGTCGACGAGCAGCACAGCGGGCAGCTCGATCTTCTCGCCCTGGGCAGCCTGAACACGGTCGAGCTGAACGATCGTGCCGACCTCGACCTTCTCCTGCCGCCCACCGGCGCGCACAACTGCGTAAACCACTTCGTACCTGTTTCGTCAGGGAGTCGTACGACTCCGGGAATCTCACGGGAAGACTGTTGCCTGCGGACGTCGCGGTGCGACGGGTGCGGATGCAGGGCTTGTCCGCATCGACCGATGGGGACGACGGGGCTCGCGCACCAAGGGACTACTTTACCGGATGGCGCACCCACTCGCAAAGCGAGCCCTCCGGTGTGTCCCGGCCATAGGATCGCGTCCATGACCGTTCTCGTCGACGACCCCCGCTGGCCCGCGCACGGCAGGCTCTGGTCGCACCTGGTCAGCGACGAGAGCCTCGAGGAGCTGCACGCCTTCGCCCGGGCACAGGAGGTGCCTTCGCGAGCCTTCGACCGCGACCACTACGACGTGCCGGAGGAGATCGTGCCACGCCTCATCGCCGCCGGCGCCGAGCACGTCTCGGGCAAGCAGCTGGTGCGGCGTCTCATCGCCTCAGGGCTGCGCGTCCCCGCCCGCGACCGGCGCTGAGCCGCTCGCGTCCGGGTGCACGACCGGGGTGCCCGAGAGCGCTGCGGTCGTCACACGGCGACGGTTGCGTCCCTGCCCGGGAGCCTTCGGCTCCGGGAGAGCGTCGAGCACGGAGTCGAGCAGCTGCTCGGCCTCGCTCCGCGGTCCCTTGCGGTCGGCGGAGCGCTTCTTGCGCTTCTTCGGACGCTCAGCGGGAGCGGTCTCGACCGCCGGCACGGCATCGGCCGGCGCCTCTCCCGATGGGGCGATGGTCGACGCCGCGATCTGAGCGAGCGCGGACTTGGCACCCTCGGTGATCGCGTGGGTTCCGCCGTTGCCGTTCTGCGGCGCCGCCGGCGCGGGCTGTGCGCTGCCGCGGGAGCGACGACCGCCTCCCCCGTTGCCGCCGTTGCCGTTCTGGTTGCCGGAGCGGTGCTTGACCACCGGGTCGTGGTGGACGATGACACCGCGGCCGGCGCAGACCTCGCAGGGCTCGCTGAAGGTCTCCAGCAGGCCCAGGCCCAGCTTCTTGCGGGTCATCTGCACCAGGCCGAGCGAGGTGACCTCGGCCACCTGGTGCTTGGTGCGGTCGCGGCTCAGGCACTCGACCAGCCGGCGCAGCACAAGGTCGCGGTTCGACTCGAGCACCATGTCGATGAAGTCGACGACGATGATGCCGCCGATGTCGCGCAGGCGCAGCTGTCGGACGATCTCCTCCGCGGCCTCGAGGTTGTTCTTGGTGACGGTCTCCTCGAGGTTGCCCCCGGAGCCGACGAACTTGCCGGTGTTCACGTCGACCACCGTCATCGCCTCGGTGCGGTCGATGACCAGCGAGCCGCCGGAGGGCAGCCAGACCTTGCGGTCGAGCGCCTTCTCGATCTGCTCGGTGATGCGGAAGGCGTCGAACGGGTCGACGTCGTCCTCATAGGGCTCGACGCGCTCCAGCAGGTCGGGTGCGACGCCTTCGAGGTAGGCGCGGATCGTGCGCTGCGCGTCCTCGCCCTGGATCAGCATCCGAGTGAAGTCCTCGTTGAAGACGTCGCGGACGATCTTGACCAGCAGGTCGGGCTCGGCGTGCAGCAGCGACGGTGCCGACTGCGACTCGACGAGCTTCTGGATGTGCTCCCACTGCGCGGTGAGACGCTGCACGTCGCGGGTGAGCTGCTCCTCGGTCGCGCCCTCGGCCGCGGTGCGGACGATCACGCCGGACGACTCCGGCAGGACCTCCTTGAGGATGCGCTTGAGGCGGGCCCGCTCGTTGTCGGGGAGCTTCCGGGAGATCCCGTTCATGGATCCGCCCGGCACGTACACGAGGTATCGGCCGGGAAGCGAGATCTGGCTCGTGAGGCGCGCGCCCTTGTGGCCGACGGGGTCCTTCGTGACCTGCACGAGCACGCGGTCGCCCGGCTTGAGGGCGAGCTCGATCCGACGCGGCTGGTTGCCGGTCTCGACGCCGTCCCAGTCGACCTCGCCGGAGTACAGCACGGCGTTGCGGCCGCGGCCGATGTCGACGAAGGCGGCCTCCATGCTCGGCAGCACGTTCTGCACGCGGCCCAGGTAGACGTTCCCGATCAGCGACGCGTCCTGGTTGCGGGCGACGTAGTGCTCGACGAGCACGTTGTCCTCGAGCACGCCGATCTGCGTCCGGCCGTTCTTGGCGCGGACGACCATCATGCGGTCGACGGACTCGCGGCGGGCGAGGAACTCGGCCTCGGTGACGACGGGGCGGCGACGGCCCGCGTCGCGGCCGTCGCGGCGGCGCTGCTTCTTGGCCTCGAGTCGCGTGGAGCCCTTGATCGCCTTCGGCTCGGTGATGTACTCGACGGTGCGCTGACGCTGCCGGGGCTCGTCGGCCTCTCCCCCGCGCCGCCGGCGTCCGCGACGACCGGTCTCGCCGCCGTCCGCAGGCTCCTGCTCGCGGCGCGCGGGAAGGGGGTCGACCTCGGGCGCGTAGAAGTGCAGCTGGGTCGAGACCTTCGACACGAACACCTCGGGCAGCAGGCCGAGCGACACGGCGGTCACCGGCCCGGGCTCGGCAGGAGCGGCCGGCTCCTCCGCCGGCATCGGCTCCACGGCCACGGTGGCGGCGTCCTCGCCGGAGGCGGCATCCGCCTCTGCGGCGACCGGCTCCTCGGGGGATCCGGGCGGGGCGTCCTCGACGGGCCCCGCGTCCTCCGAGACCGGGGGCTCCACGGCCACGGCGGATTCCTCAGCTGCGGGAGCCTCCTCCGCCGGCGCGTCGTCGACCGGACCCGTGGGGGGCTCGGCGGCGGTCCCCGCCTCGGCGGTCTCCTCCACCGCTGCCCCCGCCGTCTCCGGCGCGGGCTGCTCTACCGGGGGCTCCGGCAGGATGTCGAGGGTAGGGGTGCTGTAGTCGTCATTCTCATCGGCCATCTCTGGCGTACTCCCTGCGCGGGCACTGCGTGCTCCGCGAAAACTCGTGCGGCAACATCTGCCGCGAACTCACTCGGCATGCGGTCGGCGTGTGCTCGGACCGCGTGGGGCCTGTGCCCCGAAAAGTCTCAACGATGCGCATCGCGACAGGTCGCGCAGTGCATCTGGAGACCATTATCGCACCTCCCAGGCCCGCCCGTGGCATCCGCACGTCACTCGCGCGTCACCGGCGCGTCACCGGCAGGCCGTCCGAGGTTGTCACGGCGCCTCACGTCGCGCCCATAGCGTCGCACTGCGATAATCGCGGCATGACCGAGCAGCGCACCCGATTCACGGGCTACGGCATCTGGCTGATCATCGCGAGCGTGGTCGGGTGGTGGGCCGCCTTCCAGCTCACGCTCGAGAAGTTCTTCCTGCTGGAGAACCCCACGTCGCAGACCAACTGCTACGTGAGCGTGATGATCCAGTGCGACAAGAACCTCAGCTCCTGGCAGGGGGAGGTCTTCGGATTCCCCAACCCGATCATCGGGCTCACCGGCTGGATGGCAGTGCTGGTGATGGGGGTCGCGGTGCTGGCCCGGGTGCGTTTCCCCCGCTGGTTCTGGGCGCTGTTCGGGCTCGGCGTCACCGGTGCCTTCGCGTTCGTCTGCTGGCTGATCTTCCAGAGCGTCTTCAGCCTGCACACCCTCTGCCCCTGGTGCATGGCGACCTGGGCGGTGACGATCCCGACCTTCCTCGCGACGGTGACCCATCTCGTGAGGAACGGCACGCTCACCCGTTCGGAGAAGGCCCGCGAACGCGCGGGGCGGCTGATGGTCTGGGTGCCGCTGGCCACGATCGTCGCCTACGCGATCGTCATCGCGATCGTGCAGCTCTCCGGCCTCGACCTCCTGAGCGAGGTCGTCGGCATGATCTTCTGATCCCCCGTGTACGACGAAGAGGGCGCCCCGCCTGGAGCGCCCTCTTCTCGTCTTCGCGGTCTCAGAACCAGATGCCGAGCTCGCGCTCCGCGGACTCCGTGCTGTCGGAGCCGTGCACGAGGTTCTGCTGCACCTTGAGCCCCCAGTCGCGGCCGAAGTCGCCGCGGATGGTCCCGGGCGCCGCCGTCGTCGGATCGGTCGTGCCGGCGAGCGAGCGGAAGCCCTCGATCACGCGGTTGCCGGCGAGCCGGATCGCCACGGACGGACCGGACATCATGAACTCGAGCAGCGGCTCGTAGAACGGCTTGCCCTCGTGCTCCGCGTAGTGGGCGGCGAGCAGGTCGCGGTCGGGCTCGACCAGGCGGATGTCGACGAGCGCGTAGCCCTTGGCCTCGATACGGGCCAGGATCGCGCCGGTCAGGCCGCGGGCGACGCCGTCGGGCTTGACGAGGACGAGGGTTTCTTCGATGGCCATGTCAATCGCTCTCTGTTGTACGTTCAGCCTGTGCCGCGGCGACGCGAGCGTCGATCCGGGGCCCCATGATCGTCGCATACCCCCACAGGCCGCCGAAAATCAGCACGACGAGCGCGATGGCGGGCACGAGGAACGCGGAGAGCGCGACGACCGCCTGCAGCGTCCATCCGGCGGCGACGGCCCACGGGCGCGTGATCATCCCCGCGACGGCGATCATCGCGACCGCGACGACCGCGCCGCCGACGATGCCCCACCACTGGGGCATGCCGCCGGGGAGCGCCTTGAGACCGAACACGGTGAGCCCGGCGAGGAAGACGACGAGCGACTCGAAGCCCAGGATCATCGGCCCGAGCTTCTGCGCGAGCGTGCGCGGCGGGCGCGGGCTCATTCGCGCCACCCCGCCTTCCAGTCCTCGGCCTCCGCGAGCGCGATGGCCTCACCGGCGAGCACCACCGATCCGGCGATGACCACGGCACGGCGATCCGCGCCGGCCGCCCACTGGCGCGCCGCGTCCACAGCCTCCGCGAGCGTCGGATGCACGGTCGCCCGGCGGCCGCGCTCCTCGACGAGGTCGGCGATCGCGTCGGCGTCGTTCGCCCGTGCGGAGTCGGGCGCGGTGGCGAAGACCTCCGTCACGGCCGGAAGCAGGGCGTCGACGATGCCGGCGGCGTCCTTGTCGGCGAGCACTCCGAGCACCAGGCCCCATTCGTCGAAGTCGAAGCTGTCGCCCAGCGCCTGGGCGAGGGCCGCCGCACCATGCGGGTTGTGCGCGGCGTCGACCACGACCGTGGGTGCGACGCCGAGCAGCTGCAGACGGCCGGGCGACGACGCGTTCTGCAGGCCCTCGGCGAGGATGTCCCCCGCGACGGGCTGCGCCGCGTCGCCGATGAGCGACTCGACGGCCGCGACCGCGAGCGCCGCGTTCTGGCCCTGATGCGCACCGTAGAGCGGCAGGTACTCGTCGACGTACTGTCCCGCGAGGCCGCGGATGGTGAGCAGCTGCCCACCCACGGCGAGCCGCTGGTCGACGAGGCCGAAGTCCGCCCCGGCGAAGGAGATCCGCGCGTCGTGCTCCGCGGCGACCCTCCGCAGCACCGCCTCGACCTCCGGCTTCTGCTGGGCGGAGACCACCGCGGCGCCGTCTTTGATGATCCCGGCCTTGACCTCGGCGATCTTCTCGATCGTGTCGCCGAGCCGATCGGCGTGGTCCAGGTCGATCGGGGCGAGCACCGCGACGTCGCCGTCGGCGTTGTTCGTGGAGTCCCACGACCCGCCCATGCCGACCTCGAGCACGAGCACGTCGACGGGGGCGTCCGATGCGGCGACGAACGCCAGAACGGTGAGCAGCTCGAAGAAGGTGAGGGGCTCGTCGCCCGAGGCCTCCAGCTCCGCGTCGACGATGCCGACGAACGGGAGGATCTCGTCCCAGGCCTCGGCGATCGCGGCATCGGCGATGGGCGCCCCGTCGATCATGATGCGCTCGGTGAAGCGCTCGAGATGCGGGCTGGTGAACAGCCCGGTGCGCAGACCGTGCGCCCGCAGGAGGCTCTCGATCATCCGCGCGGTCGACGTCTTCCCGTTCGTGCCGGTGATGTGCACGACGCGATAGGTGCGCTGCGGATCGTCGAGCAGGGTGAGGATGCGGCCCACGCGCTCCTTGCGGGGCTGCACCCAGCGCTCTCCGGCCCTGGCGAGCAGCTGCTCGTAGACGGCGTCGGCCCTTTGCGCGTCGGTCATGAGGCGCCCCCGATCCTGGTCACGCCGACGGTGAAGCCGCCGCGGTTGGCGTAGGTCCCGGCGACGACCTCCGCGGAGAACTCCGGTGAGGCGGGGACCTCATCGTGCGCGAGGTCGGTCTCGGCCCGGGAGCGCACCGCATAGGCCAGGGCGAGCGTCTCCCCCGCGACATCCGCTGTTCCGAACGCCGAGGCGACGGCGGCCGACTCGGCCGCGTCGTCGAAGACCAGCTCGAGGCGGATCCGGTCGCTGACGTCGAAGTCCGCCTTCTTACGGGTGTCCTGCACGGCACGGATCACGTCGCGGGCCAGCCCCTCGGCCTCGAGCTCGGGAGTGGTCGCGGTGTCGAGCAGCACGAACCCTCCGGTGGGGACGACGGCGAGAGCCTCCCCCTCCGGCCGACCGGTGGTCTCGAGCGCGAGGTCGTACTCGGGGGCCTCGAGGGCGATGCCGCCCGCGGTGACGACCCCGTCGGTCTCGTTCCAGTCCCCGGACCTCGCGGCCTGGATCACCTTCTGCACGTCCTTGCCGAGGCGCGGACCCGCTGCACGGGCGTTCACGCTCAGTCGGTGGCTGATGCCGTACGCCGACGCGGTCCCGTCGTCCTGCGGGACCAGCTCGACGGCCTTCACGTTCAGCTCGTCGCGCAGGATGTCCTCGTAGGGCGCCAGCGCCGCGGCGTCGGGCGCGACGACGGTGAGGCGGGCGAGCGGCAGGCGCACGCGCAGCTTCTCCTTCTTGCGCAGTGCGTTGCCGACGCTGGACAGCTCTCGGACCGCGTCCATCGCATCGCGCACCTCGTCGGCGTGCGGGAACGCCTCGGCATCGGGCCAGTCCGCGAGGTGCACGCTGCGCCCGCCGGTGAGCCCCTGCCACACGCGCTCGCTGATCAGCGGCACGAGGGGCGCGGCCACACGGCACAGCGTCTCCAGCACGGTGTAGAGCGTGTCGAACCCCTCCGTGCTCGTGCCCTCCCAGAACCGGTCGCGCGACCGCCGGATGTACCAGTTGGTCAGCACCTCGGCGAAGTCCCGCAGCCGTGCCGCGGCCGTGGTCGAGTCGAGCCCCTCCAGGTCGGCGCGCACCTCGCGCACCAGGTCGCCGGTGCGCGCCAGGATGTACCTGTCGAGCACATCCGTCGAATCGGTGCGCCAGGTCGCCTCGTATCCGTCCCCGGCGGCATTGGCATAGGTGGCGAAGAAGTACCAGGAGTTCCACAGCGGCAGGATGAACTCCCGCACCCCGGCGCGGATGCCCTCCTCGGTGACCGAGAGGTTGCCGCCGCGCAGCACCGAGCTCGACATGAGGAACCAGCGCATCGCGTCGGAGCCGTCGCGATCGAACACCTCGCTGACGTCGGGGTAGTTCCGCAGCGACTTGGACATCTTGTATCCGTCGTTGCCCAGCACGATGCCGTGGCAGCTGACACCGGTGAACGCCGGACGGTCGAACAACGCGGTGGACAGCACGTGCATGACGTAGAACCATCCGCGAGTCTGCCCGATGTACTCGACGATGAAGTCCGCCGGCGCATGGGAGTCGAACCACTCCTGGTTCTCGAAGGGATAGTGCACCTGCGCATAGGGCATCGAGCCCGAGTCGAACCAGACGTCGAAGACGTCCTCGATGCGCCGCATCGTGCTCTTCCCGCTCGGGTCGTCGGGGTTCGGCCTGGTCAGGTCGTCGATGTACGGGCGGTGCAGATCGATCTCCCCGCGGGGGTTGCGCGGCAGGGCGCCGAAGTCGCGCTCGAGCTCCTCCAGCGAGCCGTAGGCGTCGACGCGCGGGTACTCCGGGTCGTCGCTCTTCCAGATCGGGATGGGCGAGCCCCAGTACCGGTTGCGGCTCACCGACCAGTCGCGCGCGCCCTCGAGCCACTTGCCGAACTGCCCGTGCTTGACGTTCTCCGGCACCCAGGTGATCTGCTCGTTGTTCGCGAGCATCCGGTCCTTGATGTCGGTGACCCGGATGAACCAGCTCGACACCGCCTTGTAGATCAGGGGGTTCCGGCAGCGCCAGCAATGGGGGTAGGAGTGCAGGTAGCTCTGCTCGCGCAGCATGCGTCCGGCCGCCCGGAGCAGACGGATGAGCGGGGTGTTGGCGTCCATCCACAGCTGGCCCGCCACATCGGTCACCTGCGGGAGGAAGCGTCCGCCGTCGTCGAGCGAGAGGATCGTCGGAATCCCCGCACCGCCGGCCACGCGCTGGTCGTCCTCGCCGTAGGCCGGGGCCTGGTGGACGATCCCCGTGCCGTCGGTGGTGGTCACGTAGTCGTCGACCAGGATGCGCCAGGCGCTCTCCGTCCCCCAGGTCTCAGCGTCGGCGTAGTAGTCGAAGAGCCGGTCGTAGGTGACCCCGTCGAGGTCCGCGCCCCGATGCGAGGCCTCGACCGCGGCGAGCGCGTCCTCCGCCGACCCGTAGCCGAGGTCCTTCGCGTATCCGCCGACCAGGTCTCGGGCGAGGAGGTAGCGGTGGGCGGAGGCCTCGGCCGCGGCGTCCTCCGGATCCGCCGCATGCACGTCGGCGGCGCCGTCCGGCCCCGCCGGCAGGACGACGTACTCGATCGCCGGACCGACGGCGAGCGCGAGGTTCGTCGGAAGCGTCCACGGCGTGGTCGTCCACGCGAGCGCCCGCACCGCGGTGAGCCCGAGAGCCTCGGCCTTCGCCCCGGTGAGCGGGAAGGTGACGGTGACCGACGGGTCCTGGCGGTCCTTGTAGACGTCGTCGTCCATGCGCAGCTCGTGTGCGCTCAGCGGCGTCTCATCGCGCCAGCAGTAGGGCAGCACCCGGTAGCCCTCGTAGGCGAGCCCCTTGTCGTGGAGCTGCTTGAACGCCCAGATCACCGATTCCATGTACCCGAGGTCGAGGGTCTTGTACCCGCGCTCGAAGTCGACCCAGCGGGCCTGGCGGGTGACGTAGTCCTCCCACTCGTGCGTGTACGCGAGCACCGACCCCTTCGCCTTCTCGTTGAAGACGTCGATGCCCATGTCCTCGATCTCGCTCTTCTCGGTGAGGCCGAGCTGCTTCATCGCCTCGAGCTCGGCGGGCAGGCCGTGGGTGTCCCAGCCGAACACCCGGTCGACCTTCTTGCCGAGCATGGTCTGGAAGCGCGGGAACACGTCCTTCGCGTAGCCGGTGAGCAGGTGGCCGTAGTGCGGCAGTCCGTTCGCGAACGGAGGGCCGTCGTAGAAGACCCACTCGTCTGCGCCGTCGCGCTGCGCGATCGAGGCGCGGAAGGTGTCGTCGTTCTTCCAGAACTCGAGGACGTCCTGCTCGATCTCGGGGAAGCGCGGGCTCGGGGAGAGATCGGCGGCGGGCCCGAAGGCCGAGGGGCGCGGGTAGGTCATGGCGTCTCGCAGTGATCGTGTTCGGATTCTCCTGCGGGGACGACCCTTGCGGACCGCGGTACCACCCCGCGTGGCCTCCCCCTGGGGGGCGACCCGCTCTCACTGCGGCGATGACGGGCCTGCCCCGCTCGGTTCTACTTGCCGCCGCCTGCGCTGGGCCTGCCGAAGCGTTCTTCCGAGAGCTCCCCGGTGATGTCCGGATCGATGCTGATGTCGACATTCTACGCGCATGGAGGGGTGCGCTTCGCCCGGGAAGCGCACCCCTCCGTGAACACGGCGCCGGTCAACCCTCGCGGTGATAGCCGTACAGGTCGTCCTGCACCCCGTTGACGCAGACGTCGACCCCGCCCGGACCGGCGAATCGCACCGAGCGCCCGTACGCCTCGTCCACGACGTGGGCGTCGACGCCCACCGCACGGAGCCGGAGGGCGAGCGCTTCCAGATCGCCCGCCGCGAGGAACGACAGGCCGAATCCGGCGGCCTCCCCCTCGGCGCGCCCGGACGTCGAGTGCACGCCCACCGATCCGCCGCCATCCGCCTGGAGCTCGATCCAGCCGCCCCCGTCCGCGGCGATGTCGGCCCGCAGACCGAGCGCTTCGAGCACGCCGCGCGCCTCCGCCACGTCGTCCTGGAACCAGATCGGCTGCACGGCCACCGTTCCCCGGTCGGCGTCCCGTGCCCCGCCGGACACGGAGAGGACGACTCCGGAGCCGGCGCGCACCAGCAGGATCTCTCCGACGCCCTCGAGCTCGGTGCGGGTCACCTCGCGCCCCTGCAGGGCGCGTTCCGCCACGTCGAGGTCGCCGACGAGCACGTGAAGGTCGACCGCCCCCTCCTCCCGACCGTCCGGGAGAGCGTGCACCGCGAGCACTCCGCATCCGTCGAACTCGGCCCAGTCGTCGGTCGGCGGCAGGAAGGGGGCGAGGCCGAGGGCCTCGGCGATCTCGTGCCAGCGCGCGGGATGCGCGGTGTAGACGATCTGCTCGACGGTCGTGGTCATGCTCGTTCCTCCAGGTAGGCGCGCAGGGCGTTCTCGACCAGCGCGGACAGGCTGAGCCCCTCATCGATGGCGCGGTGCTTGACCTCCCGCACCAGTGTCGGAGGCAGGTAGACGTTGAACTGCGCTTTCGGCTCGTTCGCTTGCATGCTAGCAATTTAGCATTCAACGGAGCCCGGGACAACCGTGTCGGCGGGGTCGAGTAGTCTCGCCGCATGCCCGCCGATCGCACCGCACCGCCTCGTGTCTCCCCGCCCGATCTGCCCGATGAGCTCCGGCCGGCCTCTCCGGCCCGGCGGGCCGATCTGATCGCCGCCGAGGTGGTCTGCGACGGCGAGGCCGATCTCGCGCACTCCTCCCTCGAGCAGTGCATGATCCGCGGCGCCGCCGACCGGCTCGACCTCACCGGCGCCACCCTGCTCGACGTGACCCTCTCCGACCTGCGCGCCCCCGTCGTCTCGCTCCGCGCCACCACTATCCGGCGCCTGCGCATCGACGGAGGGCGGATCGGCACCCTCGACCTGTCCGAGGCTCGCGTGCACGAGCTCGAGATCCACGGCGCACGGATCGACTACCTGACGCTCGGGGGTGCGAAGGCGGAGGACGTCCTCATCGTCGATGCGCAGCTGCGCACCCTGGACGTGCCCCAGGCCGTGCTCTCCCGGGTGCGTTTCGACGATTCGCGCGTCGACGAGGTCGACACCCGCGGGCTCACCGCGAAGGACGTCGATCTGCGCGGGCTCGACGCCCTCGCCTTCCTCGACGTCTCCTCGCTCAAGGGCACCACCCTCAGCACCCGGCAGGTCGAGATGCTCGCGACCGTGTTCGCGAAGGCGGCCGGCATCGACGTGCGCGACTGACCAGGCGCTCCTCGGCGCACCGACCCGGATCTCCGTGCCCAGATCCCGGCATCCGTACCGCGGGCACTCTCGTCCGCCGGGCCCGTCCGGATCGAGGTCGGCACCCCTAGCGGGCGGCGAGGAGCTCCTTCGTGAAGGGGTGCGAGGGAGCGGCGAAGACGTCGCGTGTGGGTCCGTGCTCGACGATCACTCCGTCCTTCATCACCAGCACGTCGTCGCTCATCGCTCCGACCACCCCCAGGTCGTGCGAGACGAGCACCATCGTGAGAGCGCGTTCCCGACGCAGCCTCCGCAGGAGGCCGAGGACCCGCTCGCGCACCGTCGGATCGAGCGCGGAGACCGGCTCGTCGAGCACCAGCACCTGCGGGTCGGCGGCGAGGGCACGCGCGATCGCGGCGCGCTGCCGCTGCCCGCCCGAGAGCTCATGAGGTCGCCGCCGGCCGAGTACGGGATCGAGACCGACCTCGGCGAGCAGCTCTCCGACACGCGACGCCCGGCTGGCACGCGGCACGCCCGCCCCCTGCAGCGCCTCCTCGATCGACCGGGCGATGCGCCAGCGCGGGTCGAACGCGGCCAGCGGATTCTGATGCACGAGCTGCACGCGCTGCGATGAGGTCCATGCGATGCTCCCGGCATCCGGCACCGTCACGCCGACGAGCATCCGGGCGAGCGTGGTCTTGCCCGACCCCGACTCCCCCACGATCCCGAGCACGCCCCCGGCCCGGAGTACCAGGGAGGCATCTCGCACGGCGGGCCGGTCGAAGGTCTTCGCTACCCCGTCCATCCGCGCCAGCACCGCACGCGGACCGGGAGCGGCATCGACCGGAGCATGTTGCGACGCGGCGACCAGCTCCCGCGTGTACGCCTCCTCCGGCGCCGCCATGACCCTCCCGACCGGGCCCTGCTCGACGATGCGGCCCTGCCGCATCACGATCACCCGATCCGCCACCCGGCGCACCGCGGCGAAGTCGTGGCTGATGAAGACGAGCGCGGTCCCCTGCTCCACGCGGCTGCGGAGCATTGCGAGCACGCGCGCCTGGACCGTCGCATCCAGCGCCGTCGTCGCCTCGTCGGCGACCAGCACCGCAGGTCCGGCCGCCAGCGCGGAGGCGATCAGCGCACGCTGACGGAGCCCGCCGGAGAGCTCGTGCGGGTACTGGCGGGCGCGGCGGGCCGCCTCGGGCATGGCCACGTCGTCGAGCAGCTCCTCCACGCGCCGCATGCCCGCCGGGAGGCCGTGGATGCGCAGCGGCTCCGCGACCTCGGCGCCGATCCGCCGCAGCGGGTCCAGGGCCGACAGGGCGTCCTGCGACACGAGCGCGATCCGACGCCCGCGGAGCCTTCGCCACCCGCGCTCCGAGAGACCTGCGGCGTCCTCGCCGTCCACGTCGAGACGCGTCGCGGAGAAGTCGGCGGACGACGGCACGAGGCCGAGCAGCGCCCGAGCCGTGAGCGACTTCCCCGCCCCGGACTCCCCCACGATCGCCACGCACTCCCCCGGAGCCACCGAGAACGACACGTCGTCGACGACGCTCTCGCCGCCGAAGGAGATCCGCAGCCCCGCGACCTCGAGCGCGTTCATGCGCTCCTCCCGTCCGCCCGTCGCCGCAGCTCACGGCCCAGCAGCGTCGCGCAGATGACCGTGAGCATGATCGCGAGCCCCGGGAACACCGAGATCCACCAGGCCCGCCCCAGCACGTTGCGCCCGCCGGAGAGCATGAGCCCCCACTCGGGCTGGGGCTCGATCGGCCCGAGGCCGAGGAAGCTCAGCCCCGCGGCGGCGAGGATGCTCGTCCCGATGCCGATGGTCGCCAGCACGCTGAGCGAACCGAGGACCGAGGGGATCACGTGCCGGGTGAAGGCGCGAGCCCGCCCCACACCCAGGATCCGCGCGGCCTCGACGTGCTCCGCGAGGCGCAGGGTGCGGGTCCGCGTGCGCGCCAGGCGGATGTAGACCGGCACCGCGGCGATCGTGACCGCGAGGGCGACGTTGGCCGCCCCCGGGCCGAGCAGCGCGACCACCACAAGCGCCACCAGGAACTCCGGGAAGGCCATGAGCACGTCCGTGGTCCTCATGGCGATCGCGTCGACCGCTCTCGGTGCCACCCCCGACAGCGCGCCGATCACCAGACCCGCGACCAATGCCAGGCCCGTGGCGAGCAGTCCGATGCCCACCGACCGTCCTGCGCCGTGCACCACCCGGGAGAACACGTCCCTCCCGGACTGATCGGTGCCGAAGAGATGCGCGGGGCCGGGCGGCAGCATCGCGGAGCCGACATCGGTCTGCAGCGGATCGTGCGTCGAGAGGAGCCCGGGGAAGAGCGCAGCGACGGCGATGACCAGGAGGAAGGCCGACGCCGCCGCGAGGAGGACGCCCCTCGCGCCCCGGCCCCTCACGGTCGGGCCTCCCGCCGCCCGTCCCGCAGCCTCGGGTCGATGAGGGGGTGCAGGAGCTCGACGATCACGGTCACGACGACGAAGACCACTGCACTGAACATGATGATCCCGGTGAGGACGGGGAGATCGCGTCCCGTGATCGCGGCGAGCGCCACCCGGCCGAGACCGGGGCGGCCGAAGACCGTCTCCACGAGCACGGCCCCGCCCAGGAGCGAGCCGGTCAGGTAGGCGGCGAGGGTCATCGCCCCGGCCGCGCCGTGCCGCAGTCCGTGGTGCCACGTGAAGCGCAGCGGCCCCGCCCCGCGCGCCCGCACCGTCTCGGCGAAGGGCTCGCGATCGGCGGCGTCGAGCCCGTCGCGCAGCACCTGCCCGATGAGGGCGGCGACGGGCAGCGCCAGCGTGATGGCCGGGAGGACCAGCGAGGCCGCCGATCGCGACCCGGCGACGGGGAACCAGCCGAGCCCGAAGGCGAAGACCCCGAGCAGCACCAGGCCGATCCAGAACACCGGGGAGGACAGCACGATCAGCTCGACGGCGACCACGATCCCCCGGGCTGCACCGCGCCGTGCGCCGAGCGCCGCGGCGAGCGCGAGCACCAGGGCGAGCGCGAGTGCGAGCGCAGCGAGCTGCACGGTGGCGCCGAGCTGCCTGCCGATCACCTCCGCCACCGGCATCCGCAGCTGGTACGACTCGCCGAGGTCGCCGCGCAGCAGCCGCCCCAGGTGATCGAGGTACTGCTCCCAGATCGGCCTGTCGAGCCCCAGGTCCGCACGGATGCCCGCCTTGACCTCTTCGCTGACCTGGGCCTGCGGGCCGAGCATCACCGAGACGGCGTCGCCCGGGATCAGGCGGAAGGCGAGGAAAGCGAGGGTCGCGGCACCCCACAGCACGATCGCCATGGATCCCGCGAGCGCGGCGATCCGCCGCAGCACCCGACCCATCCGTCACGCCCCGTGCCGGTCAGCGTGCCGAGAGGCTGACGCCGTAGAACAGCGGGCGTCCGTAGAGGTCGTAGGCGAGCCCGGACACGTTCTTGCCCACCGCGGTGATCATCGACGGCACGAAGAGGGGCACGATGGCGACGTGCTCGGCGTTCCACCTCTGCAGCTCGCCGTACACCGCGTTCCGCTTCCCCTGGTCGGTGGTCGAGAGCCCCTCTGTGAGCAGCGCGTCCACGGCCGGGTCCTTCACCTGCGAGGCGTTCTGGAAGCCGTCGCCGCCGAGGTGGCTGCGCAGCAGGTCTCCGTCGACGCCGGAGAAGCCCCAGTCGGTGATGTCGAAGGTCTTCGGACCGTACTGCTCGTTGTACGCGGCAGGCTCGAGCTCCTCGCGCACGATCTCGAACCCGACCTTCTTCAGGTCCGACTGGACGGCGTTCGCCAGCGCCACCCGGTCGTCCGGGATCGGCGTCCAGGAGATCCACCGCGCGGAGAGCCGCTTTCCGTCCTTCGTGCGGATCCCGTCCCCGTCACGACCGGTCCATCCCGCCTCGTCGAGGAGAGCGCCCGCCTTCTCGGCGTCGAACGGCCAGCTCCCTTCGAGGCTCTTGTCGTATCCGGGCGTGGTCGGGCCGAAGACGCTCCACGCGCGCGGGTACTCGCCGAAGAAGATCTTCTTCACGTCGGCGTCGACGTCGATGGCGCGGGCGAGCGCCTGCCGCACCCTCTGGTCGGCGAAGACCCCGTTCTTCTCGTTGAGGAACAGCGAGTAGGGCAGGCCGGGGTACTCGACCGAGTCGACCTTCACGCCGTCGCCGAGCTCGGCGACGGCGCTGGGCGGAAGCTGCCCGGCGATGTCCGCCTCGCCCGATCCGACCACGCGCGACCGCACGGACGCCTCGGGCAGGATCTGCACGCGAAGGGTCTTGAATGCGGGAGCCTTGGCGTCGTGCGGACCCCACGCGTAGTCGTCGTTGCGGGTGTAGACCAGCTCCTGCTTCGGGGTGTACTCCGTCAGCACGAAGGGACCGGTCCCCACGGTGATCCCCGGACCTCCCGCCTTCAGCTTGTCGGCTGAGGAGGCGAGCACCTTCGGCGAGTAGAACCCGAGCTGCGCGGTGCTCGCCGCCTGCAGGAACGGCGAATAGGGCTGGGAGAAGCGCACCTCGACGGTATGCGGACCCTTCACCTCGGTGCCTTCGTAGAAGTCCGCCCCCAGCATGCTCGCCGCCTGCGCGGAGGCCGTCTCGGGGTCGACGATCCGGTCGAAGTTGGCCTTGACCGCCGCCGCGTCGAACGCGGTCCCGTCGGTGAAGGTCACGTCGTCGCGCAGCTCGAAGGTGTAGGTCTTCGCGTCGGGCGACACCGTCCACTTCTTCGCCAGCCACGGGGAGAAGGAGCCGTCGGGCTCCTGGAAGACGAGCGAGTCGAGCACCTGCCGCTGCACCATCGCCGAGACGTCGAGCTGGCTCGTCTGCGGGTCCATGTGCCCGTCGGAGAGGTTCGCCCCCTCGATCGCCCAGTCGAGCTCGGCGTCGCGGTCGGCCTTCGGATCGCCTGCGGGCGACGAGCAGGCGCTGAGCACCAGGGCGGAGGCCGCCGCGAGGGCGACCAGTGGAGCGAGACGGCGCAGGGGGAAGCGGGGCATGCGTGACCTCGGTGGATGCGGGGACGGGAAACGCCTGATTCTATCGAGGATTACTTGGACGCGGTTCAATTATGGCCGGCTGTGCGACCGGTCCACGCAGCGCCGCTCCGGGTAGACTCGACCCACCACCACACTCAGGCACGCACACACGGTGCCGCATACATCGCTCAAGGAGACCCTCATGTCCGCGATCCCCGACAAGCCCGCCCTCGAAGGTCTCGAAGCGAAGTGGGGTGAGACCTGGTCCGCACAGGGGACCTACCTGTTCGACCGCGCCCGCGCCGCCGGGCTGGGCCGCGACTCCGTCTACTCGATCGACACCCCCCCGCCGACCGCCTCCGGAAGCCTCCACATCGGCCACGTGTTCTCGTACACGCACACCGACATCAAGGCGCGCTTCGAGCGGATGCGCGGCAAGAAGGTGTTCTACCCGATGGGCTGGGACGACAACGGCCTGCCCACCGAGCGCCGCGTGCAGAACTACTACGGCGTGCGCTGCGACCCCTCGCTGCCGTACGACCCCGACTTCACTCCGCCCTTCGAGGGAGGCGACAACAAGTCGAGCCGCGCCGCCGACCAGCTGCCGATCAGCCGCCGCAACTTCATCGAGCTGTGCGAGAAGCTCACCGTCGAGGACGAGAAGCACTTCGAGGCGCTCTTCCGCCAGCTCGGGCTCAGCGTGGACTGGACCCAGAGCTACCGCACGATCTCCGACGACACGATCCGTCAGAGCCAGCTCGCGTTCCTGCGCGGGCTCGAACGCGGCGAGGCCTACCAGTCCCTCGCGCCGACGCTCTGGGACATCGACTTCCGCTCGGCGATCGCGCAGGCCGAGCTGGAGGACCGCGAGCAGTCCGCGTCCTACCACACCATCGAGTTCCCCTTCTCCGACGGGTCGGGATCGATCGCGATCGACACCACCCGCCCCGAGCTGCTTCCGGCATGCATCGCGATCGTGACGCACCCGGAGGGCCCGCACAAGCACCTGATCGGCAGGAAGGTGCGCACGCCCTTCTTCGGCGCCGAGATCGAGATCCACGGCCACCACCTGGCCCAGCCCGACAAGGGCACCGGCGCGGCGATGGTCTGCACCTTCGGCGACGTGACCGACATCGTGTGGTGGCGCGAGCTGCGCACCAGGGCCGGCGAGTCCCTGCCGAACATGACGACCATCGGGCTTGACGGCCGCTTCCTCGCGGAGGCGCCGGAGTCGGTCGCCGACGCGGGGGCGACCGCCTGGTACGCCGAGGAGATGGCCGGGAAGACGGTCTTCAGCGCACGCAAGGCCCTCGTCGAGAAGCTGCAGGAGACCGGCGACATGACCGCCGTGTCGAAGCCCTTCCAGCACGCCGTGAAGTTCTTCGAGAAGGGCGACCGCCCCCTCGAGATCGTCTCCACCCGCCAGTGGTACATCCGCAACGGCGCGCGCGACGCCGAGCTGCGCGACGAGCTGCTCGCGAACGGCAAGGAGCTCCTCTGGCACCCCGACTTCATGCGAGTGCGATACGAGAACTGGGTCGGCGGCCTCACCGGCGACTGGCTCATCTCGCGGCAGCGCTTCTTCGGCGTGCCGATCCCGATCTGGTACGGGCTCGACGAGAACGGCGAGCGCGACTACGACCGCGTGATCACTCCGGCACACGATGCGCTCCCGATCGACCCGACCACGGACGTGCCCCCGGGGTACACCGCGGAGCAGCGCGGCGTCGCGGGCGGCTTCGACGCCGAGAAGGACATCTTCGACACCTGGGCGACGTCCTCCTTGACCCCGCAGCTCGCGGGCGGCTGGCAGCGCGACGAGGAGCTCTGGAAGCTCGTCGCCCCCTTCGACCTGCGCCCGCAGGGACAGGACATCATCCGCACCTGGCTGTTCTCCACGATGCTGCGCTCGACGCTCGAGGACCGCCGCTCGCCCTGGCGCAACGCGGCGATCTCGGGCTTCATCGTCGATCCCGACCGCAAGAAGATGTCGAAGTCGAAGGGCAACGTGGTCACCCCTGCGGACATCCTCGACACGCACGGCTCGGACGCGGTGCGCTACTGGTCGGCCTCCAGCCGCCTCGGCATGGATGCCGCGTTCGATCCGCAGAACCCCACCCAGGTGAAGATCGGCCGCCGCCTGGCGATCAAGATCCTCAACGCGGCGAAGTTCGTGCTGTCCTTCCCGGTCCCCGAGGGCGCCCAGGTCACCCACGCGCTGGACGCCTCGATGCTCACCGCGCTCGACCAGGTGGTGCGCGACGCCACACGCGCGTTCGAGAACTACGACCAGGCGCGCGCCCTGGAGGTCACCGAAGCCTTCTTCTGGACCTTCTGCGACGACTACCTCGAGCTCGTCAAGGAGCGGGCCTACGACCAGACCGACGTCGGGCAGGCATCTGCGGCGCTCGCCCTCCGACTCGCGCTGTCGACTCTGCTGCGGCTGCTCGCGCCGGTGATCTCGTTCGCGGCCGAGGAGGCCTGGTCATGGTTCGAGGAGGGGTCGATCCACACCGCGTCGTGGCCCGAGCCGCTCGGCATCGAGGGCGACCCCAAGGTCCTCACGACCGCGAGCGAGGCGCTCATCGGCATCCGCCGGGCGAAGACCGAGGCGAAGGCGTCGCAGAAGACCCCGGTCTCGCGCGCGACCGTCTCCGCACCCGCGGCGAAGATCGACGCGCTGCGGGCGGCGGCGGACGACCTCCGTGCGGTCGGCCGCATCGCGGAGCTGACCTTCGCCGACGCCGACGAGCTCGCGGTCACCGCGATCGAGCTCGCCCCGGTGGAGCAGTGATGCAGCTCGGCACGCGCTGGGCCGCCGGGGCGGAGCCGCCGGCGTCCGTCCCGGCGGCGCTGCGCCCCGGGATCGCCGACGTCGAGGCCCGCGGCCTCGACGGGCACTGGACGCTCACCTGGCTGGAGGGGCGGCCGATCGCCGAGCTCGACGCCGGGTGGGAAGTGCTGCTCTCCGCGGCCGGGGAGCTCGTGACGCGTCCGTTCCAGGACTGATCCGGGACGGAGGACGACGGAGCCCCCGCTGTGCGCGCAGCGGGGGCTCCGTCGTCCGAGGGGAGGATCGCTCAGCGGGGACGCGAGCCGATCGACAGCAGCGCGATGTCGAGCGCCTGCGGGTCGCGGCGGCGAGCCTGCTGCTCCTCCCACAGATCGATCGCGATCTCGCGTCGTTCCGCGCGGCGCGCGCGGCGGTGGGCGACATAGGCGCTGAGCCGATCCGCGAGCCGCAGCAGGGTGCGTTCGGTCGGGGTGGGAGCGGCGAGCGAGAGCGTGGCGGCGGTCATGATTCCTCCTGGTCTGCGGGTCCGGTGGCGAGGTCGAACAGTTCGGCGCGGAATGCGACACGACGGGCGTCCGGATCGGACTGCCCGCGGTACCGCTCGACGGCCGCATCGAGCAGCTGCTGGATCTCGGACTTGAGCTCCTCCATCTGCGGTGCGGTGAGGTCGAGGTACGTGGACACCACCAAGCCGGTGTCGCGCCACTCCTCGGGCTGCCCCTCCTGCGACCTGTTGAGGTACTCCATCAGCATCTCGTGGCGGCGGCGGAAGAACTCGGCGTTGACGATCTGCGCGGCGGCCCGGTGTGCCGGCGTGGCGACGTCTCCAGGCCCGGGGAGGTTGATCCTCCCCTTGGGCCGCTGCCACCACCGCTCACGGGCGGTGCCGCGATCCGGCACCTCTTCGATGAGATCGTGGGAGGCGAGGGCGCGGAGGTGGTAGCTGGTCGCCCCCGAGGTCTCGCCGATCAGGACGGCCAGCGAGCTCGCGGTCTGCGGTCCACGCTCACTCAGCAGGTCGTAGATCCGCACGCGCAGCGGGTGCGCGAGCGCCTTCAGGGCTCCCGCGTCCAGGGTCCGTCCCTCATCCGTCTTCTTCATGTCTGCAAGCATATCTTTGCAAAGCATTCTTTGCAAGTATTTCTTTGCATCTTCTCTCGCGTCCTTCCTCCGCGGCGTCGGACAGGCCCCGTAGGCTCAGAGGATGACCGACGACGTCAACCCGCTCCTCGTCCCGTCCACGCTCCCGTATGCGCTCCCCGACTACGCGTCGATCCGTCCGGAGCACTATCTGCCCGCGTTCGAGCAGGCCTTCGCGGAGCAGCGCGGCGAGGTGCGGCGCATCACGATGGTGCGGTCGATGCCCACCTTCGAGAACACGATCGAAGCCCTCGAACGCAGCGGCGAGATGCTGGAGCGCATCGCGCACGCCTTCTACACCGTCAGCTCGGCGGATGCGACCCCGGAGATCCAGGAGATCGAGGAGCGGCTCGCTCCCCTGATGTCTGCGCATGAGGACGCGATCACCCTCGACGCCGCACTCTACTGGCGCGTCTCCCAGGTGCACGATCAGGTCGACGTGCTCCCTCTCGATGACGAGCAGCGCTATCTCGTCGAGCGCCACCATCGGGAGATGACCCTCGCCGGCGCCGGCCTCGACGACGAGGCGAAGGGGCGGCTGACGGCGCTCAACCAGCGCCTCTCCACTCTCAGCACCGCTTTCGAGAAGAACCTGCTGACCGACACCAACGACCTCGCCGTCCACTTCACCGACGCGGCGGAGCTCGACGGGCTCGGCGACGGGGAGCTCTCGGCCGCTGCGCGCGCGGCGGCCGACCGCGGTCTCGAGGGCCATCTAGTCACCCTCCCCCTGTTCACCGGTCATCCGTATCTCGCCTCCCTGCGGGTGCGGGAGAGCCGCCGCCGCATCATGGAGGCGTCCCGCGCCCGCGCCTCACGCGGCAACGCGAACGACAACGGCGCCGTGCTCGCCGAGATCGTCGCGCTGCGTGCCGAGCGCGCGGCCCTGCTGGGCTACCCGTCGCACGCCGCTGCGGTCACCGCCGACGAGACGGCCGGGTCTCCGGAGGCGGTCGAGCGGATCCTGCGCGAGCTCGCCCCGGCTGCGGCCCGCAACGCCGCCGCGGAGAAGGAGGCGCTGCAGGGGATCGTCGACGCGGAGGAGCCCGCGCCTTTCCGCATCGAGGCTCACGACTGGGCCTTCTATACCGAGAGGGCACGACAGCAGCTGTACGACATCGATGCCGCTGCGCTGCGTCCGTGGTTCGAGGCGGAGCGCGTGCTGCGGGACGGCGTCTTCGCGGCCGCGACGCGTCTCTACGGCGTCACCTTCGCCGAGAGGCCGGATCTGCCGGCATACCATCCCGACGCACGGGTGTTCGAGGTCTTCAACGAGGACGGCTCCGAGCTCGGCCTCTACGTCCTCGACCTCTACACCCGCGACTCGAAGCGCGGCGGCGCCTGGATGAACCCGATCGTCAGCCAGTCGCGGCTCCGGGGCACCTCTCCGGTCGTGGTCAACAACCTCAACGTGGCCAAGCCGGGCGACGGACAGCCGACGCTGCTGACGCTCGACGAGGTGACGACGCTCTTCCACGAGTTCGGCCATGCGCTGCACGGGCTCTTCGCGGTCGTCACCTATCCCCACTTCGCCGGGACGAACGTCTTCCGCGACTTCGTCGAGTTCCCGAGCCAGGTCAACGAGATGTGGATCCTCTGGCCCGAGGTGCTCGACGACTACGCCCGCCATCACGTCACGGGCGAGCCTCTCGACCCGGCGATCGTCGAGCGGCTGCAGGCCTCGGAGACCTTCAACCAGGGGTTCGCCACGAGCGAGTACCTGGCGGCCGCCTGGCTCGACCAGGCCTGGCATCTCCTCCCGGCGGGAACGGACGTCGGCGGCGTCGCCGCGTTCGAGGCCGACGCTCTGGCCGACATCGGTCTCGACGACCCGGCCGTCCCGACGCGCTACTCCTCGAACTACTTCGCCCATGTCTTCTCGGGCGGCTACAGCGCCGGATACTACTCGTACATCTGGAGCGAGGTGCTCGACGCCGACACGGTCGAATGGTTCCGCGAGAGCGGCGGTCTCAGCCGCGAGAACGGCGACCGCTTCCGCCGGCTTCTGCTCGGCGTGGGCGGGGCGAAGGACCCCCTCGAGGCGTACCGCGACTTCCGCGGCCGGGACGCCGAGATCGCTCCCCTCCTGGCCCGTCGCGGTCTCGACCGGTAGAAGCGGCGACCGGCGGCAGCGGCCACAACAGTCATCCGCGGATACGACGCCTCGGGCGCCTGGCGGGCTTCGTCGACCCCGCGCCCGGGAGGGCCCCGCGGCTTCTCGATCGAGGTCTACGTCGGTGATCCCCGCACCACGCCGTCGGAGGATCTTCGCACCGATCTGCTGCTTCCGTCTCGTGACACGTCGCCGTCAAGGTCGGTGCGGAGCGCTCTCGCCCCTCTGATCGGTGGCCCGGTCCCGTGCGCGACGGTATGCAAACGTGTCCGGTCTCCCGGTTCGTGCGCGCAGGCTCCGCTCAGTCCCGAAGACGTTCCCGCGCCCGGAACCAGGTGAGCTGGTGGATGGTCTGGGGCAGTCGATCGGCGAGCCCGTCCTGAGGCAGCAGGACCACGTCGATGATCTCCCCCTCGTCGAGCTGCTGCGCGGCGGTCGCCACGCAGTCGAGGGCCAGAAGGTGATGGACCCGGTTGTTCTGGTTCCCCCAGTTCGCCCAGGTCCAGCCCAGATCGACGATGCGCCCTGCCGCATACCCGGTCTCCTCGGCGAGCTCCCGCACGGCGGCGTCGGCCGGCGCCTCTCCCCCCTCGATCGCGCCGCCGACCAGGCCGATCCCCGTCACGCCGGCCCCATGGTGGTACTCGACGACCGCGACCGCCTCGCCCGCGGGGGTGAGCGCCGCCACGGAGACCCAGTCTCCGTACTCCAGCACGTAGAACGGCGCGATCGTCCGCCCGAGAGCGTCCACGCAGTCGTCGGCGCGAAGCCGGATCCAGCGGTCGGAGATGACCTCACGACTCCGCTCGACCCTCCAGGGCTGCGGAGACGGCTGCCCCATGTCCGGCTCAGGCGCTCTTCCGCTTGCGGGCCAGCACCACCGTCGGGGGTGCGCCCTCTTCGACGGCGGCCTTGGTCACGACGACCTTCGACACGTCGTCGGCTGAGGGGATCTCGAACATGATCGGCCCGAGGACGTCCTCGAGGATCGCGCGCAGACCGCGGGCCCCGGTCTTCCGTTCGACCGCGAGGTCGGCGATCGACATCAGGGCGTCCTCGTCGAACTCCAGCTGCACGCCGTCGAGCTCGAACATCCGCTGGTACTGCTTCACCAGCGCATTGCGCGGGCCGGTGAGGATGTCGATCAGCGCATCCTGGTCGAGGGGCGACACCGAGGCGACCACGGGCAGACGCCCGATGAACTCCGGGATCAGGCCGAACTTGTGCAGGTCCTCCGGCAGCACCTCGCTGAAGAGATCGAGGTCCTTGCCCTTGTCGTGCAGCGGAGCGCCGAAGCCGACACCGTGCTTGCCCACGCGCGCCGAGATGATGTCCTCCATGCCCGCGAAGGCGCCCGCCACGATGAACAGCACGTTCGTGGTGTCGATCTGGAGGAACTCCTGGTGGGGATGCTTGCGTCCCCCCTGCGGCGGCACGGCGGCGACCGTGCCCTCGAGGATCTTCAGCAGGGCCTGCTGCACGCCCTCGCCGGAGACGTCGCGCGTGATCGACGGGTTCTCGGCCTTGCGGGCGATCTTGTCGATCTCGTCGATGTAGATGATCCCGGTCTCGGCCCGCTTCACGTCGTAGTCCGCGGCCTGGATCAGCTTGAGGAGGATGTTCTCGACGTCCTCGCCCACGTAGCCGGCCTCCGTGAGGGCCGTGGCATCGGCGACCGCGAAGGGGACGTTCAGACGCTTCGCGAGAGTCTGCGCCAGGTAGGTCTTGCCGCAGCCGGTCGGTCCGATGAGCAGGATGTTGCTCTTCGCGATCTCGACCTCTTCGGCCTTCTGCTCGGCGGGCTGCAGAGTGCCGTGGGCGCGCACGCGCTTGTAGTGGTTGTAGACCGCGACGGCGAGAGCCCGTTTGGCGGGCTCCTGGCCCACGACGTACTCCTCGAGGAAGGAGAAGATCTCGCGCGGCTTGGGGAGATCGAACTCGGCGACCGCTCCCCCGGCCGACTCGGCCATCCGCTCTTCGATGATCTCGTTGCACAGCTCGACGCACTCGTCGCAGATGTACACACCGGGACCGGCGATCAGCTGCTGCACCTGCTTCTGGCTCTTTCCGCAGAAAGAACACTTGAACAGGTCGGCGCTCTCACCGATGCGTGCCATGCGCGTCCTCCTCGAGGCGATCCGGTCCGGGGGCTCCCGAACCGCATAACGAGCCTAACCGCCGTCGCCGACACCGGGCCGCATTGCCGCACCTGCGTCATCCCCTTCCGCGGACAGCGATATCCGCAGAAGGGGATGCGCGTCAGATCATGCTCTTCGTGTGCCAGACCGTCTTCGTCTCGACGAAGGCGCCGATGCGATCGAGCGAGGCGCCGACCGCCTCCGTACCCGGCACGGGTGACAGCACGCGCTTCAGCGTCTGCGCGGCGTCGATCTCGAGATCGATCCAGTTCAGCTCCCCTGCACCCGCGAGGTCGAGGGCGTTGACATCGGCATGCGAGGCGAGCCACGGAGCGATCTCCGCAGGAGATCCCGTGAGCACGTTGACCACGCCGCCCGGGACGTCACTGGTGGCGAGCACCTCGGCCAGGCTGATCGCGGACAGCGGGAACCGCTCGCTCGCGATCACCACCACCGCATTCCCGGTGACGAGCGCGGGAGCCAGCACCGAGACCAGCCCGAGCAGAGCCGTGTCCTGCGGAGCCACCATCGCGATGACGCCGGTCGGCTCGGGCACCGAGATGTTGAAGTACGGCCCGGCGACGGGGTTGGCGTTGCCGGTGACCTGCGCGTACTTGTCACACCAGCCGGCGTACCAGACCCAGAGGTCGATCGCCGCGTCGACCTGAGCCCCCGCGGCAGCGGCCGAGACGCCCTCCTGTGCGCTGATCTCGTCGACGAACTGCGCGCGGCGGCCCTCGAGGATCTCGGCGACGCGGTACAGCACCTGACCGCGGTTGTAGGCCGTCGCGCCGGACCAGCCCTTCACCGCGCCCCGGGCGGCGACCACGGCGTCACGCGCGTCCTTCCGCGAGGCCTTCGCGGCGTTCGCGAGGAAGTCGCCCTTCGCCGAGCGCACCTCGAAGGTGCGTCCGGACTCGCTGCGCGGGAACGCGCCGCCGATCGCGAGCTTGTAGGTCTTCGGAACGGTCAGTCGCCTGCTCATGCCGCGGCTCCCTTCAGGTAGGCGGTGAGACCGTGGCGACCGCCCTCGCGGCCGTATCCGGACTCCTTGTACCCGCCGAACGGGCTGGACGGGTCGAATCGGTTGAAGGTGTTCGCCCACACCACTCCGGCACGGAGCCGGTCGGCCACGGCGAGGATGCGCGAGCCCTTGTCGCTCCAGATCCCGGCGGAGAGACCGTAGGGCGTGTTGTTCGCCTTGGCGATCGCCTCGGCGGGCGTGCGGAACGTGAGCACCGAGAGCACCGGCCCGAAGACCTCGTCCCGCGCGATCCGGTGCGATGCCTCGACGCCGGTGAAGATCGTCGGCGCGAACCAGAAGCCCTTGTCGGGGATCGCGCAGTCGGCCGTCCACCGCTCTGCGCCCTCGGCCTCGCCGATGTCGCTGAGCTCGCGGATGCGCGCCAGCTGAGCCGCGGAGTTGATCGCCCCGATGTCGGTGTTCTTGTCCAGCGGATCCCCCAGGCGGAGGGTCGAGAGCCGGGTCTTGAGGCGATCGATGACCTCGTCGTGGATGGACTCCTGCACGAGGAGGCGGCTTCCGGCGCAGCACACGTGCCCCTGGTTGAAGAAGATGCCGTTGACGATGCCCTCGATCGCCTGGTCGATGGGCGCGTCGTCGAACACGATGTTCGCCGCCTTGCCGCCGAGCTCCAGAGTGGCTTTCTTGCGCGTGCCGGCGACCGCCTTCGCGATGTCGCGGCCGACGCCGGTCGACCCGGTGAAGGCGATCTTGTCGACATCGGGGTGCCGCACCAGCGTGGCCCCGGTCGCACCGGCGCCCGTGACGATGTTCACGACGCCGGCGGGCAGATCGGCCTGCTGCAGGATCTCCGCGAAGATCAGCGCGGTGAGCGGCGTGGTCTCCGCGGGCTTCAGCACCACGGTGTTCCCCGCCGCGAGGGCCGGCGCGAGCTTCCACGCGAGCATCAGCAGCGGGAAGTTCCAGGGGATGATCTGGCCCGCGACGCCGAGAGCGCGCGGGTTCGCACCGAGCCCGGCGTAGTCGAGCTTGTCGGCCCATCCCGCGTAGTAGAAGAACCAGGCGGCGACGAGCGGGACGTCGACGTCGCGGCTCTCCTTGATCGGCTTGCCGTTGTCGAGGCTCTCGGCGACCGCGAGCTCACGAGCGCGCTCCTGCACGAGGCGGGCGATGCGGAAGAGGTACTTCCCGCGGTCTCGGCCGCTCATCTTCGACCAGGTCTTCTCATAGGCCCGGCGCGCGGCGGCGACCGCACGGTCGATGTCGTGATCGTCGGCCGAGGCGATCTCAGCGATGCGGGACTCATCGGCGGGCGAGATCGTCGTGAAGCTCTGGCCCCCGCCGTCGGTGAACTCGCCGTCGATGAACAGGCCGTAGCTGTCGCGGAGGCCGAGGATCGTCTTCGACTCGGGCGCGGGTGCGTATTCCAGGAATGACATATCTGCTCTCCGTCAGTCGATCGTGACGTAGTCGGGGCCGGAGTAGTGGCCGGTGGTGAGCTTCTGACGCTGCAGCAGCACGTCGTTGAGGAGACTGGAGGCGCCGAACCGGAACAGGTGCGGCTGCAGCCACTCCTCGCCGGCCGTCTCCGCGACGGTCACGATGTAGCGGACCGCGTCCTTCGAGGACCGGATCCCGCCGGCAGGCTTCACACCGATCTTCTCCCCCGTCGCACGATGCCAGTCGCGCACCGTCTCGAGCATGAGCAGCGTCGTGGGGAGCGTCGCCGCCGGCTGCACCTTGCCCGTCGAGGTCTTGATGAAGTCGCCGCCGGCGAGGATGCCCAGCCAGGACGCCCTCTTGATGTTGTCGTAGGTGTTGAGCTCGCCGGTCTCCAGAATGACCTTGAGGGACGCGTAGGTGCCGTCCGCCCGGCGGCAGGCCTCCTTCACCCGGGCGATCTGGTCGAAGACGAGCCCGTAACTGCCCGCGAGGAAGGCTCCACGGTCGATGACCATGTCGATCTCGTCCGCCCCCGCCGCGACCGCATCGGCGGTGTCGGCGAGCTTGATGTCGAGGGAGGCGCGCCCCGACGGGAAGGCGGTGGCGACCGCGGCCACCGAGATCTTCCCGTCATCCGGATCGCCGTGCAGCGCGCCCAGCGCTTCGACTGCGTGCGCGACCATGTCGCCGTATACGCAGACGGCGGCCACGAGCGGGGTCGTCGGGTCCGAGGCATCCGGGTTCTTCGCCTTGGCGACGAGCGACCGCACCTTGCCCGGTGTGTCCGCCCCCTCCAGAGTGGTGAGGTCGATCAGGGAGATGATCTTGTCGAGCGCCCAGGCCTTCGACGTCGTCTTGATCGACCTCGTCCCGAGGCCGGCTGCCCGCTGCTCCAGGCCGACGGCGTCGACGCCGGGCAGGCCGTGCAGGAAACGCCGCAGGGTGGCGTCGTCGGGCTCGGCGCCCAGCACTTCGACCGCCGTCCGGCGGCTGAGTTCCGTTGTCGTCACTGTTCCTCCAACAATGCTCGAGCGGTGGTCTCATCGGTCACCAGCACGGTGCAGAGCCCTGTGCTGACGACTGTACGCGCGATGTCGTGCTTCGTCTCGCCCGCGGTGACGAAGATCGTCCTGCCCGCCTCGCGCAGGGCGTCGAGGCCGATCCCGACGGTCCGGGCATCGAGCCGCGGGTCGACGATGTTGCCGTCCGCGTCGATGTAGCGGCCCAGGACGTCGCCGACCGCACCGCGGCGTGCCAGCTCGGCGATGTCGGCCTCGGTCAGATAGCCGTTCACGACGTGGGCGGATGCCGGGTCGCACGGCCCCGCGGTGAAGAGATAGGCCTGGGCGTGCGCGGCCTGGTCGAGGATGCCCGCCACAGTCCGGTCGCCCTCGATCGCCCGCTTGGTCTCGACACGCTCCAGGATCGCCGGGCTCGGCAGCAGCACGGCCTGCCCTCCGCCGCGCTGCGCGATCGTGCCGGCGAGTCCCGCGGCACCGCCCGAGCGGCGGTTCACGCTCACGCCGCCGTTGATCTGCACGACGGTGACCCCTCGCGCCCAGCCGTCCGGCAGCGCCTCGGCCACGGCGCTCAGCGTGCGACCCCAGCTGATGCCGAGCACGCGGGGCACCGGGCGCAGCGCGGCGAGATGATCGGCAGCGGCCTGAGCGACGCGCTCGAGCTCCTGCCCTTCCGCGGCGGGGGCGACGATCGCGTCGTCCAGACCGAACCTCTCGCAGAGCTCGCGTTCGAGACCGAGCCGGCGCGCGCGCGGATGCACGATCTCGATCCGCACGATGCCCCGCTCGCGGGCCTGCACGAGCAGCCGTCCGGCCTTCCAGCGGGAGATGCCGAGGAGGGCGCCGACCTCGTCCTGGGTCTTGCCCTCGTCATAGGTGAGCTCGGCGACGCGCACCATCAGCAGGTCGTCGTCCATGCGCCACCTCCCGATCGTCCGGCATCCGATGCCTTCAGAGTACCGTGCCCACCATCACGCGCGCACCTCATTGCTCATATGCGCACGCTGCCCTCCCCCTCCCGCGCATCTTCGCGCCTCGTTCGTGCCATGTTCTCCGCAACCTCGGTTCTGGGATCGAAAGCGCATCCCCGGAGGCGCTCCGCGGTGCTCTTCTGCACACCGAGCACGGACACGCGAAGAGGGCGGCCGACGTGAAACGCCGGGCCGCCCTCTTCGTGTCGATGTCAGCCGCGCTTGCGGCTGGTCAGCACCTGGTCGACGATGCCGTACTCCTTCGCCTGCTCGGCGGAGAGGATGTTGTCGCGATCGATGTCGCGGTTCACCTTCTCGACCGGCTGACCGGTGTGGCGCGCCATGGTCTCCTCGAGCCACGTCCGCATCCGCAGGATCTCGGCGGCCTGGATCTCGATGTCCGAGGCCTGTCCGTGCCCGGCCTCCCCCATCGCCGGCTGGTGCATGAGCACGCGGGCGTTCGGGAGCGCGAGTCGCTTGCCGGGAGCACCTGCGGACAGCAGCACCGAGGCGGCCGAGGCCGCCTGGCCCAGCACGACCGTCTGGATCTGCGGCGCCACGTACTGCATGGTGTCGTAGATCGCCGTCATCGCGGTGAAGGATCCGCCGGGCGAGTTGATGTACATGGTGATGTCGCGTTCGGCGTCCTGGCTCTCCAGCACGAGGAGCTGAGCCATGACGTCGTCCGCCGAGGCGTCGTCGACCTGCACGCCGAGGAAGATCACGCGGTCCTCGAACAGCTTGTTGTACGGGTCCTGGCGCTTGAAGCCGTAGGCCGTGCGCTCCTCGAACTGCGGCAGCACATAGCGGCTGGAAGGCAGGTTCCCGGCGGCGCGGAAAGTGGGTGTGTACATGTGTGCTCCTGCCTTACTTGTCCGCGCCGGTGCCGCCGCCGCCGTGCACGTCGCTCGCGTGCTCGCGGATGTGGTCGACGAAGCCGTACTCGAGCGCCTCATCGGCGGTGAACCAGCGATCCCGGTCGCCGTCCTCGTTGATCTGCTCGACCGACTTCCCGGTCTGCGAGGCGGTGATCTCGGCGAGGCGCTTCTTCATCGACAGGATGAGCTGCGCCTGCGTCTGGATGTCGCTGGCGGTGCCGCCGAAGCCGCCGTGCGGCTGGTGCAGCAGCACGCGGGCGTTCGGGGTGATGTACCGCTTGCCCTTGGTGCCGCTGGTCAGCAGCAGCTGGCCCATCGAGGCCGCCATCCCGATGCCCACCGTGACGATGTCGTTGGGGACGAACTGCATGGTGTCGTAGATCGCCATGCCCGCGGTGATGGATCCGCCGGGAGAGTTGATGTAGAGGTAGATGTCCTTCTCGGGGTCTTCTGCGGCGAGGAGGAGGATCTTCGCGCAGATCTCGTTCGCGTTCTCGTCGCGCACCTCCGAGCCCAGCCAGATGATGCGATCCTTCAGCAGCCTGTCGAAGACACTCGTCGCGACCAGGGGTTCAGCCATGTCAGCTCCTGTTTCGGTGTTTCAGTGATTCGAATCTACCGGCGGGAACGGACGCCACCGCCCGTGTTCGCCGTCGGCATATCAGGTGTCGTCGCCCGCGATCGCGTGCGCATAGGCGGTCATGGAGCGGTGGTACCGCGGCATGTGGGGCACGAGGGCCAGCAGCGCCACGGAGAGCCCGCGCTCCGGCTGTCCGGCGCTCGCGAGCGCGAGGGCGTGCATGCCGGCCAGCGCATCGCGGTAAGGCGAGTCCGGATGCCCGTCCTGCTCCTCGGCGATCACGCGCAGGGCCTCCTCATACTCGCCCAGGTTCCTGAGCGAGCTGGCGAGCTGGATCACGGCCTGAGGCCGATGCTCCTCGTCCAGTCCCAGCTCCAGGGCGCGCCGGTAGAGCGGAACGGCCTCATCCGGCCGCCCTGCGGAGTCGCGCGCCCCGGCCCTCTCGAACTCCGCCCTGGCGTCGCCGGGCCCGCGTTCGGCGGCGATCTCGTCGATACGGGAGATCACCTCGTCGTCGACCATCCCGCCGGCCGCGGCCGTCCAGACCTCGTCGATCCGGTCGTCCCAGTCCTTCATCGTCTTCCCCCTCGGATACGCGAGAGGCGGATGCCTCAGCACCCGCCTCTCGTATGGATCGTCTTGCGATCACTCCGCCTTGTCGGCGTCGTCCTTCTTCGCAGCGGCCTTCTTCGCCGGAGCCTTCTTCGCGGCCGGCTTCTTCTCGGCCTCGTCGTCCGCCTCGGCAGTGGCCTTCTTGGCCGGAGCCTTCTTCGCCGGAGCCTTCTTGGCCGGCTTCTCCTCGGCGGTCTCCTCCTCGACGACGGCGTCGTCGGCATCGCCGATGACGCTGCTGAGGTCGACGGCCTTGCCGTTGCTGTCCACGACGGCGACCTTGCCCAGGGCGATCGCGAGGGCCTTGTTGCGGGCGACCTCGCCCACGAGCGACGGGAGCTGGCCCGACGACTGCAGCGCCTCCACGAAGTCCTGCGGCGGCATGCCGTACTGCGCGGCGGTCTGCACGAGGTACTGGGTCAGCTCCTCCTGCGAGACCTGCACATCGGAGCCCTCGGCGATGGTGTCGAGCAGCACCTGGGTGCGGAACTGCTTCTCGGTCGCCTCGGTCACCTCGGCGCGATGCTCGTCGTCCTCGAGGCGGTCCTCGTTCTCGAGGTGGCTGTGGACCTCGTCCTCGACGAGCTGTGCGGGGACGGGGATCTCCACCTTCTCGAGCAGCGTCTCGATGAGCTGGTCGCGCGCGGCGCTGCCCTGCGTGAAGACGGCCTGCTGGGAGACGCGCTCGGCGAGGCTCTCGCGCAGCTCGGCGATGGTGTCGAACTCGCTGGCCATCTGCGCGAAGTCGTCGTCGGCCTCGGGAAGCTCGCGCTCCTTGACGGCCTTGACGGACACGGAGACCTCAGCCTCTTCACCGGCGTGGTCGCCGCCGACGAGCTGGGAGCGGAACGTGGTGTCCTCGCCCGCGGTGAGCGAGTCGATCGCCTCGTCGATGCCCTCGAGCAGCTCGCCGGAGCCGATCTCGTAGGACACACCGTCGGCGCGGTCGATCTCGGCGCCGTCGATCGCGGCGACCAGGTCGAGCTCGACGAAGTCGCCCTTTGCGGCCGGGCGGTCGACGGGGATCAGGGTACCGAAGCGCGAGCGCAGGCTGTCGAGCTCGGCGTCGATCGCCGCCTCGTCGGTCTCCGCGGCGTCGACGGTGAGGGTGATGCCGGACAGGTCGGGCAGCTCGATCTCCGGGCGCACGTCGACCTCGACGTCGACGAGCAGGTCGCCGGAGAAGTCCTTCTCGCTCGGCCACTCGACGACCTCGGCGGACGGGCGGCCCACGACGCGGACGTTGTGCTCGGCGGCGGCCTCGCGGAAGAAGCGGTCGAGGCCCTCGTTCACGGCGTGCTCGATCACGGCACCGCGACCGATGCGCTGGTCGATGATCGGCGCGGGGACCTTGCCCTTGCGGAAGCCCGGGATCTGCACGTCCTGAGCGATGTGCTCGTAGGCGTGGTCGATGCTCGACTTGAGGTCTTCGGGGGTGACCGTGATGCTGAGCTTCACCCGGGTCGGGGACAGCTTCTCGACGGTGCTGTTGGCCATGCTGGTGTGTTCTCCTTGTGGTTTCCGCGCAACGGCGCGGCGTGAATCCGGGGGCCGTGGTCGGGGCGACAGGATTTGAACCTGCGACCTCCCGCTCCCAAAGCGGGCGCTCTACCAAGCTGAGCTACGCCCCGGTGACAACCCGCGCGCGCGGGAACGGCCTCCACGAGTCTAACGGACGGGACGCCTCGTTCCGTCCGCTATGCTTGTGTGGCCGGCGACGCCGGTCCGGGGCAGTAGCTCAATGGTAGAGCCTCAGTCTTCCAAACTGATTACGCGGGTTCGATTCCCGTCTGCCCCTCCCGAACGAAGAAGGCCTCCGCCGCGAAGCGGGGGCCTTCTTCCGTCCCAGCGCCATCTATCTTCTCTCTCGATATACCGGTACTCTGCTCTCGCCAGCGCACTCACCCGGGCGCTCGTCAGAGAGGACAGACCCATGACCACATCCGCGCCCACCACGGCACCACGCAGCTCCCGGCGTCCGCGCGCCTCGGCCGTCGTCGCGATCGCCGCCGGAGCGGTGCTCCTGCTCGGCGGAGGCACGACCCTCGCCTACTGGAGCACCCAGCAGGTGCTCAACGTCGGCACCGTCAACAGCGGTGACCTCAACCTCACAGCCGTCGGCACGCCCGCCTGGACCCTCCAGGGTGTGACCGATGCGGCCCCGAGGCCGGTCACCGACGTGACCGCCGTCAAGCTCGTCCCCGGAGACAAGCTCGTCATGAAGCAGGACGCCACCCTCACGCTCAAGGGCGACACCCTTAAGGCGGCGCTCGCCGTGTCGCAGAGCACGATCCCCAACGGCCTGACCGCGACCGTCGCGACCACCGGCGCCACGGTCGACGCGCTGACCTCCGCTGACGACGGGAAGACCGTCACCGCGACGGTCACGATCACGTTCGACTCCACCACCGCCAACCGTGACCTGGTGAACACCGCATTCGATCTCGGCTCCGTGACGCTCACCCTCACCCAGCAGAGCCAGTGAGGCGCTGCCGCTGAGATGCGCCGCATCCTGATCGGAACCGTCGCGGGGGTCGTCCTGGCCCTCGCGACGGCCGTCGGCGTCTCCGCCTACTGGCAGGCCCAGCAGAGGCTGGATCTGCGGACCACCGCGTCCGGGGACCTCCGGATCACCGCCGCCTGGCGCGATGGGACGCCGGCGTGGGCCCCGCTCTACCCCGGGAGCTCGGCGAGCGCCGTGATCCGCGTGACCTCGCAGAGCGCGGGCACCACGCTCCGCTGGCGGCTCAAGGCGTCCGGAGACGTCGCCGCCGCCTATCGGGGCCAGGTGTCGTTCGCAGCCTGGCAGGGAGCGTGCGGCACCGGGACTCCGATCACCTCGGACGGCCTCCCCGGTCTCGCGCCGAACGCCGTCGTCGACCTCTGCGTGCAGTTCACCCTCTCCGCGACGGCGCCGGAGACCCTGCAGGGCGCGGCGCTCACGCCGTCGGTCACGATGAACGCGGAGCAGATGTCATGAGCCGCCCGTCGCCCGCCCTCCGTCGCCGCCGCGTCGCCGCCATCGCCGCAGCCGCGGCGATCGGGCTCGTGCTCAGCGCGCCTGCGTCGTCCTTCGCCTACTGGAGCGCTGCGGCGCCTGCCGTCACCGCTCCGTTGTCCGTGGCCGCCGTCCCCGTGCCCGGCGGTTTCGTCTGCGCTTCCATGCCCGGCCTGCTCGGGCTCACCCCGTACGCGAAGCTCTCCTGGTCGGCGGTGTCCGGAGCGAGCTCT
The DNA here is from genome assembly GCF_040394595.1 of Microbacterium sp. Lineage (GTDB taxonomy): Bacteria > Actinomycetota > Actinomycetes > Actinomycetales > Microbacteriaceae > Microbacterium. The sequence goes on from NZ_JBEBSA010000011.1 coordinate 77,882, forward strand.
TACCAGGTGTGGCTGCGGAGCGCCGACGGGGCGACACGGGTGCAGTTGACGCGCGCCGACCCGACCGCGCTCACCCAGGAGGTGCGGGACTCTCTGCTCACCGGCCTGCTCGGCACCCTCAAGGACCTGCTCGTCGGCAACCAGACGGTCTACGCCGAGGTCATCGCCGTGCACAGCAGCGGCTGGCACTCAAGTCCGACGGCGGGAGCGGGCATCGTCCGCGCCGGGCTGCTCCCCGGCATCCTCGGCGGCCTGAAGTGCACGCCGTGAGCCGCCTGAGGTGGCTGCGCACGGTCGGCAGCGCGCTCTTCCTCGTCTTCGTGTGCACCGTCGCGCTGCTCGCGGTGGGCATCCCCATGGTGCTGGGTGCGCAGAGCTACACGGTCCTCACCGGCAGCATGCGGCCGACTCTCCCGCCTGGGGCGCTCGTCGCCGTGCGGGCGACCGACCCCTCGGACATCCGCATCGGCGACGTGATCACCTTCCAGGTGCGGTCTGGCGAGCCCGAGGTCGCCACGCACCGGGTCGCGGCCATCGGCATCGACGGCCGCGGAGAACGGGTCTTCACGACCAAGGGCGACGCCAACAACGTGGCGGACGCGGCACCGGTGCGGCCCGTGCAGATCCGCGGGGTGCTCGTCTACGCGGTACCGGTGCTCGGCTACCTGAACATCTGGGCCACCCCGAGCACGAAGTCCCTGCTGGTCGCCTTCATCGGCGTCGCGGCGATCGCCTGGGGCTGCATCGTGCTCGTCCGCGACGCGACGAGGAGACGCCACGGACGCCAGGGCCCTCCCCCCGAGGACGCGCCGAACCCCCGGGAGTGAATGACTCCACGGGGGTTCGACGATGGTTCGGGGGACGGGTCAGAGGCCCCGGCGCTCGCGCAGCTGGGTGAGCGCGTCCTCCAGGAGCTGCTCGGCCTCCTCGTCGGTCCGACGCTCCTTCACGTAGGCGAGGTGCGTCTTGTACGGCTCGGCCTTCGCGAGCTCCGGCGGATTGTTCCTGTCGCGCCCCGCCGGCAGGCCGGTGTGGGGGTGGTCGATCGTCTCCGGGATCTCCTCATCGGGAAGGCCCGCGGCGAAGTAGCGCACGGTCTCGTTGCCGAGTCCGTCCCAGTAGGAGACCGCGATGCGGTCGGCGTGGTAGCCGTGGTCCTGCTCGCCCATGGGGCCGGAGCCGACCCGCGTTCCTCGGATCGCGTTGCCGCCGGTTGCCATCAGATCACCTCGAACTTCGTGATGAGGCCGAGCCCGACGATCGAGACGAACCAGACGAGCGCGAGTACGACCGTGAACCGGTTGAGGTTGCGCTCGGCGAGGCCCGACGAGCCGACCGTCGCGGTCATGCCGCCGCCGAACATGTCGGACAGCCCGCCGCCGCGGCCTTTGTGGAGAAGGATGAGAAGGGTCAGCAGGACGCTGCTGATACCCAGCAGCACCTGCAGCACGAACTCGAGAACCTGCACGGGGAGAAGCCTTTCACCGGGGTCTGACGACCCGCATAGCGCTCAATCATACAGGGGCGGAGCCGGACGGCCCGCCCCGACTCACACGCCGACGTGCTTCTCGAACCGGATGATCGCGGCGAACTCGTCGACGACGAGGCTCGCCCCGCCGACCAGAGCGCCGTCCACATCGGGCTCGCGCATGAAGCTCGCGATGTTGCCCGACTTCACACTGCCGCCGTAGAGGATGCGCGTGCGGGCAGCCGCCTCGTCGTCGAGCACACGGGCGATCACCTGGCGCAGCGCCTGGCAGACCTCCTGCGCCTGGGCGGGCGTCGCCGCCTGCCCCGACCCGATCGCCCAGACCGGCTCGTACGCCACGACGATGTCCGCCGAGGCGGGGACGCCGGCGAGGGCGGCCTCGAGCTGCGCGGCGGGGACGGCGCTCGCTCCGTGCTGCTCCAGGTCCTCCGCGGTCTCGCCGATGCAGATGACCGGCACGAGACCGTTCTTCAGCGCGGCGAGGGTCTTCGCGTTGACGATCGCGTCGGTCTCCTGGTGGTACTCGCGACGCTCGGAGTGACCGATGATGACGTACCCGACATTGAGCTTCGCGAGGAAGGCCCCGGAGACCTCACCCGTGTAGGCGCCCGAGTCGTGCGCCGAGAGGTCCTGCGCGCCCAGCGCGAAGGGGATCTTGTCGGCGTCGATCAGCGTCTGCACGCTGCGGATGTCGGTGAAGGGCGGGAAGACCGCGACCTCGACCGAGCCCTTCTCGTGCCCGGCGTCCTTGAGCGTCCAGTGCAGCTTCTGCACCGTCGCCACCGCCTGCAGGTGGTCGAGATTCATCTTCCAGTTGCCCGCGATCAGCGGGGTGCGCGCGTTCACGCCCATCCGAGTACCTCCAAGCCGGGGAGTTTCTTGCCCTCGAGGAACTCGAGGCTCGCGCCTCCGCCCGTCGAGATGTGACCGAAGCGGTCGTCCGAGAAGCCGAGCTGACGCACGGCCGCGGCGGAGTCACCGCCGCCGACCACGCCGAGGCCGTCGACCTCGGTGAGCGCCTGGGCGACGGCCTTCGTTCCCGCGGCGAACGCGGGGAACTCGAAGACCCCCATCGGCCCGTTCCAGAACACGGTCTTCGACGCACGGATCGCATCCGCGAAGCGGGCGGCGGAATCGGGGCCGATGTCGAGGCCGATGCCGGAGGCACCGAAGGGACTCTGCTCGATCGCATCGGCGGAAACGACCTCATGGGCCGCGTCGGCCGCGAAGCCGGAGGCCACGACGACATCGGTCGGGAGCACCAGCTCGACGCCGCGCTCCGCGGCCTCGGCGATGTATCCCCGCACCGTGTCGAGCTGGTCCTTCTCGAGCAGGCTCGCGGCGACCCCGTGCCCCTCGGCCGCAAGGAAAGTGAAGAGCATCCCCCCACCGACGAGCAGGCGATCGACCCGCGGCAGCAGGTGCGAGATCACGCCGAGCTTGTCGCTGACCTTCGATCCGCCGAGCACGACCGTGTAGGGCCGCTCCGGGTTCTCGGTGAGCCGGTCGAGGACGTCGAGCTCCGCGGCGATGAGCAGGCCGGCGGCCGAAGGCAGCCGCTGCGCGAGCTCGTACACGCTCGCCTGCTTGCGGTGCACCACGCCGAAGCCGTCCGAGACCATCGCATCGCCGAGGGCTGCGAGGCGCTCGGCGAAGGCCCGGCGCTCGACGTCGTCCTTGGCGGTCTCCCCCGGGTTGAACCGGAGGTTCTCCAGCACGACGACATCGCCGTCGGAGAGCGCGGCGACGGCCTGCTCCGCCGACTCCCCGACGGTGTCCCGGGCGAAGGCCACCGGCTTGCCGAGCAGCTCGGAGAGACGCTGCGCGACCGGCGACAGACTGTACTGCGGATCCGGTGCGCCGTCGGGGCGCCCGAGGTGCGAGCACACGATCACGCGGGCGCCGGCGTTGATGAGGGCGTTCAGGGTCGGCAGGGAGGCCCGGACACGGCCATCGTCCGTGATGACCCCGTCCCGCAGGGGGACGTTGAGGTCACAACGGACGATGACGCGCTTGCCTTCCAGCGACCCGACGTCTTCCCGGAGGGTTTCGAGGGTGCGCAGGGTCATGGATTCCTCAGTGTGCTCAGAGACGCTCGGCGACGTACTCGGTCAGGTCGACGAGGCGGTTCGAGTAGCCCCACTCGTTGTCGTACCAGCTGGAGACCTTCACCAGGTTCCCGCTGACGTTGGTCAGGCCGGCGTCGAAGATCGACGAGTGCGGGTTGAGCTGGATGTCGCTCGACACGATCGGGTCCTCGTTGTACTGCAGGATCCCCTCGAGACGTCCGTCGGCGGCGGCCGCGCGGTAGGCCTCGTTGATCTCTTCGACCGTCAAGTCGTCGCGGTCGGAGACGAGGGTGAGGTCGACGATCGATCCGGTGGGGACCGGCACGCGGTAGGAGGAGCCGCTGAGCTTGCCGTTCAGCTCGGGGAGGACGAGGCCGATCGCCTTCGCCGCACCCGTCGAGGCCGGGACGATGTTGATCGCCGCGGCGCGCGCACGGTGCAGATCGCTGTGCGGGCCGTCCTGGAGGTTCTGGTCGGCGGTGTACGCGTGCGCGGTCATCATGAATCCGCGCTCGATGCCGAACGCGTCGTTGAAGACCTTGGCCAGCGGCGCGAGGCAGTTGGTGGTGCAGGACGCGTTGGAGATGATGTTGTGGTTCGCCGGGTCGTAGGTCTCCTCGTTGACGCCGATCACGAACGTGCCGTCCGCGCCGGTCGCCGGAGCCGAGATGATGACCTTCTTCGCCCCGCCGGCGATGTGCTTCGCGGCGTCCTCCGCCTTGGTGAAGCGCCCGGTGGACTCGATGACGACGTCGACGCCGAGGTCGCCCCAGGGAAGGGCGGCAGGGTCGCGCTCGGCGAGCACCTTGATGGTCTTGCCGTTGACGGTGATCGAGTCGCCGTCGTGGGAGACATCGGCGTTGAGCACGCCGCCGACCGAGTCGTACTTCAGCAGGTGCGCGAGGGCCTTGGGGTCGGTGAGGTCGTTGACAGCAACGATCTCGAGGTCCGCGTTCTGCGCGAGAGCCGCGCGGAGGAAATTGCGTCCGATTCGGCCGAAGCCGTTGATACCGATCTTGACAGACACGTAGGTCTCCCTGGTGGTTGTGCGCGAGAAGCGCGTTTCACGGGTGCTGGACAACGGCGTCCCGACGGGCCGACCCCGTCGGGACGCCCGTGCTGTTTACGACAGTACCAGCAGACCGTTCGTGCGCTCACGAGCTGTTTCGAAGCGCTGCGCCACGTTCTCCCAGTTCGCGATGTTCCACGACGCCTTCACGTAGTCGGCCTTGACGTTCAGGTAGTCGAGGTAGAAGGCGTGCTCCCACATGTCCAGCTGGAACAGCGGCACGGTGCCCTGTGCCGTGTTCGCCTGCTGGTCGAAGAGCTGCTGGATGATGAGGCGCGCGCCGATCGGGTCCCAGCTGAGCACCGCCCAGCCCGACCCCTGGATGCCGGTCGCCGCCGCCGTGAAGTGGGCCTGGAACTTCTCGAACGAGCCGAAGAACTCGTCGATCGCGGCCTTCAGCTCACCCTCGGGCTGGCCGCCGCCGTTCGGCGACAGGTTCGTCCAGAAGATCGAGTGGTTGACATGACCGCCGAGGTTGAAGGCGAGGTCCTTCTCGAGCTTGTTGACGTTGGCCAGGTTGCCGCTGTCGCGGGCCTCGGCGAGCTGCTCCAGAGCGGTGTTCGCACCCGCGACGTACGCCGCGTGGTGCTTGTCGTGGTGCAGCTCCATGATCTTGGCGCTGATGTGCGGCTCGAGCGCCGCGTAGTCGTAAGGCAGGTCGGGAAGCGTGTAGGTCGCCATGTCGCATTCATCCAATCCGCGCCGCGCCGCGGCGCTTGCCGATCCTCCGCACCGCCGTGTGCGGTGCGAAGCGGACGTCTCTCATCCTACTGAGGTGAACGCGGCCGTGGTCGGGATGCTTCCCCGCGGGTCAGACGTCGAGACCGGCGGGGACGGCGGACTCCGTGCCGGGGACGCCCTCCTGCTGAGCCCTCTTGTCGGCCATCGCGAGCAGTCGGCGGATGCGCCCCGCGACCGCGTCCTTCGTGAGCGGCGGGTCGGCGTGGTGGCCCAGCTCGTCAAGGCTGGCGTCGCGGTGCTCCAGCCGCAGCCGGCCGGCGAGGCGGAGATGATCGGGCACGTCGTCGCCGAGGATCTCGAGCGCGCGCTCGACGCGGGCGCAGGCGGCGACCGCGGCCTGCGCCGAGCGCCGGAGGTTCGCGTCGTCGAAGTTCACGAGGCGGTTGACGCCCGCGCGCACCTCGCGGCGCTGGCGGAGCTCCTCCCACGTCGCCGCGGTGCGCTGGGCGCCCATCGCGTGCAGGATGGCGCGGATGGCCTCCCCCTCGCGGACGACGACCCGGGGCATTCCGCGCACCTCGCGCGCCTTGGCGGCGACGCCCAGACGATGCGCCGCACCGACCAGGGCCATCGCGGCCTCGGGCGACGGGCAGGCGACCTCGAGCATCGCCGAGCGGCCGGGCTCGCTGAGCGAGCCGCTGGCGAGGAAGGCGCCGCGCCAGAGGCCGGCGAGCTCCTCGCGGGATCCGGTGGTGAGACGGTTCGGGAGACCGCGCACCGCACGACGCCGGGCGTCGAGCAGGCCGGTCTGACGCGCCAGAGTCTCCCCCGCCGCGATGACGCGCACCGCCCAGCGGGCGCCCTCCGAGGCACCGGTCTGCGCGGTGCTCGACTTCACCTGAGCGATCTCCGGACGCACGCCGTAGATCTCCGCGAGGTCACGAGCCACCCGGCGGGCGAGCGTCTCGGCATCCACCTCGGCTTCGACGGCCACCCGGCCGGCGATCGAATGCAGGCCGCCTGCGAAACGCAGGATCGTGGCGACCTCCGCGACGCGCACCGCAGGGGGTGCGTTGCGGATGCTGACCAGCTCTGCCTTGACGTCGGTGGTTAGTGCCACGAGACTCCTCACGCTCAGCGCCGGATCGCGGCGCAAGGGACAAGCCTACAAGGCCGGGGCGGGTTTCTACTCCCTGCCCAGGTCCCTGTGCTTCACGTTCAGAGCCACCCCGGGCGTGCCGGAGAGGCGCCGTGCGAGCTCCTCCGCCATCGCCACGGAACGGTGCTTGCCGCCCGTGCATCCGATCGCGACCGTGGAGTGGCTCTTGTTCTCGCGCTGGTACCCCGCCAGCACCGGCTGGAGCGCCGCGGCATAGGCGTCGAGGAACTCCGCCGCGCCTTCGCGGGAGAGCACGTAGTCGCGGACCTGCTCGTCCTGTCCGGTGAGCCCGCGCAGCTCATCGTTCCAGAACGGGTTCGGGAGGAAGCGCATGTCGGCCACCAGGTCGACGTCGGTCGGGAGACCGTACTTGAACCCGAAGCTGAGGATCGTGAGACGGTGCCGCGCGGCGTCCTCATCGGAGAACATGTCCGAGACCTGCGTCGCGAGCTGGTGGATGTTCAGCTGGGACGTGTCGATCAGCAGATCCGCCGCCTCGCGCACCGGCGCCAATCGGGAGCGCTCGGTGCGGATCCCGTCGAGCAAGGTCCCGTCGGCCTGCAGCGGGTGCGGCCGTCGGACCGACTCGAAGCGGCGCACCAGCACGTCGTCAGACGCGTCGAGGAACAGCACCTTGACGGAGGATCCGCGGGAGCGCAGCGCGCTCGCGACGCCCGGGAAGTCGTCCAGCAGGCTGCGCCCGCGCACGTCGACGACCGCCGCGACCTTCGGCAGGTTGGCTCCGCCCATGTCCGTGAGGTCGAGGAGCGGGGCGAGGATCTGCGGAGGCAGGTTGTCGACCACGTACCACCCGAGGTCCTCCAGGGCGTTGGCCGCCGTCGTGCGGCCCGCTCCGGACATCCCGGTGACGATCAGGAACTCGCCGTTCTCCCCCGCTGTGGCCGCCGCGGTCATGATGCCCCTTCCCTCGCCCACCAGCCTAGTGGGATCAGCGGGCGTCGAGACGGCTGCGGATGCTCTCGGCCAGCGCCGGCCCGATGCCCTGCACCTCGCGGATCTCCTCCAGGGCGGCGGCGCGCAGAGCGGCGACCGAGCCGAAGTGCTTGAGGAGCGACTTGATACGCGCCTCCCCCAGCCCCGGTACCTCGGCGAGGATCGTGGTGATGTCGCGCCGCCGGCGGCGGCGCTGGTGTGTGATCGCGAAGCGGTGGGCCTCGTCGCGCAGACGCTGCACGAGGTAGAGCGCCTCGCTCGTGCGCGGCAGGATCACCGGGAAGTCGTCGTCGGGGAGCCAGATCTCTTCGAGGCGCTTCGCGATGCCGCACAGCGCGATTCCCGTCGCGCCGCTGTCGCGGATCGCTCGGGCCGCGGCGGCGACCTGCGGCTGTCCCCCGTCGACGATGAGGAGCTGCGGACGGTAGGCGAACCGCGGACGCCTGCCCGCAGGCCCGGTCGTCTCCTCGATCTCGCCCGCTCCGCCGTCCGTGTCCGCGGCCGCATCCCGCCCACCGCCCGAGGCGGCGGGGCGGTCGAGGTGCGCGAGGCGCCGCATGAGCACCTGGTACATCGAGTCGGTGTCATCGGTGGTCTCGGCGATGTTGAACGACCGGTACTGGTCCTTCCGGGGAAGTCCGTCCTCGAACACGACCATCGAGGCCACCACGTTCGTGCCGCCCAGGTGGGAGATGTCGAAGCACTCGATGCGCAGCGGGGCCTCGTCCATGCCGAGCGCCTCCTGCAGATCCGTGAGCGCCTGCGTCCGTGCCACGTAGTCGCTCGTCCGCGTGGTCTTGTGGCGGATCAGGGCCTGCTGGGCGTTCAGGGTCGCAGTGCGCATGAGCTCGGCCCGCTGTCCGCGCTGCGCGACCGTGATCTCCACCTTCCGCCCCCGGCGCTCGCGGAGCCACACCTCGAGCTCCGCCGCGTCGTCCGGGAGCACCGGGACGAGGATGCGGCGGGGGACGTCGGCCGACTCACCGTACGCGCGCTGGAGCACCTGGTCGACGAGCTCGGCCCCCGCGATGTCGATCTCCTTCTCGATCGTCGTCGCCCGGACGCCGCGCACCCGGCCTCCGCGGATCACGAAGTGCTGCACGGTCGCCGCCAGCTCGTCCTCCGCGATCCCGAACAGGTCGGCGTCCTCGTCGGCGGGCAGCACGAGCGAGCTCTTGCCGAGCACCGCATCGATCGAGGCGAGCTTGTCGCGGTACTTCGCCGCCGCCTCGTAGTCCATCGCAGCGGACGCCGCACGCATCCTCGCGGTCAGCTCCCGCGTGAAGCGCTCGTCGCCGCCCTCCATGAAGGCGATGAAGTCGTCGACCATCGCACGGTGCTCCTCGATCGTGCACGTCATGGAGCACGGGCCGCCGCATCGGCCGATCTGGCCCGGGAAGCAGGGGCGTCCGGTCTGCATCGCCCGCTTGTAGCTGGCGTCGCTGCACGTACGGATCGGGAACGCCTTGATCATCAGGTCGATCGTGTCGTGCACGGCCCAGACCTTCGGATAGGGCCCGAAGTACTTCGCGCCGGGAATCCTCCTGTTGCGGGTGACGATCACCCGCGGTGCCTCGTCGGCGAGGGTGATCGCCATGAACGGATAGGACTTGTCGTCCTTGTAGCGCACGTTGAACGGCGGATCGAACTCCTTGATCCACATGTACTCCAGCTG
>NZ_JBEBSA010000012.1:0-81439 GCF_040394595.1 Microbacterium sp.
GACGAGTTCCTGCAGAAGTTCGACGGCGTGTTCTCCGGCCGCACCGACACCCCGGACGACCGCGAGGACCTCGAGACCCTCGCCGCCGCGCTCAAGCCGCTCTCCACCTGGCATGCGCTCGACACGCTGCAGGAGGCGCGCGAGGCGTGCGGCGGCGCCGGGTTCATGTTCGAGAACCGGCTGGTCGGCCTCCGGCAGGACCTCGACATCTACGTCACCTTCGAGGGCGACAACAACGTGCTGCTGCAGCTGGTCGGCAAGCGTCTGCTGACCGACTTCGCGAAGCAGTTCAAGGGCAAGGACGCGAAGGCGCTCGCCGCCTACGCCGTGGGTCAGACCGCGGGCAAGGTTTTCCACGGTGCCGGCCTGCGGGCCTTCGGGCAGGCGGTGGCAGACCTGGGCTCGACCGCCCGCGCCGTGGAGAACGGCCTGCGCGAGGACCAGCAGCACGCGCTGCTGACCGAGCGCGTGCAGCAGATGGTCGCCGACATCGCCGGACGCCTGCGTCCGGCGGGCAAGGACAAGGTGCTCGCCGAGAAGCTGTTCAACGAGAACCAGGCGGAGCTGATCGAGGCTGCGCGTGCTCACGGCGAGCTGCTGCAGTGGGAGGCGTTCACCGACGCCGTGCACCGCATCGACGACGAGGGGACCCGCCAGGTGCTGACTTGGTTGCGCGACCTGTTCGGCCTGCAGCTCATCGAGAAGCACCTCGCCTGGCACCTCATCAACGGCCGTCTGTCGACGCAGCGCGCGGCCGCGGTCTCGAGCTACATCGACCGCCTGTGCGCCCGCCTGCGTCCGCACGCCCTCGAGCTGGTCGACGCGTTCGGCTACGAGCCCGAGCACGTCCGCGCGCCGATCGCCTCCGGCGCCGAGCAGCAGCGTCAGGACGAGGCCCGTGCGCACTACGCGGAGCTCGCCGCCTCGGGGCGCGCCCCGATCTCGGAGAAGGCGCTGAAGAAGCAGCAGAAGCGCTGAGGACGGACCCGGCCGGCTCCTTCGTCGACGGCGACGGAGCCGATGTCCCCGACGACCGCTAGGCCGTGCCGCCCGTACGTTTCGATGCCGTGGAGCGCTTTGACCACACCGCTACTTCAAGGCGTCGATGAGCTCGCCCAGCGCCGGCCCGATCTTCGCCGCGTAGTCCTGGGTGAGGTGAGTGACGTCCGCACGGATGACGACTCCATCTGCCATCGCAGGGCACCTGCCGGAGACGCAGAACAGCTGATCCGTGTCCACCAGCTCGGCGAGCTTCGTACGTTCGACGTCCTCGATGAGTGAGCTCCGCGTCTTGATGTGCTCAGCGCTGACGTCGGCCGCGCAGGCTGCCGGCCCCGAGGTCGCCGAGTAGCAGTCCGCAAGGTTCTTGCCGGGTGGCGGCGGGGGAAGGACGATGACCCGACCGGAAACGTCGGCCGTTGCCTTCAGCGCGGCATCCATGCCTTCGCGCATCGTGGTGGAGCCGGACACCCGAGCCTCACTGTTCACCGCCTGCGACATGATCGTCAATTCCGGCTTGAGCTTTGCCAGCCGGTCAGCGACAGCGGCATGAAACGGATCGCAAGCACTGAACGCGGAACCGTCGCGCTTCTTGACGGTCACCGTGGCGAAGGGGCACTCAGCCATCGTCATGACGTGGATCTCAGCCTTCGGGTAAGCGACCTGAATCGCGGGAAGATAGCTGATCGCGATCGAGTCTCCGACGAGCGCTATCGGTGTGCCACCCTTGGGGCCGTAGACGCAACGATCGAGCGTCCCCAGGGGGTCCGTGCCTGCCTTGCCGTGGAGAGCGAGGCATCCGTCTTTGACCCAAGCATCCACCCATGAGTCGGGACCGAAGTCGTCGATGCTCGGTGTGAGCTCAGGCCAGGTGGTCAGCGAGAGAGACGTGCGCAGCGCCGCATCGATCTCCGCTACGGCGGGCATCGCCACAGCGCTGGGCGACGCCGATGGTTCGGGCGTCTCCGGCGCTGCTGAGATGGACGTGTCGACGGGCTGAGGCGATGGAACGAACGCGACGCCCACGACTGCCACGGACAGTGCGGCGAGCCCGCCCACGAGGCCGTACTGAATCGTGTGCGCCTGCTCGCTCCGCCAGGTCTTCCAGGCGCCGGGGCGGGCGTTCGTGCCGAGCGGTGACTTCCACAGGGGACGTTCGAGGGCGTAGTACTGGGCGGTGGCGAGAGCGAAGCCCGCGGCGAGGATGCCGAAGTACGCGAGCGAGCCGGCGTCGGGGTACAGGGCGTGGCCGAAGATGATCGCCGGGAAGTGCCACAGGTACAGGCTGTACGAGATGTCACCGATGTACACCGAGACGGGGTTCGTGAGCGGTTGGATGAACCTGGCCTCTTCGCCAACGCCGGACGCAATCACCACGCCGGTCGCGAGAACGGGCAGGAGAGCCCACGGAGCGGGCCAGGCGGCGGTCGTCGGGATCAGAATGCAGGACGCGATGATACCGACGAGACCGATGTAGGCGAGCACCGTGCGGAGCACACGAGGGATGTTGACCAGTAGCGGCGAAGCGACCGCGATAAGCGCGCCCACACCGAGCTCCCATGCCCGGGTGAATGTCGAGAAGTAGGCAACGGTCGGGTTCGCGGCGGCATCGTAGAACGCCCACGCGAACGATGCGATCGAGATGAGGCCGATCGTGCTCCCTGCGATCGTGCGCGCCAGGCGGTCATTCATTGGCATGAACCGCGCGAAGATGACCAGGAGGCCGAGCAGCAGCCATGGCCACACGAAGTAGAACTGTTCCTCGACGGACAGTGACCAATAGTGCTGAAGTGGTGAAACTGCGGAGTCTGCCTGGAAGTAGTCGGTGCCGGCAGCAGCGAAGTTCCAGTTGGCGCCGAACAGCAATGCCCACAGCGCATCCCACGTCACCGCGACTGCGCGGTTCTTGGTGAACAATGCCCAGGAGAAAGCGATGACGAACAGGAGGACGAGCGTCGCTGAGGGCACGATGCGCTTTAGGCGTCCGAGGTAGAACTTCCTCGCGGAGATGTGACCGGTGCGATCGTACTCACGCAGCAGAAGCCCGGTGATCAGGAACCCTGAAATAACAAAGAACACGTCGACGCCGGCGAAACCACCTGCTGGCCAGCCGACCATGTGGTTTGCGAAGACGAGGAGCACAGCAAGGGCGCGAAGACCCTGAACATCTCGACGGATTGTCTTCGTCTTCTGACGGCGGCTTCTTTGCACGCTACCCTCCGGTGTGTGGTTGCTTTCGCGATCCTATCGGCACGGCCGACCCGCCCGAGAAGGCGCGGTATCTTCCTGGGACACCTGCCGGGCAGAGCAGATCAACGGTCGTGTGCCGCACCCAAGGCGCAGACGGGTTACTCGTGCGACGAGTACCCGTTCGCTTCGACACAGCAAGGGGTAGCATCCACGGGGCGTGCTCGTGTCCTTCCCGGGTGTATCTATGCTCAGATCCGAGGCGCGGGCCCAAGGGCTTCAGCCGTTGCCAGGTCTCTACCACCCAGAACTCTAAGCAGGGCAGCGATCTGGGTGCCTTCTACAAGCAGAATCGGGTTCTCCCGAACGACAAATTCAGGTTGTTCTAATGAGCGAATCTATAACCGAAACCGTTCAGGTCAGCGTCCTTCAGCGTCTGGTGAAGATCTCCGGCGAGGGGGAAACGTCCACGGAAGAGTGGGCGCCAGCACTTGGTGGGCTGATCCTCCCGGTCACCGACCGACGCATGCTCTTCATCCTCACCGCCATCGACACGGCATCGGTCCACGTGACCTGCATTCAAGCGGACGAGGAGCCTCCTATCAACCTCGAGGACTGGGACGACGTCGCAGTCACCACCCTGCGCGCCGAGTTCGATAACACGCTCTACGTCGCCGGGCTCTTCGGAGGCGACGCCTCTGAAAGCCTGATCAGCGACACCGGCGACTATCGCATCCGCGTGTCCGGCGCGCGACGCGACGGTCAGCTCGACGACATCATCGAGGAAGAAGCCTCCGAGTATTACCTCGTCGAGATCTGGCCCGTCACAGACGGCACGATCTTCGACGAGGTCGTGAAGATGACCTCGAAGTCAGCGGCCTACCTCCAGGAGAACTTCGGCTAGGGCAGCGATCATGACGTAGGCACAGGCAACATCATGGGTTGATCGGAAGGTCGTCGTCCCCGTCGTCGTTCTGGCGGCTGGCGTTATCGCATCATTCGTGGTCGGGTGGGGTGTGCTGGCGCTCGTGGCCGCGATCGTCTTCGGTCTGTTCTGCATCAGGCGCGTGTCAGGGCGTGCACGGGCCGTTCTCGTCACGGTGCTGGTCATCGCTGCCATCGTTCTTGTGTGGAACCTGGCCGCGTCCGCGACCACCGCTCTCATGACGGACTCGTTTGCCCGTCGATCAACGGTGACGTTCTGACTCGCAGTGACCGTATCCATCCGACTGGATGCAGTCATGGCGACCTGGGGCCGACCGAGCCCTGTTCCTGATATCGAAGGCTGTGGAGGCGGATCCGTTGCGTGCGTTGTACGGCGTCGCGGTCATCTCACGTCGCAGTCTGCGTTCTTCACTCTCGCGCGGTGTACGAGGAGGGTGGTCGAGTTGACGTCGATAGCGGGCTGGCTGAGGCCCAGAAGACGATCGGATGGGCTGTTGCGCTCGCGTTCATCGGCGTGAGTCTCCTTAGCGGGCTCGTCGTCGATGGGAACAATTTCGACCGAAATGGGGCGGGTTTGCCTGTCCTTTCGAAAGAGAACAGCAATCAGCGACCCCTCCTGATATCCTTCTGAAAATTGCCTGAAGATTGGGATCAACTTGTCCTCAATTACGTGCTCGTCACATCGACGTAAAGCACTGTTGTTCACGATCTGTGTACTTTGCATTGGTGTCTTTACGATCGGTGCCGCCGAGGCTGCAAGCGCCGCGTCCTATCGATATGTCGTCATTAATAAGTCCTCCCGATCCAACTTAACAGGTAGTGTATTCGCGAGCTGCAAGATTACTTCCAGCGGAGGAACCTGCACGATCACGACGGGCAAATCTGTTACGAGAACCGTCCAGGTCAGCCTAGGTGCGAGCAGAAGCGACGTGTCCGCCGGCCTCCACATCAGTTCCGCGGAAAGCGTGACAACAACAGTGGCATGCGCATCTCCCGCACTGAAGGCGGGTCAGACTTGGAAGGCGCGGGCACTTGGAACCAAGTACACGTACAATGTTCGGGAACAGAAGCGTTCTCAACCTCGGATCGGAGGTCCCGCATCGTGGACTACAGTCCGAACCAGCGGACAACTTACTGCCTTCAACCCGTATAGCTCGTCGATTTCGTGCGGACTCTGAGTCGAGCTGTCCCCGGGGGCACTGTAGCCGTGGCTCTCTTGATCACCGCCGCAGGATGCTCGAGCAGACCATCGCTCCCGACCAGCGACGCCGTAGGCCAGACCCTTGGCGCAGTGTTCAGTAGTGCTCCTGAGGAAACCTCGTTTCTGATTCAAGACTCGTCCCCTCGCGTGGGCCAGGTTGCCTCGTTCGCGCTCTCAACTTCAGATCCGAAAGACTGGACGGTCGTGGCGATCTGCGCAGATGATGTGCAGTTGAACGACGCGAGCGCTGTGGAGATCTCTGTCGTGCCGACGGCGTCGTATTCGTCACAAGTGAAATCCGAGGTCAAAGAGGGCAAATTTCTTGATGCGGTGAACTGCGAAGATCTTCGTTTCCGTTGAAGCCCTCCGACAATATAGTGAGCTACTTCGCCACGCTGCGGCGCGCCGCTCATGCGGTCGTCGAGCAAGGCGCAGACGATCTCCGGGAGAGCAGAGCCGCCCGAGAATCCCGTTGGAAGAGCGACGTGCCGTAGCGTTGACCCATGCCATCGCTCACCACCGGTCCGGACGGGCGCGCACGCTGCGCCTGGGTCGGCGACGACGACGAGTACCGCCGTTATCACGACGAGGAGTGGGGCACGCCGTTGCACGGCGATCGCGCGCTGTTCGAGAAGATGTCGCTCGAGGGCTTCCAGGCGGGGTTGAGCTGGATCACGATCCTGCGCAAACGGCCGCGTTTCCGCGAGGTGTTCGCCGGTTTCGAGCCGGCTGCTGTCGCGCGCTTCGACGAGGCCGACGTCGAGCGGCTGCTCGGCGACGCGGGCATCGTCCGCAACCGTCAGAAGATCGTCGCGACGATCGAGAACGCCCGGCTGGTCGAGGCGATGCCGGAGGGCGGGCTCGACGAGCTGATGTGGTCGTTCGCCCCCGCCCCCGGCGCGCGGCCGCAGGAGTTCGCCGACGTGCCCGCGGTGACGCCGGAGTCCACCGCGCTGAGCAAGGCGCTGCGCAAGAGGGGCTTCCGCTTCGTCGGGCCCACCACGATGTACGCGCTCATGCAGTCCGCGGGGATGGTCGACGACCACCTCGCCGGATGCTGGCGCATCGCCGACTGAGTCGTCCGGACCGAGAGGAGAGCCATGTCGCTCGTCACCGCCTACGCCGCCCCCGCCGAGGGCGCCCCGCTGGAGAAGATCGAGATCGCGCGTCGCGAGCTCGGTCCGCACGATGTGCTGATCGACATCGCCTTCGCGGGCATCTGCCACTCCGACATCCACACCGTCCGCGGTGACTGGGGTCCGCAGCGCTACCCCCTCGCGCCGGGACACGAGATCGCCGGCACGGTCGCCGCCGTAGGCGCCGAGGTGACCCGTCACGCCGTCGGCGACCGCGTGGGGGTCGGCTGCCTGGTGGACTCGTGCGGCGAGTGCCGGGCCTGCGCGCGCGGCGCGCAGCAGTACTGCGAGCGGGGAGCGATCGGCACCTACGGTGCGATCGACCGCGACGGCACGGTCACCCAGGGCGGATACTCGCAGCAGGTGGTCGTCACCGAGGGCTTCGTGGTGCGGATCCCCGAGGCGCTGCCCCTCGACGCGGCCGCTCCGCTGCTGTGTGCGGGCATCACCACGTTCTCGCCGCTGCGGCACTGGAACGTCACCCGGGGCAGCCGGGTCGCCGTGGTCGGCCTCGGCGGCCTCGGGCACATGGCGGTGCAGATCGCGCACGCACTCGGCGCCGAGGTCACCGTGCTGTCCCAGTCGCTGCGGAAGAAGGACGACGGGCTGCGTCTCGGGGCCGACCACTACCTCGCGACCTCCGACCCCGCGACATTCCGCGACAACCGGCGCTCCTTCGATCTCATCCTCAACACCGTCAGCGCTCCCATCCCGCTGAACGACTACCTCTCGCTCCTCGACACCGACGGCACGCTGGTGTGCGTGGGAGCCCCGCCCGAGCCGCTCTCCTTCGACGTCTCGCGGGTGATCTCCGGTCGCCGATCGGTCGCCGGTTCGAACATCGGCGGCATTCCCGAGACGCAGGAGATGCTCGACTTCTGTGCCGAGCACGGGATCGCCGCACAGATCGAGGTGATCCCCGCGTCCGCGATCAACGAGGCCTACGAGCGCGTGCTCGCCGGCGACGTGCGCTTCCGCTTCGTGATCGACATCGCGACGCTCGCCGGCTGATCCGCCGTATCGATGGGGAGTTCTCCCCATCGATACGGAACCCTGGTCCCGCCTATGGTGAGAGAACAGACGATCGCGAGGTCAGGAGGACATTCGCCCGTCACGAGCCGTGACTATCATGGATGCTCGGGTCGGACCCGTCCGGCCTCGGTCAGGGGGGGCATCAGTCATGAAGGCACTGTCGTGGGTTCGGCGACGTCCGAAGGTGTTGGCGTCGACGGCCGGTGTGGTCGTGGGTGCCGTGGTGTTGACCGGGATGGCGTTCGCGTACGACGGATTCCCGACGGCGAAGGTGGATCTGAATGATGCCGGGGTGTGGCTGACGAAGACGTCGAGCCTGCTGGTGGGTCATTTCAACCATGAGTCGACGGTGATCGACGGAGGCACGCGCACGACGGGCGAAGACTACGACGTCCTGCAGGACGCCGGGACCGTGCTCGTCGTCGACAAGGGCAACTCCACGCTGAGCGCCGTCGATCCCGCCCAGGTGTCGCTGTCCGACAGCGCGACGATGCCCGGAGACGCGCAGGTCGCGCTCGGGCGGCTCACCGCCGCGATCCTCGACAAGTCCACCGGACAGCTGTGGGTCCACTCGGCGAAGGCCCTCTCCGGATTCGACGTCAAGTCGGCGGAGCCCACGGCGAAGCTGGGCAAGAACGCGGCGGTCACCGTCGCGCGCGACGGCACCGTCTACGCCGTCTCGGGCGAGCGCAGCGAGGTGGTCACGGTGGCCACGAGCCCGGAGGGCGTTCCCACCGGCACCTCGACGGCCTCGCTCGACGGGCTCGACAAGTCCGCGCGTCCCTCGATCACCGCGGTCGGGAAGACCCCGGTCGTGCTCGACGCCGCGTCCGGCGTGGTGACGACGCCCGGCGGGTTCCGCACCAAGATCGACGGCGCGGACACCGCCGTGCTGCAGCAGGCCTCCGACGCCGCTGCGGACGTGGCGCTGGCCACGACGTCGCAGCTGGTGCGCGTGCCGCTCGACGGCGGTGCCCCGGTCGAGATCTCCTCGAAGGGTCAGGGCCGCCCGGCGACGCCTGTGTCGCTGCGCGGCTGCACCTACGGTGCGTGGGCCGGGTCGGCGCGTTTCGTGCGCGACTGCGCCGGCGATTCCGCCGACCTCAATCAGCGCATCCCCGGTGCGGAGTCGTCGACGCAGCTCGCCTTCCGCGTGAACCGCGACGTGATCGTGCTGAACGACGTGATCTCCGGCTCGGCCTGGCTGGCGAACGAGAGCCTGCAGCAGGTGGACGACTGGAGCGTGCTCACGCCGCCGGAGGGCGAGTCGGAGGATCCGGACGACACCACGCAGGAGACCGTCGAGACCACGGTCCCCGACCGCAAGGAGGAGAACACCCCGCCGACGGCCGAGGACGACTCCTTCGGCGTGCGGCCCGGCGGGACGACCCTCCTGCCGGTGCTGGACAACGACAACGACCCCGACGGCGACGTCCTGGTCGCGAAGGTCACGTCGAAGCAGCCGTCGGTGGGCACCGTGCAGCCGATCCTCAACGGCGGGGCGCTGCAGATCCTCACCGACGAGAAGGCCTCCGGATCCTCGAGCTTCCAGTACGAGGCCTCGGACGGCAGGGGCGGGAAGGACACCGCGACGGTCACCGTCGAGGTGCACGACTGGAAGCAGAACGCCGCGCCCAAGGCGAAGCGCGTCACCAAGCTCGCGGTCGAGGCGGGCGGCACCGTGTCGTACAACGTCCTCCCGGACTGGATCGACCCGGACGGCGACGACCTCTATCTGCGCAACGTGACCCCGGCGGCGGGAGACGAGGCGACGTTCACCACCGACGGGCAGATCACCTATCGGGCGGTGGCGAGCACGCAGGGGCGTCAGAAGGTCGAGGTGAGCGTCTCGGATGCGCTCGGCGAGGCGACGACCAGCACGATCTACATCGACGTGAAGCCCGCAGGGAGCACGGCTCCGAAGACGAACGCCGACCACGTGGTGACCAGGGCGGGCGAGTCGATCACGATCTCCCCGCTCGCCAACGACACCAGCTCGGGCCGCGAGCAGCTCCGGCTCACCCGCGTCGTGGAGACGCCCGGCGCCGTTCTCGATCCCGACTTCGCGAACAAGCAGTTCTCGTTCCGTGCGGCCACGTCCGGCGTCTATTACGTGCAGTACCTCGCCTCGGCCGGTGGCAAGGACGCCATCGGGCTCGTGCGCGTCGACGTGCTCGACAAGAGGGAGACCGATCTGCCTCCGGTCGCCGTGCGCGATGTCGCCCTGCTCCCCGCGGGCGGCGAGGTGCTCGTCGGGGTGCTGGGCAACGACTCCGATCCGGCCGGCGGCGTGCTCGTGCTGCAGTCGGTCACCGTGCCGCCGCACAGCGGGATCTCCGTGTCGGTGCTCAACCACGAGACCCTCCGCATCGGCGACCAGGGCGGGCTCGCCGAGCCGGTGCGCATCAAGTACCGGATCTCCAACGGCGCCAAGTCCGCCGAGGCCGACGTCATCGTGGTGCCGATCCCGGCGCCTGCGAAGCTCCTTCCCCCCGTGGCCCACGACGATCAGGCCACCGTCCGCGCCGGCGATGTCGTGACGATCCCCGTGCTCGACAACGACTCGCACCCGAACGGGGACACGCTGCACGTCTCCCCGACGCTCGTCGAGCCGCTCCCCGAGCCCGGAGTGGGAGACGCGTTCGTCTCGCAGGACGTGGTGCGCTTCCGCGCCGGCTCCGAGCCGGGCACCGCGCACATCACCTACGAGGCCGTCGACTCGATGAACCAGAAGGCCGCGGGCTATGTGACCGTGCAGATCCTCCCGGTCGATGAGAAGAACAACTCTGCGCCGCGCCCTCGTGACCTGACCGCACGCACGCTCGCCGGCACCTCCGTGCAGATCGCCGTGCCGCTGGACGGCATCGACATCGACGGCGACTCGGTCGAGCTGCTGGGCCTGGCCTCGGCTCCCACGAAGGGGCAGATCTCCGAGGTCGGGCAGAACTTCCTGGTGTACAAGGCCTTCGACCGCTCCAGCGGCGTCGACACGTTCACCTACCGGGTGCGCGACCGCCTCGGCAAGGAGGGCACCGCCACGATCCGGGTGGGCATCGCGCCCCCCGAGGGCATCAACCAGGCGCCGTACGCGGTGAAGGACTCGGTGGTCGTGCGTCCCGGTCGCTCCGTCGCGGTCCCGGTGCTCGCGAACGACTCCGATCCCGACGGCGACAAGATCGCCCTGGTCTCGAAGGGCCTGACCCTGCCGAAGATCGACGGGCTGTCGGCCCGGGTGTCCGGCGACCGCGTCGTCATCGACGTCCCCGACCGCGAGCTGTCCACCGCGATCCAGTACACCGTCCGCGACGCGCGCGGGGCGGAGGCGACCGCGCCCGTGGCGATCACGGTCGACAAGAACGTGCCGCTGGCGCGCCCGATCGCGCGAGACGACCGCGTGCTCGTCTCCGACGTGAAGGACGGCCTGAGCGTCGACCTCGACATCCTCGCCAACGACGAGGACCCCGACGGCACCACCGAGGGGCTCAAGGTCTCCGTCGAGAAGGGCGGCACGCTGCTCGACAACCGCAAGGTGCGCGTGACGGTCGGCGAGGAGCGCCAGCTCGTGCGCTACACCGTGACCGATGCCGACGACCTCTCCGCCTCGGCCTTCATCTTCGTGCCGGCGCGCTCCGAGCTGCGTCCGACGACGATCGCCACGAAGCCCGTCGAGGTCAAGAGCGGCGAGACGAAGCAGCTGCCGCTCAGCGAGTACGTCGCCGTCGCCGGCGGCGGGACCGTGCGCATCACCGAGGCGGCGAAGGTCAGCGCGGTCAACGCCGACGGCTCCTCGCTCATCAAGGACGAGCACACGCTGGTCTACACCTCGAAGAAGGGGTTCTTCGGCGAGGACGCGATCACCTTCGAGGTGACGGACGGCACGTCGACCGAGGACCCGAAGGGGCGGAAGTCCACCCTGACGATCCCGATCCTCGTCCTTCCCCCCGACAACCAGCAGCCGGAGTTCGTCGACTCGGAGATCTCGGTGGCGCCGGGGGAGGACGCGACGTCGCTCGACCTCGCCTCCCTCTCGAGCGACCCCGACCCCGCCGACGCCGGGAAGCTGCGGTTCTCGATCGCCCAGCAGCCGGACGGCGGCGTGAGTGCCCGCATGGACGGCACCAAGCTCCTCGTCGAGGCGAGCAGCTCGGCGAAGAAGGGCACCGCGACCACCGTGCGCCTGAACGTCACCGACGGCACCACCGAACCGGTCGAGGGCACCGTGCGGGTGAAGGTCACCGCGTCGACGCGAGACCTGCCGGTGGCGAACACCGACACCGTCGAAGAGGCGGATCAGGGCAAGACCATCCGCATCCCGGTGCTCGACAACGACATCAACCCGTTCCCGGACAAGCCGTTGAAGGTGGTCTCGGCCGCGGGCGAGAGCGGTCAGGGCTCCGTGAAGCTGGTCGGCGACGAGGTCGAGATCTCGCTGGGGTCGAGCTTCGTGGGCGTGTTCGTCGCGCGCTACCGCATCCAGGACGCGACCAAGGACCCCGACCGCGAGGTCGACGGCAAGATCACCGTGAAGGTGCAGGGCGTGCCGGACGCGCCGGGGATGCCGTCGGTCTCGAACGTGCAGGACCGCACGGTGGTGCTGTCCTGGGGCGCTCCGCCGAACAACGGCGCGGAGATCACCGAGTACGTGGTGAAGTCGGCGCAGGGCGCGCCCTACACGAAGAGCTGCACGACGACCACCTGCACGCTCACGGGGCTGACCAACAACGTCGACTACACGTTCCAGGTGACGGCGAAGAACCGCGTGGGCGAGGGGCCGGCGTCGCCGGTGTCCGGCCCCGCGAGGCCCGACGCCCGCCCGGACACCCCGAACCCGCCGACGCTGAAGTTCGGCGACAAGAAGCTCTCCGTCGCCTGGCAGACGCCGTCGACCCCGGGGTCCCCGGTGGAGTCGTACACGCTGCGGATCGAGCCCGCGCCGCCGAGCGGTCCGGCCGAGCGCAGCGCGACCGGAAACTCCCTGGTCTGGGAGGGGCTCGAGAACGGCGCGAACTATCGTGTGCAGGTCCAGGCGCACAACCGCGCCCCCGAGCCTTCCAGCTGGAGCGCCTGGTCGGTGCCCGAGGTGCCCGCCGGGCCACCGAAGGCGGCCGCCGCGCCGACGACCAAGGAGCTGGCGCCGGTCGGCAGCGAGGCGCAGATGGAGGTCGCGTGGACGCCGCCGGACAACAACGGCGACGCGATCAGCGAGTACCGGCTCGAGGTGATGCAGGGATCGTCCGTCGTGCGCACCGTTCCGGTGTCCGCCGGAGCGACCAGCCAGGCGGTCCTGGTCACCCCGTCCGAGACCGGGTACACGTTCCGCATCACGGCGAAGAACAAGGCGGGCTGGGGGCAGCCGAGCCCGTCCTCGGCGGAGCGCCGGGGCGTGCTCCTGCCCGGTGCGCCCGGCGCCGTGACCGCGACGGCCAAGGACCGCGCGATCGTGATGAAGTTCACGCACGGCGCCCGTAACGGCGCCCGCGCGGACGAGATCGTCACGCAGTACCGGCTGAACGGCGGCGGCTGGCAGAGCAACTGGGACGGGACGACCATCACCGGGCTCACCAACGGCACCACCTACCAGGTGACGCTGCGCGAGGTCGCGAAGGTCGGCGGCGGCACGTACGCGGGGCCGTCGTCCGGGGCCGCCAGCGCGATCCCCTTCGGCAGCCCGCACGCCCCCGCGGCCTCGGCGGTGAACCTGGGCACCCAGGTGCAGCTGAGCTGGAACGCCGAGGGCTCGGCCAACGGGCGGAGCATCCAGACGGTGCAGGTCAGCATCGACGGCGGTGGGTGGCAGAACGTCGCGATCAAGGGCACGGTCAATGTCGGCAACGGGTATCAGCAGAACCACTCGATCTCGGTGAAGGCGGTCGACGCCGCGAACCAGACCACCCCGACCGCGAGCGCGTCGGCCCGGACGAACGACCCGCCGAAGCCGCGGGCCTGGACGAGCCAGGGGCCGGATTCTGGTAAATGCGGCACCACGGACACCTGCTATCTCCTGCGACTGAACACGAGCAACTTCCCGGTGGGGAAGTACACCCTCTACTGCCTGGAGAACGGCGTGCGGTTCGGCGGCGGGTATGCCTTCAACGTGCCGGAGAACGGGTACGTGGACACCGGATGCTGGCACGGCGGCTTCCACAACCAGTACTCGCTCAGCGTGGAGATCGTCGGCTGGGGCAACGCCGAGCCGACCACGTGGGACTAGGAGGCCCCGTACGGGGCGCTCCCGACGACGAATCACCGCAAGGACAGGACACAACGAGATGACAATGACCCCTGAGCAGGCCGCCTGGTTCCAGGGCACCTTCCAGCGCCTGGTGGAGAACATCGACAAGGCGGTGCAGGGCAAGAGCGACGTCGTCGGCCTGGTGCTCTCGGCCATGCTCGCCGAGGGACACGTGCTGCTGGAGGACGCCCCCGGCACCGGCAAGACGAGCCTGGCGAAGGCGCTGGCCGCGACCGTGCAGGGCACGAGCGCGCGCATCCAGTTCACCCCCGACCTGCTGCCCTCCGACGTCACCGGCGTGACGATCTACGACCAGCAGTCGCACAAGTTCGAGTTCCACCGCGGACCGATCTTCGCGTCGATCGTGCTCGCCGACGAGATCAACCGCGCCTCGCCGAAGACCCAGTCGGCTCTGCTCGAGGTCATGGAGGAGTCCCGGGTCACCGTCGACGGCGTCACCCACGAGACGGGCCGTCCGTTCCTCGTGATCGCGACCCAGAACCCCGTCGAGCAGGCGGGCACGTACAAGCTCCCCGAGGCGCAGCTCGACCGGTTCCTCATCAAGACGTCGATCGGCTATCCCGACCTCGCCGTCACCGAGAGCATCCTCGCGGGCGCGGCCGACCGCAACCCCGCGGCGCGCCTCGCCGCGATCATCACCACCGGCGCGGTGGCCGACATGGCCGATCTCGCCGCCACCGTGCACGTCGAGCCCGCCGTGCTGCGGTACGTCGCCGAACTCGCGGAGGCGACCCGCAGCGACGCCGCGACGAAGCTCGGCGTGTCGGTGCGCGGCGCACTGGCGATGATCCGCATCGCGAAGGTGCGCGCCGCCGCCCACGGCCGCCACTACGTGCTGCCGGACGACGTCAAGGCCCTCGTCCGGCCCGTCTGGCAGCACCGCATCATGCTCGACGCCGAGGCGGAGTTCGCCGGCACCACCGCCGAGACCGTCATCGCGCGGGTGCTCGACGCGGTCGCCGCGCCGCAGGCGCGAACGGCGGCGTGATGACGTCGGACACGCTCGCGCCCGCGCGCACGACGACGCCCGCCGAGGCGGGGTGGCGCGACGTCGCCGCCCTCATCGGCGCGCGCATCGCCGGTCGTCTGCGCGTCGTCGCGAGCGTCGTCCGACCTCTCGGCTGGATTCTCATCGCCCTCGCCGTCGGACTCTGGATCGCCGGCCAGCTGATGGGGTGGATCGAGTTCACGGTCACCGCGCTGGTGCTCGTGCTGGTGATCGTGCTGTGCGCGCTGTTCCTGATCGGCCGCACCCAGTACGACGTCGCCCTGGATCTCGCGCGCACCCGTGTGGTGGTGGGCGAGCGCGCCGTGGGCGCCCTCACGCTCTCGAACACCGGCCCGCGGGCCATCCTCCCGTCCCGCGTCGTTCTCCCCGTCGGATCGGGCCGCGGCGAGTTCGGCATCCAGCGCCTCTCGCCCGGTCAGCAGTCGGAGGAGCTCTTCGCCATCCCGACGCAGCGTCGTGGCGTGGTGAAGGTCGGCCCCGTGAGCGTCGTCCGCGGCGATCCGCTCGGGCTCTTCGAGCGCGCCCACCGCCGCGACGACCCGGTCGACCTCTACGTGCACCCCCGGACCACCCTGTTCGGCGGGCAGTCGCTCGGCTTCCTGCGCGACCTCGAGGGGATGCCGGCCGCCGACCTCTCCCGGGACGACGTGTCGTTCCACGCCCTACTCGAGTACCAGCCCGGCGACGATCTGCGGCACGTGCACTGGCGGTCCACGGCGCGCACCGGGGTGATGATGGTGCGGCAGTTCGAGGAGACCCGGCGCTCGCACTTCGTGATCGGGCTGTCCCGTTCGTCGGCCGACTACTCCGCCGACGCCGACTTCGAGCTCGGCATCTCCGTCGCCGGCTCGATCGGCCTGCGGGCGCTGCGGGACTCCCAGCGCGTCGACGTGCGCGTGCAGGGTCGTGAGCTCGCCTCCGGGACGGGCAAGCAGCTGCTCGACTCGCTGTCGACGGTCGAGCAGAGCCGTCCGCGCGAGGGCGGTCTGCCCGAACTCGCCGGGGTGCTCTCGGCGACGATGCCGCTCGCCAGCGTGGTCGTGCTCGTGTGCGGTGCCGGGGTGTCGAACGAGGACCTGCGGCTGGCCTGCTCCCGCCTCCCCTTCGGCGCCCGTGCGATCGCGGTCGTGGTGGACGAGCGCATCGAGCGTCCTCGCCTGCGCCGCATCGGCGAGGCCGACGTCATGAGCATCGGCGCGCTCGACCAGCTGCCGCTCGCCCTGCAGAAGGTGCTGTCATGAACGAACGGGCGCCGCTCCGCCGCTGGGTGATCGACCTCGTCGCGATGGCGCTCCTCGTCGCCGTCGCCGCGGCCGGGTTCTGGCCCACCTTCGGCGGTCCGTCGTACCTCGGTGCCGCGATCGGCGGCATCCTCCTCGGCCTCGCGATCGCCGCGGTGTGCGCGTGGCGGCGCTGGGGCATCCTGCTCGTCGCCGGTCTCACGGTCGTCGGCTATTTCCTGTTCGGCGGCGCCCTCGCGCTCCCGGCGACCACCGTCGCGGGGTTCGTGCCGACCATCGACACCCTGACGGGCCTCGCCGTCGGGGTGGTGACGAGCTGGAAGCAGCTGCTCACCACGGTCGCCCCCGTGGCGGTGGCGGACGGGCACGCCCTCGTCCCGTTCCTGGTCACGCTGCTCGCGGCGGTGACGGCCGGATCGCTCGCGCTGCGGCTGCGGCGCCCGGCGTGGGCGCTGATCCCCGCCGGGACCGCGCTGATGCTCGCGATCGTGCTCGGGGTGCCGCAGCCCGCGTTCCCGCTGGTGCAGGGCATCGTCTTCGCGGTGGTCGCCGTCGCCTGGCTCTCGCTGCGCACCTGGTGGGCGCCGGAGGAGTCCGCCGTCGAGGCGGCGGCGGTGGATGCCGGGCGCTCGAGCCAGATGCGCATCCGCCGGCTGGTCGGCGCCGCGGCGGTGCTCGCGATCGCCTCCGGGGCGGGAGTGGCGGCCAGCGCGATCGCCGCCCCCGCACAGCCGCGCCACGTGTTCCGCGACGTGATCATCCCGCCGTTCGACGTGCGGGACTACGCGAGCCCGCTCCAGGCGTTCCGGAAGAACGTGCGCGACGACCGAGAGAAGACCCTGTTCACGGTGACCGGGATGCCCGAGGGGGCGCGCATCCGCATCGGGGCGATGGACCAGTACGACGGCGTCGTGTACAACGTCACCGACGGCGGACCGGGCTCCTCCAGCGCCTTCACGCCGCTGCGCACCGACATGTCGCCCGATGCGCAGGGCGCGCCCACGACCGTGCACGTGGAGATCGGCGACTACCGGGGCGTGTGGGTGCCGGACACCGGCGCGGTGTCGGAGATCCGCTACTCCGGCGGGCGCGCCGAGGATCTGCGCCGCAACACGTACTACAACACGTCGACCGGTACCGCGGTGGCCGTGCCCGGGCTGCGCAAGGGCGACGCCTACACGCTGCAGACGATCATCCAGGGCGACGTCGACGACAAGGAGCTCACCGACGCGAAGTTCGGATCGGTGCGGCTTCCGAAGCAGTCGGACGTGCCGGACGAGATCAGCTCGCTCGCGGCGGACACCGTCGCCGACGCCGAGACCCCGATCGAGCAGGTGCGCGCGCTGGAGAGCTTCCTCGCCGACGGCGGCTACTTCAGCCACGGCCTGGAGAACGAGGCGGTCTCGCGGGCCGGGCACGGCGCCGAGCGGATCTCGACCCTGCTCGGCGGTCAGCAGATGATCGGCGACGACGAGCAGTACGCCGCCGCGATGGCGCTGATGGCCCGCGCCGTCGACATCCCCGCGCGGGTCGTGATGGGCTACTACCCCGACGAGGACCGCGCCAAGAACGCCGTGTTCGCGGCGACCGGCGACGACGTCCACGCGTGGGTCGAGGTCAACTTCGCCGGCTACGGCTGGCTGCCCTTCGACCCGACGCCGCCGAAGGACAAGGTCCCCAACCAGCAGAACACGAAGCCGAAGGTCGACCCGAAGCCGCAGGTGCTGCAGCCGCCGCCCCCGCCGCAGGAGCCGGTCGACCTGCCCCCGACGCTGCCGGACGACCGGGAGCCCGAGGACGACACCCCCAACCTTCTCGGCATCATCGCCACGATCCTCGCGATCGGCGGCGTCGTGCTCGCGGTGCTGGCGATCCTGGCCTCGCCGTTCATCGTGATCGGGGCGTGGAAGGCGGCGCGCCGCCGCGGACGCCGCTCCGCGAAGAGCACCGCCGACCGGATCAGCGGCGGCTGGGACGAGCTGACCGATCGTGCCGTCGACTACGGCGCACGGGTCGCACCCGGTGCGACGCGCGTGGAAGATGCCGCGACGGTCTCCGAGGCGCTGTCCGCACCGGCCGTGACGACGCTCGCCGATCGGGCGGACGCCCAGGTGTTCGGTCCCTCGGAGCCGTCGGCCGAAGAGGTCGACGCGTTCTGGAAGGAGGTCGACGAGATCGTGGGCGGCATGGGCGCGGAGGCCGGCTTCTGGCGACGGATGCGGGCGCGGCTGAGCGTCCGCTCCCTCCTCGGCGGCGGGAGGATCGCCGGAGGCCTCCGCAACCTCAAGGATGCCGCGGCCGCGCGCGTGCGCCGCGAACCTGGCACGATCGACACCAGCACCACACCGGCACCCGAGAGCGAGACGACATGACGATGCTTCCCTTCGGCCAGGTGGCCCCGGTGAAGCGCCGGGCGATCGCCTATCTGATCGACGCCGTGATCAACGGCGTCGTCGCGATCGTCCCTGCGGGCGTGGTCGCGGGCGTGGCGATGGCGGCGGGTCGTGACGGGATGATCCCGGTGCTGCTGTTCGGTGGCATCGCGGTCTGGCTGGTCGTGATGGCCTGGCTCGTCGTCTACACGCTGATGCAGAGCCGTTCCGGGTCGATCGGGATGCGCGCGCAGGGCCTCCGTCTCGTGCGCGCCGATGAGGGCTCCCCGCTCGGCTTCTGGCGCGCGCTGCTGCGCAACGTCGTCTTCGGGCTGCTGTCGGCGATCGTCGTCGGGCTGTTCACACCGCTCTTCGACGGTTCGGGACGCTTCCAGGGCTGGCACGACAAGGCCGCGGGTGCGCTCATGATGGACGCGCGGGTGGCCGCCCCCGAGCCCGAGGTCGTCGAGGCCCCTCCCGCGCCGCCGGCCCCGCCGCTGCTCCCCGCGCCGTCCTTCGACCGCCTCCCCCCGGCGCCGATGCCCGGCTTCGAGCCCGCGCCGCAGGCCGCTCCCACGGCCGATGTCTCCGCCCCGCAGCACGCGGCCCCGGCGGCGCCGCCGCGCCCCGCGGCCCCTCCGCTCCCGGTCGCCGAGGCCGGAGGGATGATCGCGTTCGTGCCCGGCGTCACGCAGGACGCCCCGCCGCAGCGCGCGGCGGCGCCGGCCGCTCCTGCCGCTCCGATCCCGCCCGTGCCGCCGCTCCCGGCGGTCGCACCGGCGCCCGCCGTCCCGGTTCCGGCGACCGAGGACGACGACGTCGAGGACACCCGCATCAGCATCCCGGGGCACCGTCTCGTCTTCACCTGGGACGACGGCACCCGGGTCTCGGTCTCCCGGCGCACGATCTTCGGACGGAACCCCGCGCCGGAGGCCGACGCCGTCGTGGTTCCGGTGCGGGACGAGACCCTCTCGCTCTCGAAGACTCACTTCGAAGCGGCCGCCGAGGCCTCCGGGGGATGGATCCTCGACCGGCATTCGACCAACGGCACCGTGCTGGTGCGCGACGGGCAGCGCTTCGCCTGCCCGCCGGGGGAGCGGATGCGCGTGCGCCTCGGTGACGTCATCGAGATCGGCGACCGCGTCGTGACGATCGGCGGCTACGTGTGAGGCCCGCGCTGATCGTCTCAGCCGGATCTGCGACGCACCCGGGGCGCCGCCGCACGCTGAACGAGGACGCCCACCTGGCCAGCGCACCCGTGTTCCTGGTCGCCGACGGCATGGGCGGGCACGAGGCGGGGGAGCGCGCGAGCGCCACCGTCGTCGCGGAGTTCTCCCGCCTGATCGGGCTCCCCGCGGTGCAGCTCGACGACATCCGCGTCGCCCTGTCCCGCGCCCGCGTCGCGGTGGAGAACCTCTCGACCGCGGGCACCGGGCGGGCGGGGACCACCCTGAGCGGCGTCGCGATCGCCTCGGTCGACGGCACCGGATACTGGCTCGCCCTCAACATCGGCGACTCGCGCACCTACCGTCTCGCCGGTGGCGAGCTGGAGCAGATCAGCGTGGACCACTCCGTGGTGCAGGAGCTGATCGAGTCCGGCGAGCTCTCGCCCGAGCAGGCGGTGCACGACCGGCGGCGCAACATCATCACGCGTGCGATCGGGGCGAGCAGCACCGGCGACGCCGACTACTGGCTGTTCCCGGCGGAGCTCGGAGACCGGATGCTGGTGTGCTCGGACGGGCTGCCGGTCGAGGTGCCCGAGCAGCGGATCTTCGAGGTGCTGATGACCGAGCCCGACCCCCAGACGGCAGCGGACGTGCTGGTCGAGGAGGCCGTGGCCGCCGGCGGCCGGGACAACATCACGGTGGTCGTCGTCGACGCGGTCTCGGTCGCCTCTCGGCCGGGCACGCCGACGACGTCCGATGAGGAGATCGACGCGGACACCCGTCCGCGCGAGGCGGCAGCGGGAGGGATGCGCTGATGCAGACGAACTACCGACCGGGTGACTGGTTCCTGATCGCACGACGGGGTGCGCTGGTCGCGCTCGAGCCGGGCACGTCCGACGACGTCGTCGCGGCGCTCTGGGACCGCCTGGATGCGGACCCCGCGCTGGCCGCCGTCGTCGACGTGCTCACCCGGGCCGGATCGTCCTTCGCGTCGATGCCGTCCTTCGTCGCCGCGGTCGTCGAGGGCGCGGACGCCCGGGTCGCCGTGCGCGGACGCGTCGTCGCCCGGGTGACGGGCGCCGGCGACGCCGCGGAGACGATCTCCGGCGCCGAGGTGACCACCTGGACCGAGCGGTTCATCGCGGGTGCGACGCGCATCGAGCTGACCGTGCAGAGCACCGAGTCGGGCACCGCGCTGCCGGTCGCGGAGGGCATCGTGCTCGCCTCGGCCGCCTCGCGCACGCTGGACGGCGCCGAGGAGCGCGTTCCCGGCGGAACGGCCGCGGCGCCTGCGCCCTCCGTGGCACCCGAGGCCGAGCCGTCTCCGGCGTCCCCGCCCGCTTCCCCGGCCGAGGCCGCGTCGGCGCCGGAGGAGCCCGTGCTGCGGCCCGCGCCGGGGTTCACCGACGCGGACACCGCGTCGGCGTTCATCCCGGTGATCCCTGCGGCGCCCGTCGCGCCGCCCGCGCCGCTCGTCGCCCCGACCCCGCCGGTCGACGCGCCGTCCGCAGGCGCCGCTCCCGGCGCGCCGGACGCGCCGACCGAGGCCATCCCCGAGGTGCCGCAGCCCGAGACCGACCCGGAGCCCGTTCCCGCGGACGCCCCCGCCGGGCCGGCGGAT
The DNA here is from genome assembly GCF_040394595.1 of Microbacterium sp. GTDB lineage: Bacteria > Actinomycetota > Actinomycetes > Actinomycetales > Microbacteriaceae > Microbacterium. Next base: position 21,163 of record NZ_JBEBSA010000012.1, read on the forward strand.
CCGCAGCCGGAGCCCGAGCCGGTCATCGGCGACACGCTGATGCCCACCGAGGGCACGTTCGCCCCGGTGGCGGACGAGTTCGACCACCTCTGGGGCGCCACCGTGCACACCCCGATCGAGGCCGCGGCCGTGCGCCCGGTCGCCGAGGAGGAGGGCGCCTCCGCCGACGTCGCGCCGTCCGCGATCGAGGGCGACCATGACGGTGCGACCATCTCGGCCGGTGAGGCTCGCGCCCTCCGCGGAGCCGGGTCCCCGGTGTCGCCTGACGCGCCCACCGAGGTGCTGTCGGCGGTGGCGCCACCTCCTCCCGCCTTCGCCGGGAGTGTCCGGGTTTCGACCGGGCAGGTCGTCGCCCTCGACCGCACCGTGATCATCGGGCGCCGTCCGCGGTCGACCCGCGCGAGCGGCGCAGACCTGCCCCACCTCATCGCGGTGGAGAGTCCGCAGCAGGACATCTCGCGCAACCACCTCGAGATCCGGCCCGAGGGCGACACCGTGGTGGTCATCGACCTGCACACCACGAACGGCTCCACGCTGCTGCGCGCGGGGGCCGACCCGATGCGGCTGCATCCGGGCGAGCACACGCTGGTCCTCGACGGCGACGCCGTCGATCTCGGCGACGGGGTGACGGTGACGTTCGAAGGGCTCTCATGAGCCGGCGTCCGTCTCCGCCGCCCGAGCTCCCGGGCTTCCACTACGTCGAGGCGCTCGGCGCGGGCGGCTTCGCCGACGTGTTCCTGTACGAGCAGCAGATGCCGCGGCGGCGCGTCGCGGTGAAGGTGCTGCTCGCCGACCGGGTGACGAGCTCCGCCGCGCAGGAGTTCACCGACGAGGCGAACGTGATGGCGATGCTGTCGACGCACCCCGCGATCGTCACCATCTATCAGGCGGGGGTCGCCGCCGACGGCCGCCCCTACCTGGTGATGGAGTACTGCCCTCGGCCGAACCTGCAGGCGCGCTCCCGCAAGGAGGCGTTCCCCGTCGCGGAGGCGCTGCGCGTCGGCATCCAGGTGTCCGGAGCGGTGGAGACGGCGCATCGCGCCGGCGTGCTGCACCGTGACATCAAGCCGGCGAACATCCTCGTCACCGAGTACAACCGGCCCGCGCTCACCGACTTCGGCATCGCCTCCACGACGGGCGCACTGACCGAGGCCGCGGGGATGTCGATCCCGTGGTCGCCGCCGGAGTCGTTCGGCGATCCGCCGACCAGCGGTCCGCGCACGGACGTGTACGCGCTGGGGGCCACCGTCTACACCCTGCTCGCCGGGCGCTCGCCGTTCGAGCGTGCGGGGGAGCGCAATACGAGCGCCGACCTCATCGAGCGCATCGAGCGCGCGCCGCTGCCCGCGCTGACCCGCCCGGACGTGCCGCAGAGCCTGCAGCAGACCCTCGCGCGGGCGATGGCGAAGAACCCGGCGGATCGCTATCCCAGCGCCGTCGCCTTCGGACGGGCGCTGCAGAAGGTGCAGATCGAGCTCTCGCACTCGGTCACGCCGATCGACATCGTCGACGAGCATCCGGCCGAGGACGAGATCGAGGACGACGGCGACGGGCTGACCCGCGTGCGCGAGGTCGTCAGCATCGATCCGACCCGCCCCTCGGCGACCACCGAGCCGCGGAGCGTCGCACCCTCGATCGCTCCCGCCGCGGTGCCACCGGGCACCCCGTCGTTCGTGTCGCCGCCCCGCAACGATCCGGCCGAGGAGCGCACCCAGCGGCGCGTCCCGACGTCGATCCCGCCTGCGGCGTCCGCGCCCGCCGTTCCCGTCCCCTCCGCGCCTGCGACCGCGGGAGCCGGAGACGGGGATCGCACGGTGCTCCGCGGACCGGTCGTCGTCGCGCCGGACGCGGCGGCCCCCGTCGCGGAGCCCGCCCCCGAAGCGGCCGAGCCCGTCGCGGAGCCGCCCGCGTCGCGCAGCCGTCGCGGCTTGTGGATCGGTCTGGCCGTCGGAATCGCGGCCCTGATCGTCGTCGGCGTGATCGTCGTGGTCAACCTCGTCTCCGGCGGACCGGCTCCGAAGCCCTCGCCGTCGGCCTCCGCCGACCCCAAGGACCCCGTCTCGGCCGTGGTGCCGCAGGTGACCGATCTCGCCGGCACCCGATCCGGCGACACGGTGACGTTCACCTGGAAGAACCCGGACCCGAAGGACGGCGACAGCTACATCTGGGCCGAGATCACGCTCGACGGCTCGAGCCGCGCGGCCAACATCGAGACGGAGACCGTCACCCTCGACGCGAACCCCGACGGGCAGACCTGCATCGACGTGTCGCTGCGGCGGGCCGCGGGCGGCCGGTCGTCCGATCCGCTCCGGGGGTGCGTCAAGTGAGCACGCTCAGCGGGGTGACCGTGGAGTTCGCGGGAGAGTTCTTCGTCGTGCGTCCCGGGTCCTCCTTCGAAGTGGGCCGCGAAGGCGACCTGGCCCTCGATGACAACCTCTTCCTGCACCGGCGCTTCCTCGAGGTGTCCGACTCCGACGGGCTGTGGTGGCTGTCGAACGTCGGCAGCCGCCTGACCGCCACGGTCACCGACTCCTCAGGCGGGATGCAGGCGTGGCTCGCCCCCGGTGCGCGGCTGCCGATCGTCTTCCCCCGCACGACGGTGGTGTTCACCGCCGGGCCGACGACCTATGAGCTCACGATCCACGCGGCGGAGCCGGCGTTCCGCGACACCCGCCGCGACGACGACGGCGACGGGGTCTCGACCATCGGCGAGGTGCCGTTGACGCTCAGCCAGAAGCTGCTGATCCTCGCGCTCGCCGAGCCGCAGCTGCGACGCGACGGCACCGGGATGAGCGAGATCCCCACGTCGGCCAAGGCGGCGGAACGGCTGGGATGGACCGTGACGCGCTTCAACCGCAAGCTCGACAACGTCTGCGACAAGTTCGACCGGATCGGCGTGCCCGGGATGCGCGGCGGTCAGCGCACGCTCGCCACCAACCGCCGTGCGCGGCTCGTCGAGCACGTGCTCGCCTCGCGCCTGGTGACCAAAGAGGATCTGCCGCTGCTGGATGCCCCGCAGGACGGCGACGAAGGAGACGCCGAGTGAAGGTACGACTGACGCTGCTGCGCCAGAACGCTGCGCCCGGGGACATCGAGGTCACCGCGGAGGGCACGGCGACGATCGGCGAGATCGCCGAGATGATCGTCCGCGCCGATCCGCTCGGCTCCTTCGCCACGGCCGATCCGCGGGCGGTCACCCTGGAGGCCTACAGCTCGATCGTGTCGGGGCCCGGCGACCTGCTCGCCCCGGAGTCGACCTTCGCCCACGTCGGCCTCGCGCACGGCGCGACCGTACGCGTGGTCCCCGCCTCCTACGAGCAGCGCCCCGTGATCGGGCGGATGCAGGTGGGAGCGGGCGACCACGCCCGGTCGATCCCGCTCACCCGGGGCACGATCGTGATCGGTCGCGACGAGTCCTGCGACGTGGTGATCGACGACCCGCTCGTGTCGAAGCGTCACGCCCGGCTGGAGATCGGCGACCGGGTCGAGATGATCGACCTGAACTCGGCGAACGGGATCCTCATCGACGGCGCATCGGTGGTGCGTCTCGTCGCCGCAGAGGGCACCCTGTCGGTCGTGCTCGGCGACACCCCCGTGCAGGTCCGCGTCGAGCAGACCGCCGAGCCCGTGGCGCAGGTGGCCTCGATCCGGCAGGTCGAGTTCGTGCGCTCGCCGCGCGTGGAGGAGCGCTATCTCGGCGAGGAGCTGGACGGCACCGACCTGCCGATCCCGCCGAAGCGCTCGCCGTTCCCCCTCCTCGCGCTGGTCGCCCCGCTGATCATGGGCGCGGGCATGTTCGCGATGACGCGGAACCCGTTGTCGCTGATGTTCGTCGCGCTCTCCCCGCTGCTCATGATCGGCACGTTCGTCACCGCCCGGATACAGGGCAAGCGCGAGCTCGAGGACGACAAGGCGCGGTTCGAGGAGCAGCTCGCGCGACTCTCGGCCCGTATCGAGACCGAGCACGAGCGCGAGCTCGACGTGCGGCGCCGCGAGGTGCCCGCGCTGCGCGAGATCAGCGACGCCGCCCTCGACGCGGGTCCGACGGTCTGGACGCGCCGCGGCGAGCACTGGTCGTTCCTGCACGTGCGGCTGGGCGTGGGGGACACCTCCTCGCGCTCGCAGGTGAAGGAGTCCAACGGCCGCGACCGCGCGATCCCGGAGTACGTCGAACGGCTCGACGAGGTCGTCGCCGCGACGACCACCGTGGAGCAGGTGCCCATCCTCGAAGACCTCGTCGACGTGGGCGCGCTCGGCGTCGCGGGCGGAGGGGGCCGGGGCGCCGGATACACCCGCGCGCTCCTCGCCCAGATCACGGGCCTGCACGCTCCGAGCGACGTCGGCGTCGTGGGGCTGTGGGGATCGCGCTGGGGAGCGGAGCTCGCCGACACGAAGTGGCTGCCGCACACCTGGGCGGCGGGCGAGCTGCTCGGCGTCGCGCCCATCGGCGACGGGCCGGCCACGGCCGGACAGATCGTCGCCCGGCTGGAGGAGCTGATCTCGAGCCGGTCCCGGGGCGACGAAGCGGCCGAGCTGGGCGCGCTCAACGTCGACGCCGCGGCCACCCGCAGCGGCGCGAAGGTCGGCGACGAGCGCCGCCAGGAGTCGGCGCCGAAGCCCGCCGTTGTCGTGCTGATCGCCCCGGACGCCCCCGTCGACCGCGGACGCCTCATCCAGCTGTCCGAGAGGGCGGCCACCCACGGCGTCTACCCGGTGTGGCTCACCGAGGCGCCGGCCGCGTTGCCCGCGTCGTGCCGCACGTTCGTCGAGCTCGGACCCGTGGCGGGGGAAGGCGCCGACCGTGCGCACTTCGTGCGCCTCGGCGAGACGATCGACGCGCTGCAGGTCGACGAGCTCACCCGGGAGCAGTACGCGGTGTTCGCGCGCGCCCTCGCCCGGTTGACGGATGCCGGTGAGGTCGCGCTCGACCGCAGCGACGTGCCGCGCACGATCTCGATGCTGCACCTGCTCGGGCGTGACATGGCGACCCAGCCGGAGGCGGTCGTCGACCGGTGGACGCAGAACGACACCCTGTCCGCACGGCGCACCGCCGGATCGTCGAAGCGCTACCAGCCGAAGCTGCGCGCCCTCGTCGGGCAGGCGGCCGAAGGCGCGATGCACCTCGACCTGCGTCAGCAGGGACCGCACGCCCTCGTCGGCGGCACCACCGGCTCGGGCAAGAGCGAGTTCCTGCAGGCCTGGGTGCTGGGCATGGCGACGGAGTACAGCCCCGAGCGGCTCACCTTCCTGTTCGTGGACTACAAGGGCGGCTCGGCGTTCGCCGACTGCACGAGCCTGCCGCATTGCGTGGGCATCGTGACCGACCTCAACCCGCACCTCGTGCGCCGGGTGCTGGTCAGCCTCCGCGCCGAGCTGCACTACCGAGAGCACCTGTTCAACCGCAAGAAGGCCAAGGACATCCTCGAGCTCGAGCGGGCCGGCGACCCTCAGGCGCCGCCCGCGCTGGTGCTGGTGATCGACGAGTTCGCGGCGCTCGCGAAAGAGGTCCCCGAGTTCGTCGACGGTGTGATCGACATCGCCCAGCGGGGTCGCTCGCTCGGCATCCACCTCATCATGGCCACACAGCGTCCCGCCGGCGTGATCAAGGACAACCTCCGCGCGAACACCAACCTCCGCGTCGCGTTGCGCATGGCCGACGAGACCGACTCGACCGACGTCATCGGCTCCAAGGACGCCGCGCTCTTCGATCCGGGCCTCCCGGGTCGGGGCATCGCCAAGACCGGACCGGGCCGCATGTCCCTGTTCCAGTCGGCCTATGCCGGCGGCTGGAGCCTGGCGCAGGGCGACGGCGTGGACGTCATGGTCGAGAACTTCGGCTCCGCGGACCTCGGTGAGTGGGAGCTTCCCGTCGACGAGAGCGCGGCGCAGGAGGTCGACGACCTCGGCCCCAACGACCAGCAGCGGCTGGTCAGCACGATGGTGCTCGCCGCGCAGGCCGCCCAGGTGCATCCGCCCCGCCGGCCGTGGCTCGACGAGCTCGCCCCGACCTTCGACCAGACCAAGCTCCCGCAGCGCACCGACGCGGCGCTGCTGCTCGGTGTGATCGATGAGCCGGATCGTCAGGACCAGGTGCCGTTCCACTTCTCCCCCGACACCGAGGGGCACATGGTGGTCTACGGCACCAGCGGCGCGGGGAAGAGCGCGGCGCTGCGCACGCTCGCGGTGTCGGCGGGTATCACCCCGCGCGGCGGTCCCGTGCACGTGTACGGCCTGGACTTCGGATCCGGGGCGCTGCGGATGCTCGAGCCGCTGCCGCACGTGGGCTCGGTGATCTCCGGCGACGACGCGGAGCGGGTCGCGCGCCTCTTCGCCACGCTGCGCGCCGAGCTCGACCGCCGCGGCGACGCCTACTCCGCGGTGGGGGCGTCGACGCTCACCGAGTACCGCGCGCTGTCCGGCAACCGCGACGAGCCCCGCATCCTGGTGCTGCTCGACGGCTTCGGCGCCTTCCGCAACGACTACGAGGCGGTGATCGGACGCGCTGACACGTACAACGCCCTGCAGGAGGTGCTTTCCGACGGCCGTGCGGTCGGCATCCACGTCGTGCTCAGTGCCGATCGGTTCCAGACGATCCCGAGCGCGCTGAACGCGATGCTGCAGCGCCGCGTCGTGCTGCGGATGGCCGATGTCGACGCCTACAACATCCTGAACGTCCCCCGGGACATCCTCTCACCCGACTCGGTCCCCGGCCGGGCGATCATCGGCGAGAACGAGGCGCAGATCGCGATCATCGGCGGCACGCGGAGCATGAAGGAGCAGTCGCTCGCGATCGAGCGGATGGCCGCGTCCATGTCGCGGCGCGGCATGTCCGAGGCGCCGCCGGTGCGCGCGCTGCCGCTGACCTATGCGATCGATCAGCTGCCGCCGATGCAGGACGACCGGCTCGTGGTCGGCCTCTCGGACGCCGATCTCGGTCCGTTCGGCATCGAGCCCGTCGGGAGCTTCATCATCGCGGGCCCTCCGGCGAGCGGCAAGAGCAATGCGCTCGCCGCCGTGGTGCAGCAGGCGCTGCGGGCCGCACCGGCCACTCCGACGCTCTATCTCGGCTCCCCCCGGTCGCCCGCCTTCGCCGCGGTGCCCTGGGGCGACACGGCGGCGGACGGGATGACGGCGACCGCCGCGATGGCCCGGGTGGTCGAGGCGATCGAGGCGGGCTCGCGTCCGGTGGTGGCGGTCGAGGGCGTGGCGGAGTTCGCGTCCTCCCTCGCGGAGATGCCGCTGGGCGATCTGGTCAAGCGCGCGGCGCGGGGCGAGCTGCTGCTCGTCTTCACCGGCGACACGAGCGAGTGGACCAGCAACTTCGGCCTGCTCGGCGAGATCAAGCAGGCTCGCCGCGGCGTGGTGCTGCAGCCCGAGACCATCGACGGCGAGATGGTGCTGAAGGCCCCGCTGCCCCGCGTCGGGCGGGGCGAGTTCCCGGTGGGGCGCGGCGTGCTCGCGCAGCGGGGGAAGATCGTGCGCGTACAGTTCCCGCTGGTGATCCCGGAGAACCTGTGACCGGGTATGGGGAGTTCTCCCCATTGGACGGGCCCGCGGGCGCGGTTACGCTCGAGACATCAAGAACCTCTCCGGCACCCGCCGGGGCGACCGGAAGGTAGTAATCATGGCAAACCTCAACGTCACCTACGCCGACATGAAGGACGCTGCGACCCGTCTCCGTTCGGGTCAGCAGGACATCGAGACCCAGCTGAAGAACCTGCGCGCGTACATCTCGCAGCTCGTCAGCAGCGGCTTCGTCACCACTTCGGCATCGGGTGCATTCGACGCATCGTACGAGCAGTTCAACTCGGGTGCCACGGCGACCATCGCCGGCATCGAGGGCATGGCCCGCTTCCTCGACGTCGCGGCCCAGTCGCTGCAGTCGACGGACGAGCAGCTCGCCGCGCAGATCCGCTCCTGACCACGGCGCCGTTCTTCTGAACGAGGGGGCGTCGGTCTCGGCGCCCCCTCGTCTCGTATCCGCATTCCGATCACAGGGGGGAATCATGGGCGACCTCGGACTCGAGAGCGCACGCTTCCGCGACGCGAGCACCTCGCTGTCGCAGGCCATCACCACGTTCCAGATCGCCGACCGGGTGGGCGACGACCTGGCGGGGCTCACCGGGCACGGCGGTCTCGCCGGCAAGGTGCATGATTTCGCCGACAACTGGGACCGCAAGCGCGGCCAGCTGCAGAAGAGCCTCGAAGGCATCCGCGACGTGCTGCAGGCCATGGCGGAGACGTTCGAGGAGGTCGACCGTGCGCTGGGCAAGAGCCTGACCGACGGGCAGGGACAGGCCCCCGGGATCCCCGGTGGCTCGGTCGGGGGAGGAGTCTCCGCTCCCGGCGGCCACTCCCGCGGCGACGGCGTCCCCTCGCCGGGCGGCTCCGGAGGCGTCCCGGTTCCGGGTGGTTCCGGCGGTGACCCGGTTCCGGGTGGTTCCGGCGGCGGCGAGGGTGCCGACGACGGCGGTCGCCACCCCGGCGTGCTCTCGGGCGGTCCCGCACCGGCGCAGATCGACCCCGATGCGGGTCCAGGGGGGCATCGGGTCGACACGATCCAGGGTGGTCCCGCGCCCGTGCGCTTCGACGAGGGTCAAGGGCTGCCGGAGGGTCCGTTCGAGGGCGGTCCGGCGATGCATGAGGGGACGTTCGTGACCGGTGGTCCGGGGTATGTGCCTTATGGTGAGGGTCCTGTTCTGCCGGAGGGTCCGTTCGAGGGCGGTCCGGCGATGCATGAGGGGACGTTCGTGACCGGTGGTCCGGGGTATGTGCCTTATGGCGACGGCCCGGTGCTGTCGTCCGGTCCGCACTCGCTTCCGGATCTTCCGGACGGCGAGCTGCCGGTGCGCTTCGTGACCGGCGGTCCTGCCCCGGTTCCCACGGGCGAGGCTCCGACCCTCGTTCCCGGATCCGTCACGGGAGGTCCGGCGCTGCCGCCCCCGGGGCTGCCGCGACTCGAAGTGCTTCCGCTGCCCGCCGACTTCACCCCCGACGACGAGACCGAAGGGAACTGACTGTGTTCGGATTCGGTGAGGACTTCTCACAGCTGCGCGACGGAGATCCGTCGACGCTCGTCGATCGCTCGGCGCAGCTCAGCAGGCAGGCGCAGGCGATCGCCGACGCCGCCAAGGTGCTGAACGACATCGCCGCGGGGCAGATCGCCAAGTCGGCGACCGAGCTGCGCGAGAAGGCGGCCGACGTGCAGACCGCCATGTCGCAGGCGCACCTCCGATATGAGCAGACCGCGGTCGCGCTGCGCACCTACGGCGTGAAGCTCGGCCCCATCAAGAGTCAGGCCGAGCGCGACATCCCCGCCCTCGAAGAGGCCCGGGGCCGTGTCGGCACGGCGAACTACGCCGCGGGAGATGCCGAGCGGCGCCAGCTGTTCGAGGGGCTCACGAATTCGCCGGAGGACGTGCGGCAGGACACCGCCGACGATCTGGCCCGCGCTCGCCGCCAGGCGGAGTCCGCGCAGGCCGACGTGGAGGCGATCCTCGCCCGGCTGCGCGCCGCGCGCGAGGAGAAGGAGCGCATCGCCCAGGAGGCGATCAACGCCATCGAGACGGTGATCAGCAAGGGCAAGGACTCCCTGCTCGACAACATCGCCCAGTTCTTCGAGGGCGTCGGGGACTTCTTCGCGGCGATCGGCAAATGGATCGCCGACGTGGTGAAGAAGGTCGTCGATGCCGTGATCGACATCGTGCAGCGGCTCGTGTCGATCCTGGTGATGGCGGCGCTCGCGGTCGCCGCGATCGCGCTGATCCTCGGCGCGCTCGCGCTCATCGCGATGATCCCCGTCGTCGGCCCGATCCTCGCCGGTCTCATCGGAGCGACTCTGCTGGCTGCGCCGTTCATCATCGGCGGCCTGCTGCTCAGCATCGCCATCGGCGAGTCGATGGCACCCGACCCCAAGCCGATCAACGCCAAGTACGGCGACAGCTCCGTGCCCGACGAGAACGGCGTGTACCCTCCGGAAGCCGAGACCTACGGCGATCTGTTCAAGGACGTCGGCGCGCAGGACCACGACGGGGGCGAGGACGCCACCGAGATCAAGATCGTGAAGATCTACGACGCCGACGGCAACCTCGTCGGAGTGCGGGTGCAGTTGCCGAGCACGCAGTCGTGGAGCCCGTTCGCCGACCACGGGGCGTTGAACGACCTCCGCGCCGACGCGATGATCGCGCTGATGCCCGGGGTGCGCACACAGTACGAGCGGGCCGTGATCGACGCGATGAACCGTGCCGGTCTCGCCGACACGAAGGTGCCGATCCAGCTGACCGGGTGGAGCCTCGGGGGGATGATGGCGGGACACCTCGCCGCCTCGCCGGACTTCCCCTACGCCGACCGGGTGACCTCGATCGTCACGGCCGGCTCCGCGGTGGACAAGTACCGCAGCGACCTCAACCCGAACATCCGCGTCACGCAGTTCAACAATCTGCTCGACCCGGTGCACCGGCTCGAGATGGTGGGCCTCGGACCGGGCGACGCCGGGTACAACCCCAAGTGGACCACCTACCACCCGTTCTTCGGCGGCGACGACGGCAACATCCACAACGCCGACAAGTACGGTGACGCGGCCGACCAGTTCGCGCCGACGGTGCATCCCGACGACTCGATGTTCTTCGCCGGCGACGGCGGGCACGAGGAGAGCGTGCAGTACCGCTACACGCGCAACCAGCCCGAAGGCGACCCGGCGGCCGTGGACGCGGCGACGCGGCAGGCGCAGCACGACGGAACGGCCCCCTCGGGCGCGCTCCCGATCGGCGCCCGCTAGGGTCGAGGAGGAGGTCCGCACAGACGATGGCAACACGCATGGGAAAGGTGGCCGCTGTGGGCGTGCTCTCAGCAATCCTGGGCCTGGTCGGATGCTCGGCCTCGGTCGACACGGGCTCCTTCGAGAAGGAGCTCGACGGCATCCAGGGGGTCAACGGCTCGCTGGTGGAGGTGCAGCATCCGGGCCTGCCGACGAACACGGATGTGGTCGTCTGGCTGTTCGTCGACTCCACCGATGTCGCGTCGGTCTCCGCGACCGCCCGCGAGGTGGCGGAGATCGTCAAGGTCGACGATTCCGTCCGCACACATCAGGTGAGCCTCGCGGTCGTCCAGGGCGAGCCGGCGCAGTATCCGACCCGCAGCGACGTCTCGTCGCATTCCGCGCAGGTCATGCACAAGGTGGCCGAGGAGCTCGGGCTCCCGCGATCGGCCGGCGGATTCCTCCGGCTGGACACGCAGGCCGTCTCGCAGCTCACGGGTTCGAATGGCTGACCAGGAGCAGGAGCAGGCCGCCGCGGCTGAGGCTCCTGCGACTCCGGAGCATTTCCCGACGATCAATTTCCGGCTCCCCGGGGTCTGGGTCGTGCTCGACCCGCGGGAGGACGAGGAGTCCCGCGCCGCGATCGAGGAGACCGTTCTGGCGGCGGTCGGCAAGGCCGACGACGCCGTGCTCCTGCGCCGCACCATGCAGGGATCGCTCGTCGACGCTCTGGAGGGTGCGCAGCAGGCCGGTGCCGAGATGCTCTACCTCTGTCAGGAGGTCGGCGGCATGCCCATGCCGATCGCGCTCTCGGTGCATTTCCCGAAGGACCTGCGGATGAGCCCCGCGATCGGCACGTCACCGGCCTCGGTGATCGCGGTGCTGAAGCGCAGCTTCGAAGAACTGAAGGTCGACGGCATCGATGAGGCGGTGGAGATCGAGATCGAGGAATCGCGCGTGCTCCGCACGGTGACGATCGACGAGCAGACGATCGAGACCGAGGAGGCGAGCCGAGAACAGCGCCGCATCTCGGCGGATTACTGGTACACGGTGCCGGGCACCAAGCACGTGCTGCTGGTGAACCTCGCCACGCCTCTCGGCGACATCCCGCACGTCATGCTGGGCTTCTTCGACAGCATCATCGCGGCGTCGTTCTTCGCCCCCGCCGAGGAGACGGAGAGTTCGGCGGAAGAGGCCGCGCCGATCGCTGCCGGCTGAGGCCGGGACGGATGCCGCGGCTCAGCGGCCCGCGTCCGCCAGGTGCCGGGCGTGGTGGCTGAGGACCTTGACCATGATGCCGCGGCGGCGCAGCTCGGCGACCGTGCGCCCCTCCTCGTCGATGTCGCGACCGAGCGCATGGATGTTGGCGACCACGAGCACGTCCCCGGGGTGCAGGGTCTCGATCAGCCGCGCCAGGCGATCGCCCCAGCTCTCCAGGATCTCGGGCGCCGGGTGGCGGAAGCCCTCGATCGGCACGCCGAAGCGGGTGAGGTCGTCACGCTGCTGCACGACCGACGGCATCCCCTCGCGGGAGACGACCAGCCCCACCAGACGGGCTCCGTCGGGGCGGGCCAGCCACCAGTCGCGGTTGTCCTGCAGCTGGGTGAAGCACTTCGGGCACTCCGCCGCCGCGTGCGGCAGGTGCAACGGGCTCGTGAGCGCATCACCGGCCGCGCCCTGATCGGCCGGCAGCTCCCTCGCGTCGCTCATCGTCGCACCTCCGGCATCCATTCTGCCCGACACCGGGGACATCCGCGTCAGGGAGTGGTCGCGCCGGCGGCGAGGGCCTTCTCCTGCGTCTCGTGGGTGCCCGCGGCCTCCACGGCGCTCTGCCCGGCGTCGGTCGCCCCCGTCTGGAGCATCAGCAGGCTCGCCTTCGCCCACATCGCCCAGTCGTCGGCGGCGGAGGACACGGTGGGCGCGCCGCACGCGCCCATGACGAGGTCGGTGTCGGTGGTCAGCGCCCATCCGGCGGTGTTCAGCGCGCTGCCGGCGGAGCGCACGGCATCGGTGTCGATCAGCAGGTCGGCCATCAGGGACCCTTCACGTCGGAGGGCGAGTAGCCCTTGCTCACATCGGGCTGCGGGTCGAATCGGCCCACGGCGACATCGCCGAGATCGCACGCGGAGTCGGTGTGCGGGATCGACATGTCCAGGCGGATCCTGTCGTTGATTGTGCCCACCAGCCGGTATTCGACGGTGCGTCCCTCGAGCGTCGTCGGCGCGGTGGTCTGCTTCCCCGACTCCAGGTACCAGTCACCGGCCTCGCACACCAGGACGGTGGCGTGGTTGTGATCGGTCTCCTCCACCGAGAGAACGGTCATGGGGGTCGGGCCGGGGTAGGCGTAGAAGTCGTCCTCCTTCGCCGCACGCCGCTGCGCTTCGGCGGCACGTCTCATCGCGGGTACGGTCGTCGTCCTCCCGAGCTCCGCCGCGGTGTAGTCACGGGTGACCGATGCGATCGCCAGCGCGGTGTCGGAGGCGCGCAACGCCTTCACCCACGGGCTGTCCTCATGCTCCCCCGATGGCGGCCCCGGCGACCAGGAGACCGACGGCGGGGTGGGTGCGGGGGTCGGCGGAGTGCATCCCGTCGCGCCGAGCATCACGGCGGTCACGGCGGTCAGGAGGAGCACGCGTCGCATCCTCATCCCTTCTCCGCCCACGAGGAGTTGGCCTCGACGGCGCGGGCGTAGTCGGCGGCCAGCTCCTTGAGGTAGCTGTCGGCGGCCGCATCGGAACCGAGCGCCGCCCGGATCCCCAACTGGTCCATCATCTTCTCGATGGCGTCCATCGTAGCGATCTCACGCCCGTTCGCGTCGTGGGCGTACTGCTGCGCGAGCGCCTCGTGGGTGTTGCCCCAGAGGGAGACCGCGCCGCCCTTGATCTGGTCTTTGACCTCGCCGATCGCGATGTCCTGCAGCTTGTCGATCAGCTGGACGCCGCCTTCGGCGATGAGGTGGCTCGCGTTCGGGATCTTGATCGGCAGCATGTCGATCACGCCCGCGACGCCGTCGATCGCCTCCTGCACAGCGGCGTCGTGCCGGCTCGCCGCGCCTAGAGCGGAGCCCATCGGCGAGCCGTCGATCCAGCCCTGCAGCTCCACGACGCGCTCCAGGGCGTCCGATGTGTAGGCGCTCCCGGGCGGGGTCGTCGACGCGATGCCGAGGAGAGTGTTCTGATACTCCCTGATGGCGGTGGCGAGGTAGGTGGCACCGGCCGATGGTCCGTCGCCGTCGGACCAGGTCGCGGTGCCGAGCAGCTTCGCGAGATCGGACTGGCTGAGGTTCGGGATCGGCCGCAGCTCGTCCGACCCGATGAGGGCGTCCCGGAGGAACGGGTCGTCCCTGTGCCGGGGGTCCGTCTCGCTGACGTTCTCCGCCAGATAGGGGAGGGCGTGCGTGATGCCCTCTGCGAGCCGCACCTGGCCCATCTCGGACAGGTGCTCGGGCAGGAAGTCCTCGTTGCCGAGCAGCGCCTGGACGACGTGCGTGGTCATGGACGACACGCGCTCCCATTTGCTCGGGTCGTACATCGTCGGGTCCGTCGGACCTCCCGCGACCTGCTGCGCACCTGACCACAGTGCCGCCGGTCCCTCGAAGCCGTCGCCGGTCTCCTCGGCGCCCCAGGGGCGCTCACCGAACCAGTACTTGATGCGGGCGTCGCTGAGCGAGGCGTGCTTCTCCCCGTCGCGGTAGTGTCCGACGTCGTCCGGGGAACCGTCCATGAGCCAGTCCAGCGCGGCGTCCGGGTAGTGGCCGAGCGTGGAGAAGACCCGGCCTGCGAGGTCGTCGACGCGGTTGCCGTCGAGTCCGGTCTTCTCGCCCTCCAGGAATGCGAGGGTGCGGCCTCCGCCCATCGGCGAGGTGTCGATCCAGGCGCCGCGGCCGAACTCCCGCTCGATGCGGTCGATGCGGTTCGCCATCTCGACCGTGAGGGTCTGCCCCAGCGGGGCGCCGTCCGCGTCGGAGAACAGGAAGCCGATCGCCGAGACCTTGCCGCCGACCGTGCTCGACGCGCCGGTGAGCATCTCGTCGGCGAACTGCGACGCGGTCGCGGGGCTCCAGCGCGACGAGCCGAGGGAGAGCCCTCCGCGGATCATCGTCGCGAGGGCGAGAGCGAGGCCCGGGTCGAAGTTGCGGGTCACCACCTCGTCGCCGAGGTGGTCGATGAGATCGACGGTCTTCTCCCCGCCGAGGTTGAGGGAGAACTGCGCCATCACCGAGCGGTCGTTCCCCCACAGCTGGAAGAAGCGCTTGAGCGCCTCTGCGTCGGACGCGGACAGGTCGCCCTTGGTCATCTTCGACGCCAGCTCGGCGTAGCCCTTGGCGATCGCAGTGCTGCTCAGGTCGTCGAGCTTTTCGATGTGGATCGCCGTGAGGGCCTTCTTCATGTCGTCCCAGCCGGCCGGCGGGGCGAGCGCGGCGATGACGGCGTCGTCCGCCTTCTTCCGGTCGGCGGCGAGCGTGCGGAGCTTCGCGACGCAGGCCCGCATGGTGTCATAGGTGTGGTGGCCGCCGTGGGGGACGCCCCAGGTCAGCGCGAGCGAGATGACGGCCGGCGGGGACGCAGGCTGGACCAGCAGGCCCGGGTTCTCCTCGTCCTGACGCTGGGCCCAGATCCGCCATTCCCGATAGGCGGTGTCGTAGCCGCCCTCCGCCTGCTGCTGCGAGGCGCGGATGGCGTCGACCGCGGACGCATACGTCTCGAGCGCCTTCTTGGCCTCGGCCATCTCGGTGGAGATGGTGCCGACGGCGGCTTTCGGGCGCTGCAGCGACGTGCGGAACGCGTCTCCCGATCCCGGCCCCCACACCTCCGGACCCACGCCGGCGGCGGCCGAATCGATCGCGCCGCCGAGCGTGGTCACGGAGCTGCTCAGACCGCCGATCTTCTGGGCCGCACTCGTCGCGGCGCTCCGGTCGCCTGCTCCAGGATCGGCTTCTGTCCAATTGCTCATCGCATCCCCCCTGCGGTCTCCAGGCTAGGCGGTCCGTCGGATCCGCACGATGGGGAGAACTGCCCATGCGCGTCTGCGGAGGGCGATGCGGGGTACCGGCTCAGAGCATCCCGAGCGCGCGCACGGCGTCACGCTCGTCGGAGAGCTCGGCGACCGACGCGTCGATGCGGGCGCGGGACCAGTCGTCGACGTCGAGACCCTCGACCACCTGCCAGTGCCCGTCGACGCTGCGCACGGGGAAGGAGCAGACCAGTCCCTCGGGCACGCCGTACTCGCCCCGGGAGACGATCGCCGCGCTGGTCCAGTCGTCGGTGCCGCGTGCCCAGTCGCGCACGTGGTCGATCGTCGCGCTCGCGGCGGAGGCCACCGACGACGAGCCGCGCACCTCGATGATCTCCGCCCCGCGCGTGGCCACGCGCGGGATGAAGGTGTCCGCCAGCCAGGTGCGGACGTCGCCCACCCGTTCGGCGAGCTCCGCGGCCACCGGCCGACCGTCGACCGTCGCGTGCGCGATGTCGGGGAACTGCGAGGCCGAGTGGTTGCCCCAGATCGGCACCCGCCGGATGTCCGCGACCGGGGCGCCGAGGGTCGCGGCGAGCTGTGCGCGCGCCCGGTTCTCGTCGAGGCGCGTGAGGGCGCTGAAGCGGTCGGAGGGCACGCCGTCGGCGGACGCGGAGGCGATCAGGGCGTTCGTGTTCGCAGGGTTGCCGACCACCGAGACGCGCACGTCGTTCGCGGCGCTCGCGGCGATCGCCGCCCCCTGCGGCCCGAAGATGCCGGCGTTGGCGGCGAGGAGGTCGGCGCGCTCCATGCCCGGCCCGCGCGGTCGGGCGCCGACGAGCAGGGCGTGGTTCGCCCCGGAGAAGCCGACCGCGGCGTCGTCGGTCACCTCCACGTCGTCGAGGAGGGGGAACGCGGCGTCCTGCAGCTCGAGGGCGGCACCCTCCGCCCCCTTCAGGCCCTGCGGGATCTCGAGCAGGCGCAGCCGCACGTGCTCCTCGGGTCCGAACAGGTCTCCTGCCGCGATGCGGAACAGCAGCGCATAGCCGATCTGTCCGCCGGCTCCGGTGAGGGTGATCGTGGTCGCCATGACTCGAGCCTATGCCCGCCTCCGACGCGGTGCGGCGCTGGAGTACCTTTCTCTCATGACGTTCAATCCCGATGCCGACATCTCCGGCAACACGACCCGCCGTCGCGGCCGGACCGCCGCGATCGCCGGAGCCGGCGGCGTCGGCGTGCTGGGGATCATCGCGCTGCTGGTCGGGCCCCTGCTGGGCATCGACCTCACCGGATTCCTCGGCGGCGGGGACCAGGGCCCCGCGCCCGCGTCCACCTCGCAGGGGGAGCTGCTCGACTGCAACTCCGGGCAGGACGCCAACACGCGCGATGAGTGCCGCATCGCCGGCGCGGAGGTGCTGCTGAACGCGTACTGGAAGAAGCAGTTCAAGAGCGGGTACGTCAATCCCGGCTCGATCGTGGTCGACGGGCAGACGCCGACGGCGTGCGGCACGGCGTCCAACGCGGTCGGCCCGTTCTACTGCCCCGGCGACGAGACGGTGTACATCGACCCCACCTTCTTCGACCTCATGCGCCAGCAGTTCGGGGCGTCGGCGGGATCGCTCGCGCAGCTGTACATCGTGGGCCACGAGTGGGGGCATCACGTGCAGAACCTCACCGGCATCATGCGCGACCACCCGAACAACGGCACCGGTCCCGACAGCAACAGCGTGCGCACCGAGCTGCAGGCGGACTGCTACGCGGGCGCCTGGATCGGCGACGTGGCGACGCTGAAGGACAAGAACGGCGTCGCCTACCTGAAGAAGCCGACCGACGCGCAGCTGCAGGACGCCCTCAACGCGGCGTTCACGGTCGGTGACGACCACATCCAGGAGCAGTCCGGCTTCGTCAACCCGGAGAGCTTCACGCACGGCACCAGCGAGCAGCGGCAGTACTGGTTCGCCAACGGCTACAAGAACGGGCTCGGCGTCTGCGACACGTTCGCGGTCGCGGCCGGCGACCTGTGACCCGCCGCGCGGCCCGCTACGGTGGAGGGACCGCGCAACATCTCGGGGGCAGAACATGAAGACGGATGCGCTCTATCCGCCGATCGAACCGTACGACACCGGCGAACTGCTGGTCGGCGACGGGAACCGCGTCTACTGGGAGCAGAGCGGGAACCCCGACGGGAAGCCCGTCGTGTTCCTGCACGGCGGCCCGGGAGGCGCGACGGCGCCGTGGCACCGGAGGTTCTTCGACCCGGAGGCCTACCGCATCGTGCTGCTAGACCAGCGGGGCTGCGGCAGGAGCACCCCGCATGCGAGCGACCCGTCGGCCGACCTGCGTTTCAACACCACCTGGCACCTCGTCGCCGACCTCGAACTGCTGCGCCGCAACCTCGGCATCGAGAAGTGGCAGGTGTTCGGCGGGTCCTGGGGGAGCGCCCTCGCCCTCGCGTATGCGCAGACGCACCCGGAGGCGGTCAGCGAGCTGGTGCTCCGCGGCGTCTTCACGCTGCGCCGGCACGAGCTGGAGTGGTTCTACGAGGGCGGGGCGTCGGCGCTGTTCCCCGACCTCTGGGAGGACTATGTCGCTCCGATCCCGGTGCTCGAGCGCAACCGGATGATCGAGGCGTACCACCGCAGGCTCTTCGACCCCGACCCCGCCGTGCACGTCCCCGCCGCGATCGCGTGGACGCGGTGGGAGGCTTCCACGGTCACGCTGCACCCCGACCCCGTGCTCGTCGAGAAGATGACCTCGGATGCGCACGCCACGGCGTTCGCGCGCATCGAGAACCACTTCTTCACGCACAGCGGCTGGTTGCGCGAAGGGCAGCTGATCGACGACGTCGACGCCATCCGGCACATCCCCGCCGTGATCGTGCAGGGGCGCTACGACGTGTGCACGCCGATGATGACGGCCTGGGACCTGCACCGGGCGTGGCCGGAGTCGGAGCTGGTGATCGTCGACGACGCCGGACACTCCGCGAGCGAGCCGGGCACGGCGGCGGCGCTGCGGGCCGCGACGGACCGTTTCGCCGGACGCTAGTCGCGCCGGTCGCGCCGAGGTCAGGCGCGCAGTGCGGCCAGGAGCGTCGTCACCAGCCCCGGGAGCCCGCCCTTCGCGCGGAATCGGGTGAGGCCCTCGCTCACCGTCGCCGCGGTGCGCGCCGACACGAACCACGGCGGCTTCGGAAGGATCGTGAGGCGTCCGCCGCCGTTCGCACCGGGCAGCGAGCGCGGGAACGGGCGGAAGGGGCCGCGGACCACCGAGCGCTCGACGCCGTCGAGCAGCAGCGCGTTGTGCACCACGCCCAGCCCGCTGCCCACGTCGCGGAGTGTGTTGCCCGGGAACGCGCCCCAGGTCATCGTCGGGGTGATGAAGCCGAACGCGGTCCAGGTGTTGATCGCGATCGAGCCGTAGAGCAGCTCCGAGATCGCGCGGTCGAAGCCGGTGCCCAGTGCCTTCTCCGTGGCCGGATGGATGATGACGTTCGCGCCGAGGGTGCCTTGCAGCCGGTCGTTCGCGTGCGCGATGGCGGCGTCGAGGAAGGCCTGCCCGGTGCCGGGCAGCTCCTCCACGCCCAGCACCGGGGCGAAGTACTCGGTGCGCTCCAGTGCGGTGGGGTCATCTCCTGCGCCGATCTCGACGAGCAGACGGTCCGCCAGGACGAGGGCATCGGGGTAGTCGCCGGACGCCTGTTCCATGCGGGCGTCCGAGTTCGGATACCAGATCGGGCGCTCCGGCGCTGCGGCGTAGGCACGGCGGAGGGCCGCCGTGAACTTCTCGCGCTGCGGCCAGTCGCTCGACAGGATGACCACCTGGCCCGCGATGCAGTTGTGCCCGCAGTTCTGCAGGCGCATGGTCGCGACGTGCTCGGCCTGGAAGGCGATGTCCGCGTCGGTCCACTCGCCGGGGACGACGATGATCGGCGACACCCCGCCCAGCTCCGCCGTGATCGGCTTCTTCAGCTGCGGCCTGTCCTCGCGCTTGCGACGGGTGGCCGTGCCGCCCGTCCCCCAGACGATGGCGTCGAACGTCGCCGCGGAGCCCGTGATGTGCACGTGCACGAGATCGGGATGCCCCGTGAGGTAGGCGCCGGCCGCGGGGCCGCCGTGCACGATGCGCAGGAACCCCGGCTCGATGAGCGGGGCGAGGGCCCGCTCATACACCGGGACCAGCGGATCCTGGGTCGGGTTGACCTTGAGCAGGGCCACCCTGTTGTGCGCGAGCAGCTCGTAGAGCACGTCGAGCACCGGGATCGAGGTGATGTTCCCGGCGCCGAGCACCAGTCCCACCCCGCCGCTCTCCCCGGGGGTGAGCTGCGCGAGCCCGGCGTCGCGGCGTGCAGCGGCAGGGGTGATGCCGGGCTCGAGCCACACCTGGCCGGTGAACCCCTGGAGCAGGAAGCGATCCATCCCGGTGAGGGGGAAGGCGTCGACGGCCACGCGTCCGCCGGGCGCTCTGCCCAGAGCCACGCCGTCGATCGCGCTCCGGCCCTCGGCGAGGCGCGTGAGGGTGTCGACGTAGGCGTCGAGGGCGCCGAGCACGCTGTACGGCCCGCTCAGCCACTCCTCCCCGCGGAGGGGGTGGTTCGCGACGAGGCCCTTCGACTCGACGGCCGTCTGCGCCCACTCGTCGATGCTCGCCGCGACGCTCGTGCGCACCGCGCGGAGCAGGGTCGCCCGCTGCCCGACGGAGAGGTTCGTCCAGGTGCGCGAGCCCGCCTGGAGATCGCGGATCGCGGCGTCGAGGTGCCGGGTCTCGCGCTCGTCCGGGCCGGGAGCCGCGCCCTTCTTCGCGGGGGCTTTCTTCCTCTTCGCGGCGGGCGCGGACTGAGTCATCGTCGTCTCCTTCGGGCGTGCTGACAGCCTACGCCCCGGTGGCGCGCGTCAGATCAGGGAGAGCTCGCGCAGCTTCGACTCCACGTCGGCGTTCGAGGGCTCGACGTGGTGCGAGGCGTCCGGGTACACGACCACGGGGATGTTCGTGCGCCCCGAGATCTCCTTCGCGACATCGGCCGCGGCGGGGTCGGCGACGAGGTCGACGTAGGTGTACTCGATGCCGAGCTCGTCGAGCTGCTTCTTGGTGCGGCGGCAGTCGCTGCACCACTCGGCGCCGAACATGGTGATGGTGTCGGATGCGGGAGTCGTCATGCTTCCAGGGTACGTCCGCGGAGAGCCTCCGGCTCCGTGCCCGGGCGCTCGGGGATCGTGTGGGATGCTGACGGGTGGGGGCCGTCACGGAGCGGTCGCCGAGCGAGCGAAGCGGACGGGGAGCCCGGGACCTCCGCCGCGGCGGAGCACATGAGGAGCACTATGTCGGCGGATGCCCCCGCGATCGCGCCCGCGGCGACGGGTGCCGGCCGGTCGGACCGCCGCCTGTTCTGGATGATCGCCGCGTCCGCCCTCCTCCTCTTCGTCATCGGCTCGTGGATCCCCTCCTTCTGGTACGACGAGGCGGCCACGCTGCGGCTGGCGCGGCTGCCGCTGCCGGACCTGCTCGCGTTCGCCGGGCACCGGGACGCGGTGCACGTCGTGTATGCGCTCTTCATGCACGGATGGATCGCCCTGACCGGCGAGTCGGAGCTCATGGTCCGCCTGCCTTCGGCGCTCGCCTCGGCGCTGGCGTCCGGCGGTGTCTTCGTGCTCACCCGGAGGCTCGGCGGCGACCGCGGGGCGGCAGTGCTGGCCGCCGCGCTCTTCGCCTTCCTCCCGCGCACGCTGCTGCAGACGGGGGAGGCCCGTTCCTACGCGATCGCGGTGGCCCTGCTCGTGGCCGCGGCGCTGCTGGCGCTGCGCGCATCCGCCTCGGGACGCACGCGGGACTGGCTCTGGTACGGGCTGGTCGCCGCCCTCGCGGTGTGGTGCTTCGCCTACGCGGCGCTCGTGCTGCCGGCGTTCGGGATGCTCGTCGCGCGTGGCGCCGGCGATCGCCGGCGGCGTGCGGTGCGCGGCCTGCTCGCCGCCGTGGTCCCCGCGCTGCCCGCGATTCCGCTCGTGCTGCTGATGCGGGGCCAGCGGGGGCAGGTCGCCTGGCTGGAGACGCAGGCCGTCAACCCCTACACGGTGATCGTCGAGCCGTTCTTCGGGTGGGCCGCGTGGCTCGCGGCGGGGGCGATCGCGCTGCTCGTAGTCGGCATCGTGCGGGGGCGGCTGCGCATGACCGGTGTCGTCCTCGCGCTCGTGATCTGGACCGTGCTCCCCGCCGTCGTGCTCCTCGCCGCGGGGCTGGTCACCCAGCCGCTGTTCACACCCCGGTACCTCGCCGTCTCCGCACCGGCGCTCGTCGTGCTGTGCGGGCTGGCGGTCAGCGGGCTGCGCACGCGGACGCTCCTCATCATCGGGCTGTCCTGGTCCGTCGCCGCGGCACCCTTCGCGGTGGCGAGCAGGACGATCGACGCGAAGCCCGGGGGACTCGACCTCCGGTCCGTCGCCGCGGTGATCCACGACGGGGCGCAGCCGGGCGACGCGTTCCTGCTCGGGACGGACGGCACCGGCGCCCTCCGCCCCCGCACCGCGCTCGCCGCCTATCCCGCCGCGTTCGCGGGGCTCCGGGACCTGGCACTGGTCCGTCCCTATGCCGAGACCGGAACGTACTGGGACGAGGTGCGCCGCCCCTCTGCGGTCGACCTCACGGGGACGACACGGGTGTGGGTGGCGACCCGGGGAGGCGATCCGTTCGCCGCATCGCTCGACGACGCCGGGTTCCGGAGCGTGCGCAGCACCACGGTGACCGGTGTCCGTGTCGCGCTCTGGGAGCGTGCGGACTGATTCCACGGAGGCGCGAAGAGGAAGCGGATCCACAGCGTGGCATGTCAGGATGGATGCTTCAGGAGGGGTCTGTTCACGAGATGGGGGAGCCCGTGGGGGAGAAGGTCACGATCATCGTGCCCACCTTCAACGAACGCGACAACGTCGCGGAGCTCGTCGCACGCACCGCGGCGGCGCTGGACGGGCGCGACGGTGAGATCCTGTTCGTCGACGACAGCAGCGACGACACCCCCGAGGAGATCGCCCGGGTCGCGGCGGAGGCGCCGGTTCCGGTGCGCCTCATCCACCGCGAGCTCAACACCGGGGGACTTGGCGGCGCGGTGGTCGTCGGGCTCGACGCGGCCGCGTACGACGTCTGCATCGTGATGGACGGCGACCTCCAGCATCCCCCCGAGCTGATTCCGGCGCTGCTCGAGCGCCACGAGCGCGGCGACGCCGACGTGGTCGCCGCATCGCGCTACATCGGCGGCGGCGACTCCGGCGGTCTCGGCACCGCGATGCGCTTCGGCGTCTCGCGCGGCGCGACCTGGCTGACGAAGGCGATGTTCCCCCGCAAGCTGTGGCGCAGCACCGACCCGATGACCGGGTACTTCCTGGTCGACCGGCGACACGTCGACGCGGGGCAGTTGCAGCCGCAGGGCTTCAAGATCCTCCTGGAGATCCTGGTGCGGTCCGACGTGCGGATCGCCGAGGTCCCGATGTCGTTCGGCGAGCGGCGGCACGGCACCTCCAAGGCGTCGATGCGGCAGGGCGTCACCTTCCTCGCCCACCTCGCCCGCCTGCGCTTCGGCAAGATGAGCCTGTTCGCGCTGATCGGCCTGGTCGGGGCCGTGGCGAACATCGGCATCATGTGGCTGCTCACCAAGGCGGGCATGGACTACGTGTGGGCGGCGATCATCGGCGCCGAGGCGACCATCATCGGCAATTTCGTGCTGCAGGAGCGGTTCGTCTTCGGCGACGTGCGCGATGACGCCAGGTCGTTGTGGGTGCGCTTCGCGGCCTCCTTCGCGTTCAACAACGTGGAGGCGGCCCTGCGCATCCCCCTCATGGCGTTGATGGTCGAGAACTGGCACATCTCGAGCGTGCTCGCGACCGCCGTCTCGCTGGTCGTGGCGTTCTTCGCCCGCTTCCTGTTCCATGCCCTGGTGGTCTACGCGCCGCGTCGTCGCAAGGACGCTGCCGAGGAGCCGCCGGTCGACACCGCGGCGCTGAAGGTGATCCGGGCGGCCGACGCTGAGGCGATGCGCCCGGGCGAGCTGTAGCGCGCGTTCCGCGACGTGGCGCCGCGCGGCCGGTAATCTGTCGCCGTGAGTGACACTGCAGCGCTGGGGCGCTTCCGTCTGACCAGGATGATGCCGCGGGATCCGGCCCAGCCGTTCCGCGCGGCCAGCTCTCTGGAGCTCTTCTTCGACCTCGTGTTCGTCGTGGCGGTGAGCATCGCGTCCTCACAGCTGCACCATGCCCTCGCCGAGGGGCACCTGAACGGCATCATGAGCTACGTCATGGTGTTCTTCGGCATCTGGTGGGCCTGGATGAACTTCACCTGGTTCGCCACGTCGTTCGACACCGACGACTGGCTGTACCGGGTCATGACGATCGTGCAGATGAGCGGGGTGCTCGTCCTCGCGGCCGGCATCGGCCCGGCGTTCAAGGGCGACCTGCGCATCCTCGTGCTCGCCTACGTGGTGATGCGCGTCGCGATGATCGCGCAGTGGCTGCGCGCGGCGTTCTCCGACGAGCAGTACCGCGGCACTGCGCTGCGCTATGCGATCGGCATCGCGATCGTGCAGGTGCTGTGGCTGCTGTACCTCCTCGTCCCCGCGTCGCTGCAGGTACCGCTGTTCTTCGTCGGCGTCGCAGCGGAGCTGGCGGTGCCGATCCTCTCCGAGATGCGCAACACCACGCCCTGGCATCCGCACCACATCACCGAGAGGTACTCGCTGTTCACCCTGATCGTGCTCGGCGAGACGATCCTCGCATCGGCGAACGCGGTGATCGGCGCGCTCAACGAGGTCGACTCCCTCTGGCCGCTCATCTCGATCGCGATCCTGACCCTCGTCGCCGCCGCGTCGATGTGGTGGATCTACTTCTGGCCGCCGCACCACAGGTCGATCAGCACGCTCTGGCGCTCGATCCGCTACGGCTACGCGCACTACTTCGTGCTCGCGTCCGCCGCTGCGTTCTCGGTGGGGATCGAGCTGGAGATCGACGTGCTCACGGGCGGCGAGCACGTCACGCAGCTGTTCGCCTCGTTCGCCGTCGCCATCCCGATCGCCGTGTTCCTGCTCGGGATCTGGTTCGTCGCCATCAAGGACAGCGCCGACGCCATCGTCAACTCCACGATCCTCGTGGGGGTGCTGCTGGTGCTGATCGATCCGCTGCTGCCGTTCGCCGTCGCGATCACCTCTGCGGTGCTCGTCGCGGTCGTCGTGGTCCTGGTGGTGCGCGCGCCGATCACGCGGAACGGCGCGGACGAGGCCTGACCAGCGTCAGGCCACGGCCTCGACGCCCTGCAGCGCGTGCACGACCGGGGCGAGCTCCGGTCGGTCGGCCGCCTCGCCCAGCACCCGCTCGAGAATCTCGTCGTGGATCGGGTGGGCCTTCTCGTAGAGGTCGAGCCCGGCGGGGGTGAGCTCGGTGTAGATGCCGCGCCGGTCATCGGCGCAGAGGACGCGGGTGAGGAGCCCGCGATCCTCGAGGCGGGTGACCAGGCGCGTGGTGGCGCTGGGGCTCAGCGCGGCGGCACGGGCGAGCTGCTGCATCCGCATGTGCCAGCCGTCCTGTCGGTTCAGTGCGTCGAGCACGGTGTACTCGACCACGGAGAGGCCCGCCGTCGCGCCGAGCTCGCGCTCGAGCTCGGTCTCGATGAGTGCGTGCAGGGCGGCCAGGGTGCGCCAGCCTCGGGCGCGGATCTCGACGGCGTCGTCTGCGATTCCCATGCTCACTCCAGATAGTTGTTTGCGCTGATTAATTGCGTATGCAATGATTGTGTTCATCGACGCAATATCCCGCGTCTGCAAACATCTTAGCAGGAGGCATCCGATGCCGCTCGGACTTCTCGCGCTCTCCATCGGCGCGTTCGGAATCGGACTCACGGAGTTCGTGATCATGGGGCTGCTGCCCGAAGTGGCAACGGACTTCGGTGTCGCCGAGTCGACCGCCGGCTGGCTGATCTCCGGATATGCGCTCGCGGTGGTCGTCGGCGCCCTCGGGATCACGGCCGCCACCACCAGGCTGCCCCGCAAACCGGTACTGCTCGGACTGATGGTCCTCTTCATCCTCGGCAACGCCCTCACGGCCGTCGCACCGTCGTACGGCGCCGCCATGGCCGGTCGCATCCTCGCCGCGCTGTGCCACGGGGCGTTCTTCGGCATCGGGTCCGTCGTCGCCACCGGCCTCGTCGCGCCGGAGAAGAAGGCCCGCGCCATCGCGATCATGTTCACCGGCCTCACCACGGCGAACGTGCTCGGCGTCCCCTTCGGCACCTTCCTCGGCCAGCAGCTGGGCTGGCGATCGACGTTCTGGGCGATCTCGATCATCGGTGTCATCGCCTTCCTCGGCGTCGTCGCGCTCGTTCCCACAGGGCGGGACGCCGAGGCGAAGGTCAGCCTGCGCCGTGAGCTCGGAGCGTTCCGTTCCGGTCAGGTGTGGTTGTCGCTGGTGGTCACCGTGCTCGGCTTCGGCGGCATGTTCGGCGCCTTCACCTACATCGCCTACACGCTCACGGGCGTCTCCGGCTTCGCGGCATCCGCCGTGCCGTGGCTGCTCGTGCTCTTCGGCGCGGGTCTCGTGGTGGGCAACTGGGCCGGAGGGCGCCTGGCCGATCGATCGATCGACGGCACGACCGTCGCCTTCATCGCCGCGCTCGCGGTCGTGCTCGCACTCTTCGGGCTGCTGGCGGGATCGCAGATCGCGACGGCGATCATCCTGCCGCTGATGGGCGGTTTCGGATTCGGCACCGTCCCCGGGCTGCAGAGCCGCATCATGCACTACGCGGGCGGGGCGCCGACTCTCGCCTCGGGTGCGAACATCGCCGCCTTCAACGTCGGCAACGCTCTCGGCGCCTGGGCCGGCGGTGTCGGCATCGCCGCGGGCCTCGGCTACACCGCCCCGATCTGGATCGGGCTCGTGCTGACCGCCGCCGCCCTGATCGTGATGGTCATCGCCGCGTTGCGGGCGCGGGCCGCGCGGAACGCCGCCTCCGAGCCGTCGGAATGCTCCGAGACGTCGGAGGAATCCGTCGTCGCCTGAACCGATCGCCTCAACACCTGCCCCCTCCGACGACCGGATACCCCACGAGGATCCGATCCACCACGAGGATCCGATCCGCCACGAAGAAAGAGAAGAGATGACGAAGATCCAGATCCCCGAGGTCACCTTGAACAACGGGGTCACCATGCCGCAGCTCGGCTTCGGAGTGTTCCAGGTGGCCGACGACGAGACGACCTCCGCGGTCCTCTCCGCGCTGGACGCCGGATACCGCAGCATCGACACCGCCGCCGTCTACGGCAATGAGGCCGGCGTCGGGCGGGCGATCGCGGAGTCGGGCATCGCACGCTCCGGGCTGTTCGTCACGTCGAAGGTCTGGGTGAGCGATCACGGCTTCGACAGCACGCTGCGCGCCTATGACGCCACGCTGCAGCGGTTGGGCCTCGACCGGCTCGACCTCTATCTGGTGCACTGGCCGACGCCGGCGAGCGACCTCTACCCCGAGACCTGGCGGGCGCTCGAACGGCTTTACGCCGAGGGGCGGGTGCGTGCGATCGGCGTTTCGAACTTCGAGCCCGAGCACCTCGACCGCATCGCCTCGGAGAACGGGATCGTGCCCGTCGTGAATCAGGTTGAGCTGCACCCTGCCCTGCAGAACCGCGCCGTGGTGGCGGCGGACGAGGCTCGCGGCATCGTGACCGAGGCGTGGAGCCCGCTCGCGCAGGGTGCTGTGCTGCGCGATGACGTGATCACCGGCATCGCGAACCGGCACGGTCGAACCCCCGCGCAGGTCGTGCTGCGCTGGCACCTGCAGCAGGGACGCGTGGTGATCCCCAAGTCGGTGACACCGACCCGTATCGCGGAGAACCTCGACGTGTTCGGCTTCGACCTCGGCGCCGCCGAGCTCGCGGCGATCGATGGTCTGGAGCGCGACGGGCGCACCGGACCGCACCCGCTGACGTTCAACGGCTGAGGCGAGCCCCCCCCGGAGAGGGCCCGCTCCGGTCCGCGCCCGGTGCCCGTTCAGAGCACAGGGCGGATCCGGCCGATCGGGGGCGCGCCCGAGGGCGGCTCGGCGGAGACGAGGACGTACTCGATCATCGAGCGGTCGAAGGCCCGTTCGTCGCGGTCGGCGAGGCGCAGCAGCGCCTCCGTTCGCAGCCCCTCCGCGGCGACGGGATCGTCGCGCTGCAGACGTTCGAGGCTCTTCCGGAACTCCGGCCACAGCTCGCGCCGCACGCGCAGGGTGTAGGCGTCCCGTACGGCGGAGGCGATCAGCAGGATCAGGCCGACGGGCGGGAGGAGCACGAGGAGCCCCTGGCCGAGGACGTGCCCGGCCGGGAGGGATCCGAAGTAGTCGAAGCGGTCCTCTCGCGTGGTGCCGCTGCGGCTCCGGCGTTCCGCCGCTCCCGAGAGCGCGGCGACCACCGACACCGCGGCGAGCAGCAGGACCAGCCAGACGGCGGGCCAAGCGGAGCCGTGGGCCTCCATCAGAACGAGAACGAGGGCCACCGTGGCCGGACGGTAGAGGAGGTCGTAGCGGGCGTGCGTGCTCTGCAGGAGCAGGAGGAAGGCGAGCGCGAACAGCGGCCAGAGGAGGACGGCGCGCGAGACGTGCAGCCAGTCGGTGAAGCCGATGAGCCAGCCGGGGGCCTCCACGCCGATCGGCTGGAGCATGGTGACGAGCCCGCTGAGCGGCATCGGCTGACCGCCGGCGGGATCGAGCCACTGCAGCAGCCAGACGGTGGCGACGATGTCGACGACGATCCCGACGCCGACGGTCCACTTGACACCGGTCGCGTCGGCGTAGATCCCCCGGGCGTCCGATCCCGATGCAGGTGACATGATGCGTCCTCTCGATCTCGGAGGCAGTATCGCGGAGGGCACCGACATCGCGACGGGACGGACGTCAGCGGGCGGCCATAGTCTGGATGTCCACATGAGCTGCAGGAAGGGCGGGACATGGCCGGGATCGACCTGACGGAGAGGTTCGACGCGATCACCGAGGAGGGACTGAGGGCGATCGGCGGGCTCAAGTGGAGCGCCTACCCCGAGGCGACGGGTGCGTTCGTCGCGGAGATGGACTTCGGGGCCGCGGAGCCGGTGCTCGATGCGGTGCGGTCGGCGGTGGACGTCGCGCTCTTCGGCTACCCGCCGGCGAGACTGGCCGAGCGGATGCAGCAGGCGACGGCGGCATGGCAGCGCGACCGCTACGGGTGGGACGTGCCGGCGGAGCGGGTGCGGCCGATGCCGGACGTGCTGCAGGCTCTCGTCGCGACCATCGAGCTGTTCACGGCGCCCGGCAGTGCGGTGGTGCTCCCGACCCCTGCGTACATGCCGTTCCTCACGGTGCCGGCGATGCTCGGTCGGGAGGTCGTCCAGGTGCCGATGCGCGAGGACGCGTCGGGCTGGCACCTCGACCTCGCCGGCATCGACCGTGCGCTCGCCGCCGGCGGGGGTCTGCTCGTCTTCTGCAATCCGCACAATCCGATCGGCAAGGTCTACTCGCCGGAGGAGATGCGGGCGGTGGCGGAGGTCGTCGAGCGGCACGGCGCCCGGGTGTTCTCCGACGAGATCCACTCGCCGCTCGTCTACGCCGGGCACCGCCACACGCCGTATGCGACCGTGTCCGAGGCGGCGGCGCGGCACACCGTGACCGCCACCGCAGCGTCGAAGGCGTGGAACCTGCCCGGGCTCAAGTGCGCGCAGCTGATCTTCTCCCAGGACGAGGACGCCGCGCTGTGGGACGCCTCCGCGTCGGGTCCGTTCGCGCAGCACGGCGCCACGAACCTCGGCCTCATCGCTACGGCCGCGGCCTACGACGAGGCGCGGGACTGGCTCGACGGCGTGGTCGACTACCTCGACGGCAACCGGCGTCTGCTCGCCGAGCTCGTCGCGGAGAGGCTCCCCGGCGTGCGGTTCCGCCAGCCCGACGGCACGTATCTCGCCTGGCTCGACTTCCGCGGCACGGGGGTCGACGATCCCGCGGCGTTCTTCCTCGCGCACGCCGGGGTCGCCGCGACCGACGGGGGCCTGTGCGGCGAGGTCGGTGCCGGATGCCTGCGGTTCAACTTCGCCACCTCGCGCCCCATCCTGCGCGATGCCCTCGACCGCATGGGCCGGGCCTTCGCGGCGCGCTGACCCGCGTCGGGATCTGGTTCCGGCGGCCTCGGGTCGGGGTTTCGGGCGCGGAGCGTCGAGGTGGGTGCGGAGTGTGTCTCCCGGGCGCGGTCGAGGTCGGGCCGGAAGGACGTCGCGGCGAACGCGGGTCGAGAGGTTCGGGTGGGCGACGGATCGCACTCCCGATGACGTTCTGCACCAGCATCCGCACTGTTTCGTACGCCGTTCGTCGTGACGGATGCGGAACGTTCCTGGTCCGGACCTCATCAGACGCCTACACTGCCGGCATGACGGTGCATCGGATGGATCATGTCGGATTCGTGGTGGAGGATCTTCCGGCTGCGATCGCGTTCTTCCTCGAGCTCGGACTCGAGCTCGAGGGCGAGGCGGAGGTCGGCGGGGAATGGGCCGACCGTCTGCTCGGCCTGCGTGATGTGCGGACGGACATCGCCGTGGTGCGGGGGCCGGACGGAGCGAGAATCGAACTGTCGACGTTTCGCTCGCCCGGGCTCGCGGGCTCGCCACCCGCTGCCGCGGTCAATGTGCCCGGCATCCCGCGGCTCACGTTCGTTGTCGACGCGGTCGATGACACCTTCGATCGGCTGCACGAGCTCGGCGCCGAGCTCGTGGGCGAGGTCGCCCAGTACGAGGACGTGTACCGGTACTGCTATGTGCGGGGGCCGGCCGGCGTGATCATCGGGCTCGTCGAGGAGCTCCGGGCCGAGGGCCGCTGACCCCGGAGCACATCGCCCACCCGACGAATGGCACTCACTGTGACGTTCTGCACCCGGATCCGGTCTGTTCGGGATGCCGAACGTCATGACGGATGCAGATCGTCCGATGATGCTGGGGGCCGAGGCATCCGGCTCCGGGACGTTCTGCACTCACTGTGACGTTCTGCATCCGGATCCGGTCTGTTTGGGATGCCGAACGTCATGACGGATGCAGATCGACCAGGACGCCAGGACGCCGGATCCCACCCGTCCGCAGAGCGTCTCGGATGCAGGACGTCAGTCGACGGGCAGGTGGAGGCGGCCGCGGCCGCCGAGCACGTCTTCGAGGCTCTTGTCGATGTCGGCGCCGTAGAGGTCGAGGGCCAGGGTGATGTGGCGGCGCATGAGCTCGCGGGCGCGATCCGCGTCGCCGGCGCGGATCGCGTCGACGATGAGGGCGTGCTGCGGCTCGCCCGCATGGCGCACGTCCGCATCGTCCTGGGAGCGGAGCATCATGCCCTGCGTGAACGGGTAGATCGCCTGATACATCATCGCGAGCACCGGGTTCTCGGCGGCGGCGACGATCGTCGCGTGGAAGTCGTAGTCGGTCTGCGCCCGCGACTCGGTGGTCTCGGCGGCCTCGTGCGCGGCGAGGGCGCGCTCCAGCTCGGCCAGGCGCTCCGGGCTGCGGAGCTCGGCGGCCGTCTCGACGGCGGTGCACTCGATCGCGGTGCGCGCGGTGACGATGTTGCGCGGCGTGGCGCCCGCGCGCCGGGCGAGACGGGTGAGGGGCGCGGCCAGGTCGTCGCCGCTCTCCTCGCGCACGAAGGAGCCGCGTCCCGGGTGCACCGAGATGAGCCCGCGTTCGGCGAGCCCGCGGAGTGCTTCGCGGATCACCGGTCGTGACACCGAGAACTGCTCGGCGAGGGTGCGCTCCGACGGCAGACGGTCCCCGACGGTGATCTCACCGTCGACGATGGCCTGTTCGAGCCTGCCGAGGATCTCGGTCGGCGTCATGAACTCGGAACGGTTGCGCATGTCAATCGAAGGCAAAAAGCGAGCTCCCTCCATCGATTGTGAGTGTAGTGCCGGTCATGTACGAGGCCTGCGGGGAGCAGAGGTACACCACCGCGTCGGCCACCGACTCCGCGGTCTGCAGCCGGCCGAGCGGAACCACGCGGGAGGCGCGGGCGGCGTAATCGGGCTCGGTGTCGAGCTGATGCTGCGCCATGCCCGCGGCGACGATCCCCGGGGCGATGGCGTTGGCCCGGATGCCGCGCGGGCCCAGCTCGCGGGCGAACTGCTTCATCAGCATCTCGATGCCGGCCTTCGTGGCCGCATAGGCCGTCATCTCCGGCCACGGGATCTGCGCGATCCACGAGCTCGTGAACAACAGCA
Source organism: Microbacterium sp. (assembly GCF_040394595.1). Classification (GTDB taxonomy): domain Bacteria; phylum Actinomycetota; class Actinomycetes; order Actinomycetales; family Microbacteriaceae; genus Microbacterium. The sequence goes on from NZ_JBEBSA010000012.1 coordinate 53,082, forward strand.
GCCCCTCCGTCCCCTCCGCGGCCATGCGGCGCGCGGCCGCCTGGCCGGTGAGGAACGCGCCGGTGAGGTTGGCGTCGAGGTGGGCCTGCCACTCCTCGTGCGTGAGGTCGAGGATCGGCGCCGACCGGCCGATCGCCGCGTTCGCGATTGCGACGTCGATCCGGGGCATCCCGGCGACGAGCGCCGCGACGGCATCGGGATCGCGGACGTCGGCGGGGGAGTAGGAGACCTCGGCGCCGGCGACCGCGTCGCGGAGGGCTGCGGCCGCCGCGTCTCCCTGCTCCTGCGGTCGCTGATCGCTGAGGGTGACGGCGTACCCCGCGCGGAGCAGCGCAGCGGCGATCACGCGGCCGATCCCGCCGCATCCGCCGGTCAGCAGCACGTGCCGGCGCTCGTCTCGCGGTCGTCGAGGCTCACCAGTCATGAAGGGTCCCGTCTGTCAGTCGGTTCACCGGCAGGTAGGCCGGCGTGTAGGCGAACTCCTCGGCGAAGTCCTCGTCCAGGCTCGCACCGTGCCCGGGCGCGTCGCCCGGGTGCAGGTGCCCGTCCTCGAAGCGGAAGGCGTTCGGGAACGCGTCGAGGGTCACGGGATCGCGCGGCATGAACTCCTGGATCCCGAAGCCGTGCACCGCCAGGTCGATGTGCAGGGTGGCGGCGAGCCCGATCGGCGAGATGTCGGTCGGGCCGTGCGGAGCCAGTCGCACCCCGTACAGCTCGCCGAACTCCGCGAGCCTCTTCAGCGCGCTCACGCCGCCGACGTGGGTGACCGCCGACCGGGAGTAGTCGATGAGCTGCTCTCCGATGAGCTGCCGGTAGTCGTGGATGGAGTTGAAGACCTCGCCGGTCGCGAGCGGAGCGGTGGTGTGGGCGCGCACCACCCGGAAGCCCTCGGGGTTCTCGGCGGGCGTCGCATCCTCGATCCAGAACGGCCGGTGCGGCTCGAGCGCGCGCCCCAGCTGCGCCGCCTCGATCGGGGTGAGACGGTGATGCACGTCGTGGAGCAGGTCGAGGTCCTCCCCGAAGCGCTCGCGGATCTCGGCGAACACCCGCGGCATGTGCCGCAGATAGGCCGGTGTGTCCCAGGCCTCCTCGACCGGCCGTGATCCCGCGGAGGCGGGCTCGTACCGTCCGTCGCCGTCCGGCACCCCGTAGGCGGTGTCGACCCCGGGCACCCCGGTCTGGATGCGCACCGCCGTGAAGCCCGCGTCGACGAGCGCCTGCACGGAGCCCGCGAGTTCGTCCACCGTGCGGCCCATCGCATGGCCGTAGGTGCGGATGCGGTCGCGGCTGGCTCCGCCGAGCAGCTGGTAGAGCGGCACCCCGGCGGCCTTCGCGGCGATGTCCCAGAGGGCCATGTCGATCGCGGAGATCGCGGCCATCGTCACCGGGCCCCGGCGCCAGTACCCGCCGACGGCGAAGTACTGCCAGGTGTCCTCGATGCGCTGGGCGTCGCGGCCGATGAGGAGCGGCGCGATGTGGTCGCTGAGGTAGCTCGCGACCGCGAGCTCCCGGCCGTTCAGCGTGGCGTCGCCCCAGCCGATCAGCCCGTCGTCGGTCGTGATCTTCAGCGTCACGAAGTTGCGCCCCGGTGCGCAGACGATGACCTCCGCCGATGTGATGCGCCTCGTCATGCGGCCTTCCCCTCCCCGTCGAGGGCCAGGAGCCACTCGATCGCGCGCAGCTGATGCAGGCTTCCGCCGCCTTCGTGTCCGTTGAACGGGTACTCGTGCACCTCGGTCGTCCCGCCGTAGGCGTCGATCGCCGCGCGGATGCTGAGCGGGGGTACGAGGACGTCCCGCCCGCCGAGCGAGAACAGGGCGGGGGCCGTCGCGGCCGGGCCGAGGACGGTCGTGTCGAAGAAGCCGAGCACCCGCATGACCGTGTCGACCTCGTCGCGGTGCACGGCGAGATAGCGGGCGATCTGCTCGTAGGGCCCCTCCTCGGCGAGCTCGATCGCGAGGGGGAAGGCGCCGAACGCCGGGACGTCGGCGATCGTCGCGCGCACGTCTCCGCGCAGTGATGCGACCGCGACGGCGACCCCACCGCCCTGACTGGTGCCCATCACGGCGACCCGGGAGGCGTCGACGTCGGGGTGCTCGCGGATCGCGTCGACGGCGAGCACCCCGTCGGCGAACATCCGCCGGTAGAAGTAGTCGTGCTCGTCGGTGATCCCGCGGGTGAAGAAGGCGTCGCTTCCGGGCGGGAGGGGACCGGAATCGGGGGTGACCCCGAGGCGCCATCCGCTCCCCTGGCCGCGCGGGTCCATCACCAGGTGGGCGAATCCGCATCCCGCCCATGCGAGATGCTCGTGCGGGTAGCCGCGGCCGCCGCCGTGCCCGACGTACTCGACCACCGCGGGATGCGGCCCCGGCCCTTCCGGGAGGATCAGCCAGGCGGCGATCCGCTCGCCCGCGAAGCCGCTGAAGCGCACGTCGTACACCCGGACGCCGCGCAGCGGAGTCTCCTGCGGAAGGAACGACGCCGGTGCGCCGGCTGCGCGGGAGGCCGCGAGCGTCCGCGTCCAGAAGGCCTCGACCTCGGCGGGGAGCCTCGTCATGCGGGGCTCCCCTCGCCGGTCCGCGCGATGCCCAGGACGACCGTGCCGTAGGGGGAGATGCGGACCTCGCCATCGCTCTCCGCGCCCTCGCCGGGGAGGACGTCCGACGTCCCGGTGACGCGGAACGCTCCGCGCGGGCGGACGAGGGCGGCGCGATCGGCGAGGTTCACGAGCACGAGGAAGGCCTCGCCGGCGTGTTCGCGCACCACCGCGAAGACATGCGGGTCGTCGGTGCGCGCCGTCCGGAAGTCCGCGCGGCCGACGGCGAACGCGGGCAGGCGGCGGAGAGCGTGGATCGCGTGCAGATGCTCCTCGATTCCCGCCTCACCGCCGACGAAGGTCATGTACGGCCCGCCGGACAGGGCGAAGATCGAGGCCAGCGCACGGGTGGGCGCGATACCGAACTGCTCGCGCCGCCACTTCTGTCCGGGCTGCGGCCACCAGAACGTGTCGTGCGAGTCGATGTGGTGGGCGGTCACGGAGCCGGCGGGAAGCACGGCGTTGCGCTCGTCGAACCACGCGGCGAGGTCCTCGGCGGTGCGGACGCCGTCGTGCGAGGCGCCTCCGCCGCCGCCGAGCGCGACCCCCGTGAAGCCCATCACGTCTTCGAGCTGGGCGTGCTCGTCGTAGTTGTAGACGAGGTCCATCGACTCGCGCAGCAGCACTCCGGACGGCTCGGTGTAGAACATCAGGTCGGGATGCGCGGGCCGCAGGTCCTCGCGCAGCCGCCGGAAGAGGGCGAGGCAGGCCAGCTCGGAGGCGCTCGCCTGCGCCCTGGTGCGCTCCGACCAGTTGGGGAACGCGTTGTAGGTGGGGGCGTCGAAGCGGAAGCCGTCGATCCCGAGTCGGTCGATGAGGTTGCGGAGCGCCGCGAGGAAGTAGTCCTGCCAGCCGGGATCCGAGAGCTCGAAGGCCTTGGTGTACACGCCGGTGATCGCCCCCGCGGAGTCGCGGTAGAACCACTCCGGATGCGACCCCGTCAGCGGATGCACCTCCGCCGACCCGTCGTGCCAGTCGCGTGCGAAGTCGAGGATGTGCCGGCTCCAGGGGATCTGCTCGGCGTGGGGGAGGCGGGCGGTGTCCGCCGGGCCGTAGAAGGGCGTGGTGCGCAGGAACTCGCCGTGCGGCCCGTTCCGCACCGCATCCACGGCGATCTCGAGGAACTCGCGGTCGAGCACGCCGTGCATCAGCACGTCGAGGATCACGCGCAGCCCGTGGTCGTGCGCCTTCCGCACGAGCTCGACGAGATCGCTCTCCGGGCCGTAGCTGGTCCCGATGTCGAACCAGTCGACGACGTTGTAGCTGGGGAAGGGCTGCCGAGGCATGATCTGCAGGGTGTCGAACCCGATCGCGCGGATGCGGATCAGGTCGTCGATGAGCGCGCGGACGGTCGGGTAGGGGGAGTAGTCCGCGGCGCCGCCGAAGCGGGAGACCCCCAGCTGCACCTCGAACATGGAGGCGTGCGAGGTCCACTCCGGGGAGTCCTCGGGCAGGCGGATGCCGAGAGCCGGGTACCAGCCCGGGATCTCGTCGCGGAGCAGGGTCCACGGCCGCGATGCCGGATCGATCAGCAGGGCGTCGTATCGGGTGACGCCGCCCTGCGGCACCGCGGCCGCGAGTCCTGTGCGCACGGTCACGCGCAGCCCGCCGGGGGCGGGGGCGATCGTGGTCGCGCCGACCGCGTCCCGGGAGAGCGGCCACACCACCTGGGATCCCGCCTCGTCCGAGAGGGCGACGAGCCCGGTCGACCCGGGAGTGCCTCCGGCGGTGTTCACCGGCACCGGACCGCTCAGCTCCGAGAGCCCCAGCCCCGCCCGCAGCCGGTTGCCGGGGGCGTGCACGGTCGCGCCTGCGGAGGCGACGAGGTCGACCTCCACGGTCAGGTCGCGGACCAGCAGCTCGCCGTCCTCGCCGTTGCGGATCGCGATGCCGATCGAGAGGCGCGGCCCCTCGGCGCGGAAGGCATAGGTCCACTCGACGACCTGGCCGCCGAGCCTCGTGGTCGCCGTCGCGGCATCCGTCCCGTCGGCCGCGGTCGTGACCTCGAGCAGCTGCGAGGCGTCGTGCACCTCGGCGCCGTCGATCCGCAGTCCGCCGTAGGCCCCTCGGCGTTCCTCGCCGCCCGTCTCCAGGCGCACGGCGAACCGCAGGGGTGCGTCGCCGATGCGCACCGGCAGCCCGGAGTCGTCGTCGAGTTCGACCGTCAGCCCGGTGCTGTGCGAGTGGATCTCCGCCATGTCCTATTTCCCCGATCCCGAGACGAGCCCGCCGACGATGTAGCGCTGCAGCAGGAGGAACACGATCATCACGGGGATCGCCGAGATCACCGCACCGGCGGCGAAGACGCCCCAGTTGTTCGAGAACTGCTGCGACACGAAGCTGTAGAGGCCCACCGCGAGGGTCTGCCGGTTGGGATCGGTGAGCACGATGCTCGCGATCACGTATTCGCCCGTCGTGGCGATGAACGAGAGCAGGCCGACGACGGCGAGGATCGGTGCGACGAGACGCAGGATGATCGTGAAGAAGATCTGCGCGTGCCCGGCGCCATCGATCTTCGCCGCTTCGTCGATCTCCACCGGGACCGTGTTGAAGTAGCCGTACATCAGGTAGGTGTTGGCGCCGAGGGCGCCGCCGAGATAGACCATGATGAGCCCCAGCTGGCTCCCCAGGCCGAGCGCGGGGAACACCTCGCCGATCGCGTTGAGCAGCAGGAAGATCGCCACGAACGCGAGGAACTGGGGGAACATCTGGATCAGCAGCAGCGAGAGCAGTCCCACCCGACGCCCGCGGAAGCGCATCCGTGAGAAGGCGTACGCCGCCATCGCGCCGAGGAACACCGAGAGCACGGAGGTGACGAGGCCGATGAAGAGGGTGTTGAGCACCCACATCACGAAGGGCTGGTCGGGGTTGGTGAACAGTGTGACGTAGTTGCGCACGTCGATGTTGCTGAAGAGCTGGTTCGAGCCGACCAGCGACCCGGAGGAGCTCAGTGAGGCGGAGAGCACGTAGGCCAGCGGGAACAGCGCGAACACCACGAGCACGAGGGCGACGATGTGGCGCCATCCGGTGTCGCGGAACCAGCGGCCGACCGAGACGGGGCGGCGGCGGGGGATCTCGGTCACGGACATCAGTTGATCTCCTCCAGCGCGCGCGTGCGGCGGAACGCGACGACCGCGACCGCACCGACCAGGATGAATATGAGGATCGACAGGGCGCTGGCGAGCGCGTAGTCGCGGCCGCCGCCCATCCCGAAGGCGATCTTGTAGACCATCGTGATGAGCAGGTCGGTGGCGCCGATGTCATAGGTCGTGTCGGAGAACCGTGGTGCGCCCTTGGTGAACATGTACACGAGGTTGAAGTTGTTGAAGTTGAACGCGAACGACGCGATCAACAGCGGCGCGACAGACACGAGCAGCAGGGGCAGCTTGATCGAGCGGAAGATGCGCCAGGGGCTCGCGCCGTCCACGCGGGCGGCCTCGTCCACGTCCGCGGGGAGGGACTGCAGGGCGCCCGTGCAGACGAGGAACATGTAGGGGTAGCCCAGCCAGAGGTTCACCATCAGCACGCTGATCCGGGCGAGCCAGGGATCCGACAGCCAGGGGATCTGCAGTCCGCCGAAGAGCACCTGGTTGATGAACCCGAACTCGGGGTTCATCAGACCCGCCCACACGAGGGCGGAGAGGAATCCGGGGAACGCGTAGGGCAGGATCACCAGGATCCGGTAGATCTTCTTGCCGCGGAGCCGGGGATGGTTCAGCACGAGCGCGAGGAACAGGCCCAGTGCGAAGGTCGTGAGCACGGACAGGATCGCGAATCCGAAGGTCCACAGCATCACCCGCAGGAGCGGGCCGATCAGCTGCGTGTTGGTGAAGGCGTTGACGAAGTTCGCGAAACCGACGTCGATCTTCCAGCCGGGGCTGATCGTGGTGCCGTCGTCGGTGGCGAACGCGCCGTTGCCGTTGTCGCGGTAGACGGTCCCGTCGCTGCTCGTGATCGTGCCGTCCGCGGGGTCGTACACGCGGTCGGCCCGGTAGACGTAGGCGTTCGCGGCGTCGTCGGTGCGCACGACGCCGTCCTTCGGGTCGTCGGAGACGGGGATCCGCAGCGCGGTGACGGCGCTCTGCCGGTCGAGCACCTCGGAGAGCGTCAGCGTGCGATAGCCCGGGGCACCGGTCGCCGCGCCGTTGCCGCCGAGAGTGGGATCGGTGACGTCCTGCAGCGGCGTCGTCTCCGTCCCGACCTTCACGATCCCGTCGGGACCCGTCAGCAGCAGGCCGAGCCGGCCGTCCTTCTCGACCACCGCCGTGCGGTAGGCGGGGGTGTCGGGCACCCGGCGCTCGCCCGCGGCGGTGATCGCTGCGATCGCGTCCTCCTTGCTCCCGCTGTGCCCGTCGCTGTAGTTGGTGAAGGCGATGTAGCCGCTGTAGCCGATCACGAACACCTGGAAGACGAGGAGGAACGCGACACCGGGGGCGAGGTACTTCGCGGGGAGGTGCCGATCCCGGCCGAGGTAGATCCAGTTGATCAGCCCGGTCGCCAGCACGACGACGGCGATCGGGATCCACAGCTGCAGCCCGGCCAGGACGAGGATCGCCCAGACGGCGATCGCGTCGAGCGCTCCGAGCAGCACGATCTTGACGATGAGGCCGCCGATGCCGCCCCGCCTCGTCTCGGCGCGCGGGAGAGCCTTCGGCGCCCGCTCCTCCGTGATGGTCATCTCCGAACCCCTCCCCGGTGCGGGCGGGCGAGGCCGAGGCCCCGTCCGCCCGCGGACGCCGGTGTCACTGCGTGAGCTTGGCCTGGATGTTGGTGACGGCGGTGTTCCACACCGTCGCGGGGTCTCCCTGGCCCTTGATGAGCGCGAGCTCGGCCGTGCCCCAGTCGGCCCAGACGGAAGCCATCTGCGGGATCGCCGGCATCGGGGTGGCGTCGCGGCCGATGTCGCCGAACGCCTTGATGTCGGGATCCTTCGCGGCGAGCTCGTCGTACACGCTGGTGAGGGCGGGCGGACGACCGCCGGCCTCGTAGAGCGCCTTCTGCCCGGCGGCGCTGCCGATGTAGTCCACCAGGAACTTCGTCGCCGCGACCTTGTTCTGGCTCTTCGAGCTGACGAAGAACGCGTTCACGCCGAGGAACGGGCGCGCCGGCTCTCCGCCTGCCGAGGGCAGCGGATCGATCGCGTAGTCGATCTTGGCGTCCTTGATGGCGGGCACGTTCCACGGGCCGGTCAGGTAGTACGGCGACTCGCCCTTGGTGAACGCGTCGAGCGCGATGTCACCGGTGATGTTCGCGTTGAGGATGCCCTCCGCGCCCCACTGCTTGAGCGCGGTGGCGAACTTCACGCCGGCCGGGTCGCCGAGCGTGAGCTTGGAGGCGTCGAAGGTGCCGTCGGGGTTCTGCGCGAACACCGTCGATCCGAACGAGGTCTGCAGCGGGTAGAGGTGGTACGGGTCGCCCTGCTTCGGATCGAGGCCGACGAGGAACGGGTACTTCGCGGCCTTGCTGGCGACGGACGCCTTGCCCTTCGCGATCACCTCGTCGAACGTCTGCGAGGCCTCGGGGACGAGCTTCTTGTTGCGCAGCAGCGCGATGTTCTCGATCGAGTAGGGGACGCCGTAGACGTTGCCCTCATAGGTGACCGCCTGGATCGCGGTGTCGGCGTAGTCCTTGGCCTTGTCGCCGAGCTCGAGCGGGGCGACGACGCCGTTCTTCACATAGGCGCCGAGCACGTTGTGCGGGGAGACGATGATGTCGGGCCCCTTGCCGGTGGGGACCTGGCTGATGAAGTCCTGGTCGGCCGTCGCGAAGTCCTTCAGCACCAGCTTGATCTCCACGCCGGTGTCCTTCTTGAACTGTGCGGCGAGGTCCTTCAGCGCCGGGGCGCGCTGGGTGTCGACCCAGAGCGTCACGGTGCCCTTCGCCTGATCCTTGCCGCCGTCGCTCTTGCCGGGGTCGGCCGCTCCTCCGCAGCCGGTGAGGGCGAGCAGGCTCGCCCCTGCGACCACCGCGCCCGCAAGCGCGGCTGCACGCTTCAACTTCGTTGTCATGCGCGTTCATCCTTCGTCTGGTATGACTGGTAAGACCACTTGATCTCAAGTTCTACCGAAACCCGGATGCTCTGTCAATCCCCCGTCCGGATCGTCTCCTCCCCTGGACGGGTGACCCGACCGCGGCGGCGCATCGGAGAAGAAACGAGGGCCGGACTGCGCCCGTCGCAGCCCGGCCCTCTCCCCGGAACCTCACTTGTTGCTGAAGTCGTTCTCCTTGTAGATCTCGGCGGCGTTCTCGGGCGTGATCGCCGTGGTCGGGAGCACCTGCTTCTTCTCGATCGTCTTGCCGTCGATCATCGCCTCGACGGTGTCGATCGCCTCCTTCGCACCCGTCGGGTAGATGAAGGTGCCGGCGAGCTGGCCCTCCTGGACCGCGCGGATCCCGCCGTCGGGGATCGCGAGCCCGTCGATGCCGATGAACTTGATGCTGTCGGCCTTGCCCGCGCCGGATGCGGCGAGGTAGGCGCCGAGCGCCATCGGGTCGTTGTGTCCGTAGACGAGGTCGATCTTCTCGCCGGACTGCAGCCACTGCTGCATCACCTTCGTGCCCTCCTCCTTGAGCCACTTGGCATCCTGGTCCTTGACGATCTTGATCTTGGGGTTCGCGGCGATCGCGTCGCGGAAGCCCTTGTCGCGGTCGATCTGAGGCTGATTGGACATGATTCCGCGCAGTTCCACCACGTTGCCGCCCTCGGGGAGGAGCTTCAGCGCGAGCTCGCCGGCGGCCTTGCCGATGGCCACGTTGTCCCCGCCGATGAAGGCGGCGATGCAGTCGGTGTTGACCGCGCGGTCGAGCACGATGACCGGGATGCCGGCCTTGCAGGCCTGCTCGACGGGCGGCGTGAGCGGGTCGGACTCGTTGGGCGAGACGATGAGCACGTCCACCTTCTGCTGGATGAACTGCTGCACCTGCGAGACCTGCCGCGAGGAGTCCTGCTGTGCGTCGGCGATGGGGAGCAGCTTCAGGTTGGGATGCTGCTTGGCGTAGTACTCCAGCTGTGCGTTCAGCTGCGCGCGGTACGGCTCGGCGTTGTTCGCCTGGGAGTACCCGATCGTGTAGACGTCCTTCTTGTCGAGCTTCCAGCCGCCGTCGGAGGCAGGCTTCGTGCCGCCGTCGGACGGCGCCGGGGCATCGCTGTTGGTGCTGCAGCCGGACAGCGCGAGCGCGCCGGTCATCACGGCTGCCGCGATCAGCAGCGCGGGCTTGAGCTTCTTCATGTGACGATCTCCTTCGATGTGTCGGTGATGCGGGTCAGGCGCGGGCGGTCTTCGGGCCGCGGATGCGGGAGAAGAGCGACGTGAACAGATCGGGACGCTGGATGACCACGGCCGCGATGACGATGAGGCCCTTGATGATGAGCTGCCAGTTGGCGCTGAAGTTGTTCAGTCCCAGCACGTTGTCGAGCAGCGTCAGAATGAGCGCCCCGACGGCGGTCCCCAGCACGGATCCGCGGCCTCCGGCGAGGCTCGCCCCGCCGATCACGACCGCGGCGATCGCGTCGAGCTCGTAGCCGAGCCCGGCCTGCGGGTCGGCCGAGGCGTTGTATGCGGCGTTGATCGGGCCGGCCAGTCCCGCGAGCAGGCCGGACAGTGCGAAGACCGCGATCGTGACGCCCGTGACGTTCACCCCGGAGAGGCGCGCCGCGGTGGGGTTGCCGCCGACGGCGTAGACGTGCCGGCCGAAGGTGGACCGCGAGAGCAGCAGGTGGAAGACGATGATGACGATGAGCAGCGCCAGCACGGGGAAGTAGCCCAGCACGGGCACGGGGAAGATGCTGGTGCCCGGCGTGCCGAGCAGCCGGAACTGCTGGGAGCCCGGAGCGATCACGCCGTTGGCGTCCACCGTCACGGTGCCGATCGACACGTTGTGGGAGAACTCCCGGACGATGCCGCGGGCGATCGTCATCATCGCGAGCGTCATCACGAACGACTGGATCTTGAGGAGCGCCGACCCGACGCCGTTGACGAGCCCGAACAGGGCCCCGATGAGCATCGACGCCGGGATGATCGCCGCGACCGGCCAGTTGAGCGAAGTGAGCATCCAGGCGGAGGCCGTGGAGCCGACGGCGAGGAGCGCGCCGACCGAGAGGTCGATGCCCCCGGAGATGATCACGAGGGTCATTCCCACCGCGAGGATGCCGCGCGGGGCGAAGTAGCCGATCGCGTTGGTGAGGTTGTCGACGTCGAGGAAGCGGTCCCCCTGGCTCCAGATGCCGATCACGATGATCAGCACCAGGCCGATGTATCCCTGCGACGATCCCAGCAGCGACGTCCATCGTCGGGTTCCGGTCGTACGGGAGATGGCGTCGTTCATGCGGCTTCCTCTCGGGGGGCGGGGCGGACCGGCATCGCGGCGGCGAGGAGCTCCTCCTGCGTCGCGACGACGGCGTCGAACTCGGCGCTCACTTCGCCCTCGCGGATCACGAGGATGCGATCGCACATGGTGAGGAGCTCCGGGAGCTCGGAGGAGGCGACGAGGAACGACACGCCCTGCGCGGCCAGCTCGGCGACGATCGCGTAGATCTCCGCCTTCGCACCGATGTCGATGCCCCGGGTGGGCTCGTCGAGGAGGATCAGCCGCGGCTCGGTGAGCAGCCACTTGCCGAGGACGACCTTCTGCTGGTTCCCCCCGGAGAGATTGCGGACCGGGACGCGGATGGACGGCGTCTTCGTGCCGAGGCGGCGCACCTGCTGCTCGACGGCCGCGCGTTCGCGTGAGGGCCTGATCCATCCGGCCCGGGCGAAGCGGCCGAGCGCGGCGAGCGCGGAGTTGAAGCGCACTGACTCGTCGAGCACGAGGCTCTGCAGCTTGCGGTCCTCGGCGACCAGGGCGATCCCCCGGGTGATCGCGTGCCGTGGGCTGCGGAGGCCGAGTGCACGGTCGTCGAGCCGCGCGGATCCGGACACGTCGCGCCGGGGATACGCGCCGAAGACCGCCTGCAGGATCTCGGTGCGCCCGGCGCCCATGAGCCCGGCGAGTCCGACGACCTCGCCCTCGCGCACCTGCAGCGACACGTCGTGCAGCGCCGCGCGCGACTCGCTGCGGCTTCCGCGCAGGGACAGCCCGGAGATCTCGAGCCGTACCGGCCGGCTCCCTGCGTCTGACGGCTCGTGCGGCGCGTAGACGACATCGCGTCCGACCATCATCGAGATGAGCTCCTCCCGGGTCACCCCCTCCATCGGCCGTTCTCCGATCCAGCGGCCGTCGCGGAGGACGTTGACGGTGTCGGCGATCTCCTCGAGCTCTTCGAGGCGATGGGAGATGAACACGATGCCGACGCCCGCGGCGGTGAGGTTCCGGATCACGGTGAACAGCTGCTGCACCTCGGCCTCGGCGAGTGACGACGTCGGCTCGTCCATGATGAGCACCCGCGCGTCCAGGGAGATCGCCTTGGCCACCTCGACGAGCTGCTGCTCGGCGAGACGGCAGCGGCTCACCGGTGTGCGCGGGTCCAGGTGGGAGAGGCCGACGCGTGCGAGGAGCTCCTGCGCGTGCTGGACCGATCGGCTCCGGCGCACCCAACCGACCGAGTCGATCTCGCGGCCCAGGAAGATGTTGTCGGCGATGCTCATCTCGGGGACCAGGTTCAGCTCCTGGTGGATGGTCGAGATGCCGAGGCGCTGCGCCTGGGCCGGGGAGTGCAGGTCGATCGACTCCCCGTCCATCCGGATCTCGCCGTCGTAGGACGGGAAGACACCCGACAGCACGTTGATGAGCGTCGACTTGCCGGCGCCGTTCTCGCCGAGGAGGGCGACCACGCGCCCCGCCTGGACCGTGAGGGAGACGCCGTCGAGAGCCCGCACACCGGAGAAGGACTTGCCGATGCCGCTCATGCTGAGCAGTGGATCGATCATGCAGCCCCCGATGCATCATTGGAATCGATTTCATCGGAACCCTGGCACGGTGGGAGGAGGTCCGTCAAGGACATTGGAAGCAGAACATCAATATTCTGGCGGATCTCGACGCACATGAAGGTGACGCCTGCTGGCTTCCTGTGGGAATCCATTGACCGGACGGGGACATGTAACTACCATGCTGTGAAATCGATCTCATTGAGGAGGTCGAGAACAGGGGGCAAGAAATGCAGTCCAAACGGTGGCGCCGGATAGGCGCCGTGGCGGCGACGGCGGGGGTGGCGGTGAGCATCGGGCTCGCTGCGGGCATCCCTGCGAACGCGGCCGATGTCGCGACCTGGATGTACTCCGGAAAGTTCCAGCACGTGCTGGACCTCACCTCGTCGAACGAGTATCTGAACGACCACACGATCATCCGCGATGACTCGGGCAAGTGGCACATCTTCTCGATCTACGGGAACCTCAACGGCCGGCAGCTCGGCACGGGTCCGGCGTCCTCGGAGAACGAGGACGCCATCTTCCACGCCACCGCACCGAGCCTCACCGGCTCGTGGACGCGGCAGGCCGACGCGCTGACGACCGATCCGGCATACGGCAACGGCCAGCTCGGCGGCGGCGGTGAGGCGCACCTCTGGGCGCCGCACGTCATCAAGGCCTGCACGATGCCGTTCTCCGCGGCGGTGCAGCCGTGCGGCGGCGCCTATTACCAGGCGAAGTACTACATGTTCTACGCCGCCGGCAACCAGGCCGGGGCCGGGACCGATCCCAGCAAGGCGGCGATCAACCTCGCGACCACGACCAACCTCGACGGATCGTGGACCCGCAGCACCGGCGGACCGCTGTTCCGCGACGGGTTCGAGGCGCGGGATCCGTTCGTGACCTTCGCGAACGGCAAGTGGTACATCTTCTACACCGCCACGGCCAATGCGAGCGGCGGAGCCAACCAGGTGAAGTTCCGCACGAGCACGAACCTCGTCAACTGGTCGGCGCCGGGTGTCGCGTTCACGGACCCGACCTCGACGGCGAACGCGGGGGCCATCGAGCCACTGACCGAGTCGCCCGTGGTGGTCAACCGCAACGGGTCGTGGTACCTGCTGATCGGTCCGCGCGGCGGTGGCTACACGGGCACTGACGTGTACAAGAGCTCCAACATCGAGAGCTTCAACGTCTCGCAGTACGCGGGGCACATCAATGCGCACGCGCCGGAGATCGTCACCGATCAGAACGGCAAGGACTGGGTGACGAACTCCGGCTGGTTCCAGGCCGGGCTCGACATCGCCGAGGTGCAGTGGTCGACTTCGCCGCGTCCGTGGCAGACGCCCTCCGCGCTCAGCGTGGGCAAGAACGCCGATGGGCGCCTCGAGGTGTTCGGCGTGGGCGCCGGCGGTGCCACTGTCGACAACCGCTTCCAGAAGGCCGACGGCAACTGGTCCGGATGGAACGAGGGGCAGTCCGGGGCATTCGGCCCGGGCGGTGCGGCGGCGACCCCCACTGTCGTCAGCAACGCCGACGGACGGCTGGAGGTCTTCGCCGTGGATCGGACGACCAACACGATCGCGCATCGCTGGCAGACCTCGCCGAACGGACCGTGGTCGGCGTGGGACGGCAACTTCGGAACGACCGCGGCGGGAGCCTCCCCCGTGGGTGCACTCAATGCCGACGGTCGGATGGAGATCTTCGCCCTCGCTCCGGGCGGGGCGAGCATCTCGCACAAGTGGCAGCAGACGCCGGGCGGGAACTGGTCCAACTGGGAGGTCATCGGGCCCACCGCCGCCGGTGCGCCGCCGGTGATCGCCAAGGCCGGCAACGGCAAGCTGCAGGTGGTCGCGGTGGCTCCGGGGTACCAGAGCATCGCCGCGCTGTCCCAGACCGCTCCGAACAGCGGATGGGGCTCCTGGCAGACCATCGGCACGCACCCCGCCGGGGCCGCCCCGGTGATGGTGACGACCTCGAACGGCACGATCGTGCTCGCCGTGGTGAAGCCCTACGGTCTCGGGATCGCGCTGACGACGTACAAGAACGGCGCCTGGCAGGGCTGGGATGTCTCCTTCGGCGACGGTGACGGCGCCGCGGGCCTCTACACCGGCTCGGTGTCTCTCGTCGTCGACGGCAATGTCGTCCGGGCCTACGCGACCGGTCCGGGGACCGGTGCGAACAACCCGCACAACTACATCCGCACGCGCACGATCGATGCGAACGGCGTGCCGCAGGGCGGATGGAGCATCGTCGCGAACGGCAAGAACGCGGAGTGCGCCCCGTCGGGCGGCGTCGGCAACGACGGCCAGCTGCACCTCTTCAAGGAGGACAACGGCGGGTCCGGCATCAGCGAGGCCAAGGGCGGCGGCGGTTTCGTCTCCGGCTTCGGCGGCGCGAACGGCGGGTTCCCGTGCGGTCAGCCCGGGACTCCGTGAGCTGACGGTGACGGAGGCCGGGTCGGGTGCTGTGTCCCCGGCCCGGCCTCTTCGTGACCGGTGCCCCAGCCGCGGGTGCGTGACAGTCGCTCGAAGTCGGCGACGAACAACGGGTCGTCCCTGAGCGAGCCGAACCAGTCGGTCTCGTCGAGGAAGCGGGCGGGCTTTGCGTCCGCCCGCCTCAGCGCGTCGGCCATGCGCGCCGCTTGGCGGTCGTTCAGGGCGCCTCCTGCGCGGAGGACGGCGCGTGAGCGAGCGGCCCAGTCGGCGACGACCTCCGCAGCAGCGGGTGAGCCGATGCCCTCGACGCCGCGCCGGCTGGCGACGGGGACGACGAACTTGGGGATCCGGTCGCTTGCGTCGGTCGCCAGGCGCTCCAGCGTGTCGCGGATGTGCGGATTGCCGAAGCGCTGCAGCAGCTCGGTGCGGTAGGCGCGGAGGTCGATGCCCTCGACCGGCTGCAGCGTCGTCACCGCTTCGTCCATGTACCGCTCGACGAGGTCGGTCACCGCGGGGTCGCCGATGGCCTCGTGCACAAACGTGTGACCGCCGAGAAGCCCGGCGTAGGCGATCGCCTGATGGCTTCCGTTGAGCAGACGCAGCTTCATGAGCTCATAGGGGGCGACATCGTCGACCAGCTGTGCGCCGACCTCCTCCCACGCAGGCCGGCCCAGCGGGAAGTCGTCCTCGATGACCCACTGCGTGAACGGTTCGCAGACCACCGGGCAGAGGTCGTCGATGCCGAAGGAGCCGCGGACCAGGGCGCGTTCGGCGTCGCCGGTCACCGGCGTGATCCGGTCGACCATGCTGTTCGGGAACGCGACGTCGTTCGCGATCCAGTCCGCGAATTCGTCGTCGTAGGCCAGTCGTGCGAATGCGACGAGCGCCGCTCGGGTGACGTCCCCGTTGCCGAGGATGTTGTCGCACGAGGCGATGGTGAACGGCGGGATGCCGCGCTCGCGGCGTAGGCGGAGCCCCGCCGCGAGCACTCCGAACACGGTGCGCGGGAACTCGGCTCCGACGTCGGCGAGCACGTCGGGGTTCTCCGTGTCGAATGCCCCGGTCGTGTCCGATGTGTTGTACCCGCCTTCGGTGATCGTCAGCGATGCGATCCGGATCCCGGGGGAGGCGAGCGCTTCCCGTACGGCGCCGGGAGCGGAGGGGGCGTGCAGGAAGTCGACGATCGAGCCGATCCTGGTGGCCGTCCGCGTGCCGTCGGCGGCGAGCTCCACGAGGGTGTAGACGCAGGCTTGCGCACGCAGCGCCTCGCCCATTGCGGCGTCGCGCGGGAGGAGGCCCACCCCGAGGATGCCCCAATCGGCGGCCCGGCCTCGGCGGAGGAGCCGATCAAGGTACATCGCCTGGTGTGAGCGATGGAAGTTGCCGACACCGAAGTGCACGATTCCCGGGGTCACGCGCGTCCGGTCGTAGGGGGGAGCGGCGGGAATGGCCGTGCGGATCATCTCTCTCCTTGGTTGCGGCAGCGCCCGTCGACACGTCTGCTCGAGTTCGGGTTTGACAGCGGGGTGGGTCCAGCGTACAAATGATAAATCGTTTGTTCAAGCCATTCGGCTGGAACCGACCGGCCACCTCAGATCATCGCAAAGGATGGACATGGACGTCTCCGGGTTCTTCGATCCGCTTCCACGGGTACTCGTCGCCGATGACTTCGATCGCGGCATGAGCGGGTGGCTCGACCTTCGCCCGAACTTCGTCGCTCCCGGGTTCCGCGAGCACTCCACCGACATCGACCTCATCCACTGGGGGCCGACGATGCTCAGCTCGGCGACCTTCGCCTACGGAGGAACCCACGGCTCGGCGCAGGGCACCTACTCGCTCAAGATCTCCAGCCGCGCAAACGCGGCCCGGGCCGACCAGCCGCCCGCTGCCGGATCCATGGGGCTGGCGATCAAGCGGCTGGCGGTCCCGCCCGGGGCTCGGCGGCTCCGCGTCGAGACGCTCTTCGCCTACAAGGTCGAGCAGGATCGCCCGGGGCTCGGCGTCGATGACTTCCGCGCCTTCGGCCTCTTCGTCGACCTGCAGGACGGTGAGCACCGGTACATGCCCGGTGTGCGCTATGTGAACGCCGTCGACGGGCGGCCTGTTCGCGCCTGGCAGTTCTACAGCGAGAGCGACGTCACCGACGCCGACTGGAGCTACGGAACGGACGGCTGGCACAAGGCCGGCATCGATCCGCAGTGGTTCGGTGAACGGCGCAGTGACGGCTCCACCGTCGCCACGACCTGGTTCGAGCACGGCGAGCAGCACCTCATCTACAACGAGTCGGACGACAAGCTGAACTGGACCCCGCTCTCCCTGACGATCGACCTCCTGAACCGTAGCTACGAGGAGTTCCGTGTCGGGGGACGCGTGCACTCCTTCCCGGAGGGAGCGAGGCCGACGCTCGCGCCCGCCTACAACGACATCGAGGGACTGCTGAACCCGGTGTTCTTCGTCGAGGCCGACACCGATCGACGCGTGTCGCTGTTCCTCGACTCCGTCCTCGTCTCCGCCGACTCGGAGGCCCGATCGTGAAGACCTTCTACACCTCTGTCATCGAGCTCCGCCAGGAGTTCACGGGCGCCGTCGAGACCCATCCCTACGAGTGCGGCTGGGCCGATGAGGCCCTGTTCTTCGTGGAGGTGGAGGACGCAGCCCCCGGAGCCGTCGTCTCGCTGCGCGTCCAGCTCAGCGCGGACGGCATCCGCTGGATCGACGAGGGCACCGTTCTCGTCTCGTCCGACCGGGCCTTCGCGCGCATCACCCATTTCGGCGGGTTCCTCCGACTCGCCGGATCCACCGCCGGAAGCGACGGGGAGCCTACGCCGGTCAGCCTCACGGTCCGGCTCGCCCTGAAAGGATAATGAGAAAACGATGACGTTTCGCATCACAAAGGCGACGGTGGGAGCGACCGTCGGCACAGCGCTCGAATGGTACGACTTCTCGCTCTACGCCACTGCCAGTGCGCTGGTCTTCCCGGCTGTCTTCTTCCCGACGGACAACGCTCTGACAGCCACCCTGGCGTCCTTCGCGACCTTCGCCGTCGGGTTCTTCGCGCGCCCGATCGGCGGCGTGATCATCGGCAACCTCGGTGACCGGTTCGGTCGCAGGCAGATGCTGTTCCTCACACTGATCCTGATGGGCGCCTCATCGACGCTCATCGGGCTCATCCCGAGCGTGGCGGCGATAGGGATGGCCGCGCCGATCCTGCTGATCGTGCTGCGTGTGCTGCAAGGTTTCGGAGCGGGCGGTGAATACGCGGGTGCGACCCTGCTCGCGGCCGAGCACTCCCATGAGGAGTCGCGCGGTCTGAACGCAGCCATCCCGGGTGCGGGCAATGCGGCGGGCGCCCTTCTCGCGACCGGCGTGCTGACGCTGCTCAGCACGACTCTGTCCCAGGACGCGTTCCTTGCCTGGGGCTGGCGCATCGCATTCCTCCTGAGCATCGCGGTCTGCGTCGTCGGGGTCGTCATCCGGCTGCGCGTGCCGGAGAGCCCCGAGTTCGTCGAGACCAAGGCGGAGGGCAAGGTCACCCCCGTGGCCATCCGCGAGCTGTTCCGCTCGGCGGGCAGACGCATCCCGCTCGCGATGCTCGCGAGCATCGGCCCGAACGTGGCCTCCTACCTGCCCTCTGTCTACGCGATCACCTACCTCACGACGATCGTCAACGCGCCGGCGTGGATCGGCCTCACCGGCATCCTGATCGGCAACCTGCTCAAGTTCGTCACCATCCCGGCGGCCGGATGGATCAGCGACCGGGTCGGACGCCGCCCGGTGTTCCTCGCCGGTGCGATCGGCGCCGTCATCCTCGTCTACCCGTTCTTCTTCTTGCTGAACACCGGGACGCCGCTGCTCATCTGGATCGCGCTGGTGCTGATCTTCACGTTCTGCAACGATGCGATGCTCGCCGCGCAGTCGGGGTTCATGTCCGAGTTGTTCGACGTGCGCTACCGCTACACCGGCGTCACGTTCAGCCGCGAGATCACGGGCGCCCTCGTCGGGGGCACTCTCCCCTTCGTCGCCGCCGCGCTGACGGCGGCGGCCGGGGGAGCCTTCTGGCTGGTGGCGCTCTACTGCGTCGCGCTGATGATCCTCGCGGCGATCGGCATGTACTTCCTCCCTGAGACGCGCACGCTCGCCGGGGCGCATCCGAAGGAGCCCGCCGGCGCGGCCTGAATCCGTCTGTCGTGGCGACGTTTCGACGTCGCCACGACAGACCGGGCATAGTGGGATCCATGGACGGTTCGACCCCGAGCCCGGCGCGGCGACCAGTTGGCGTCAAACTGGCCGACGTCGCGGCGGCGGCGGGGGTCTCGATCGCGCTCGTCTCGCGCGTCCTCAACTCCGATCCCGCCGCGCGGGCGACTCCCGAGACCAAGAGCCGGATATTGGATGCGGCGCGAGCGCTCGGATACGTGCCCAACGTCGCGGCCAAGAGCCTGCGCGTGCGACGCAACGGGCTGATCGGCCTCGTCGTGCACGACCTCTCCAGCCCGATCCATCTAGAGCTGTTGCGCGGCGCTCGTACGGAGTCCGCGGCCCACAACTACTTCCTGGTCCTTGGCGACGTCGACGAACTCCTCGACGACGAAGAGGCCTTCAAGATCCTCGTCAACGGCAATCGCGTGGACGGTCTCATCGTCCAGGGCGGTCATCGCGGCTTCGATGAGCGGATCTCCGACATCGCCGATGTGCTCCCGACAGTCATTGTCAACGCGCCGTCGCCGGTCGAGCGCGACCGGGCGGCCAATGTCTCCCCTGACGAACCCGCTGGCACGCGAGCGCTGACCGCGCACCTCCTCTCCCTGGGACACACCCGCGTCGGCCTGGTCTCCGGCCCGAGCGACTCGATGACCGCGACGCTCCGCGAACGCGGAGTGCGATCCGCCATGGCGGATGCCGGGCTACAGCTGCTCGAGCGCGATGTCGTCTACGCGGACTGGTCGGCCGACGGCGGACGAGCCGGCCTCGACGAGCTCGTGGCACGCTGGGCTGGCGCCGCCGACAGGCCGACCGCGCTCATCGCGGGCAACTCGCTCATCGGCATCGGCATCCTCGGCGCGGCCCGGAGTCATGGGCTCGCGGTGCCGGACGACCTTTCGGTGTGTGCCGTCCACGACACCTGGATCAACGAACATCTGGTCCCGTCGCTCACCGCGGTCAGTCTTCCGCTCTACGAGATGGGCGTCGTCGCTGTGCGTCAGCTGCTCGACGCGACCGTGCCGCGGGAGATCGTGCTCACCGACCCCCCGCCGATGCTGCACGTTCGCGCCTCCACGCGTTCGCCGGCCTGACCACGGGTCTCAGCCTGTCCATGGTGTGCAGATTCGATGACTCAGAGTCCACACCATCGTCGGGAGGACGACGTCCGGAATGCGCACGCAGGGTGGTCTCTATTCGACGCTGTTGCAGTACGACTTCAATCGCCCTTCCCCGGCCGTGAGGGCGCTGTCCCATGTCTTGAAGAGTTTGTCGCCTTCCTCGATGAGCTTGTTCAACTCGTCGAGGGACAGCTTCTTCAGCTCCTCTTCCGTCTTGGCGGTGAGGAAGCCCTCGTCGTAGTACACCTGGTAGGCGTCATAGAGCGACTCGAGTTCGCCGAGCACCTCGGGGACGGTGACCTTGCTCAGCACCATTCTGATCTGGTGCAGAGCACTCTTTCCGTTCTTGACGCCTTCAGCCACTTGCCCGTACGAGATCTCAGAGGCTGCGGAGTTGAACGCAAGGCCCGCATCGACCCAGTCGCCGTTGACGATCTCGCAGGCCTGGCTTCCCGTTTGCCCGTTTTGCACCGAGCCGCAGAGGTCGTAGCGCTTGAGGCCGGCTTCGTCCATCTCCTTGTCGTAGGCGGCCTGCTTCTTGCCGAGGATCGAGATCTTGTTCTTCGGGTCCTCCGGATTGGCGACGTATCCTTCGGGAATGCTGTTCGACAGCGGCCAGATCTCGTCGGCGTAGCGTTGGTGGACGTCGATCGTCGAGTCGAGGATGCCGCGGACGTCGGGCACCTCGACCTTGTCGGCGATCTTCTGCAGGTCGGCGATGAGCGCCTCGTGCTCGGTCTTCGCCTTCGCGAAGTCCATGCGCGTGCCCGGCTCCCGCTTCGGGTGCTGAATCCCGGGCCACGAGTCGAGTGCCCGGCCCCACTCCGCGTTGACGATCTCGCATGCGGCGGCGGAGGTCTGCTGTCCCGGAGCGGCCGAGGTATTCCCGTTCTGCTGCGGGCCCGACGTCGATGATCCTGCCGCGTCGATCGCCAGGGCGGAGCATCCGGTGATGCTCAGTGCCGCTGCGAGGCAGAGCGCGATGACTCCCGCTCGCTTGGGTGTCGTGCGCATCATGGTCCCCCCATATCCGTGCGAACTGCCGATACTACCCCCGAGGTTGTTCCTCGCGCTCGTCGTGGATGCCTCGAAACCTGGCGTCCGGCACCGGTCTTTGAGTCCGTGCGAGGCGTCCGGGGCAAAAGGTGGCGCTGTCATTCAGGCGGCAACGTCTACTGACTCGTGGGGCGTCAGCCGCCCCGCTCTCGAACGCTCCGCCACGCCTTGCCGTATCATGCCGAGGCATGTCGGCGGTAGTTCGAGATGATGAGCTGGATGACGATGACTACCAGGTACGCGAGGTATACGCCCAGTTCGGCCTGGCGGTGTATCACTCGCAAGTTCTGGAATCGAGTCTGACCACGCTACCTGCGGTGGCTAAGGGGATGACGACGTCAGGGTTCACGGTTCACAACGTTGCTACCAACTGAAGGGGAACCTCGCGACGGTCGTCGTGGACGGCAAGGTCCTGCCTGTGTGTCAGTACAAGGTCACCGACGGCGCGAGGCTCCGCTACGCCGTTGGCGAGCCTGACGCCAAGACGAAGAAGCAGGGTCGGGTCATACTCCTCGAGGCGTCCCCGTCGCATCCGAACGATACGGACTCGTCGAAGAACTTCCGCTGAGGACTTGCTGAAGCGTAGCCTCGGGCCGGTCAGCGGCCGTGCGCGAGGGGCGCCCGTAGAGGTCACCTCTCCTGTGTGAACTCGCTCAGTCCTTGAGGCTCCCGCGAAGCAGCGCCGTGAGGATCCGCGTCAGCCGTGGCTCGACGTCGACCCGCGCGTGGGCGAGCTCCGGGTCGCTCTCGTACAGCTCACGCAGTCGTGTTCCGGGGGCGGCCATCTGCCAGAGCGCTCCGGCCATCGCGGTAGCCGTGGACACGGCGTCGCCGGCCGCAGCCCCATCGATCCCGCATGCCCGCCGAGTGGCACCAGCGACCCGGCCGGCGGCGGCGATCGCGACGAGCTTGAACTCCTTGACGGCCTCCAGCGAGACGCCGCGTTCCAAGTTGAGGGGGACGTGGGCGAGCAGCTCGCAGAACAACGGGCGGTCGACGAGTGAGGAAGCGAGCACCTGGGCGACGGCCGACGGCGTCGCGTCCCGTTGCTCTTCCAGTCGCGCGGAAGTCTGGCCAGCCCATGCGTCCCACTCCTGGGCGGCGAGGCGCAGGAAGATCTCCTCACGGGTCTCGAAGTACCGCAGCATCGTCGACTTGTGCATCCCGACACCGGCGGCGATGTCGGTGAGCGTCACCTCGCGGACGCCGCGGTCGAGCGCCTGCTCGGACGCCGAGCGCAGGATCGCGTCGACTCTCTCCTGCTTTGCATCGAGCGATCGCGCGCGCCGGTACGTGGTCTCTTCCATGCTGTCAGTTTACAGCAACAGGGTTGCATTAATAGTGCAACAGTGTTGTACTAATGGGGCGCGGGTTGCGCATCGAACAAGAGGAGATCAGCCATGTCGGCACCAACCGTCGTCATCACCGGGACATCGACCGGTTTCGGGAACCTCGCCGTCCGGCGATTCGCTGGGGCCGGCTGGAACGTCGTCGCCACGGTGCGCAAAGAGAGCGACCTGGGCGTCCACGACGAGATCGCGAACGTGAAGACGCTGCTGCTCGACGTCGACGACGAGCAGGCGGACCTGGGCTTCGGCGAGCTGGCGCTGGCGCAGTTCGGCCGTGTCGACGCGGTCATCAACAATGCCGGCTACTTCCAGGGCGGGCCGCTGGAAGCGTCGACCATGGACCAGGTGCACCGCCAGTTCCAGACCAACGTGTTCGGGCTGATCGGGATGAACAAGGCGTTCATCCCGATCTTCCGTGAGCAGCGCGCCGGCGTGATCGTCAACGTCAGCTCCATCAGCGCCGACGGAGGCTACCCGTATACGTCGGTCTACCAGGCGTCCAAGGCTGCGGTGGCGTCGCTCACCGAGGGCCTGCATGCGGAGCTCGCCGAGTTCGGGGTGCAGGTGAAGGCGCTGCACCCGGGCAGCCATGAGACGAAGATCTTCAGCAAGGTCGACCGCGCCGAGGACGTGCCCGCCGACTACGACGCGGGCTGGGCCTCGTTCGCCTCGCTGAACCTGGTCCGCTCCGACCCGGTCGGGACCGCCGAGGTCATGTTCCAGATGGTCACCGACGGCGACCGCAAGAAGGTGCACTACTACTCCGGACCCGACGGGCAGGCCATCCCGCGCGTGAAGCAGCTGCTCGGCCAGGACTGGTACTTCGAGGAGCTCAGCGCCCGCAACCGCGGTCAGGCCTCGCCGCTGTGGGACGCGGTCATGCCCTCCCCGGTCGCCGGGCAGTGAGCAGGTGGAGCCGATGGGCATCGCCTATGTGACCTCCTACGTCCGGCGGGCCCTCGGGCAGCCAACGATGAGTCAGGAACCGGGCATCTACGTCCTGCGCATCGATCCAATCTCCGGTGATACGGAAGACATCCAGGCCACGGGCCGATCGAATCCGACGTGGATCGAGATCGATCATGGCCGCGGCGTGCTCTGGACCTGCCTCGGGCCGGCTGCCCCGGATGGGGAGTGCCGGATAGAAGCACACCGTATCGACCCGGATTCGGGTACTCTCACTGCGCTCTCCAGCATCGGTATCGGCCCGGGATCGCCCGCACAGATCACCGTCAGCCCGGACGGGCACCACCTGGTCGTGGCGAACTACGGCTCCGGCGAATTCACCGTGCATCACATCGACTCCGACGGGCGCGTCCTTGAGCGCACGGCCGTCGTGCGCAACGAGGGATCCGGCCCTCACGTCCGGCAGGACTGCCCGCACCCGCACGCCGTCGCTTTCACTCCCGATGGACGATTCCTCGTCACGGCAGATCTCGGATGCGACCTCGTGCAGTCCTTCGTGCTGGACGATGACGGATCACTGCGGGAGACGGGGCGAGCGAGCACCCGGCTCGGGAGCGGGCCACGCCACGTCGCGTTCTCGTCCGACAGCCGCGTCCTGTACGTGATCGGCGAGTTGGACGGCGACATCACCGCCTTCCGCTTCGACCCGGACACAGGTGCCATCGGGGAGATCGTGCAGATGATCGCCACCGCTCCGGAAGGACACAGCGGACCCCAGAGCGCAGCGGAAATCGCGTTGCACCCGTCCGGCCGGTTCCTCTACGCGTCCAACCGCGGATCGCAGACGATCGCCACGTACCGCGTCGACTCCGGCTCCGGGCGGCTCTCGCTCATCGGCCACGAATCCCGCGGCATCGCCGGACCGACCAGCTTCGCCATCGCCCCCGCAGGCGACGTGTTCTGGGCCGCCAGCAGCGACGCGGACCTGCTGGTGCGGTTCCGCATCGACGGCGCGACCGGGAAGCTGGAACCGCTCGGTAAGCCCGTGCCCCTACGCGCTGCAAACGTGGTCGCCTTCTCGAAGCTCCTGGATGGGGAGTTCCTCGCCGCCGAGCAGATCGACCAGCAATAGCCATGCCGTAGTGATAGACCTGTGTGCGTGGATATTCGTCGCGCGATGCCCGTGATCACGACCGATCGTCCTGCCGAGACGCGGGCGTTCTACGAGGGCATTCTGGGCTTCCGTGTCGCGATGGATGAAGACGGGATGCTCATGCTCGCGTCGAGAAGCACTCCGACCACGCAGGTCATCATCGCGTGGAAGAGCGCATCCGCAGTGGATCCCGAGCTGGTTCAGGTGGATGTCTCCGTTGAGGTCGATGATGTCGACGCTGCGTTCGAGCGGGCCGTGACCGATGGGCTGCAGATCGTTCGCGAACTGCGGGATGAGCCCTGGGGGATCCGCCGCTTCTTCGTCCGCGATCCCAGCGGTCGTACGCTCAACGTTGCATCCCACATCGCGTCCTAGGTTGCCTGTCCAAGGCGCCCGGGGCGACGTCTGTTGCCGGCAAGCGGCCTGGTGATCAGTCCCAGCTCGTGGTTGTGGGTCTCGAAGGCATCCTCGAAGGGCATCGAACTCAGGTCCTTGCCCGGTCCTGGGAAGTAGCCGTCGAGCGAGGTCAGCACGGAGACGATGAGAGAGCGCATGGTTCCCAGTGAAGTCGGCCTGGGGCCGGTGGGCAAGGGTGTCACGGCGCACGCGCTTCCGGCGACCCCCGCGGCCACGCGTGAGGCATCCCGCACACCGGCTGCGGGCCACATCCGCTATTCGGCTCGGAGATTTCCATCAGGGGCCATAGGCTCCGAGGATGCGAACGACTTTCGACGCCGAAGCCGATGCTGTGTACATGGCGCCGGTCCCGGAGATCGCACCGGGGCGCTCGGCACGCAACGAGGTCGTCGAGACCTCCGGCGGGACCGTGGTGTTCGACTTCGACCAGGCAGGCATGCTGCTCGGTGTGGAGGTCCTCGGCGCGACGAATCTCCTGAGTGGAGCGTTCCTCGCCGGCGCCGAGCGGATCGATCAGCAGTAGCCATGACGGAGACCGTCCGCCTGGTGCTCAACCGCAACAGCGAACAGCCGTACGTCCTGCATCGCGAGGACTGCCCGACGATCCAGCATCAGGTGCGGGGAGACCTGCGCCAGGAGCTGCCGGCGGGCGGCTCGCAGTTCCTCGAGACCTACGAGGATGGCCTGGCGCTCGTCGGCCCGAACGAGGGCACCGAGCGCTGGTACTTCGACGCCGTCTACGTCTCGCTCGAGGAGCTCGCGACGGTGGGTCGGTACCGGAGGTGCAAGACGTGTACGCCGGACGCTCCGGATGGCCCGCCGAAGGCGCAGGCGTACCTGAAGAAGGCGTCGACGCTCACGAGATCGGACCTGGGCCGGGTCACCGTCGACGGCACGGTCGTGCGCGTCGAGCACTCGGCGGCAGGGACCGTCGTGACTCTGGACTCGGGCGTCGTGCTCTCGTTCGGCGAGGGGGAGACCATCGCGTTCCCGAAACCGAGCAAGGGCGTCTCGCAGACCGCCAGCACCGATGGGAGCAGCTCGTGATCTCCTTCACCGACTTCCTGCCTGTTCCGGAGCCGCAGCTCACGAAGGTGAAGTTCAACATGCGCTCCGGCGACGGCAGCGGCGAGGCCCTGGACTTCCTGATGGATGACCACGAGCGCTGGCTCAACTTCGGCCGGTGGCGCACGAGGCAGACGAACAACAACATGGGTGGTGCGCGGTACCTGCTGGCCTTCGCCCAGTACTACCCCTATGGGCCGCAGTACTTCATGTTCGGCGGCGCATACGAGGTGACCGAGATCAAGCCCGATCGGCTCGACGATCATGGCTACGAGCTGACGCCCCTGCCGCTGCACGAGGAGTACATCAAGCGCCTCATCGTCAAGCTCGAAAGGCCCATCGGCCGAACCCCGTACCTGCGCCACTACGTGGGGCTGCAGGAGAGTCTTCTCAATCCCGAGGTCTACGAGCTCGCGCCCGACGTCAAGCTCGGTACCTTCCCCGGGTACCAGAACGTCCGGCTGAGGCACCACGAGCTGCAGCGCATCATCGCCGGCGACGAGCCCAGCTGGAAGGACGCGCTCTCCAGCGTGAAGGGCGTCTACGTCATCACCGACCTCAGCAACGGCCGGCTCTACATCGGGTCGGCATCCGGCGAGGCCAACGGGCTGTGGCAGCGCTGGTCCGGCTACGCGCACCTGAAGAACCTCACCGGCGGCAACCGGGAGCTCGAGCAGATCCGCAGGGATCTCGGCGACGCGCACATCGTGGAGAACTTCCAGTACTCGATCCTGGAGATCTTCGACCCGAAGACACGGGTCGACACGATCCTGGCTCGTGAGTCGTTCTGGAAGAACGCACTGGACAGCCGAGCGCACGGAATGAACTGGAACTGACCTAGGGGTGCCCCACGGCGCTGAGCACTCTCGCGCGGTCTTCGGGGTAGGCCGTAGTCGCGCAGCCAGCTCAGGTGGTAAGTCGCGACCCGAGTGGCGGCGACCGTGGGAGGCCCCTGCGATGACGATGTCGGCGGAGCGCGAGAGCAGACCGTCCCAGGTGCCGGCGGGCGTCGTGACGGCAAGCACGGGCAGAGAATCCGCGGCCAGGCTCGACTTCATGGTGTTGCAGCGGGCGTGCATCGTGGTGAGGTTGTCGATCTCGCTGGATCCGCCGTGGGCGTGGGCGTGGGCGTGGGCGTGGGCGTGATCCGCTTCGGGCGCGAGAGTCCAGTACACGGGGTGAAGAGCGCCTCGCTTGCAGTGGGGGTGGTGGCCTAGCGCGTCGGGGAAGACGTCGCTGAGCGCGACGAGGGCGTTGCGTGGGTTCGTGCGGCCGTGACGGTAGCTGCAGACGAGCCCGTCGCGAGCGACGCGGCCTATGTGGGTTCCAAGCACGTGGATCGTGCAATGCCCGATTCCCTCGACCTCATCAACACACTGCGCGAGAACCTTCTCGTGCTGAGGTTCTGGGTCGGTCTGCAGATCGGCGTTCCGGCGGCGACGTTGATGGATCTCCTTCACAGTGACAAGCTGAACTCGCGGTTCGTCGCTCTCGATTGAAATCGCTCGCGCCAGCTATCGCCACGCTAGCTGGCGAATCGGCGGCGCTGGATTGATGTAGCTTGCGCGCTGTCCCCGCTGACGGCTGCGCGGGTGTTTCGAACGGAAGCGACTGAACCACAGCGCAATCTCTTGATGACAGTGACAGAAGGTACGGAGAGCCCGCGACCGCAAGACTTGTGGTCCGAGGTGCTCGGCGGGTGCACGCGAGTGGAAGGTCGATTGGGCGTGTGGCAGCCCGGGCGGGCTCGTGTCGCGAGTTCTATATGCGGGGTGGGTGACTGAATACTTTGGAGCAACCGGTGGGGAGCTGTCGCGACTCGGCCGATTCGACGGTGAGTGTGCCGTATCGCGATCGCGGAATCTCCCGGTCAGCCGTAATAAAAGAACCCCCGCAAGTAGAAGCCTTGCGAGGGTTCAGCAGCGGTGTAATCTCCGCTACGTGGCTCCGACCGGCATCGATCCGGTGACCTTTCGATTTTCAGTCGAACGCTCTACCAACTGAGCTACAGAGCCGCGCGACCGGCGAACCTGTCGCGTCCTAGACGAAGGGCCCTCTCCGAAGAAAGAGCCCATCGCACGGAGCGACCCTGACGGGACTTGAACCCGCGACCTCCGCCGTGACAGGGCGGCACGCTAACCAACTGCGCTACAGGGCCATAACTTTTCAATTGTATCGGATCAGTGACCCCAACGGGATTCGAACCCGTGCTACCGCC
>NZ_JBEBSA010000013.1:0-73374 GCF_040394595.1 Microbacterium sp.
TAGCCGACGTCGAGCTTCTGGAACGCCGTCTCATACGCGTAGAGGGCGAGGGAACGCGTGGAGTACAGCGGGCCGCCCTGCGTCATGATCAGCGTGACATCCAGGTTCGCGGACGCGAAGTTCAGCAGCTGCATGACGCTGACGAGCACCGTGGTGGGCATGACGCTCGGCCAGGTGATGCTCCACAGCTGCCGCCATGCGCTGGCGCCGTCGAGGGCCGCCGCACTGTAGAGGTCGTCGGGGATCCGCTGCACGGCGGCGAGGTAGAGCAGGATCACGACCGGGAGGGCGAGCCAGATCATCATCACGCTCAGCGCGGGCACGGACCAGGTCGAGTCGGACAGCCAGGAGGGCGGGGCGATGCCCACCGTGCGCAGCAGAGCGCTCAACGGACCCTGCCGCGGAGAATAGAGGGTCGCCCAGAGCACACCGGAGACGGCGACGGAGACGACGATCGGCACGAAGTAGAGAAACCTCAGTGCGCCCATCCCGGGGAGGTTCGCGCTCACGAGCACCGCGAGTGCGAACCCGAGCACGATCGTCGGCACGATCCCGAAGGCGAGGAACTTCAGCGTGACGAAGAGCGCCGGCAGGACGGCCACGTCACTGCCGAGACGCAGATAGTTCTCCAGTCCGACGAAACGCGGGGCCCCGAAGAAGTCCCAGGAGAAGAGGCTCAGCGCGGCACCCGTGAGTGTCGGCAGCAGGATGAAGACGCCGAACATCACCAGGCTCGGGGTGACGAGGACCGCTGCGGCGCGGGCGTCCTGGTCCGCCGTCGCGGAGCGCCGCCTCCTGCGCCCGGGACGGGGGGCCGGGCCGGCCGGCCGCTGCGGGGAGCTCGGGCCCCCCGCAGCGGATCTGACGATCGTGGTCACGCCTCAGCCTTTCGCAGCGAGGCGCTTGTCGAGCTCGGCCTCCACCGCGCCGTAGGCCTCTTCGACGCTCTTGCCGTTGAGGACGACCTCCTGGAGGGCGTTGTTGAGGAGCTCGTTCATCGAGGTGGACATTGCGACGGGAAGCGTCGGGGCGAGGATGGCGTCCCTGGCCGAGGACTCCGTCGTCGCGATCAGGTGCGCGGGAAGGGGATGATCGTCGTCACGCCACGCCCCGTTCTCGATTCCGTCGACGGTCGGGGGGACGACCCCGTTCTTCTGCGCCGGGACCATTCCGCCGTCCGTCTTGTAGAACCAGCTGAGGAACGCCCACGCGGCGTCCTGCCTCTGCGACTTCTTCGTCACGGAGAGCCCGTAGGATCCGCCGCCGATGACCGGGATGCCGTTCTGGGACGGGACGGACGACACGTCCCAGTTCTTCAGGCTCTCCCGGTAGGTGTTGACCCCCGGCCGGGCCTGGATGACCATCGCCGCCTGCCCTCCGTCGAAGTAGTTGGTGAGGGTGTTCGACACCTCGTACGGGGTGCCGAAGCCCTCGGTGTAGGGAGCGAGGAGCGTCTTCCACGCGTCGAGGGCCTTCCCCGAACCGATGCCGGTCTTCCCGGTGTCCTTGTCGTAGACCTCGGCGCCGTACGCCTGGAGCATCGGGAAGTAGACGAAGCCGGTGCTCCCCTGCCCGGCGGGGCTCTGCAGCCCGTAGTACTGGCCCTTGCCCTTCTCGGTGATCTCCGCGGCCACCCGGTACATGTCGTCCCAGGTCCAGTCGGCGCTCGGCAGCTCGGTCACCCCGGTGGCCGCGAACACGTCCTTGTTGTAGAAGAGCATGCTCGTGTCGGCACTGACCGGAAGACCCGTGACCTCGTCGTCCACGGCGTACTGCTCGAGGAACTGGGGCAGGAAGGTCTTCGACGTGAGGTCCCCCTTCTCCAGTCGTCCGCTGAGGTCGGCGAGCAGATCCTTGCTCGCGAGCGTCGCATTCAACGAGTCGTAGTTGAAGACGATGTCGGGGAGGTCGTTGCTGAGGTTCTTGGTCACCAGCGACTGGACGATGTCGCTCCCCTCCGCGAGGTCGACGACCTTGACCGGGACGGCGGGATCGGTGGCGTTGTACGCGTCGGCGTATGCCGTGAACTGGTCGACGAGCGACGCGGTCATGCCGAGCACGACGGGACCGCCCTCCTTCCCTTGCGAGGCGGGAGCGCAGCCGGCCAGGCCGCCGGTGACGACGACGATCGTCGCCACGGCCGCGATGCCGGCGACTTTCCGTGTGGGTTTCATCATGTGTCCTGCTTTCGTGTTCGGGTCATTCGGGGGAGGATGCGGTCTCCGCGCTCTGAAGGCTCAGCGCGCGATAGGCCGATTCGACGATGGAGAGGCTCCTGATCGCCGAGGCGCCGTCGGAGGCGGGAGCACGCCCCGTGGCGATCGCCGAGAGGAATTCGTCGAGCATCAGCGCGTCGAGGTCGGGGCCGCCGCCGTACCAGCGCCCGACTCCGCTCCCGGCGGCGAGCCCCTCGGCGAGGCGGGGGAAGGCGTCGAGCTCCACGATCCCCTTCTCACCCACCACGGTGAGGGCGAGGCCACCCCAGGTGGGATGCGACCGAGGGTGGCTCCACCCGCACTCGATCGACGCGATCGGCCCGCCCTCGTATCGCACGGTGACCACGCCGGCCGTCTCCACGTCGACGAGTTCCGGGTAGAGGACGTTGTTCACGGCGGCGTGGACGTCCGCGGCGGCACGGCCGTCGAGAAGCACATCGAGGAGGTCGGCGATGTGCACGGTGTGATCGATCAGCGAACCGCCGCCCGAACGCTCCTTCTCACCGAACCAGGCTCGTTCCCCCACGGGGATCTTGCCGTTGTTCGTCCCGTAGACATGGAGGATCCTGCCCAGTCCACCGGCGTCGACCAGGCGCTTCAGCTCCTGGAACATCGGCGAGAACCGCACCGGATATGCGATCATCAGCTGCACTCCGGCCTGTGCGCAGGCGGCGACCATGGCGCGCCCGTCTTCGACGGTCGTGGCGATCGGCTTCTCGCAGAGGACGTGGAACCCCTGCCCGGCCGCCCACTCGACATAGCGTCGATGGTCGGCGTTCTCGCTCGCCACCACCACGGCGTCGGGCGCCCAGGCCGACACCTCGCGCAGGCTCTGCACGAAGGCCACGCCCACCCGCGCGGCGAGTGCGGCGCCCCGGTCGGGGTCGGATCCCCCGTCCGGATCACAGGACAACAGCTCCACATCCGCCCGTCGGGCCAGCGCACGCAGGTACCCCTCGGCGTGGACGTGGGCGAAGGAGATCACTGCGACGCGGATCATGCGCCTTCCTCCTGAACCGCGACGCCCGAGAGCACGATCTCTCGCCCGTCGAGAGCGGATCGTGCGCACGCCTCGGCGACACGAACCGCTTCGGCGCCGTCCGCCGCGGTCACCCGGGGCGCCGGGCCTCCGGCGAATGCCGTGGCGAACTCGTCGATCTCCCGGTGGAACGGCGTCTCGGCGCTGTCGCCGAGCGGAATGCCGCGTGCTTCGCCGCCGCCGGCGACCGCACCGCGCACGACGAGGCCGGAGCTCTCGGCGGAGTCGTGTCGGATCGTCCCGCCGGTCCCGGTCACCTCGTACGTGGTGCGGAAGGGGGTGCCTGTCGGGCCCCACACCCCGATCACGGTGGAGATCGCGCCCGATCGGTGCTCCAACGTCGCAACCGCGCTCGCCGTGCCGTCCCGATCGGACGATGTGCTCTGACGGGCGTGCACCCGGACGACCTCACCGAAGAGGCTCACCGCCTGGTCGATGTCGTGGATCATCTGGTCGATGATGATCCCGCCGGATCGGGCGGGATCGTGAAACCATGCGGCCCAGTCCGGAGCGGCGCCCGTTCGGGTGAACCGCGCACAGGCGATCCGTCCCAGATCATCATCCGCAACTGCGCGGGCGAGCGCCTCGTACGCAGGGAAGTAGCGGACGACGTGTCCCGGGAAGAGCCTGCGGCCCGCCGCGTGTGCGCGGTGGACGAGCATGTCGGCATCCGCGGCGGTGAGCGCCAGCGGTTTCTCGCAGAGCACGTCGCATCCGGCGTCGATCGCGGAAAGAACGAGGTCTGCGTGCGTGTCGCTGGGAGTGCAGACGTCGATCACATCCGCTCCGGTCACGAGGTCCCGCCACGACTCTGCGACGGTCACCGCGGCCCCGTGTGCGGCGGCGACCGCCTCCGCCGTGCCGTCGGTCGAGTACAGGCGGACGGAGACGCCCAGGGAGAGCCAGGCCGGCAGATGCGCTGCCGCGATCCCGCCGGTGCCGGCCATTCCCACGCGTAGCGCGGACACCGCCGCACGGTGACTCGTCATTGATCCTCCTGGGGGCGTCGACGCCTGACGGGCTTTCACGGCGACGCGTCTTGCGCCGTCCGTTGTCGTTGGCGATACTTACATGAAACCTTTCAAAGCACAAGTGACGGATGCCGAGGAGCCGCCCATGACCGCGAAGTGGATCTCGCACCGCGACGCTCTCACCGAGCCCGATGCCTACTTCCTCGCGCGCCGCGGCGTGCGACTGCTCCGCGTGCCACGGGGCCTCTCCCTCGCGATCACCGCCGAGTCGCGATACCAGCTCTGGGTCAACGGCGAGGAGATCGGCGCGGGACCGTCCCGCGGAAGCGTGGCGGCGGCGTATGTCGACGAGATCGACATCAGCCGAAGCCTCCGGGTCGGGGAGAACTGGATCGCCGTGGCGGTGCACTCGCCGGGCCGGCCCACCTTCACCGCCGCGTCGCCGTTCGCCGCGCTGCACATCGAGACACGCGGATGGGAGGGCGCCGAGGAGCTCATGGGCGTCTTCGACACCGACGAGCGCTGGGAGTGCCACCCCGCGCCCGAGTGGCGGAGGAGGAGCGGTGAATACACCTTCCAGATCGGGTGGATGGAGCATCGCGACCTGCGCCTGACGCTCCCCGGCTGGGCCACGGGGGCATCGGACGACCGATGGGAGGACGCGACGGTGCTGCCCGACGCGCAGATCGCCAAGCAGCTGCGGGAACGGGACACCCCGCCGCTCACCGAGCGTCGCATCGATCCGGAGGAGGTCGTGCATCTCGCGGACGTCCGCCCCGCCGACGATCCGGAGCCGGCACCCGCGGAAGACGGGCCGGGACCCCACCCCATCGCCCGCCTGCTCGCGTCGGAGAGGCATCTGCCCGTCCGACGACCGCTCGACACCTCACCGCGGGACCGACTGGTGATCCCCGCCGGCGACGTCGACCCGGTGCTCCTCCTCCGGTTTCCCCAGGAGGTCAACGGAGGCCTCGCCGTGGAGTTCGAGGCCCCCGCCGGCACCATCATGGACATCGTCTACGACGAGACACTCGTCGACGGGCGAGCGGCCGCCGTCGTGCACGGATACAGCTTCGTCGACCGCGTCATCGCCTCGGGCCGCCGAGAGAGAATCACCCCCGGACTGCACGTGCGCGGCTTCCGGCTGGTCCAGCTCGTGATCCGCAGGGCGGGAGCCGCCGTGACGCTCCACTCCGCGCACGCCGTGGACCGCCGCCACCCCCTCGCCGACGTGGCGTCTTTCGCCGCCTCGGACACCGAGCTCGTGAAGATCTGGGACGGCTGCGTCCAGACGCTCAGCGCCTGCGCGGTGGACACCTTCGTCGACTGCCCGTGGCGGGAGAACGCGCTCTACCTCAACGACCTCCTCGTCGAGAGCCGCGTGGCCCTGCAGCTCTCCGGCGATGGAAGCCTGACGGCGCACTGCCTGAGGATGGCCGCCGACCAGATCTCCGAGGACGGCCTGATCCCCGCCCCGGTTCCGTACGGCCTCGAACCCGGACGGGATCTGGCGTCCTCCGCCCGGCACATGTCCTTCCCCTCGGCGAACCTGTTCCTCCCGCTGATCGTGCGCGACCACCTCCTCCACACGGGCGACTTCGCCCTCGCCGCGGAGATGCTCCCGATCATCGAGAGGATCCTGCGCGCCTGTGATCGGTTCCTGGACGACGACGGACTCGTCGCGCCCCCGCCCGACATCTGGAACTTCGTCGACTGGTCGTTCGAGCTCTCCGATGCCTCGCTCGACGGCCGCGCCACCGCCTCCCTGTCCTGGCTGCGAGTCCTCGCCCTGCAGGCCACGGCGGACCTCCAGGGCTGGTTGAGCGATGACGACGACGCCGGGGACGAGCGTCGGCGCCAGGCGTCGTCCGCGGCTCAGCGCATCGACGACGCGCTCCTCGACGCGCACACGGGGAGATACCGGGAGTGGAGGGCAGCGGGAGCCCCGCAGTCGGCTCTGGCCCAGGCCCTCGCTCTCCTCGCGCATCCCGCCACCTCCTCCGGAGCCCGGCGAGCCGACCTCGCAGACCCCTCGCTCCTCGTCCCGGAGCTGTTCCTCCACCACTTCCTGCTCGAGGCGATGGCCCCCTCGCCGGAGGTCGTCGACGTTCTGCGCGCGCGCTGGGCGCCCATCCTCTCAGCCGGTCCGGGAACCATCTGGGAGAGCGGCGTCTACACGCCGGGTCGCGAGTCTTTCGACGGCGCCGGGAGCCTGTGCCACGGTTTCGCGACCAGTCCCGTCAGCGTGCTGCAGCGTCACGTGCTGGGGATCCGCCCGCTGGCCCCCGGATTCGAACGCGTGCTCCTCCACCCCGTCGCCGGCGATCTCCGCTGGGCGGAAGGCGTCGTCCCCACTCCTCTCGGCCCGCTCCGCATCGGGTGGAAGGCCTCGCGCACGGACCTCGAAGTCACCGTCGACCTCCCGGAGGGCATCAGCGCGGAGCTCGTATCGGGCGAGCTCCTGCCATCGGGACGACACCACGTGACGCTGCCGCTCAGCTGACCCGCCGCATCCCGTCCCCTCCCGACCCCATCGCAAAGGACACCGTGAACACTCTCGTACGAAGCCTCCGCCTCGGCCACGCCGAGAACACCCTCGGCGGAGGTGAGCCGTCGCCGCCCCTCACCTGGACCGTGACCACGGACGACCCGGAGTGGCGCCAGGAGGAGGTGGAGATCGTCGCGACGGGTGCCGACGAAGTGCAGCGCATCCGTCTCCGCACGACGGCCCAGGTCCGCGTGCCCTGGCCCTTCCGGCCACTCCGCTCCCGTGAGCGGGTGTCCGTGCGCGTCAGGGTCGGGCAGGACGGCGCATGGTCGACCTTCAGCGCGCCCTCCGCCTATGAGACCGGACTCCTCCGCGAGGAGGACTGGACGGCGAAGGCCATCACTCCGCACTCGCTCGGCCGCATCGGTGACCCCGCCCCCATCGTGTTCTCGTCGTTCCAGCTGCCCCGTCGCCCCACGATCGCCCGTCTGTACGTCACTGCGCTGGGCGTCTACGACGTCGCGATCAACGGCATCCCCGTGACCGACGAGGTGCTGGCTCCGGGCTGGACGCCGTACCGGGAGCGACTCGCCGTGCAGACCTACGACGTCACCGCGTTGATCCGGGAGGGGGAGAACGAGGTCCAGGCGGTCCTCGGCAACGGCTGGTACCGCGGTCAGCTGGTCTGGGAGGGCAACAGGGCGCTCTACGGCGATCGTCTCGGTCTCCTCGCCCAGCTCGAGATGACCGACGCCGCGGGGCTCCGCACCGTGGTCGGCACGGACCCTCTGCGCTGGCGCGCGACCGCGAGCGGCATCCTCGCCGATGATCTCTATGACGGTCAGTCGACCGACATGCGCGTGCCGGACACGATCGGCGAGCGACAGCGCGCCGAGTCGGAGGAGGTCGACGGCCTCGACCTCGACCTCGGGATCCTCGTCCCCCGTCGTGCGCCCGCCGTACGCGCGACCGAGGTGCGCAGGGCGCTCTCCGTCCACCGCACCGCCGAGGGCCGGACCATCGCAGACTTCGGGCAGAATCTCGTCGGATGGGTGCGCCTGGTCGTACGCGGCGGCACAGCGGGCGACCGGATCGCCGTCCGTCATGCCGAGGTGCTCGAGGACGGCGAGCTGTGCGTGCGCCCCCTGCGCAGTGCGCGCGCGACGGCGAGCTATCTGCTCTCCGGACGCCAGGAGGAGACCCTCGAACCCCGGTTCACCTTCTCCGGCTTCCGCTACGCGGAGATCGACGGCGTCGACGACGTGGACCCGGCCGATGTCTCCGCCGTCGTCATCGGAACGGACCTTCGACGAACCGGGTGGTTCGAGTGCTCCGATCCGCGGCTGAACCGCCTGCACGAGAACGTCGTGTGGAGCACGCGCGGCAACTTCCTCTCCATCCCCACCGACTGTCCGCAGCGCGACGAACGGCTGGGATGGACGGGGGACATCCAGGTCTTCGCCCCCACCGCGGCATTCCTCTTCGACGTCGACGGCTTCCTCGCCGACTGGCTGGAGAGCCTCGCGATCGAACAATACGACGACGGAAGCATGCCTTTCATCGTTCCGCACGTGCTCGGCCCGGACGACGTGAACGCCGCGGGGTGGGGAGACGCCGCCACGCTCGTGCCGTTCGCGCTCCACGAGCGCTACGCCGACGCGGATGTGCTCCGACGTCAGTACGACTCGATGCGCCGATGGGTCGACTGCGTCCAACGCCTGGCGGGCCCCTCGCTCCGGTGGGAGACCGGATTCCAGTTCGGGGACTGGCTCGATCCGTCTTCGCCCGCGGACGACGCCGCGGCGGCGCAAGCCGATCCCGCCGTGGTCGCGACGGCGTACTTCTACCGCTCGACGCGGCTCCTCGCCCGCACCGCGGGGATACTCGGTCACCACGACCAGGAGCAGCACTACGACCTGCTCGCCGACCGGATACGGTGCGCGTTCCTCGAGGCCTACGTCACGCCGCTCGGGCGAGTGATGAGCGATTGCCAGACCGTCTACGCGCTGGCCCTGCAGTTCGACCTCCTCACCGACTCCGCGCAACGGGCCGGCGCGGGGGCGCGGCTCGCGGAGCTCGTCGCGGAGGCGGGGCACCGCGTCAGCACCGGCTTCCTGGGCACGCCGCATGTGCTGGATGCGCTCACCGAGACTGGGCACGCCGACGTGGCCTTTCGGATGCTGACCGCCACGGAGTCCCCCTCGTGGCTGTTCCCCGTGACGATGGGGGCGACCACGATCTGGGAGCGCTGGGACTCGCTACTTCCCGACGGGAGCGTCAACCCGGGTGAGATGACGTCGTTCAACCACTACGCCTATGGCGCGGTCGCCGACTGGATCCATCGAAGGATCGGCGGGGTCACCGCCCTCGACCCCGGATTCTCGAGGTTCCGGATCGGCCCGTTTGTCCGGGGAGAGCTGACCCACGCCTCGACCCGGCTCGAGTGCCCGTACGGCGAGATCTCGGTGTCCTGGCGCCGCGATCGGGACCGTCTCGAGCTCGAGGCGACGGTGCCCGTGGGGACGATCGCCGAAGTGCATCTGCCTGATTCCAGAGAACCCGTCGTCGTCGGGCACGGCGTCCATCGGTTCTCGGCGCAGGTACGACGGATCGAGGCCGATGAATCTATGATGAGAGCCGATCTGCAGACGGTGCCGTCGGGGGAGGGACAGCTGTGAGCAGGGCAGTGGGCATCCGCCAGGTCGCCGAGCACGCCGGCGTCTCGATCGGAACCGTCTCGAATGCGATCAACCGCCCCGAGATGGTCTCGGCGAAGATGCTCGCGCTCGTGCAGGCGACGATGGACGAGCTCGGCTTCGTCCGCAACGATCTCGCACGCCAGGTGCGAATGGGAGGCGGCACGACGCTCGGCATGATCGTGCTGAACGTCGAGAACCCCTTCTTCGCCGCCCTCAGCAACGCCTGCGAGGCCGCTGCGGAGCAGAACGGGTTCTCCGTCGTGCTCGGCAGCAGCAGCCAGGTCCCAGAGCGCGAGGATCGCTACCTCGACCTCTTCGAGGGCCAGCGCGTCGAGGGGCTCCTGGTCGCTCCCGTGGACGGGGTGACCGACCGCATGCGCAAGCTGCACAGGCACGGGATGCCGTTCGTTCTCTTCGATCCCGATGCCGCCGTTCCCGGCTTCTGCACGGTCGCGATGGACGGAGAGGCAGGCGCGCGCCTCGCCGTCTCCCACCTGCTGGAGTCGGGCCGGAACCGGTTGGCGTTCGTCGGCGGACCGCTCCACCAGGTGAGGGACCGGTGGCGGGGAGCCGTGGAGGAGGTCGGCCGGCACCCGGGCAGCACGATCCGGCGCATCGACACGATCGATCAGAACGTCCAGGACGGTCTCGCCGTCGGCGAGGCGATCCTTCGGGAGCCCCCGGAGCGTCGGCCGGACGGGATCTTCGCGGCGACGGACCTCATCGCCATCGGCATCATGCAGGCGCTCCTGTCGGCTCCCGGTGTCCGCGTGCCCGAGGACGTCGCGCTGATCGGCTACGACGACATCAGCCAGGCCTCCACAGCGATCGTCCCTCTGACGACGATCCGTCAGCCGACCGCCGAGCTCGCACGTGCCGCACTCTCGCTCGTCCTCACCGAGCGCGAGGAAGGCGTCGACCACGAGCATCAGCACGCCCTGCTCGCACCTGCTCTCGTCCGTCGCCGGAGCGCGTGAGCACGCCTCCGCCCTCCCGGGAACCCGGCCTCCACCCGCCGGCCCGGTGCGCCGCCGCCGAGACACCCGGATCCCCGCGCATGCAGAGCACCGGGTCGACGCGAGCCCACCGGGCCGAAACAAGCCCCCCGGGTCGACGCGAGCCCACCGGGCCCGACGCGAAGCCGCGGAGAGGTCCTCACCCCTCGCGGATGGTCATCCTCTCGATGGCGTCCCCCGCGACCCGGAACACGAAGCGCGAGCGGCCGTTCGCGAACGAGGACCGCCAGTCCCCGATCACGGTCACCTCGCCCGGCGCCGTCGACACCTCCTCGACGGTGAGCACGCCGCGTGCGCCGAGGAACTCGCGATCGCTCCACGTCTTGATCGCCTCGCGCCCGTCGTAGATCGAGCCCCAGTCGTCCACGACGGGATTCGCGGCGAAGGTGTCGAAGAGCGCGTCCTCGTCGTGCCGGTTGACGGCCTCGATGAAGGATGCCACCGGCTCCGGGATCGTCTGGTCTGTCATGTCCGTCCTCCTGTTCCGCGCGGTCAGCGCGTGGTGTATCCGCCGTTGGCGAAGATGGTCTGACCGGTGATCCACCAGCCGTCGGTGGCGAGGAAGCGCACGATCGGCGCGATGTCCTCGATCTGCGTGAGCTGGTTCCCCATCGCCTGCGACTTGTGGAACGCCACCCGCTCGGGCGTCTCCTGTCCATAGAAGAACGGCGTGTCCATCGGCCCGGGGGCGATCGCGGTGACCGAGATGCCGCGCGGGGCGAACTCCTTGGCCGCGGCCCGGGTGAAGTGCTCCACCGGGCTCTTCCCTCCCGCGTACGTGGAGTATCCGTCGGTGAACGCGCCGAGCAGCGAGGTGACGATCGTGATCGCCTTGCCGCCGTCGGCGAGATGCTGCCCGGCCTCCTTCAGGAAGAAGTAGGCGGCCTTCGCGTTGATGTCGAACATCGCGTCGTACTCGTCCTCGGTGGTCTCGACGATGGGCTTGCGGAGCACCTTGCCGACCGTGTTCACGGCGACGTCGATCGGACCGAGCCCGTCCGCGGCGTCGGCGAAGAGGCGGGTGACGTTCTCCGGCTGCGTGAGGTCGCCGGAGAGCAGCACCCCCTTCGCGCCCGCGGCCTGCACCGCGGCGAGGGTCTCCTCGGCCTCGGCCCTGCTCGACGCGGAGTTGTAGTGGATCGCGACGTTCGCGCCGGCCTCGGCCGCCTGCCGTGCGATGAGTCCGCCGAGGTTCTTGCCGCCTCCGGCGATGAGGACGTTCTTCCCGCTGAGTGTGTGGATCGTCATGAGCGATTCCCCCTATGTATCGTTGGTATGTATATGTATATCATTGATACAGCGATACGGTAACAGGGTGATCGAGCATTCGCCCGCGGATACCCGGACGCGGCTCATCGACGCTGCGGCCGACCTCATCGCGGCCGCGCCCGGCGAGGACTTCTCGCTGCGAGCCGTCTGCGATGCGGTCGGCGTGAAGCTGCCCACGCTCTACCACTTCTTCGGCAGCAAGCAAGGCCTCATCGACGCGGTCGTCGAGCGCGGATTCGACATGTACCTCGAGGCCAAGGGCGCACAGGAGCCGAACGGCGACCCGATCCACGACATCCGCGCCGGGTGGGACGCCCATGTAGCGTTCGGCATCGCCCATCCGGGGTTCTACACGCTGATGTACGGCAAGGTGCGTCCCGGATACAGCCCGGACGCGCAGGAACGGCCGAGCGAGCTGCTCCGCGGGCTCACCGCCCAGGCAGCCGCACAGGGGCGCCTGGCGGTGGATCCGGTTCAGGCCGCTGCGCACATCCTCGTGGCGAACATCGGCGTGACGCTCCGCCAGATCATCCTCGCCGAGCGCGACGACGCCCTGTCCGCCGCCGTGCGCGAAGGGGTGATCTCCGCGATCACGGGCACCGCCCCCGCCGAGACCCGCTCGGCGGTCAATGCGGTGATCGAGCTGGCGTCGTCGCACCCCGAGACGCTCGGCGTCGCCGAGACCGCTCTGCTCATCGGCTGGCTGCAACGCCTGCGCGATGAGGAGCGCTGACAGTACCCTTCCGGTATGAGAGCGAAACTCCAGAGCGTGGTTGTCCTCGGCCTGATGCTCGCCGCCGGCACCCTCGCGATCACCCCCGCCGCCACCGCCGCCTCCCCCGGCTGGCCCGATTCGACCGCCGCCGCCTTCAACCTCGGCGGCACGGTCAACGGCCAGTACGTCGACTCCTCCGGAGGGGTCTTCACGGGCAACGGCCAGATCGTCGTCGACGTCGACGGCGCCTTCACCGCCGGCAATCCGGCGTTCGTCACCGCCACCGGCGCCTCGAAGATCGCCGGAGAGGCGTGCATCGGACAGGAGAAGGGGACGACACCGTTCCCCACCCTGTGCGACACGACCACCGTCGTCACGTCGTCCGCGCCGGGCAACGATCCGATGTACTTCAGCATGCTCGCCGGGTCGTCGCAGCCGTCGAACGCGCCGACGAACTCCTGCGTCGACGGCGGCGACTTCTGCCACAACTTCCACGGCACCGCGACCGCGGGCGCGATCGTCGGCCAGCCCGGTGTGCGCTACGAGGGGACGGATGCGCTGCGCACCGCAGGTGCCGCCGTCGGAGCGCGCGTGTTCCAGATCAAGATCGGCGGCGGCGACTCGACGACGGGGCGGATCGGCTGGCCGCACGAATCCGTCGTCGACGCCCTCTACTGGATCAACAAGGTGCT
The DNA here is from genome assembly GCF_040394595.1 of Microbacterium sp. Taxonomy (GTDB): domain Bacteria; phylum Actinomycetota; class Actinomycetes; order Actinomycetales; family Microbacteriaceae; genus Microbacterium. Next base: position 13,106 of record NZ_JBEBSA010000013.1, read on the forward strand.
CTCGGAGACCAGCGGCTACAAGGGCAAGATCGCCGCGGTGAACCTCTCCGTGTCGGGAGGCACGCTCTCCGAGAGCGCGCTCTGCGGTGCCGACGGCATGAAGGTCGACGCTGCGGCCGCGCTGCTGAAGGCCAAGGGGATCGCCGTCGTGATGGCCGCCGGGAACGACGGCATCCACGGACGGGGCACGTGGAACTGCGGGCCGAACATCGTCCGCGTCGGCGCCACGAACATCGCCACGCCGCACACCCTCACGAGCTACACCAACCGCGGGTCGAGCGTCGTGCTGCACGCCCCGGTCGGCGATGCGAACCGCGCACAGGAGAACATCCTCCTGCTCCCCTGGAAGTCGTCCGGCACGTTCTACGTCTCAGGCACGTCGTTCGCCTCCCCGCAGGTCGCAGGGGCGTATGCCGTGCTCCGTCAGAAGTTCGGATACACGCCGACCGTCGACCAGCTCACCGCGCTGCTGCAGAGCACCGGCACCCCTGTCACCGGGACGAACGCCGCCGCCAACGCGGTCGACGTCAACATCAAGGCCGCCCTCAACGGGACCCCCTGATTCCGGGGAGGGCGATCCGGGCCTGGGGCTCCACCACCGGGAACCCGGGCGGAGCCCCCTCACCCCGGAGACACAACGGCGCCCGGCCCCGCAGAGGGGACCGGGCGCCGTGCCGCCGGATCAGTCGGCGATCTCGGTCTTGAACGCGTCGGGGTTGTCCTTCAGCCAGGCGGTGACCGCCTCGGCCTCCTTGCCCTTGCCGAACTTGTTCACCACGTTGTCCTCGAGCGACCCGTACTGGGCGTCGTCGAGCTTGATGCCGGCGATCAGGTCGGCGGCCTCCGGATACTTGTCCGAGAAGCCCTTCGTGGCGAGGAAGTGCAGCTTCTCGGGCTTGCCCATCGCGCCCTTCGGGTCCTTGAGGTCCTTCACGGGGTACGCGTCGTTGGCCCAGAACGGACGCCAGAGCGTCACGACGATGTCCTGCTTCTTGTCGGTCGCCTTGCCCAGCTCGGTGAGCATCGCGGCGGTCGACGAGGTGACCAGCTCGTACTCGTCGCCCAGGCCGTACTCGGGGATCATCGAGTCCTGGGTCTGCTTGGTCAGGCCCGCACCGGGCTCGATGCCGATGATCTTCCCGCCGAAGCGGTCGGCGTTGCCCTTGAGGTCCTCGATCGAGTCGATGTCGGTGTACTCGGGAACGGCGATCGTGAGCTTGGCGTTGTCGTAGTAGGCGCCGAGGTCCTCGATCTTGGAGCCGTATTTGTCCATGTAGGACTTGTGCGTCAGCTCCGGCCAGGCCGAGGGGTAGATGTCGACGTCGCCCTTGGAGAGTCCGGTGTACAGCGGACCCGCCTCGGTGAGGGTCTTCATCTCGACCTTGTAGCCCACCTTCTCCAGCTGGTCCTTCAGCAGGTAGGCGGTGCTCAGTCCGTCGGTCCAGGAGGGCAGGAACCCGAGGGTGATCGTGCCCTTGCCGTCGGAGCCCTTGTCACCACCGGGCTTTCCGGTGTCTCCGCTGGCGCAGCCGGCGAGGGCGATGGATGCCGCGGCGGCGAGCGCCACGATCCCGGTGAGGTGTCGCTTCTTCATGATGTTCCTTTCGTCACGCATGTGCTCGTTCGTTCTGTATGGATCTCGGTGAGGGAGGGGATTGCGGGTCAGCGGGCCGCAGCGGCGAGGGCGTCCTCCTCGGCGGATGCGGCGGATGCGGCGGCCTGGTCGGCGGCCTGACGGCGCCGGGCGGTGCGGCGGCGTCCGATGAGGCCGAGCAGGGAGTACTCCGAGGGCGACGCGAGGGCGGCGGTCACGCGATCGAGGAAGACCGCGATGAGCACGATGCCCAGGCCCGCCTCGACGCCCTGGCCGATGTCGACGGTCGAGATCGCCTCGACCACGAGCTTCCCCAGGCCGTCGGCGCCGGCCATGCCGGCGATGACCGCCATCGAGAGGGCCAGCATGATGACCTGGTTGACGCCGGCCATGATGGTCGGCAGCGCGAGGGGCAGCTGGATGCCGCGCAGGATCTGCCCCGGCGTGGCGCCGAACGCGTGCCCCGCCTCGACGGTCTCCCCGTCGACGCCGCGGATGCCGAGCTCGGTGAGACGGACGCCCGGGGGCAGGGCGAAGATCACCGTGGCGACCATGCCGGGCACCACGCCGATGCCGAAGAACAGGATCGCGGGGATCAGGTACACGAAGGCGGGCATGGTCTGCATGAAGTCGAGCACCGGCTTCAGCACCGCACGGACGGTGTCGTTGCGGGCCGACCAGATGCCGAGCGGCACGGCGATGAGGATCGCGACGATCGTGGCGACGAGCACCAGCGCGAGCGTCTGCATCGCCGGCGTCCACAGGTCGAGCGAGACGATCACCAGCAGCGACACCGCGGTGCCGACGGCCAGCAGCGGCGAGCGCAGCAGCCAGGCGACGAGCGCGAGGACGACGATCGTGACCGGGAACGGCACGTCGAGGAGCAGACCGGTGAGCCCGTCGACGAGCGCGCCGATGACCGTCGAGATGAAGTCGAACAGCCACTCGAGGTTGTTCAGCAGCCAGTTGACACCGGTCTCGACCCATTCGCCGAGGGGAAGACGGAAGCCGTCCATCAGCGCACCTCCTCCTTGGTCTCGGTTCCGGGCAGCGGCGGATGCTGCTCCAGCACGGCGTCGATCTCGGCGGTCGGCATCGGGATCACCGGCAGGGTGATCTCCTCCGTCGCCCCGGGCCCGGGCCCGAGGGCCGCGAGCAGGGTGACGCGGGGGATCACGCCGAGCAGGCGGTCCTCGGCATCCGTCACCGCGAGCGGCAGCGGCGACTCGACGGCGGGCACGAACAGGTTCATCAGCACCTCGTCGACGTCCACGCTCTGCGGCACGGGCTTGAGCACCGACGTGAGGTCGGCCTCGCCCTTGCGGACGAGCTTCACGGCGTCGCGGTCGGTGACGATCCCGAGCAGCTTCCGATCGCGGCCCGTCACGTACACGGCCGACATGTAGGCGTCGCGCATCTGGCGCAGCGCGGTGCGCGGTCCGGCGGTCGCGGCGACGACCGGGCGCGGACGCTCCATGACGTTGCCCGCGGTGAGCACCCGGGCGCGGTCGACGTCCTGCACGAACTGCTCGACGTAGTCGTTGGCGGGGTCGGTGAGGATGTCCTCGGGGGTGCCGATCTGCACGATGCGGCCGTCGCGCATCACCGCGATGCGGTCGCCGAGGAACATGGCCTCGTTGAGGTCGTGGGTGATGAACACGATGGTCTTCTGCAGCTTGGCCTGCAGATCGACCAGCTGCTCCTGCATCTCGCGGCGGATGAGCGGGTCGAGGGCGCTGAACGCCTCGTCCATCAGCAGGATGTCGGTGTCGGCCGCGAGCGCGCGGGCGATGCCGACGCGCTGCTGCATCCCGCCGGAGAGCTCCGAAGGCAGCTTGTCGCCCCAGCCGGAGAGCCCGACCAGGTCGAGGATCTCCTCCGCCCGGGCGAGGCGCTCGGTCCTGCCGACGCCGCGCAGCTCCAGGGGATAGGCGATGTTCGCGGCCACCGTGCGGTGCGGCAGCAGCGCGAAGTGCTGGAACACCATCGAGATCCGGTCGCGACGGATCTCGCGCAGGCGCGATCCCGGCACCGCGGTGATGTCCTCCTCGCCGATGACGATCTCGCCGTCTGTCGCGTCGTGCAGCCCGTTGAGCATGCGGATGATGGTGGACTTGCCGGAGCCGGAGAGCCCCATGATGACGAAGATCTCACCGCGGTTGACAGTGAAGCTCGCGTCGATGACGGCGGCGGTCCCGGCATCCGCGACATCGGTCCTCGTCTCGCCGGATTTCAGACGGGCGACGGCCTGCTTCGGACTCTTTCCGAAGACCTTGAACAGATGGCGCGCTTCGAGAGCGGTTTCGGACACGTTTCCCCCGCGGCTCACCTCGGGTGGATGAGCCCACTTCGGTTACGCCCGGGTGGTGATCACAGGGCCGTTCGACTTCGATGTGCTGGCGGCACGGGCGCCGGATTCGGATCCGGGCAGAGATCACCGACCTTACGCCCGCATCTCACACCAGTAAGCACAAAATTCGAAGAAAGACACGGTCGCGGACTGGTCTTCAGGCCTTCCGACCTTCGATCCACGCTAACGAATTGGCTGATCGGGGGCAAATCCGGCTCAGCGAACCCTGCTCTGATCAGCGCTTCTCAGACCGGGTGAGGGTGAACTTCGGAGTGCGGGCGACCTGCACGGTGCGCCCGACCACGCGCTCCAGGACGCGGCGATGATCCAGGTGCGAGTTGAACACCGTCCACACCTCCCCGCCGGGCCGCAGCGCCCGCGCCGCCCCCTCGATCAGCCGCGCGCCGGCGTTCTCGTCGACGGCTGCACCGAGATGGAACGGCGGGTTCAGCAGGACCAGATCGGCGGATGCCGCGGGCAGCTCGGACCCGGCGTCGTCGAGCGTCACGGTCACGCGTCCGCCGAGCCCGTTCGCGGCCGTCGTCGTCCGCGCGGAGCGCACGGCCGCAGCCGAACGGTCGGTCGCGACGACCCGCGAGGCCGGATGCCTCAGCGCATATGCGGCGGCGAGCGCACCCGTGCCGCAGCCCAGGTCCACGACCTCGGCGGCCGGAGGGACGTTCCCGTCGCGGATCGCGTCGAGCAGCACACGGGTGCCGATGTCGATGCGGTCGCCGGCGAAGGCGCCGCCGTGCGCCGCGAGGACGATGCCGTGATCCGGGTGCGCGGTCGAGACCGGGAACGGCGGCTCCCCCGCGGGCCGTCGTGGGGTGGAGGCGATGATCAGCCGCGACTTGCGACGAGCGAGCTGGGGCTGCACCGTGCCGAAGAAGCGGGTGAGCACCTCGTTCTGCGCGAGGGTCATGTGCTTCACCCTCCCCCCGGCGATGAGCACCGCATCCGGAGAGGCCCAGCGCGCCACCGCATCGGCGATCTCCTCCAGCTCGGCGAGGGCGCGCGGCAGCTGCAGCAGCACGAGGCGGGCGCCGGCGAGCAGCGGCTCATCGAGCTCGGTGGGGCGGAAGCCGTCGAGCCCGAGCGCCGCCGCGTTGCGGGCGAGCGCCCGCCGGCCGGTGACGAGGTCCTGATGCACTCGCACGCCGCGCATCCCGGCATCCGTCAGCGCCAGGGTGAGGGCGCCGTAGCCGTCGCCGATCACCGCGATGCGGTCGCCGTCGACTCCCCGGGCGAGGGCCGCGGCGATGAGCAGCTCGTCGGTGGCGTCCCACGCCTGCAGGTTCGGGGCTTCGACGTCGGGGGAGCGCCGCAGCAGGTCGTAGGCGAAGTCCGTCACGCGCCCACTGTAGTCGCGGGGCCGCGCGCACCCGGTGCCTTCCCGCCGAGACGGCCGGATCCCCGCGCACGGCCCGCACAGGGACGACGCGAACGCACCGGGAACACCGCCCGCGCGTTCGGGCTCACTCCCCGCGGGGCTCCTCCACGGCATTCTGGCCGCTTCGCCGAGCCGGTACTATCCCGCCGAGACAGCCGGACCCCGACGCCTGGAGCACACCGGCTCGACGGCAACACACCGGCTCGACGGATGCGCAGGACCGGCCCGACGGGCGGCCATCCAGACGACCCGGGCCTCAGCGCTCCCCCGACACCGACCAGAGCCGATAGGAGTACAGCGAGTCGCAGGTGGCCTGCGACCAGTCCTGATCGTCGACCGTCGGCAGACTCGAGCACGAGCTCGTGAACACCACCTCCGGCCGGTCGGGATCGACCAGCTCGCCCGACCAGGTGCGCACCATCCCCGCATTGTGGTTGCGGCTGAACCCGGTGAGCCGACGGTCGACGTCGCCGAGCGGCGTCCACACGCCCTGGCCGCGGACGAAGTCCTTCAGCGCGATCGCGTCGACCTGGACGGACGCGCCGATCCACCACGGATTGTCCTTCGGGTACGGATGCTGCTCGCGCACCAGCACGATCTGCTTCCGCGATGCGTCCAGCGCGATGTCGAAGCCGTTCAGGTAGTCGCCCGCGCCGTCCGATCCGGTGAGCCCGGGGATCGGCAGCCGCACCTCGGCGGTGACCTTCGGCCTCTCCGCGGACGACAGGTCGACGGTGACCGCATACGCCCGCGTGGACGAGTCCCCGCGCGTGTAGGCGAGCAGCACCCGCCCGGAGTTCGCGGCGAGAGAGATCGCCGTCGGCTGGCCGGCGCCCCAGGCGAGCGGGTCTTCGGCGGCGACGATGGGCGCGGGGAGCCTGGTCCACGGCCCCTCCGGATCCTTCGCGAACGCGACCCCGATCTGATTGTGCGCCGAGGCGTCGACATCGTTGCCGAGGTAGAACATCGCGTAGGAGTAGCGGGTCCCCTGCAGATCGAACCGCCCCTTCACCACGCTCGGGTCGCAGGTGTGGAAGCTGTCCCAGGCGCCGGCCGCTCCCGGCTGCAGCACCGAACGGCTCTCGACGACGGTGCCGGCGACCCGCTTGGTGAGGTAGATGTGATCACGGATCACCCGGTGCTCGTCGTTGTGACAGGTCCAGATCCACTCGGTGTCGCCGTCGCGCACCACGGAGGGCGCGTAGGCGTAGAAGCCCTCGGCCGGCTGGTAGACCGCGGAGATCGATGCCGGATCCCAAGCGATCGGATCGGCCGACGCGGACGGGCGGCCCTGTGCCGCGGAGGCGGGCGTACAGGCCGTGATGATGCCGAGGCCGACGGCCAGTGCGCCGATCATCGTGGTCAGGGCGCGGCTGCGCCGGAGGATGGTCATGGTCGGGCTCCTTCGCTCGAGGGGGACAGCGGCCCCGCGGGGACGCGGGATTCGGGATCGTGCAGCGCGCCGGCGGTGGACCCCTGCCACCCCGGGGGCGTGAACGAGCGGTACAGGTGCGGCAGCGCCTCCTGCAGCGCCCGCTCATAGGCGAGGGGGTCGTCGCGGCGGAACACGTGGGCGGGTCCGTCGCCCGTCTCGAAGGTGTAGAGACCGGAGGGATGACTCGCCGCCGTCGCGGGGACGAGCTCATTGCGGAACACGACGTCGTCCGCGCGCCGCTCGTTCCGGGCGATGATCCGGTGCGTCCCGTCGCCGCGGCGCACCAGCAGGGAGTCCGAGACGATCATCCAGGCGGCCGTCTCCCACACCGCGTGGCGCCGGGCGTAGACGGCCTCGGCGATCTCTGCGGGCGGTTCCTCGTCGAGCGCCCGCAGGAAGTCGATCCTGCTCTGCCCGCCCAGACCGTACAGCAGGTAGCGGCGCAGTGCGGGGTGCATGCCCTCGATCCACCGCAGGTCTTCCAGCCACCAGCTGGTGTTGTGCTCGTCCGGCGTGTAGCAGTCCACCGCCGAGGCGCACGGGTACAGACCGAGCGGGAGACCGGAGTCGACCACCCTCCGCGTGGCGATCGGGTCGAGGTAGACGTTCCACTCGAGGTAGTCGAGGGTGGTCGAGCCCGCGCTGAGGTGCACCATCGCGGTCTTCTCGCGCAGGAGCGCCGGGTCGCGGTTGAAGGCGACGGCGATCGGGCGTGCCGATCCGAACGACATGATGTGCACAGGCTCGTCCGCCGCCCGCAGGGTCTCGAGGATCAGCTCGGGGCCGCGCTGCTGGAAGGCGGGGACATCGCGCATCTGATCGTCGAGCGCGCGCATCCGGGCGAAGGGCGAGACGCCGAACGGCACGGAGGTCCCGAACAGCGCGTTGAGCTGCGTCACGGGGATCACGCCGGGGTCGCGCGGGCCGGGGTAGCCGAGCACGCCCTCGCGCACCGATTCGCGCTTCTCGATCGAGACGTCGAGCACGACGGCGCGCAGATCGACGCGGTCGAGGGCGAACGGCAGGATCAGGTCGAAGTTGTCACCCGGATCCTCCGGCGGGAGATAGAGGTCGGTTACGGTGATGACAGGAACGCTCATAAGATGGGAATCTACTCGAATAGATTTCGGGAGGGAAGGGGGTCGGATGGCCGCTCACGCCCCGGAGGGGGATCCTCCGCGCGCCGCGACGCGCACCGATGTCGCGCGCGCCGCCGGAGTCAGCACGGCGGTGGTCAGCTATGTCGTCAACAACGGTCCGCGCGCCGTCGCCCCGGCCACCCGCGCGCGCGTGCTCGCGGCCATGGAAGAGCTCGACTACCGGCCCAACGCCCTCGCCCGCGCCCTGCGGATGCGCAGCGCCCAGGCCGTCGGACTGATCGTCCCGGACGTCAGCAACCTCTACTTCGGAGCCCTGGCGCGTGAGCTGTCCAACCGCGCGTTCGACCAGGGCTACGCCGTGCTGCTCGGCGACGCCGACAACGACGTCGACCGCGAGCGCGCCCAGGTGGACTCCCTGGTCGGCCGCCAGATCGACGGGCTCCTCATCGTGAGCCTGGGCGACGAGCTCCCGGCCAGCGCCGAGAACGTCCCGACCGTGTTCCTCGACCAGCGAGACCGCCCCGGCCGCCGGTCCGTCGTGGCCGACGACCTCGACGGTGCCGCTCAGGCCGTCTCGCACCTCATCGGGCACGGCCGCCGGCGCATCGCCCTCGTGAACGGCCCCGCCGGCTCGCCCGAAGCGGTGCAGCGCGAGCGCGGCTGGCGCGAGACCCTCGACGCCGCGGGGCTGCCGCACGACGAGTCGCTCATCGTGCGCACCGAGTTCTCCCGCGCGGGCGGGCTCGACGCCGCGCTCCGGCTGCTGTCGCAGGACGAGCGGCCGGACGCCGTGTTCGTCGCCTCCGACGTGCAGGCGCTCGGCGTGCTCGCCGCCGCACGCCGTCTCCGGCTCAAGGTGCCGGACGACCTCGCAGTGATCTCCTTCGACGGCACGGAGGAGGCCGCGTTCAGCGACCCGCCTCTCACCACCGTCGAGGTGCCGATCGACCGGATCGCCGAGACCGCCCTGCGCGCCGTGCTCAGCCCCGAGCCCGCCGACGCGCCGACCTTCGTGCCCGTGCGGCTCGTGATCCGCGAGACGTGCGGCTGCCCCGAGCCGACCGGGGGCTGACCGGGAGGCTCTTTTCTCGGCCGGAGGTGCACGCATCGACCCGGCGTGTTCGCGCCGGCCCGGTGCGTGTCGCGCGCAGCGTTCCATCCGTGTCGACGGGACACCACTGGCTCGGTGGTCCCGCTGCGCGCGGGCGGCCATGCCAGCACGCCGCGGCCGATGTGCAGGCACCCGATCCGGCGCGTCCGCGTTATCCCGATACGCTCACGCCGGCCCGGTACGCTCACGCCGGCCCGGCATGCTCCGCGCGTCGGGATCCAGCCGTCTCGGCGGGAGAGCACCGGGACGACGACAGCACGGCCGCCGACCCCCTCCCGCACCTGCGCACCCTCAGCGTCCCGCCAGCCAGGCCTCCAGCTCGGCGGCATCCGGATAGGACGCCTGCGTGCCCGCACGGGTCGCCGCGAAGGCGCCCACGGTCACCGCGAAGCGCACGGCCTCGACGACGGAGTCCTCCGCCGCGATCCGTGACGCCAAGGCCCCGAGGAACGCGTCGCCGCATCCGCTGGTGTCGACCGCCTTCACCGGCACGGCCGGCACCCGCACCACCTCGTCGCCCTGCACGACGAGCGCCCCGCGCGCCCCGCGCGTGACCACGAGCACACCGGATCCCAGCCGGTCGCGGTCCTGCCGGAGAGCGTCGTCCGTCCCCTCCGCGTCGCCGCCAAGACCCGCGAGCTCGTGCTCGTTCACCACCAGCACGTCCACCATCGCGAGCAGCCCCTCGGGCACATCGCGGAACGGCGAGGGGTTGAGCACGAGAACGGCTCCCGCCGCCGAAGACGCCTCCGCGGCCGCCTGCACCACGGGGTCGCTCATCTCGAAGCAGGTGACCACCACGTCGGGCGCGCCGAACGAGGTCCGCACCTGCTCCGGCGTCACATCGAGGTTCACCCCGGAGTCGACGATGATGACGTTCTCCGCTTCCTCGTCCACGAGGATCGTCGCGTGCCCGGTGCGTCCGGGGAGCGTGCCGACCCGGGTCACGTCCACGCCCGCGGCCGTCGCCGCCTCGCGCAGCGTGTGCCCGGCGGCGTCGTCGGCGACCGCGCCGATGAGGCCCACGTCGCCGCCGAGCCGTGCCGCGGCGGCGGCCTGGTTCGCGCCCTTGCCGCCCGGCGACTCCAGGGAGTCGGTGGCGTGCACGGTCTCCCCCGGCTGCGGCAGGCGGTGCACCACGAGGGTGCGGTCGAGGTTCAGCGATCCGACGACCGCGATCCGCCCGCTCATCCCTTCAGTCCCGTCGTCGAGAGCGATTCGGTGTACTGCTTCTGGAAGAACAGCAGCAGGATCATCGGGATGATGCTCAGCACGAAGGATCCCGCGAGGATCTGGCCGAGGTCGACCGTGAACTGGGTGCTCAGGTTGGCCAGCACGATCGGCGCGAGCTGGCGCTCGGGCGACGTGCCGATCAGCAGCGGCCAGAGATAGGCCTGCCACTGGGAGAGGAACAGCATCATGCCGGCTCCGATCAGGGCGGGTTTCGAGAGGGGGAGGATGATCCGCCACAGCGTACCGAACCTTCCCAGGCCGTCGACCTCCGCGGCGTCGATGAGCTCGGAGGGGATGCCCATGAAGAACTGGCGCATCACGAAGATCGCGAAGCCGTTCGCGAGGGCGGGCAGGATGAGGCCCGCATAGGAGTCGGAGAGCCCCCAGCCCTGGAACAGCGAGGACAGCGGGATCGCGATCGCGTCGAACGGGATCATCGCCACCACGATGATGAAGCTGAACACCAGGCCGCGGCCGACGAACTGCATCGTCGCGAGGGCGTAGGCGGCGGGGATCGCGATCGCCAGGCCGATCACGATCGTGAGGCCCGCGACGAGGAAGCTGTTGAACAGTCCGAGCAGGAAGGCCCCGGACCCCAGTGCGCTGTAGTTGCTGAAGTCGCCGCCGGCCGGGATGAACGCCAGCCAGGACAGCGGCGTCATGTTCTCGACGTAGGTGTTGCCGGGGCGCATCGATGAGGCGAACACCCACCAGAGCGGCAGGAACACCGAGACCGCGACCAGAGCCGCCGCGATCGTGAGCACGACCGTGGCGCGACGCGAGCGCCTCATGAGCGGTCCTCCCGCAGCATCCGGAACTGGATCATCACGATCACCGAGAGGATCGCCATGAGCACCACGACCTCGGCCTGGCCGACGCCGAGGTCGCCGAGCAGGTAGGCGCGGTTGTAGATGTCGTACATGATGAGGTTCGTCGATCCGTTCGGCCCGCCCTTGGTGAGAATCTGCACGGGTGCGAAGAGCAGGAACGAGCCCACCGTGCAGGCGATCAGCACGAATGCCATCGGCCGCTTCAGCAGCGGGAGCGTGATCGAGAACAGTCGGCGCCACCAGCCGGCGCCGTCGAGCGCGGCCGCCTCGTAGAGCGAACCAGGGATGTCCTTCAGGCCCGCGATGATGAAGATCATCCAGTAGCCGAGCGCTCCCCAGGTGACCATGATCCCGATCGAGAACGCGGCCTGGTTGGCCGACGTGAGGAAGGGCTGCGCGGGAAGGCCGACCGCCTTCAGGATGCCGTTGACCAGACCGTCGGGCTGCAGCGCGGTGCTCCAGATCAGCGCCACCACCGCGCCGGGCACCGCGGCGGGCACGAAGATCATCGATCGCCACAAGCCCACGAAAGGGATGTTCTGCACCAGCAGCAGGGCGAGCGCGGTGGAGAGGACCACCACCACCGGGTTGAGGACGAGGTTGAAGACCAGGGTCACCACGAGCACCGAGTAGAAGTTCGCATCGGTGAAGAGGTAGGCGTAGTTGGCCAGGCCGTCGAACGTCGTCTCGCCGGTGGCGAGCGAGACGTGCTGGAAGCTGAGCCCGATCGCGCTGACGAGAGGCATCACCCGCATCGTGATGAGGGTGATGAGCGCGGGGGCGAGCATCGCGAGGGCGATGAGGGTGTTGCGGGCGAGCTTCGATCGGCGTCGCCTGCCGGAGAGGTGGTCCGCGGCGACGGGGTGCCCCGTCGCCGCAGACCGCTGTGAGGTGTCGGTCATGTCACTTCAGTCGCGAGATCTGCTCGGCGATGTCCTTGTCGGCCTGCTTCGCGCGGTCCATCGGATCGGAGCCGTTGCGGATGTCGGAGAACATCTGCCCGGCGCCCGGTTCGAACACGCTGTACCCGAGCACGGCCGGACGGTGCACGGCGTTGTTCTCGAGCTGGTACTGCAGGATCTCGCCGAACCTCGCGGTCGCCTCCCCGCCGACGGCGCTCATCTTCTCGGCGTAGGCCGCATACGCCTCCTTGTTGGTCGGGGTGATGCCGGCGACCTCCGCCGACTTCGCGTTGCCCTCGGGGTCGATCGTCAGATATTCGAGGAACTTCTTCGCCGCATCCTGCTTCTTCGACTTCGCCGACACCGCGACCGCCCAGGAATCGGTGGACGTGGCCTTCTCGCCGCCCTCGAAGTACGGAGCGGGGGCGACGCCGTAGGCGACCTTCCCCGCCTCGGCGACGCTAACGCCCCAGGGCCCGGAGACGATGAACCCGGCCTTGCCGGTCTGGAAGAGCGCGCCGTTCTTGTCGTTGGTGATGCCTCGCGGCGACAGGCCCGACTCGAACAGCCCGTGGTACCAGCTCAGCGCCTTCTGCCATCCGGGGTTGTCGAAGTCGACCTTCCCGTCAGCGTCGATCCCGTCGCCGCCCCCGGCGGAGCGGCCGACCATCTGCAGCTGGTAGTACGAGTCCCACTGGTCGAAGAGGAACGGGTACTCGGCAGCTCCGGCGTCCTTGATCTTCTGCGCCGCCGCGGTGAGCTGCTCGTAGGTCCAGGGCTTCGTCGGGTCGGAGGAGGGCGGCTCGATGCCCGCCTTCTTCAGCACGTCGGCGTTGTAGTAGAGGAACTGCGACGTGGTCCAGGTCTCGAGGGCGTAGAGCTTGCCCTTGTATTCACGGGACGTGACCATGTCCTCGCTGACGGCCGCCTTGGTCGCCGCGTCCTTCAGGTCGGAGATGTCGGCGAGGAAGCCTCGGGTCGCCCAGTCGGCCACCGCACCGCCCGCGTCGACCACCATGAGGTCGATGTCGCCGCCGCCACCGGCCATCCGCTGGTTGATGGTGCTGGTGTACTGCGCGTACGGGATGTTCAGCTGCTTGACGGTGATGTCGGGGTTGGCCTTCTGGAACCCCTCGATCGCCTTCGCCCAGGTCTCCGCGGGGTCGGCGTTCGCGAAGGTCAGCGTGACCTTGCCGTCCCCTCCGGATTCGTCGGGCGACGACGCGGCGCCGCAGCCCGCGAGCGCGGTGATTCCGACGGCGACCACGGCGGCGATGCCGCCCAGTCGCAGTGCTGTGCGAGTCATGTGATGTCTCCTCTTTGAGTGTGTTGCGGGGTCGGGTTTCTCAGGGCAGCCGCGTCGCGGCGAGGATCCGGTCGAGGATCTCGGCACCGACGGCCTCGACGTCCATGTCGGCGACGATCGCGTGCGGTCCGTCGCCGGGGGCGAAGCGGGTGACCCCGGCATCGGGGCCGTCGGCGTCGACCGTGATGGTGCCGGCCTCGACGCGGAACAGGTCGGGACGGGCGAGGGTGAGCACCGCGATCGGGTCGTGGGGCACGTTGTAGTCCTGCTCGGCGAACTGCCAGAAGCGTCGCATCTCGGCACCGATCATCCCGCCGAGCGGCCCGGATGAGGTGATGCGGTCGAGCTCGGCGTGGCTGAGGCGGATGCGCTCGGTCTGGTCGAGCCCGACGGCCAGCACCGGCACTCCGGAGGCGAAGAGGGCCGCCGCGGCGGCGATGTCGCAGCGGATGTTGTGTTCGACGACGCCGGTACGGAACTCCCCGCCCATGATGACGACGCGGCGGATCGCGCCGCCGGGGGCTTCGACCGCGGCAGCCATGCTGGTGAGCGGTCCGATCGCGGCGACCGTCTCGGCCGCGGCGAGCTCGTCCACGCCGCTACGGGCGGCGGTGAACGTCTGTGCGGCGAGGTCGGGGATCGTCTCACCCTCGTGGCCGGCCCACCAGACCGCGCGGCCGGATCGGGTCTCCGCCTCGCCGAGTGCGATGGGCGGCGGCGTGAGCCCGACGGTCGCGAAGACCTTGGCGACGATCCGCGCCCGCAGCGCGACGTCGCCGTAGACGGTCGCGACCGCCTGCAGATCGAGCTCCGGGCTGCCGAGGATCATGGCGAGCGCCAGCAGATCGTCGACGTCGGTGCCGATGTCGGTGTCGAGCGCGAAGCCGGTGGGGTGCGGAGCGGTCATGGGGTCCTGTCTCGATTCCTGCGGGCGCTCCGTGATCGGGGCGTGCTCGTGACTCTACACGAGTAGATACGGTTGGGCAACGCCACCGGGATCCGGCCCCCGGCGCGCCGCGCTCCGCCTCTTCCGCGACGTCAGGCGATCCCGCGATACTTGACCCCATGACTGCATCGCTGTCGATCGTCGACCACGTCCTCCCCTCCGCCGCCGTCGGCGCAGCGAACCCGCTCCCCGCCGTCGCGACCATGCCGCAGGCCCCCTATGAGGCGTCCGCTGAAGGACTGCCGGAGGACATCGCGCGGGGCCTGCGCTACGGACAGGTGACGTCGATCCACCCCTACCTGCTGCAGGACTCCTACGACCGCGACAGGACCGACGCGCCGATGCGTCTCGCGGTGCTGGAGAACGGGCACATCCGCGCCGAGTTCGCGCTGGGCCTCGGGGGCCGGCTCATCGCGCTCGTCGACAAGACCACCGGACGCGACCTCCTCTACCGCAACGCGATCTTCCAGCCCGCGAACCTCGCGCTGCGAGACGCCTGGTTCTCCGGCGGCGCCGAGTGGAACATCGGGATGCGCGGCCATTGGCCCCTCACCTGCGACCCGCTCTACGCCGCGGTCGTCACCGCACCCGACGGCGAGCCGGTGCTGCGGATGTGGGAGTACGAGCGCGTGCGCGGCCTGATCGTGCAGATCGACGCGACGCTGGGTGCCGGAGCGCCGGCCCTGCACGTCCGCGTGCGGGTGCGCAATCCGCGCGCGGCCGAGACCGGGATGTACTGGTGGACGAACATCGCCGTCGCCCAGAACGCCGGCAGCCGCGTGTACGCCCCGGCACGGCACGCCTACCGCACCGGATACGACGGATCGCTCCAGAGGGTCGGGCTCGACGACTTCGACAACCGTCCGGCGCACGCGCCCGAGGCCGCCGACTACTTCTTCGACACCGTCGGGCACGCCGCCGACCTCGGCGTGGACGTGCGCCCCTGGATCGCCGCGCTCGGCGCCGACGGCGCCGGCTTCGCCCACCTGTCGAACGCGCCGCTCACCGGCCGGAAGCTGTTCGTCTGGGGCGACACCACCGGCGGACGACGCTGGTGCGAGTGGCTGGGCGGCCCGTACTTCGAGATCCAGGCGGGGCTCACCACCACCCAGTACGAGCACGTCCCGATGCCCGGAGGGGCGACCTGGGAATGGACGGAGACCTTCCTCCCGCTGCAGGTCGACGACCACCGCCGCTCCGCCGGCTGGGCGGAGGCGACCGATGCGGTCGGTGCGCACGTCCTCGCCGCGGCGGAGGCGCTCGACCCCGCGGGGATCGCCCGGCTCGACGTCGTCGCCGACGCCGCACCGGGGGAGCCGCTGTCGGAGGGTGCGCCCTGGGGTGCGCTCGAACAGGAGCTCGCCGCGTGGGCGGGTGAGACGTTCGAGACGCTTCCCGGTGTGCGCTTCTCCCGGGAGGGCGCGGAGGGCGCCTACTGGGCGGGGCTGCTCGACGCGGTCACCGGTGCGGCGGACAGCGGCGTCGCCGCCGGGGCCGCTGCCGGCGCCTTCGGGGCGGCAGCGGGCTCAGGGGCCGGGGGTGCGGGCTCGGACCCCTCGGAGGAACCCGCCACGGGCATGGCCGGATCCGCGGAACCCTCGGAGCCTGCGGAACGACCGGGAACGGGCGGAGTCCCGGCGGCCGGGAGCGCCGACGCCCCCGCATCCCATGTCGCCGGGGCCTCCTGGGAGCGCCTGCTCGCACGGGCGCCGCAGACCTGGCTCACGGCGTATCACCGGGCGGTGATCGCACACGCATCCGGCGGGCTCGCGCGAGCCCGGGAGCTGTACGCGGCGGCGGACGAGCAGCAGGAGACCGCCTGGGCCGCGCGCGGCGCCGGGCAGGCGGCGCTCGCACAGGGGGACGAAGCCGAGGGCATCGCCGCGCTCGGGCGTGCGCACCGCCTCGCCCCGCAGAGCACGCCGATCGCCCTGGAGCTCGGTGACGCCCTGTTGCGGGCCGGGCGGCTGCGCCGGCTGCGGAGCCTGCTCGCCGAGCTTCCCGCCGAGGTGCGGGCGCTCGGACGGTTCCGCGTGCTGGCCGTGCGGGCCGCGCTGGCCGAGGGCGACCGCGAGGCCGCGGGACGACTGCTCGAGGACACCTTCGAGGTCCCCGATCTGCGCGAGGGGGAGCTGAGCATGTCGGCGCTCTGGCGCGAGGCCTTCGACGACCGCCCCGTGCCTCCGCACTACGACTTCTCGATGACCCCCGAGGCCTGACCCCGCCGCGCCCTCGCGTTCCGGGTTCGGCGCGCCGCTGCTCCGGGGCGTCGCGCGCCGGGTCCGGCATCCCTTCCCCGCAGACCGGCGGGAGGCGGCAGCGGGCGCGGGCCACGAAGGAGCAGGCCAGCGGCGTAAGCCCTCCGCTGACCGGAGGGGTCAGATCGTGTCGTCGGCGGCGACGATGTCGAGCTGCCAGGTGCGCACGTCCGGGGCATCGCGATCGTGCGCCTTCTCGGCATCGAGGATCAGCTGATGCAGGGTCTCGTTCAGCTCGCGGTACTCCTCCGGCGTGAGACGCAGACTGTGCCGCGAGAACGTGGCATGATCCTCGGCCGCGCGCCCGGCGATGTACTCGGCCGACCACGTCGCCACCCGCCGGACGAGCTCGATGTGGTCCTCGGCGAGCGCGACGAGCACGGCGTTGCCGAGCGTCTCATCGGCGACCGGATGCTCGGGGGACCCAACCGTGAACGCGCCGCGCACCGGCGTCCACACGCGATCGCGACGGTCGCGCGCCTTCTCGGGCGCTTCGACGATCAGTCCGGCATCGGCCATCACCCGGAGGTGGAAGCTGACCTTGTTCGCGGGCTCTCCGATCACATCGGCCACATCGGCGGCCCGCACGAACTCGTGCGTCGCGAACACCTGGAGGATCCGCCGCCGCAACGGGTTGGCGAACGCCTTCAGCATCGCCGTCGTCATCGCCCTGTCGCCGCGGTCCTCCTGCTCGCTCATGCCCCGAAGTATACTCAGATAAAATTGCGCGACTTTACTTGCGCAATTTTGACTGCGGGATTATCGTGTCCCCATGACCTCCCTCTGGCGCAACCACCGCTACGTCGCCTGGCTCATCGGCGACACCGGCAAGGGTCTCGCGTTCACGCTCTTCGGGTTCGCCGTGCCGCTCCTCGCGCTCATCGTGACGAACGACCCGGCGCAGGCGGGCATCATCGGGGCGGTCGGGATGGCCGTGCGCCTCGTCCTCACGCTGTACGGCGGAGTGCTCGCCGACCGTCATCCCCGGGTGCGGCTGATGATCCTGGGCTCGGTGTTCGGCGCGGTCATCGCGGCGGGTTTCACCCTGCTCGCGCTCACCGGCGCGCTCTCGTTCACCACGCTCCTCGTCGTCGAGGTGCTGCTGGCCATCGGCGCCGGCCTGTTCAACTCCGCCGGCGAGAGCGCCCTGAAAGAGGTCGTCACCGACGACACGATGGGCCGCGCACAGGCCGCGAACCAGGCGCGCGACGCCGCCCTGCAGCTGGCCGGCGGCCCCCTCGGCGGGGCTCTGCTCGTGGTCGGCGGCTGGCTGGTGGGCGCCGTGATGGCCGCCTGCCATCTGGTCGCGGCGGTGGCGGCGGCCCTGATCCCGCGGATGAGCGGACCCGCGGCGCCGGAGCCCGCAACCGCCCCGGCATCCGGCTCGCTCCCGGAGGGCGGCACACGGAAGCCGAACGCGTTCCGCGAGATCCGGGAGGGGTTCACCTGGCTGTTCTCACGCGCCGATCTCCGCGGCTCTCTCGTGATCCTCACGATCATCAATCTCGGCATCAACGTCGCGATGACGACGGTGATCTACTCGCTCCAGCAGGGCGGATACTCGACTGCGGTGATCGGCCTCATCAGCACGGGCCTCGGCGCGGCGACGCTCGTCGGCGCCCTGACCGCCTCCGCCCTCGTTGCCCGGATCGGCGCCGGGAAGCTGCTCATCACCGGACTCGTGCTGCTCGCCGTAGGATCCGCAGCGGTCGCCCTCGTGCACGAACCGCTCTGGATCATCGCCGTGATGATCGTGCCCGGGCTGATGCTCGCACCGATCAACGCGGCGCTGGGCGGGTACTTCATGGTCGCCACCCCGAGCGCGATGATGGGGCGGGCCAGCAGCGCATCGAACGTGCTCGGTATGGGCGCGATGCCGCTCGCCCCGCTGGTCGCTGGCTTCGGGCTCACCCTGATCGGTCGAGAGGGGACCATCCTGATCGGAGCGGGTCTGTGCGCGATC
This sequence comes from Microbacterium sp., assembly GCF_040394595.1. Taxonomy (GTDB): domain Bacteria; phylum Actinomycetota; class Actinomycetes; order Actinomycetales; family Microbacteriaceae; genus Microbacterium. The sequence continues at coordinate 31,527 of NZ_JBEBSA010000013.1, forward strand.
GCCGCACTGCTCGCACTCGCGAACCGGGGGCTGAGGTCACTGCCGGCCGAGGCCGGCTGGGCGGCGCACGCCCGCCGGTTCGAGCCCACCCCGACGGCCGCATCCGTCCCGACGCCCTGATCCGGCACCCCCGGAGATCCGCGAGCCGCCGCCTCGCCGGGACAGCCGCTTCGACTCCACGAAGCTCACGGGCCGCTTCCCCGACCGCACGGTGACGACCGACCGCGCAGGGCTGCCCCTCATCGGCCGAGGGTGGTGATCCCGAGCACGACGACGGCGAGCGCCAACGCAGCCCAGACGAACGCCCAGTACTGCAGAGGGAGCCAGAACATGCTGTGCCTGTTCATGAGGCCCTTCGCCTGCTCCTGCTCGTGCTGGAACAGGGCGTCCGCCATCTGACGCGCCTCCGCCTCCGACCGCGGCTGCGGCTGCCCGGGCCCGAGGGAGAACCCGCCGGTCGCGACCAGTTCGTCCAGCTGCGCCCGGCGCTGCTCGGACCACGTGTCGATCTTCCGCTGCGGCGCGGTGCGGTTCAGCGCCACTCCGGTGAACCAGGTCGCGACCGCGGCGAGGATCAGGCCGATCGCCATGCTGAACGGCAGCGCCTGCTTCGAGACGACCGTCGACATCAGCCCTCCGAAGAGCATCATCGCTACGGCCGCGTAGACGAACGCGAGAACGCCCCAGCCTCTCCAGATGATCATCAGCAGATCCCCCACTTTCCTTCCTGCGGGACGCCGCGGCGCGGCGATGGTCCCGGGCTTCGATCGAGATCCGCGACCCTGAGGAAATCGGGGGCTGACCCGGGTGCGCGTCCCTGGAGCCTAGCGGATGCGGCGCCCCGCACCCCGCGCCCTCCCTCTCCCCCTCGCCCCTGCCCCCCTCTCCGTCTATTCGTCACGGAGTGCGTTTTCCCGGCCCGGATTCCGGCACTTTGCGACGAATAGACGGGTCGGAACCGGAGACCCCAGGCCCGGGGCCCCGGAGGTCAGCGGTCGAGGTCGTCGAGGAGCTGCACGGCGGCACGCGCGTAGTCGCCGATCCAGCGGTCGTGGATCCTCTTGATCGGCAGGGGCGCGAGGGTGAGCCGCCGCTCCCGGCCGCGCTTCTCGCCGATCACCAGCTCCGCGCGCTCGAGCACCCGCAGATGCTGCAGCACGGTCGTGCGATCGAGCTCGGGGAAACGGGCGCACAGCTCGCCCGTGGTGCAGGGGGACTCGCGCAGGCGATCCAGCATCCTCCTCCGCACGGGAGCGGCGAGCGCCTTGAAGACGAGATCGTCCCTTCCCTCCTCAATCGACATGTTGTAATCTTACAACATGTCTGAGAACGAAACCCCTCTGAGCACCCTCTCGTTCAGCGTGTCGGGCCGCGTCGGACGCCCCCGCGCCGAGGTCTACGAAGCGGTCGCCGATCCCGCGCAGTTGTCCCGCTACTTCACGACCGGCGGTGCCCGCGGACGCCTCGAGGCCGGTGCCGACGTCTCCTGGGACTTCGCCGACTTCCCCGGACGCTTTCCGGTGACCGTCGTCGAAGCCGTCCCCCACGAGAGCATCGTGATCGAGTGGGATGCCGCCCCGGGCTCGAACGAGTCGGGCCGCACCCGCACGACCTTCGCCTTCTCGTCGATCGACGACGACACCCGCACGCTCGTCACCATCACCGAGGAGTCGTGGAACGCGACGGGCGCAGGCGCGAAGAGCGCCTTCGGCAATTGCGAGGGCTGGACCGGGATGCTCGCGGCGATGAAGGTCTGGGTCGAGCACGGCATCAACCTTCGCGAGGGCTTCTACGCCTGAGCCCTCCGGCCGCGCAGGGCTCCCTGCACCAGACGGTGCACGAGCTCCTCGTAGTCGACGCCCGCCGCCGCGAACATCCGGGGGACCTGCGACGCCGGAGTGAGTCCCGGCATCGTGTTGATCTCGTTGAACACCGGCCCGTCGGCGGTGAGGAAGAAGTCGATCCGCGCGACCCCCCGGCAGCCGAACGCGTCGAACACCGCGAGAGCCGCCCGTTCCAGGGCCATCGCCTCGTCGGCGCGCAGTTCCGCCGGCACGGTGAAGCGTGCGGAGCCGTCGTACTTCGTCGCGGTGTCGAACAGGCCCGACGCATGGATCTCCAGCGCCGGTGCCGCCCAGCGCGTGCCGTCCGCCTCGCGCAGCACGGCGACGTCGATCTCGCGACCGCGGACGAGCGGCTCGACCAGTGCCCTGCCCCCGCTCGCGTCCACCGCGCAGGCGCCGGCGAGAGCCGCGCCGAGGTCGTCGAGGCCGCGCACGAGCGAGACACCGTGACTCGATCCGGACGCGACCGGCTTGACGACCGCCTCGCCGTCGAGCTCGATCGAGTCCCCGTCGGACATCGTCACGACGCGTCCGGCGGCCGTGCGCACGCCGACATCCCGGGCGATGAGCTTGGAGAAGTGCTTGTCCATGCCGATGGCGCCCGCGACGTGCCCCGAGCCGACGACCGGCACCCCCGCGAGCGCGCACAGTGCGGCGAGCGCCCCGTCCTCGCCCAGGGGACCGTGCACCGCCGGGAAGACCGCGTCGGCCTCGGTGAGCACCTCCGTCGCGACGGCGAGCCCCTGCGCCCTCCGCCGCCGCATCCCCGATCCTGTCGAGGCGCCGAACTCGGGGCCCTCCCCCGTTCCGCGGCCCGCCGGTTCCCCGGCCGTCCACTCGCCGTCGCGCCCGATCGTGAGCCGCTCGACGGCATAGCCTCGGCGGGTCAACGCCGCGGCCACGCCCTCCGCCGATGCGAGCGACACGTCGTGCTCGACGTTGCTCCCCCCTCCGATCACCGCGATCCGTGCGGTCATGCGGTCTCCCGCCGCACTCGCGGGCCGACCCCGGTGACGATCTCGTGCGGGATCGTGCCCGCCCAGCGCGCCCAGTCGCGCACGGTGGGCGCCGCCGCCCCGGTCGGGCCCCACACGGTCGCGATCGCCCCGCGGGCGAACCTCCGATCACGCGTGTCGACGACCACCTGGTCCATCGAGACCCGGCCGACGACCCGGAACCTCTCCCCGTCGATCGCGACGGACGCGTCGGGAGCGATCGCCCGCGGGATGCCGTCGGCGTATCCGACGCCCAGCACCGCGAGGTTGGTCGCATCGGGCGTGACGTGAACGCCCCCGTAGCCGATCGCCGTGCCCGCGGGCACTCGGGAGCTGTGCACGACCGGCGCGGTGAGGCGGGAGGCCTCCCGCAACGGCGTGGTGCCGGAGGGGTCGATGCCGACCAGGCCCGCTCCGATCCGCACGAGCTGCCGGTGCGAGGCGGGATCGGTGAGGGTCGCCGCCGTCGCGGCGATGTGCGAGAGCGGCACGGAGAGCCCGGCCGCGCGGGCGAGCCCCTCCGCCTCATCGAGCAGGCGGAGCCCCGCAGCGTTGCGCACGGGATCACCGAGGTCGGCATCGGGGAGGTGTCCCATCAGCCCGGCCACGACGATGTCGCCGGCGCGCGCATGCCGGGCGGCGAGCGCCATGAGGGCGGGCCAGTCGCCACGCGCCGCGCCGCCCCGTGCCATCCCGGTGTCGACGTTGAGGTGCACGTGGATCGGACGACCTCCGGCGCGGCGGGGCATCCGCAGGGTCTCGGCGATCACCTCGAGCAGTTCGTCGGGGGACGACACGGCGATGTCGATGCGTCCGCGTGCGGCGCCCGCCACATCGATCCCGGACGGGTGCAGCCAGGCGAGGATCGGTGCGCCGATGCCCGGGCCCTCGGCGGGCGAGCGCAGCTCGAGCCCCTCCGCGACATCGGTCACGCCGAGCCAGGAGGCCCCTGCGGCGAGCGCGGCGCGCGCCACGTCGACCATGCCGTGGCCGAACGCGTCGGCCTTGACCACCGCCATGACCTGGGCGGAGGTGCGGCCGGCGATCGTGCGTACATTGGCGGCGACCGCGTCGAGATCGATCACGAGCGTCGGCCTCTCGAACCCCGCCCGTCCCCGTTCCGGTCGTCGTTCTCGCCGGTCGAGCCCCCCGGCGGCGGCGTGGACGGCGACCGGGACGGGGGCGGCCGGGATCGATGAGACGTGTCGTGCGGGCGCGGTCTTCACGGTCATGCATCCAGTGCATCGCAACGGATGTTGCCCGCCCGTATCCGGTTTTCGATATGCGGACGATATGTTCTTGACATATCCCGGGGTTATGTGGTTACTTAGTCGAGTAAGTAACCAATACACCACGAGGAGCGTCTGTGATCGACGACGGCCGAGCACTGTTCCTGCAGATCGCCGAGGCGATCGAGGACTCCATCGTCGACGGATCCCTCGCCGAGGAGGCGCAGGCGCCGTCGACCAACGAGCTCGCCGCGTTCTATCGCATCAATCCGGCAACCGCTGCGAAGGGAGTGGCCATGCTCACCGAGAAGGGCGTGCTCTACAAGAAGCGCGGCATCGGCATGTTCGTCACGGAGGGCGCGAGGACGATCCTGCTCTCCGAGCGCCGCTCCGCCTTCGCCGACCGCTACATCGACCCGCTGCTCGCCGAGGCCCGCACCCTCGGCCTCGGCCCCGAAGACCTCGCCGATCTGCTGCGCGAACGCGCCGCGGACGGCCCCCGCACGGAAGGGACAACGGCATGACCGCCGTCATCGAGGCGCGCAGCCTCACCAAGCAGTACCGCGACAAGAAGGCGCTCGACGGCGTCTCCCTCACGATCGAGTCGAACACCATCTACGGCCTGCTCGGGCGCAACGGCGCCGGGAAGACCACGCTCATGTCGATCATGACCGCGCAGAACTTCGCCACCTCGGGAGAGGTCCGGGTGTTCGGCGAGGAGCCCTATGAGAACGCTCGCGTGCTCTCACGGCTGTGCTTCGTGCGCGAAGGGCAGAAGTACCCCGACGACGCCACCCCCACCCATGCGCTGAAAGCGGCCCGCCTGTTCTTCTCGAACTGGGACCAGGAGCTCGCCGACCGGTTGGTCGCGGACTTCCAGCTGCCGATGAGGCAGAAGATCAAGAAGCTCTCCCGCGGGCAGCTCTCCGCCGTCGGCGTGATCATCGGCATCGCGTCCCGCGCGGAGATCACGTTCTTCGACGAGCCGTACCTCGGCCTCGACGCCGTCGCCCGGCAGATCTTCTACGACCGGCTGCTGGAGGACTACGCGGAGCATCCGCGCACGATCATCCTCTCGTCGCACCTGATCGACGAGGTCGCCAACCTCCTCGAGAAGGTGATCGTGATCGACAACGGACGCATCCTCCTGGATGAGGACACCGACGCCGTCCGCGACCGCGCCTCGACCGTCGTCGGCGACGCGGCCGCCGTGGACGCCTGGGCCTCCGGCCGGGAGGTCCTGCACCGGGAGGCGCTCGGACGCGTGGCATCCGTCACCGTTCTCGGCGCCCTCGCCCCCGAGGACCGGACGGCCCTGACGTCCGCGGGGCTCGACCTCGCGCCGGTCTCGCTGCAGCAGCTCATCGTGCGCCTCACCCAGGCGGGCGCCGCAGAATTCGAGGAGGTCCGCTGATGTCCCGCATCGCGAACGTGGTGCGCCTGCACCTCATCAACCGGCAGACGTTCATCTGGATGCCGCTCATCATCCTGTTCGGCGCGCTGGCGCTCTCGATCCTCGTCTTCGCCCTGATTCCGTACCCCGGCCCGAAGTACGGCGGCGCCGGGCAGGCGCCCCTCTGGTACTTCTTCGCGATCGGGATCTTCTCGCTCAACCTCACCTTCCCGTTCTCTCAGGCGATGAGCGTCACCCGCCGGGAGTTCTTCCTCGGCACGATGCTCACCGCGGCGGCGGGCGCCGTCGTGCTCGCCCTGCTCTTCCTGCTCGGCGGCTGGATCGAGGACCTCACCCACGGCTGGGGCCTCAACGGCTACTTCTTCCGCCTCGCCTGGGTCTGGGAGGCCGGGCCGCTCGTCGCCGCGCTCACGTACTTCGGACTGGCGCTGCTGCTGTTCAGCCTCGGCTTCATCGGGGCGACGATCTACCGGCGCTGGGGCCCGATGGCGTTCACCGTGGTGTGCTCCCTGCTGGGGTTCGCCCTCGTCGGCCTGGTCTTCCTGCTCACGCGGCTCGACCTCTGGGGCGCTGTCGGCGACTTCCTCGCCGGCGCGGGCGTCACCTCCCTGGCGCTGATGAGCCTCGGAGTGATCGTCGTCCTCTCGGCGATCTCGTACCTCGGGTTGCGGCGCGCGACCCCCTGACACGCCCGGGCGGCTCCGCGCGCTTGACCCTCACACCGTGGAAGACGGGAGAACGGATACATGCTGTCCATCGGAGCGTTCGCGCAGATCGGCCAAGTCACCCACCGCATGCTGCGGCATTGGGACTCGGCCGGTCTGCTCGTGCCCGCGCACGTGGACGAGTTCAGCGGCTACCGCTCCTACGATCCGTCGCAGCTCGACAGGCTGCACCGGATCGTCGCGCTGCGCCAGCTCGGCTTCGGGCTGGACGACGTGTCCTCGATCCTCGAGGAGGGCGTCGACGTGTCCCGGCTCACCGGACTGCTGCGCGAGCGGCGGGCCGAGGTCGAGCGCGAGCACCGGATCGCGGCCGCGAGACTCGTCGACGTCGAGCGGAGGCTCCGGCTCATCGAAGAGGAGAACCACATGTCCCGTATCGAAGTCATCGAGAAGCCGCTGCGCGCCGTGCGCCTCGCCGCCAGGACCGCGATCGCCGCGGACCAGCCCGAGATCGGAACCCTCGTCGGCCCGCTGTTCGACGCCGTCTCCGAGGTGCTCGACCGGCGCGGGGAGGCGCTGACCACGCCGATCGCGCAGTACGAGTCCCGCGACGACGGGATGCATCTGACCGTCGGCTACGCGTACGCCGGGCCTCCCCTCGAGGGGATCGAGATCGTCGAGCTCCCCGCCGTGGAGACCGCGGTGTGCGGCGTGCACCTGGGCGGGATGGACGGGATCGGGAGCAGTTGGATGTCGCTCCACGAGGAGATCCTGGGCCGGGGCATGGCGCCGTCGGGGCCGTGCCGGGAGCTCTATGTGCGCGCGGTGTCGGACGACCAGCGCGACTGGGTGACGGAGCTGCAGCAGCCCGTGGCTCCCGCTTCCTGATCCCCTCCGGGGAGCGCCGTGCTCCCGGTCCGTCTATTCGTCACAGAGTGCGCTTTCCAGGCTCGGATTCCGGTACTTTGCGACGAATAGACGGGACCGCGGAAGGGGCCCCGGGACCGCGGGACCTCAGGCCGCGGGCTCAGCGCAGCGGGTCGAAGGGGCGGATCGCGGGGTCGACGCGGCCCGTGGTGATCTGCTCGGCGAGCAGCTTGCCGGTCGCGGGCCCGAGCACGATCCCCCACATCCCGTGGCCGCCGGCGACGTAGACGTTCGGCGCGCGGGTCGCCCCCACCAGCGGCAGTCCGTCCGGGGTGACCGGACGCGAACCGACCCACTCGTCCTGCCGGTCGTCGAGGTCGACCCCCGTGAACAGCTCACGCGCCTGGGCGATGATCGCCTGGATGCGACGCGGCTGGAACGGCTCGTCCGGTCCGCGGAACTCCATGGTCCCTGCGATCCGGAACCGTCCCTGATACGGCGTGCAGGCGATGCGCTGGAACGGCAGGTACACCGGATGCTCCTGGGGCACGGCCGTCCCGACCGTGAACGAGTATCCGCGTCCCGCCTGCACCCGCGTGCGCACGCCGAGGGAGCGCGCGAGCTTCGGCATCCAGGCGCCGGTCGCGATGACGACCGAATCGGCCTCCACACGCTCTCCGTTCGACAGGGCCACGACCGGCCTGCGGGTGGAGGCGACATCGGTGACCTCCAGGCCGGTGATCAGCTCGCCGCCGCGCTCGGCCACCGCCGCGGCGAGGGCCTCGACGAAGGGCGCGGGCTCGAGGAACCTCTGGTTCTCCAGCCGGTAGGCGACCTTCACCGCGTCGGACAGCACCGGGGCGAGCCCGCTCGGGTCGTCCAGCCGCTCGAAGGGTACCTCCTGGCCGTGACGGATGACGCCCTCCACCTCGTGCAGGAACCCCTTCGAGTGGGCCTCCTCACGGAAGCCGATCACGAACGGCCCTTCGCGGGTCCAGGCGTCGACGCCGCCGTCGGTCAGCTCGTCGAAGCACTCCAGCGCGATCCTGTCGATCGGCGTGAGGTCGGCCATGGTCTTGTCCCACGCCCGGTTCGTGCCGTGCGCGGCGAACTGCGCGAGGAACGACCAGAGGCCGGCATCCACCCGGAAGGGCACATGCAGCGCGGCATCGGGATCGAGCAGCGCCTTCGGCCCGTAGGTCCACAGCGACGGGTCGGCGAGCGGGATGGTCTTGCCCGGGGTCAGCCAGCCCGCGTTGCCCCACGACGACCCCGCAGCGACGCCGACCCGATCGATGACCGTGACCTCGACACCGCGCTCCTGCAGATGCCAGGCGGTCGCCAGACCGACCATGCCCGCACCGATGACGATCGACCGCGCCATTGCGTCCTCCTGAGTAGCCCGGGCGCACTTCCGCCCTCACCTGAGATTATGCAGATCCCGAGGAGATGGATGATCGACGCAGAAGATTCTGCGCCAGAATGAATGAGAACAGTCGCAATATTCGATGAGGGACGAGGAAACACCCATGCCGGCATCCGTTTCTTCGGCGGTGTCCGAGGCCGCGGCGCAGTCGGGTCTCGACGCTGTCGATCTGACCCTGCTCGACGAGTTGAGCCGCAACGGCCGCATCTCCAACACCGACCTCGCGGCCCGCGCGGGCGTCGCCGAGTCGACCTGCTTGAAGAGGGTCCGCGCACTGCAGACGCGCGGGGTGATCGTCGGCTTCCACGCGGAGATCTCGCCCGCCGCGATGGGCCTGCACCTCGAGGCGCTCATCACGATCCGGCTGCACTCCCATGCGCGTGGCGACCTCCGGCGTTTCCAGGCCTATCTGGAGGATCTCTCGGCGACCCAGCGGGTGTACTTCCTCGCCGGTGACCGCGACTTCATGGTGCACGTCGCGGTGCCGGATGCCGCAGCGCTGCGCGAGCTCGTCTCGGACACGCTCAGCCTGCGCCCCGAGGTGGCCTCCACGTCGACCAGTCTGATCTTCGCGCAGGCCGCCGGACGCCGCGGTCTGTAGCGCCGCATCTGCGTCCGGGTCCGGGCCCGGGCCCCACGCCGCGCACCCCTCCGCGTCTATTCGTCGCAAAGTCCCGGAATTCGACCCGCATAACGGCACTTTGCGACGAATAGACGGGACCGCAGAGGCCAAGACCGGATGGGGCGGCTTCGCTACGCCCCGGCCCCGTCGGAAGCGAGCAGCACCTCGTACCCGGCGTCGCGCAGTGCGCGCAGAGACGCGGCGGGGAGGCGGTCGTCGGTCACCACGGAGGGGAAGAGCTCCGCGCCCCCGACCGACGAGAACGCCGAGGTGCCGATCTTCGAGGAGTCGGTGACGATGAACGCGCGCGCAGCGCGCTCCGCCATCATCCGGTTGACGGCGCCCTCCGCCTCGTCGTGCGTGGACGCCCCGGCCTCGGCGGTGAGCCCGTTCACGCCGATGAACGCGACGTCGAGCTGCACGCCCCGCAGGAGCTGCTCGACGAACGGCCCGACCAGCTCGTAACTGCGTGCATGGATCGCACCGCCGGTGACGACGACCTTGAACTCCGGGCGCATGGCCAGCTGCGCCGCGATGTTCACCGCATTGGTGACGATGGTCAGCCCTGCGTCCGTGAGGTCGTCACGGGCCGCGAGCGCTGCGGCGATCGCTGTGGTGGTCGTGCCGCCGGAGAGCCCGACCACCTGCCCGGGCTCGACGAGCGCAGAGGCGCGGGCCGCGATCAGCTCCTTCTCGTGGGTGCGGAGGTGGCTCTTGTAGCGGATCGGCAGCTCATAGGCGACCGACTGCGCCACCGCGCCGCCGTGCGTGCGGGTCAGCAGCCGACGGGCGGCGAGGCTGTCGAGGTCGCGGCGGGTGGTCGCCGCCGAGGCGCCGAAGCGCTCCACGAGCTCCTCGACGGTCACTTCCCCCTGCGCACCGAGGATCTCGACGATCGCGGTGAGACGGGCGGCGCGGTTCACGCGTCGTCCGCCTCGAGGGCGAAGAGGCGCAGCATCCGCGCCGCCTCGTCGGCGACCGCGGCCCGCCCCGGGGCGATGTACTTGCGCGAGTCGACGAGGTCCTCATCGGCGGAGAGCCGCTCGCGCACCGCCCGGGTGAAGAAGCCGTTGAGGTGGGTGGAGACGTTGATCTTCGTCATCCCCGCGCGCACGGCCTGCGTGATCACGTCGTCGGGCACTCCGGACGACCCGTGCAGCACGAGCGGCACGTCGAGCGCGGCGCGCAGGCGGGTGATCAGGCCGATGTCGAGGGATGCGGAACGGTCGAGCATCGCGTGCGAGGAGCCCACGGCCACCGCCAGAGCATCGACGCCGGTCGCCTCGACGAAGGCCGCCGCCTCGGCGGGATCCGTGCGGACGCCCGGCGCGTGGGCGCCGTCCTTGCCGCCGACCTCGCCCAGCTCGCCCTCGACGTATACGCCGGCCGCATGCGCGCGCTCGACGACGGATGCGGTGAGCGCGACGTTCTCGTCGTAGTCGAGCTTCCCTCCGTCGAACATCACCGATCCGAAGCCCAGCTCGATCGCCTCGTCGACGAGCTCGGGGCGCTCGGCGTGATCGAGGTGCACGGCGACGGGCGTCGCGGCGCGACGGGCGACGGAGAGCGTCGCGAGGGCGATGGGCTCGAGGCCGCCGTGGTAGTCGGCGCAGTTCTGCGAGATCTGCAGGATCACGGGCAGGTCGGCCTGCGCGGACGCCGCGACGAGCGCCTCGGCGGTCTCGAGGTGGATCACGTTGAAGGCTCCGATGCCGTCGCCGCGGGCGGCGGCGACCGACACGAGAGCACGTGCGGAGACGAGGGTCATCAGCGTTCCTTCCGGGTGAGGATCACGGAGCGTTCGATTTCGGGCCAGGACGGATGGATGTCTCCGGCGAGCGGCATGAGCACCGCGGCGGCGGACCAGGCGACGGCGCGGCGCAGGAGCGTCTCGGGGTCGCCGATGCCGGATGCGAGGAGGACGGCGACCGCGGCGACCGCGGCGTCGCCGGCACCCGTGGGGTTGCCGGCGAGGGCTTCCGGCAGGCGCGCCGCGAGCACCCCCGCACCTTCGAGCCCGAGCCCGGACGCGGAACCGGACGCAGACGCAGGAGACCCGGTCCCAGAGACGGAGGGCGCCGGCGCGGGGAGCGCGAGCATCCCCTCCGCACCGCGGGAGAGCAGCACCAGCGAGGCGCCACGGCGGATCAGCTCGCGCGCGCCGGCCTCGGGGTCGGAGACGCCGGTCGCCTCCGCGAGTTCGGCGGCGTTGGGCTTGAGCACCTCGGCACCGGCGTCGGCGGCGGCGAGCAGCGCCGGTCCCGACGTGTCGACGATCACGACCGCTCCCGCCTCCCGGCCGAGCGCGATCAGCGACGGCAGCAGCTCGTCGGGGGCTCCGGGCGGCAGGCTGCCCGAGATCACGAGCACCCGCTCCCCCTCGCCCTCCGCGGCCAGCCGCCGGGACACCGCCGACGCCAGGGCGTCCCAGTCCGCGGCAGCGGGGGCGACGCCGCGCTCGTTGACGATCGTCGTGTCGCCGAGGTGCTCGTCCACGAGGGCGATGCTGCGGCGGGTCGGAGCCGCCACCGGCACGAGCTCTGCGGGCACTCCGGAGGCCGCGAGCTCGGCGGCGAACTCCTCCCCGCCGGGGCCTCCGACCGTCGCGACCGCCACGACCTCCGCCCCCGCGGCATGCGCGACGCGGGCCACGTTGAGCCCCTTGCCCCCGGCCCGCGCGACACCGGCATCCGCCCGGTGCGTGCCGCCGGGCACGATGCGGTCGACGTGCCAGGTGAGGTCGAGGGCGGGGTTCGGTGTCACCGTGACGATCATCCGCCGACCACCTGCCGGGCGCGCAGCGCCGATCCGAGGATGCCTGCGTTGCCGGAGAGCTCGGCGGGCACGAGCACCGGGAGGCGATGGAAGCTCAGGCGGTCGGCGAGACGACGGCGCAGCTCGTCGAAGAGCGCCCCGCCGGCGCGCGAGAGACCGCCCCCGATCACCACCGCCTCCGGTGCGACGACCGCGGTGAGCTGGGCGATCGACATCGTGAGGGCGTCGAGCGCCTCGTTCCAGACGCGGTCGGCGACCGGGTCCCCCGCGGCCGCGCGGGCGATGACCTCCTTGGCGCCGTCGACCCGCTCCCCGGTCTCCTCGGTGTACCTCCGGGCGATCGCCCCGGCCGAGGCGATGGCCTCCAGGCATCCGCGCGCACCGCACGGACAGGGCCATTCGCCGAGCGGGGAGTGCCCGATCTCGCCGGCGTATCCGCCCGCCGTGTAGGGCTGCCCGTCGACGAGGAGGGTTCCGGCGATGCCGGTGCCGATGATGATCGCGACGGAGTTGGCGTAGTCCCGCGCCCCGCCGAGGACGTGTTCGGCCCAGCTCGCCGTGCCCACGTCGTGGTGGAACGACACCGGCAGCCCGAAGCGCTCCTCGGCGAGCGCGCGCAGCGGGGCGTTCCGCCAGCCGAGGTTGCTCGAGAACACGGCGATCCCTGCCTCGGCGTCGACGATGCCCGGCACCACGAATCCGACGGCGCGGGGCACGACCTCAGGATGCTGCGCCCGCAGCTCGTCGCCGAGCTCGCCGATGCGCGCGACGAGCCTCGCGGGCATGTCGTCGCCGGCGTCCGGGGTGGGCGTGCGGCGCAGGCCGAGCGCCGCACCCGTCTCATCGAAGAGCGCCGACTTGATGTCGGTGCCGCCCACGTCGAAGGCGAGCACGGGCGCTCCGGCGCCGATCGACGCCGCACGCGCGAGCTTCTCGCCCGACGCATCGCTCACGACGTCGGGGATCCTCCCTCGTCCCTGCGGCGCTGCGCTGCTCATGATCAGGCGTCGAGGATGACCGAACGGGTCAGGTTGCGGGGCTGGTCGGGGTCGAGGCCCTTCCCGACGGCGCGGTCGAGTGCCACCCGGTGCAGGCGGACGAGATCGGCCATCGGGTCGATCGGATGCTGCACGAACCGCGCACCGGTCGCGCGGACCTGCTCCTCGAGCCCCTCGGGAGCGGTCCCGAACTGCCAGGTGATGCGGCCGGGCGCGGCGATCGCGATCGGGCCGTGGCGGTATTCCATCGCCGAGTACGACTCGGTCCACGACTGCGACGACTCGCGCATCTTCAGCGCGGCCTCATGGGCGAGGCCGATGGTCCACCCCAGTCCGAGGAAGCTGTACTGCTCCGCGTCGCCGAGGCCCTCCGCGTCCGCGCCGTCGAGCACGGCCCGCGCGTCGGACACCGCGCCGTCGAGATCCTCGCCGACGGATGCCCGGAAGAGCGCGAGCGCCGTCGTGGCGAAGCGGGTCTGCACCACCGACTGCTCGTCGGCGAAGGGCAGGGCGATCACGGTGTCGGCGAGGTCGACGAGCGGCGACGTGTCGTCGCCGACGACGGCGACGACCGGGGTGGAGCCCTTGACGCGCTCGGTGAGCTCGAGCACCTCGGTGGTCGTCCCGGAGCGGGTGAGGGCGACGATCGCGTCGTAGCCACGGTCGGTCGGCGCCTCCGAGGCGGTGAACGCATCGGTCTCGCCGTGGCCCGCGGCCTCCCGCAGAGCCGCATAGGACTGCGCCATGAACCAGCTCGTCCCGCAGCCCACCACGGCGATGCGCGCGCCCTTCGCCGGGAGCAGCCCCTGCTCGGCGCGCATGCCGGCGGCCCGCGCCCAGGTCTCCGGCTGCGAGTTCAGCTCTGCGCGCATGTGCGCTCCGGCGGACGGGGTCTCGGTCATGGCTGCTCCTCGGGGGCTGAACGGCATCGATAAACTGCAAGATTATGACGCATATAAGCGTTAATCGATCACTTTAGCGCATCGAAGGCGGGAAGACAGCCCCGGCGCAGGACCAGCCCCGAATGCCACCCTGAAGTTCACCCCGATTCTCACCCTGCTCTGCACCCACGCGCCGACCGCACGCCCGTGCGGTCAGGCGAAGCGTTCGGCGTTCCAGCGCACGCCGAGCGCCGAGATCAGCGCGAGCTGCGCGGCGCCGACATGGGCGCCGATGCCGGGGGTCGCCGCGCGCAGCGACGCCGCGACCGTTCCGCGGGGAGCGTGGCGGGTCTCCGCGCGCACCCGCTCCAGGAAGTCCTCACCCAGTCCGGCGGCTGCGCCGCCGATGACGATCTCGTCCGGATCGAGCATCGCGCCGAGAAGCTGGACGACGCGCCCCAGCGCGACCGCGCCGTGTGCGAGACGTCCGGGGTCGGCGCGCGCGACGAGCCCGGCGAACGCGTCGGGATCCATTCCCTCGCGGAAGTCCTCGCCCAGCATCGCCGGAGCGGACGCGGCCGACTCCAGGCAGCCCCGTTGCCCGCAACGGCACGCGACGGCCTCATCGCCGAACACCACCTGCACGTGCCCGATCTCGCCGACGCGCGCGGGCGCACCGGGGGTGAGCTCGCCGTCGACGGTGATGGCCGCGCCGATGCCGTCGCCGATGTGCAGGAACAACCTCCGGATGGCATCCGAGCGGTGCGCGATCTGCTCGGCCACCGCCTCGGCGTCGACGTCGTTCACCAGCAGCACCGGAACCTGCAACGCGGCCTCGAGCTGCTCGGCGAGCGGATGATCCTTCCAGCCCAGCAGCACGCTCTCCAGCACGATCCGCCCGTCGGTCGCCCCCGGCAGCTGCACGCTCGCGGCGAGAAGCCGGGGCCCGAAGCGCTCCGACACCCGCTCCACGAGGTCGCGAATGGCGGCATCGCGGCCCGCCGGGGTGTAGGCGATGCCCTCCCGGTGCGCCGCCGTTCCGTCGAGTGCGACCAGTGCCGCATCCGCGTCCGCTCGGCGCAGCACGAGCACCAGCAACAGGTGATGGGCGGGGTCGACGTCGAGCGTCGTCGCCCTCTTGCCCCCCGTGCTCGCAGCCCTCGCGCCGTCGACCACGAGCCGGTTCTCGATGAGCTCGGCGACGAGGGACGATGCGGTGGCGGCGGTGAGACCGGTGGCGCGGGCGATGCCGGCGCGCGTCTCCTCGCCCTCGGCGTCGAGGATCAGCTGCAGCGCACGACGCAGGTTGGCGCGGCGCATGGCCGTCTGGCCGTCGACGTCTCCGTGCAGCATGCCCCGCCGCTCTCCCTCCGAAGGCCGGCCGAGGCCGATTGACACCGATCGCCTGCGAGCTTACGCTCGGACACGTTAGTTTATTGGGTGAACTAAGTGAGCGGGATCCTGGGGAGACCGCCCGAAATGCCGCGAAGGAGCACCATGAACGCCGTTCCGCTGCTCCCCACGCACGCGCAGTCGCAGCGCCGCCGCAACCGCGGCGCGGTGCTGCAGGCGCTCCTCGGCGAGGTGACGGCGAGCCGCGCCGACCTCGCGCGCCTCACCGGCCTGTCCCGCCCCACGATCTCCGAGGTGGTCGGCGACCTCATCACCGACGGCGTGATCCTCGAGACGGGGCAGAGCACCGGCACGCGACCGGGCAAGCCCGCCGTCATGCTCGAGGTCGACGGCGAGTCGGTGCAGACCATCGCGGTCGACCTCAGCGAGCCCGACTGGATCGTCGGCGCCGTCTGCGGTCCGGACGGCCGGGTGCTCGTGCGCCGCGAGACCGCGCGGAGCGGCGGCGACGATCTCCCGGGGGCGACGTCCACTCTGGTCGCCGAGCTCGCCCGCGTGGCGGGCACGACTCCGCTGGGGGTGGGCATCGGGGTGCCCATGGGGATGACGACCGGCGACCTGTCGGCTCTGGAGGGCGCGGTACGCGCGCAGCCGTCGGTCGTCTCCCTCCCCGTGCACGTCGTGGCCGACGCCGAGCTCGCGGCCCGGGCCGAGGCGCGCGTCGCGCCGGCCGATCAGGAATTCCTCCTGGTGCGACTGGGAGACGGCATCAGCACCGCGATCGTCACGGGATACCTCGGCGATTCGGGGGCGCGCACGGCCCGCGAGCTCGCCCACGTCGACGTCGGCGGCGACGCCGGCCGCGCGTGCCGTTGCGGGCAGCGCGGTTGCGTGCACGCATGGATCGCCGAGTTCGGGGCGCGGATCGCCGGTGCCTCCGACGAGACCTCACGCGCCGCGCTGCGGGTTCAGGCGGGCACGGTGCTGGGGAAGCCGCTCGCGGCCATCGTCTCGGCCCTCGATCTGCCCCACGTCGTGCTGAGCGGATCGTCCGATCTCATCGACGAGGGCTTCTGCTCGGCCGCGGAGACCGCCCTCGCGGCCGCACGGCTCACGCACGCCCACGTCGAGGTGCGCCGCAGCGAGGCCGAGGACGCGGTGCTGCGCGGCGCCGTCGCGCAGGTGCTCGCCGCCGAGCTGATCTGAGGGCGGGTCAGCGACCTTCGGCGGCCTCGGTGTGGTGCCGGATCACCTCGGCGACGACGAAGTTGAACCACTTCTCGGCGAACTCGGGATCGAGGTGCGCCTCTTCGGCGAGCGCCCTCAGCCGCGCGACCTGCTGCTCCTCCCGAGCCGGGTCGGAGGCGGGCATCTCGTGCTCGGCCTTCAGCCTCCCCACCTGCTGCGTGCAGCGGAACCGTTCGGCGAGCATGAACACCAGGGCCGCGTCGATGTTGTCGATACTCGCGCGCAGGCGCAGCAGGTCGGCGCGGGCGGCTTCTGCGTCGGACATGTTCCTCCTCGGTGGATGACAGCTACGACGATAGCCGTGCCGGGCGGCCGCAGGCCCTCTCCTCGCCGACGCCCTGTGATGCAGCCGGAGAAAACAGCCGCAGACCCTAGGCTGTCCCCATGAGCAGCGACGAGAACGTCGAGTCCACCGACGCCGAGACCACGCCCCCCGAGACCACGGCGGCCGCGACGCCCTCCTCGCCGCCCCCGACCTCGTCCGTCAAGGTGCTGGAACCCGCGACCCCGACCCGTTCCTTCTGGACGCGCATCGACCAGCCGTACCTCTTCGGACTGCTCGTCACGCTCGGCGGACTGACGGCCTTCATCGTCGGGATGATGATCTCCAACCTCGCGACGGTGATCATCTACGTGGCCTTCGCCGCATTCGCCGCCCTCGGACTCGACCCCGCCGTACGGTTCCTCGAGCGCCGCGGTCTGAAGAGGGTCTGGAGCGTCCTGGCGGTGATCGTCGGACTGCTCGTGGTGATGGGGCTCGCCCTGTGGCTGATCGTGCCGACCATCGTCGAGCAGGTCTCGCTGTTCGTGAAGTCCGTGCCTCAGCTCGTCAAGGACTTCATGTCCAGCTCGCTGTACCACGGCCTCGAATCGCAGTTCGGCGACCAGTTCGAGAAGCTCGTCAAGGACGTCACCGGCTTCCTCACCGATCCGGGAACCGCGGTGAGCATCGGAGGCGGCGCGCTGCAGATCGGCTCGTCGATCGCCTCGGGGATCAGCGGCTTCATCATCGTGCTGGTGCTCACGCTGTACTTCGTCGCCGGGCTCCCCACGATCAAGTCCTCGCTGCTGCGCCTGGCCCCCGCCCGCAACCGCGCCCGCGCCGCGGACATCACCGACCAGATCACCAACGCCGTGGGCGGTTACGTGATGGGCATGGTGACGCTCGCGTTCTTCAACGCCGTCGTCGCGCTCCTGCTCTTCCTGTTCATCGGGCTGCCGTTCCCGCCGCTGATGGCGACGGTCGCCTTCTTCATCACGATGATCCCGCTGATCGGACCGCTGCTCTTCCTGGCGATCGGCACGCTCATCGCGCTGTTCGCCAATCCGCTGGGCGCGCTGATCTTCGCACTCATCTATCTGATCTACATCCAGGTCGAGGCGTACGTGCTCACGCCGCGCGTGATGACCAAGGCGGTATCGGTGCCCGGATCGCTCGTCGTCATCGGCGCGACCGCCGGCGGCACGCTCCTGGGCCTGCTCGGCGCACTGGTCGCCGTGCCCGTCACCGCCTCGGTGCTGATCATCATCAAGCAGATCTGGATCCCCCGCCAGGATTCCCGGGTCTGAGGCCGGAAACGACAGAGCCCGGGCATCCACGATCGGATGCCCGGGCTCTGTCGTCGCTGCGGGGTCGGATCAGAGCAGGCCCTGAGCGGTCAGCCAGTCCTTGGCGATCGCCGGAGCCTCGCGCTTGTCCTTGGTGCTCTGCACGTTGAGCTTCACGAGCTCCTCGGTGGTGAGCTTCTTGCTGATCGCGTTGATCGTGTCGGCGATGTCGGCCGCGATCTTCTCGTTGGCGATCGGGACGACGTTGGACGAGAGGATGAGGTTCTTCGGGTCTTTCAGCGCGACGATGTCCTCGGTCTCGAACGCGGGGTCGGCCGAGTAGATGTCAGCCACCTGCACGGTGCCGGCGAGCAGCGCCTCGAGCGTGGTCTGCCCGGTGGCGGAGAACTTGAGGTCCACGCCGTAGGCCTTCTTCGCCGCCTCGGGCCCGTACGGCCGCTGCTCGAACTCGGGGGCGGCGCCGATCGTGGCATCCGAGACCTTCGACAGGTCGGCGATCGACACCAGACCATGCTCCTCGGCGTACTTCTTGGTCACCGTGTACGTGTCCTGGTCGGCGGCCTGAGCGAAGTCGAGGGCGGTGAGGCCCTTCGGCAGCACCTTCTTCAGCGCGGCGTAGACGTCGTCCGGGCTGTTCGCGTCGGACTTCCCGCCGAGGTACTCCATGAGATTGCCGGTGTATTCGGGGAACAGGGCGATCTTGCCCGACTCGATGTCCGGCATGTAGGCGTCGCGCTGTCCGATGTTGAACTTGCGGTCGACCTTGTGCCCGGCCTTCTCAAGGGCCTGGGCGTAGATCTCGGCGATGATCGTATTGGAGTAGTACGCCTGCGAGCCGATCACGATCGTGTCGGACGAGGAGGGCTCCTTCGACGAGTCGGGGTCGTCGAGCGGATTGCTGGAGCCGCAGCCGCTGAGGGCGACGGCGACCGCGACGGCGCCGGCGGCGGCGATCGCGGTGCGGGTGATGCGAGCGGTGAACATGCTGTGTGTCCTCTCTCCGGTGATCTGTGGGAAGCGAAAGTCTGGGATGGATCTCAGGCGGCCTGCAGCCGAGCGCGACGCCGTGGCGCCCGGGAGGTCGACCGCCCGTCGCGCAGCCCTCTCGGCACGGCGGCCTTCTGGGCGAGCGCGAGCAGCAGGTCGGCGATGAGCGCGAGCAGCGCGACGAGGATCGCGCCGGCGAGCACCTGGTCGAAGCGCCGCAGCGGGATGCCCTGGATGATCGGCCAGCCGAGGCCGCCGAGGTTCACCCAGGCGCCGATCGTCACGGTGGCGATGACCTGCAGCACGGCGGACCGCAGCCCGCCGATGAGCAGCGGGAGCCCGAGGGGCAGCTCGACCTTGACGAACACCTGCCAGGGCGTCATCCCCATCGCCTTGGCGGCGTCGACCACGCGGCGGTCGATCGCCTCGAGCCCGGAATAGGCGCCGGCGAGCAGCGGCGGGATCGCCAGCAGCACGAAGGTGATGACCGCGGCGAGCGGGGTCTGGATCACGCCGAGCAGCAGGATGAGCAGCACCAACAGGCCGAACGACGGCACCGCGCGGGCCGCCCCCGACACCGCGACGGCGACCTCGCGGCCCCGGCCGGTGTGCCCGATCAGCCAGCCGATCGGCACGGCGATCACGATCGCGATCAGCACCGACACCGCGGTGTAGAGCAGATGCTGCTCGAGGAGCACCGGCAGCGCGTACTGCCCCTTCAGCCGATCGGGGGAGAACAGCCAGGCGAACGCGTCGGCGAAGAGGTTCATGCGATCGCCGCCTTCCCGGCCCCGGTCGCGGCTTTCCGCGAGGAGGCGCGCTGCCAGGGCATCACCAGGCGGCCGGCGAGCACGAGCAGGGCGTCGATCACGAGCGCGAGGACCACCACGACCACCACCCCGGCCAGTACCTCCTCGATGATCCGGCGCTGCAGCCCGTCGGTGAAGAGGTAGCCGAGGTTGCTGACGCCGATGAGGATGCCCACGGTGGCGAGGGAGATGGTGCTCACGGCGGCGACGCGCAGTCCGGCGAGGATCACCGGACCCGCGAGCGGGAGCTCGACGGTCCAGAAGCGCCGTGCGGGGCCGTAGCCCATCGCGGCGGCGGCCTGCCGCACGTCGGGGTCGACCGAGTCGAGCCCGTCGGCGACCGAGCGCACCAGGATGGCGATGGAGTAGATCGTCAGGGCCGCGACGAGATTGCTCTCAATCGTCGCGGAGTAGCCGAAGAGACCGGGCAGCAGCACGAGCAGCGCGAGGGAGGGGATCGTGTAGAGCAGGCCGGTGAGCACGATCACGGGACCGCGCACCAGCCGGTAGCGCCAGGCGATCCGACCGAGCGGGATCGCGATGACGAATCCGATCACGAGCGCGATCAGGCTCTGGCGGAGGTGGACCACCGCCAGGTCGAGGATCATGCCGAGGTTGTCGATGATCCAGGTCACGTCAGGCCCCGGCATCCTCTGCACGGATCACGGCGGCGCCCTCCTCGGCGAGCATCCCCTGGGTACGGCCCTCGGCGTCGACCACCGCCGTGCCGGTCGCGGTGCGGCGGAGCGTGAGCGACCTCTTGCCGCGGTCGGCGCCGATGAAGGCCGCCACGAAGTCGTCGGCGGGGTTCTCGACGATCTCGTTCGGAGAGCCCTGCTGCACGATGCGGGCGCCGACGTCGAGGATCACGATCTGGTCGCCGAGCAGGAACGCCTCGTCGATGTCGTGCGTGACGAAGACGATCGTCTTCCCCAGTTCGCGCTGCAGACGCAGCATCTCCTGCTGCAGCTCGGTGCGCACGATCGGGTCGACCGCGCCGAACGGCTCGTCCATCAGCAGGATGTTGGGGTCGGCGGCGAGCCCCCTCGCGACGCCGACGCGCTGCTGCTGGCCGCCGGAGAGCTGGCTGGGGTACCGGTCGGCGAGCGATCGGTCGAGCCCCACCGTGTCGAGCATCTCGCGGGCGCGCTCATGGGCCTGCGCACGGCCGGTGCCACCGAGCCGCAGCACCGTCGCGATGTTGTCGATCACCGTGAAATGCGGCATGAGCCCGGAGTTCTGCATGACGTAGCCGATGCTGCGGCGCAGCGTGACGGGATCGCGATCGAGCACGCTCTCGCCGTCGATCTCGATCGCACCGCCGGAGGGCTCGACCATGCGGTTGATCATCCGCAGCAGAGTGGTCTTGCCACAGCCCGACGACCCCACCAGCACCGTGGTGCGGCGCGCCGGGATGACCAGGCTGAAGTCGTCGACGGCGTGCGTGCCGTCGGGGAAGGTCTTCGTGACTGACCGGAATTCGATCATCTCGGACGCTCGCAGGCGCGGCCTACGAGTCGCTCACCTCTTCGGCGATCCGTATGAGTACAGCGGTCATGCGCGTCCCTCCTCGGGTCTCTTCGAGCGTAGGGGACACCTCCGACATCCGGGCCGAATCTCCGGAGATTCCCCGATTCCCGCGCGGCTAGGTCCGATCGCGGAGCACCGTGACCGTCTCGCCGTCGAAGGAGATCCGCACGGTGGCACCGACGGGGAACAGCGTCCGCAGCTCCGCGGGACTGGACGTCGTCACGAGGATGTCGACGGTGGCGCTGAACGGCTCCGCCGCGCATCTCCCTTGGATCGACTCGCGGGGTCCGGCCACCACGCAGTGCCGCCGCTCGGACTCGTCCCGGAAGAACGTCCCGACCATGATCCCGAGGTAGTCCTCGTAGCGCGTCACCGGGCCGTCCTGGCCGGGAAACACATCGCCGTCAGGCCAGGCGGCTGCCGTCTTCGACAGGGTCGCGATCCTCCCGTCGTCCGCCGACCCCAGACGCCAGCCGACGCCGAGAGCAGCGACGAGAAGGACGACGACCGTCCCGCACACGAGCGCGAACGCGGCTCGCGGATTCCGCCGCGCGCGCGAGACGAGCATCGCGGCGAAGGCCCCCTTCTCCGTCATCCCGCCCCCGGCCCCCGGCTCAGGCCGAATCCCTGCCGTACGCCTCGAGCAGCCGCAGCCACACCTCGCTCATCGTCGGGTACGAGGGCACCGCGTGCCAGAGCCGCGTCAGCGGGACCTCGCCGACCACCGCGATGGTCGCCGCGTGGATCAGCTCGCCGACATCCGGTCCGGCGAGCGTGAGACCGACGACCGTGCCGCGCTGCTCGTCCACGATCATGCGCGCGTGGCCGCGATAGCCGTCCTCGTGCAGCCCCGCCCCGGCGACGGATCCGAACTCCACGTCCACGGCCCGCACATCGAGCCCCGCGTCCCTCGCCGCCTTCTCGGAGAGGCCGACCGCCGCGACCTCGGGCAGGGAGAAGACCACCTGCGGCACCGCGCGGTGATCGGCGGTCGCGACATGCCGCCCCCAGGGCTCGGTGTCGATCCGCTCTCCCCTCGCACGGGCGGCGATCACGTCTCCGGCGGCCCTGGCCTGATACTTGCCCTGATGGGTGAGCAGGGCCCGCGCGTTCACATCGCCCACGGCGTACAGCCAGTCCGTCCCGGGGACGAGCAGGGTGTCGTCGGTGCGGATCCAGTCCCCCGGCACGAGCCCGACGGTCTCCAGCCCGACGTCGGCGCTGCGAGGGCTGCGGCCGGTCGCGACGAGAACCTCCTGCGCGACGACGTCCCCGCCGTCGGTCTCCACCGTCACCGCGTCGCCGGCGCGCCGGACAGAGCGGATGCCCGTGCCGGTGCGCACATCGACGCCGAGCTCGCGCAGCCCGTCGCCGACGAGCTCTCCGGCGAACGGCTCCACGCCGCCGAGCAGCCCGCTGCGGGCGATGAGCGTCACCTCCGCGCCGAGACCCGCGTAGGCCGTCGCCATCTCCACGGCGACGACGCCCCCGCCGATCACGGCCAGCGAGGCGGGCACCTCCTGCGCGCTCGTCGCCTCCCTGCTGGTCCATGGGCGGGCGGCGCGGAGGCCCGGGATGTCGGGCACGACGGCATCCGTCCCGGTGCTGACCGCGACCGCGTGCCGTGCCGTGAGCACGCGCTCCGCGCCGTCCGGCGTCGTGACCGTCACCTGCTTCTCGCCGCTGAGGCGGCCGTGTCCGCGCACCAGGCCGATGCCGGCGCTGTCGAGCCAGCCGACCTGGCCGTCGTCTTTCCAGTCGCTGGTGAATCCGTTGCGTCGAGCGAGGACGGCGCGCACGTCGAGGTCGCCGGACACCGCCTGCGCCGCGCCGCCGATGTGCTGCGCGGCGTGCACGGCGCGGATCGGGCCGAGCAGCGCCTTGGACGGCATGCACGCCCAGTACGAGCATTCCCCGCCGACCAGCTCGCCCTCGACGATGACGGCGGTCAGGCCGCCCTGCACCGCCCGGTCGGCCACGTTCTCCCCCACCGGGCCTCCGCCCAGCACGATCAGGTCGTACTCCTCTGCGGACACGTGCGCCTCCTCATCTCGCGAATGCATGAAGCCGCGTCCAGCCTGACACGATTCCGTCCGCGCAGGGGCCGGCTCTCGCGTCTATTCGTCGCAAAGTCCCGCTATCCGGCTCCGATTCCGGGACTTTGCGACGAATAGACGGTGCGGGGGCACAGCGCGCGGGGACACGGCGGCCGCCCGGGGCAGCGCCGGGAGGTCAGCGCATCGGAAGGAGATGCGTGGGCGTGGGGGCCTGCGTCGTCCGGCGCACCTCGCGGGGAACGCCGCGCCCATCGAGGTCGAGCAGCGACACGGTGCCCGAGCGCTGCCCGGCCACCAGCAGCGCACCCTCGTGGACGAGGTGGTGCCGTGGCCAGTCCACGCCCGAGTCGGTCACTGCGAGCGGCTCGACGGTCTCCCCGGCGCCGCGCACCCGCAGCGCTGCGACCGTGTTGCTGCCGCGCAGCGCGGTGTACAGGGTCTCGCCGTCCCGCGACCGCGTGAGCTCCGCGGGGAAGTCGAGGCCGACCTGCGCGATCGGCGAGGCGAGCGTCGCCGACACCACCGCCCAGATGCCGTCGGCGGACGGGGCCAGGGTGAACACCTCGCACGAGTACTCCGTGACCACGTGCAGATGGCCGCTGGGGTGCAGCACCAGGTGTCGCGGCCCGGTGCCGCGCGGGAGCACGACCTCGTGATCGAGCGAGAGCCCCTGCCCCGCGGGCCGCCAGAAGCGCACGAGGTCGAAGCCGAGATCGGTCGTCGCGATCCGCCCGTCGGGCAGGAACACGGCGGCATGGGCGTGCGATGCCCGCGGCTCCTCGCCGAGGGGCGTGGGATAGGGGTCGGCCGCCGCGACGCCGACTCCCGCCGGCGCGGCGTCCTGCTCCTCTTCGCCGAACAGAGCGGCGCGCAGCGCGGCCGCGGCATCCGCTCTCGCCGGCACGAGGGAACCGTCGGATGCGAGGCCGAAGCGCACCACGCGGCCGTCGCCGTAGCAGCTCGCGATCAGCGCGTGCCCGTCGGGCGCGACCGCGAGATGGCACACCGCCGCGCCGGCCTCGAGCGGAGCGCCCAGGGGCGCGAGGGCCGACTCACCCGATCGCGCGAAGGCCGCCACGGTCCCCGCACCCTCGAGCGCGGCATAGACCACGTCGAGCCGCGGATGCCGTGCGAGCCACGACGGCGACGCCGCCAGTGCCGCCACTCCGCGGTAGCGGAGGGTCTCGCGGGGCCGCTCGTCATCGCCCGCGAGGACGCCGATGCCCTCGGCATCGCCCTGCATGTCGGGGCCGTAGCCTCCGAGCCAGAACCGCGTCATGCCGTCCCCACTCCTCGTCCTCCGCTCCTCATCGCAAAGTCCCGTCGTCCGGCCCGGATTCCGGCACTTTGCGACGAAGAGAGGCAGGGCGACCGGGGCCAGCGGACCGGATCAGTCGAGCAGGTCGTACCGGACGACCACCTGGTCGCGCTCCGGGCCGACGCCGATCACCGAGATGCGGGTGTTGCTCATCTTCTCCAGTGTCAGCACGTAGTCCTGCGCGTTCCGGGGCAGGTCCTCGAAGCTCCGCGCCGCGGAGATGTCCTCCGACCAGCCGGGGAAGTACTCCAGGATCGGCGTCGCGTGGTGGAAGTCGGTCTGGTTCACCGGCACGTCGTCGAACCGGGTGCCCTCGACGTCGTAGGCGACGCACACCGGGATCTGATCGAGGCCCGTGAGGATGTCGAGCTTCGTGAGCACGAGGTCGGTGATGCCGTTGATGCGCGTGGCGTAGCGGGTGATCGGCGCGTCGTACCAGCCCACGCGGCGCGGCCGGCCGGTGGTGGTGCCGAACTCGAAGCCCTGCTTGCGCAGCCACTCGCCCTGCTCGTCGAAGAGCTCGGTCGGGAACGGGCCGGATCCGACGCGGGTCGTGTAGGCCTTGACGATGCCGACGATGCGGTCGAGCGCGCCAGGGCCGACGCCGGATCCCGTCGCCGCGCCGCCCGCGGTCGCCGACGACGAGGTCACGAACGGGTACGTGCCGTGGTCGACGTCGAGCATCGTCGCCTGGCCGCCCTCGAACACGACGACCTCGCCGCGGCTGAGCGCCTGGTCGAGCAGGTGCCCGGTGTCGGCCACCATCGGACGGAGGCGCTCGGCGTAGGAGAGCAGGTCGTCCACGATCTCGTCGCAGGTGATGGCGCGGCGGTTGAAGACCTTCACCAGCAGGTGGTTCTTCTGGTCGAGGGCGCCCTCGACCTTCTGCCGCAGGATGTTCTCGTCGAAGAGGTCCTGCACGCGGATGCCGACGCGGTTGATCTTGTCGGCGTACGCCGGGCCGATCCCGCGGCCGGTCGTGCCGATCATGCGCTTGCCGAGGAAGCGCTCCGTCACCTTGTCGAGCGTGCGGTGGTACTGCGTGATGATGTGCGCGTTGGCGCTGATCCGCAGACGCGAGATGTCGACGCCGCGCGCCGAGAGCGCCTCGAGCTCGCTGAACAGCACCTCGAGGTCGACGACCACGCCGTTGCCGATCACCGCGTTGACGCCAGGGGTGAGGATGCCGGAGGGGAGCAGGTGGAGGGCGTACTTCTCGTCACCGACGACGACCGTGTGCCCGGCGTTGTTGCCGCCGTTGAACTTCACCACCCAGTCGGTGCGCTCTCCGAGCAGGTCGGTCGCCTTGCCCTTGCCCTCATCGCCCCACTGGACGCCGACGATCACGATTCCTGGCATGGGTGAACCCCCTGGTACTGCCGCTGTTCGCCGGGCTTGCACCGGCAGATGAGCTGGCCCGAATCGGGCGGGACCATCCTATCGGAGGCCTCCCCGTCGCTAGAGTCTCCCCATGACGTCATGGTGGGCCCCCGCCCGACTCGCCGCCGCCGCGCTCACCGCCGCCGCGATCATCGCGCAGTTGATCCGCACCCTCGAACGCGCGCTGCACGCCCCGGACTCCTGGGCCGCCCACCTGCCGACCGTCGTCGCCAACTTCTTCAGCTTCTTCACGATCCTCTCGAACGTGGGGGCGGTCGTCGCGCTCGCGCTCGGCGGCGTCTGGCTGCTGCGCCACCGTCACGGCGCCGAGCCCCGCTGGCTGTCCGTGCTGTTCGCCTGCGTCGCGACGTACATGATCACCACCGGCATCGTCTACAACATCC
Source organism: Microbacterium sp. (assembly GCF_040394595.1). Classification (GTDB taxonomy): domain Bacteria; phylum Actinomycetota; class Actinomycetes; order Actinomycetales; family Microbacteriaceae; genus Microbacterium. The sequence continues at coordinate 57,898 of NZ_JBEBSA010000013.1, forward strand.
TCCTGCGCGGCATCCCGCTCGATCAGGGCTCGACGGTCTGGTGGTCGAACGAGGTGCTGCACGTCGTGGCGCCCCTGTTCCTCCTCGCGGACGTCCTCTTCGCCCCGCAGCGCCGACGTCTGCCGTGGTCGACGCTGTGGATCGTCGTCGCCTTCCCGATCGTCTGGGTCGTCTACACGATGCTGCGCGCCCCGCTCATCACGGCACCCGCGACGGGAGCCCCGTCCTGGTATCCGTATCCGTTCCTCGACCCCGCGAACGTCGGGGGATACGGCGGTGTCTCGCTCTACGTCGTCGGGATCGCCGTCGCGATCCTCGTCGTCGCGACGGGCGTGCTGGCGGTCGGGCGGAAGAGGTCCGTGCGACCCGTGGTCTCCGCCGCCTGAGTCCCTCGCCGTCTCGGCTTCCGTCCGCCCCGGTTACCCTGTTACGGGGGATCGGCGGATGCCGTGCGCCCCCTCGCCATGAGGAGACAGACGATGACCGAGTCCTTCCCCGCACCGCAGGGCATGCCCACCGCGCCCCCGCCTCCGCCCGCACCGGCCGCTCCGGCGTCCGCGCCCGCGTCGCGCCCGGCATCGGAGAAGCGCGAGGAGGCGAGCCCCGCCGACATCGCGCGTGCCGGCGAGATCATCACCGTCATCTCCGATTCCTACGCGACCAAGATGGTGGGCCAGGAGCGCCTGCGCACCAGCTTGCTGATCGCCCTGATCGCGGGCGGCCACATCCTGCTGGAGAGTGTGCCGGGACTCGCCAAGACCACCGCGGCGAGCACGCTCGCCGACACCGTGCGGGCGAGCTTCAAGCGCATCCAGTGCACTCCCGACCTGCTGCCGAGCGACATCACCGGCAACCAGATCTACGACGCGTCCTCGGGCACGTTCCGCACCGTGCTCGGGCCGGTGCACGCGAACTTCGTGCTCCTCGACGAGATCAACCGCTCCAGCGCGAAGACGCAGAGCGCGATGCTCGAGGCGATGCAGGAGCGCCAGACCACGATCGGCGGCGAGGTGCACCCGCTGCCGAAGCCCTTCCTCGTGATCGCCACGCAGAACCCGATCGAGCAGGAGGGCACGTACGAGCTGCCCGAGGCCCAGATGGACCGCTTCCTGCTGAAGGAGATCGTCGAGTACCCGAGCCCCGCCGAGGAGTTCGAGATCCTCGGGCGCATCGACTCCGGCATGCTCGACCCCGACCGCCACGTTCCCGGCGCGATCGGCATCGACGACGTGAAGATGCTGCAGGACGTCTCCTCCCGCATCTACGTCGACCCGGCGATCCGCAACTACATCGTGCAGCTGGCCTACGTCACCCGCAATCCCGCGCCGTACATCGGCGAGGAGCGCGCCCGGTACATCAAGTACGGTGCGAGCCCCCGCGCCAGCATCGCGTTCCTGCAGGCGTCGCGTGCGCTCGCGCTGCTCAACGGCCGCGGGCACGTGCTCCCCGAGGACGTCCGCAACCTCCGCCACCTCGTGCTGCGCCACCGCGTGCTCCTCACCTTCGAGGCGGACGCCGAGGGCGTGCGCAGCGAGGAGATCATCGACCAGATCTTCGCCGCGGTGCCGACCCCCTGACCGCCATGGCCAGCCTGATCACGCAGGTGAGAGCGAAGCTCTTCATCCACGCCTCGAAGAAGTCGATGCATGCGCTCGACGGCGCCTACGCGTCGCTGCTGCGCGGGCGGAGCCTCGACTTCGAGGACCTGCGGCCGTACGAGTACGGCGATCAGGTGCGCGACATCGACTGGAAGGCGACGGCCAAGCAGGGCGAGCCGCTGGTGAAGCGCACCAGGGCCACGCGGATGCACACGGTGCTGTTCGTGGTCGACACGGGACGAGGGATGACCGCGCTCGCGCACGACGAGCGTGCCAAGGCCGACCTCGCGGTGATCGCCACCGGCGCACTGGGCTTCCTGGCGGTGCGGCACGGCGACGACGTCTCGGTGGTGTACGGGGACGCATCGGAGATCCGGCGCATCGCCCCGACCGGCACGGAGGGCGGCCTCGAACATGCCCTCCGGCGCATACAGGAGGCGGCGACGGCGAGCACCGCGCCGAACGCCCGCGATGCGCTGCTCGGCTACGTCGCCCGGACCATCGCCAAGAGGATGATCGTGGTCGTGGTCACCGACGAGCAGCCGGTGACCGACGAGACCGAGCGGATGCTGCGCCGTCTGACCGTGCAGCACGATGTGCTGTGGCTCACGCTGCGAGACGCCGACCCGGTGCTCGACGGGGCGACGGCGGCCCGGCGCGACGTGGACAGCCGCTGGCTGGTGCCGGACTTCGTGCACGGTGACGCCGCGGTGATGCAGGAGCTCGCCGCGCAGGAGGCCGCGGACACCGCGCGGCGCGATGAGCTGCTGCGGCGGATGGAGATCAGCCACGCCGAGCTGGACGGTCAGGACTCCGCGGTGCCGGCGCTGCTGCAGATGCTGAACCGGAGGTCGCATGCCCGCCTCTGACGACCTCTATCCGCCCGCGCAGTACGGCTGGGGCTGGCTGCTGCTGGCCATCGGCGTGCTGGCCGCCCTCGCTCTCGGCGCCTGGCTGGTGATCGTGCTCACCCGCCCGAAGCGCCGTCTCACGCTCGCCGGCGGCGCGGCGGCCGCTCCGCTCTTCGTGGACGTTCTCGACGGGCTGCGCAGCGACTACCTCGGGCAGATCCAGCGGATCGAAGACGCATACCGATCCCGGAATATGAGCCCCCGGCAGGCCAACCTCGAGCTCAGCCGCACCGTGCGCTCCTTCGTGAACGAGTACTCCGGGCTCGAGGCCCCGGTGCTCTCCCTCGACGACCTCGTGGAGCGCGGCGTGCATCCGGCGCTCGTCGACGCGATCCGGCGCCACTACTACCCGAGCGTCTTCCAGCGGGGGCCGGCCATCGACCCCGCCTACGGCGCCGAGGCCGCCCGCAAGGTGGTGACGTCGTGGCACTAGCCCATCCCTGGATCATCCTCGTCGCCGTCGGCGCAGTGCTCATCGCGGTCGCGATCGGCTTGGTCGTGGGCCTGCGCCGCACGCGCACCGGGGAGGGCGAGAGCGCGCTGGTCTCGCGCGCGGAGCGGCTGCGGCGGCTCCCGTCCTTCCGCAGCGCCGTGCGTCGGCGGATGGTGGCGCTCTCCGGCATCCTCGGGCTCGGTGTGATCGCGGCGCTGCTCGCGGGGGTCGTCGCCGCGCGTCCGATGGCGTCGCAGACGATCCAGCCGGTGAACTCCAGCCGCGACATCGTGCTCTGCCTCGACGTCTCCGGCTCGATGATCGACGTCGACCGCGAGGTGATCGACGTGTTCGACAAGCTGCTCGACGGGTTCAAGGGGGAGCGGATCGGACTGACGATCTTCAACAGCTCGCCCGTGCAGGTCTTCCCCCTCACCGACGACTACGCGTTCATCCGGCAGCAGCTCTCCGAGCTGCGCAAGGGCTTCGACTACCAGACGGACACGCCCGAGCACTGGGTGGGCACTCTGAACGGCCCCGGCGCCTCGCTCATCGGCGACGGCCTCGCCTCCTGCGCGATGCGCTTCGACCACCTCGACGACGATCGCTCGCGATCGGTGATCCTGGCGACGGACAACGAGGTCAACGGCGCGCAGATCGTCACCCTCGACGAGGCCGCGGCCTATTCCCGGGGCAAGAAGGTGAAGGTGTTCGCGCTGGACCCCGTGGGCGATCCGAAGGCGGAGACCAGCATCGGCCTCTCGAAGGCGGCCCAGACGACGGGCGGGCAGTCGTATGCGCTGCGCGCCACGACCACCGTCGGCGACATCATCAGCGAGATCCAGAAGCAGCAGGCGACGGCGCTGCGCGGGCAGACCCAGGTCGTGTGGGTCGACTCCCCCGCGCTGTGGGTCGCCGTGCTGCTGGTCGGCGCCCTCGGGTTCCTCGTGCTGCTGTGGAGAGTGCGCCTATGATCTTCCAGCCCGTGCTGCATCCGCTGCTCCTGGTGCTGCTCTGCGCCCCGGTCGCGATCGGCCTCGTGCTCGCGCTCGTCAAGCGCGTGCCCCCGCACCGCTGGCTGTGGGGCCTCCGCCTGCTCATGCTGGTGGTGCTGTTCGCGATGCTGCTGCGACCGGGCGTCCCCGGCGGGACCTCGCAGACCCTCGCCACCGACACCGACGTGGTGCTCGTCGTCGATACGACCGCGAGCATCGTCGCCGAGGACTGGAACGGCAAGGAGCAGCGCCTGGAGGGTGTGCGCGAGGATGTGCAGAAGATCGTCGACCGATACCCCGGAGCGCGGTTCGCTCTGATCACCTTCGATGCGAACGCTCAGCTGCGCCTGCCCCTCACCACGGATGCGACGGCGCTGATGTCCTCGCTCGACGTGCTGCGTCCCGAAGTGACGACCCAGTCGCGCGGGAGCTCGATCGGCGTCGCGAACACGCTGCTCGCCAAGACCCTGCAGTCCGCCGCGAAGGCCGCTCCCGACCGTTCGCGCATGGTCTTCTACTTCGGCGACGGGGAGCAGACCGCCTCGAGCTCCCCGGAGTCGTTCGGCTCGAGCGCGAAGTACGTCGATGCGGGCGCCGTGCTCGGCTACGGCACCACAGAGGGCGGGCCGATGCGGATCACCTCCGGCACGGGCTCCTCCGACGACGGCTACATCGAGTACCAGGGGCAGCCGGCCCGTTCGGTGATCGACGAGAAGAACCTCGGCACGATCGCCAAGGAGCTGGGGGTCGAGTACGAGCACCGCGCCGCCGACGCCGCGCCGAAGCTGCCCGACGCCCCGGCGTCCACCACCGACTACGCCGCATCGGGGGAGGTCGGCAACGTGATCGAGCTGTACTGGATATTCGCCCTCGTGCTGCTCGCGCTGCTCTGCGTCGAGCTGAGCCGCGCCACGATGCTGGTCGCCCGGATGCGGGGACTCAGTGCCCGCCCCGACGTCGACCCGGCCGCCGAGGGAGGCGGGCGATGAGCGCCCCCGTGGACACCGCGCCCCCGCGCGCCGATGCCGGACAGTCCCCGACCGGTCAGGCCGATGCCGCCGCGGCGCTGATCGCCGCGAATCGGCGTCGACGTCGCATCCGGCGGTGGATCGCGATCGGCACGCTGCCGGTGACGCTGTTCGCGCTCGTCTTCGTGGGCAAGCTCCTGAGCATGTACGCCTTCGCGCACCAGTCGATCAGCTCCTACGTGGTCGGGGAGTACGCGGCGTCCGAGTCCGCGGCGCGCGGGCAGGAATGGTGGAACGCCTTCGAGCGCTACAAGGCGCCCTACGACGTGGGCACCGCTCTCGCCGGTGCGGAGAGGCTCCCGGAGGCGCGCGCGAAGCTCGAGGAGGCCCTCGACCTCGCACAGGGGCTCGAGGTGTGCGCGGTACGCATCAACCTGTCGCTCGTCATCGAGCGGATGGGCGACGCCGCCCAGGCCGACGGCGACGCGGCGAAGGCCGCTCAGCTGTTCGGCGAGGCCCTCGAGATCACGGTCGGCACGCCGAAGGAGTGCAGCAGCGACGAGGCCCAGGACCAGTCGCCCGACCAGAACCGCGACATGAGCAACACGCTCAAGGACGCGAAGGACCGGCAGCAGCAGAAGCAGCAGCAGTCGCAGCAGGAGGACCAGCAGCAGAAGCCCGACCAGGGCAAGGGCGATGGGGAGCCGAAGCCCGACGAGGGGCAGCCGTCGCAGGAGAAGCTCGACGACGTGGAGAAGAAGCTCGGCGAGGGCGCTCAGGAGCGCGAGGACCAGCTCGGGGGCGGAGGCAACGGCGGCCAGGACGGCGGCGGAGGCGGGGCGGAGAAGCCATGGTAGAACCGCAGCGGACCCGCTACGTGCCGACCGACGCGGGGGCTCCCCCGGTACCCCCGCCGGGCGGCTATCACGGGGCACGCCGGCAGCAGACGCCGGGTCTCCCGAGCGCGGCGGCCGCCGTGACGGCCGAGGCGGAGACGCCGAAGCAGCGTTCCGGACCGTTCGGTCTGATCGTGCTGATCGCGTCGGTCCTGTTCGCGCTCATCCTGCTGGGGATGCTGCTCGGCGGCGCCTCGGCGATCTACTCGGTCACGATGATCGTGCTGCAGCTGGTGCTGCTCGCCGCCATCGTGACGAGCCTCTTCACCGCGCGCGGACGGATGCTGGGCGCTGTCGCCCTCGTGATCGCCCTGCTGTTCAACGTCGCGACCGTCGGAGCGCTCGGTGCCCTGCAGGCCTCGGCGACGCAGAGCTACAAGGGCGTGAAGAGCGACAAGCAGCGGCATGCCGAGGCCTATCCGGGAGTCAAGGGCACCTCCAACCAGAGCGTGCTCTCGCAGCCCTCGCTGGAGAAGGTGCAGGCGGATGGAGAGGCCCTGATGGCCGAGATCCGTGCGCGCCTCACGGAGCGGTTCGGCTACACCTGGGTGAAGTCCGGGGCCTCCGGCACTCGCAATGAGCGCAACGGCTACGGCGGGGAGTCGATGCTGCAGCAGTACGGCTCCGAGACCTGGACGACCGCCGAGCCGGTGCGGGACAACGCGCGCAAGAGGCAGATCATGTCGGTCATCGACAACGTCCTCGCCTCGCGCGGGATGTCCGGGCTCTACGCGCTCAACGAGCCCGGCACCGGCATCTCCGACGACATGATCGCCAAGCTGTACGGCTCGGCGGACCCCGGGACGCAGCACACCTGGGAGTGGTACGGCGACGCCTACCCCGACCCGTTGCGGTTCTATGCGGACATCTTCGACCTGTCGAAGGATCCCACCGGCGAGTTCCGCACCGACCGCGAGGCGAAGAACGCCGACACCGGCGAGCCCCTGGAGGGCGTGCAGCTGTTCATCATCGCCCGCCAGGTGCTCAGCGAGAAGGACCGGGCCGAGTTCGAGAAGCGCATCCAGGAGTACTCGGGGTTCTGAGAGCGGGTCAGCGCTTGACGATCGCGTAGGTCACTGCGGCGGCGATGATGCCGGCGCCTCCGGCGATCGCCACCCGTGCCACGAAGCTCAGGTCGGTCCACAGCGCCACGGCGATGCCCACGAGCAGCACGGTGAGGAACAGCGCTGCGGTCGAGGATCGTTCGGCGCGCCTCCGGCGCCGTGTGCCGTCTTCATCGGATGTCATGTGTCCGCCTCCTTCTTCTCTCTCCCACCGGTCAGCTCGCCGGAGCGTCTCGCCGTCCGAAGATCCGCCACGAGACCGCGGCGGCGGCCGCCGCCCATGCCATGAGCCCGAGCTGCCCGATCAGGATCCGCTCGACACCGCGGGCCGGGATGGTGGAGATCGCGACGGCATCCATCGCCAGATTCCCCGGCATCGCGGAGGAGACGCCCGAGATCACTGCGCCGATCAGCCGCGGCAGCAGCTCGGCCACGATGCTCGCCGCGACCGGCACCAGCACCAGCGCGCCGAGGAGGACGAGGATCGCGAGCGCCGGCGAACGCGTCAGAGCCCCCGCCCCGGTGGCGAAGATCCCGAGGAAGGCCGAAGCGAGCGCCGCGCAGAGCACCACGGCGAAGCCTGCACCGAGGTACCGCCCACCGGTGCCGAACACAGCACACGCCGCGAGCACCGGTCCGCATGCCGCGAGCACGGAGACGACGGAGAGGAGGACGCCGGCGATCGAGCGTCCGAGCCAATAGCGTCCGCGCCGGGGCACGAGCGCGAGCGCGACAGCCGTCTGCCCAGAGGCATCCCGTGCCGAGGCTGATGCCGTGACGAGCGACACGACCATCATCGCCGCCGTTGCGCTGAGCTCCAGGGGCGTGGTCATCAGCACCGGGGCGACGTCCTGCGCCATCAGGAGCAGCACGATGAGCGCGACCGATCCCGCGGCGATCCCCACGCTCACGGCGACGACGAGCCCGCCGAGCATGCCGCCGGCCCTGCGGAGCCGGAACACCTCCGCAGAGACGACCTGGCCGACGGTCTGGCTGCGGAGATGTCTGCGCGTGGGCTTCATCGGCTGCTGCGTGATCTGCGTGACGGTCATTCCGCTCCTCCCGCCGTGGGGGCGAGTCTCTCGAAGTAGGTCTGCTCGATGGAGCGCTCGCGCACGGTGAGATGCCGAAGGCCCGCGGACTCCTCGAAGGCGATGCGCCCCACCTCCTGCGGGGAGACGTCGTGCACGAGCATTCCGTCGTCGAACTCCTCGCACCGGAGTCCGTGACGGATGAGCGCGGCCCTGAGGGAGATCGTGTCGACGGCGCGGACGAACACCGACGGGTTCTGCTCGGTGGCGACGAAGTCCGACACGGTGCCCTCGGTAACGATCCGCCCCGCCTCGATCATCACCACCCGGTGCGCGACCAGGGCGAGTTCCGCCATGTGGTGCGAGGACAGCAGCACGGCGGCACCCCTCCCTGCCTGATGGGTGATGTACTCGCGGAACCACTGCACACCGGCCGGATCGAGCCCGTTGGAGGGCTCGTCGAGCAGCAGGATCCGAGGGTCTCCGAGACCGGTGACCGCGATCCCCAGCCGCTGGCGCATCCCCAGCGACATGCGACGCACGCGCACCTGCTCGGCGCCGTCCAGGCCGACGAGCGACAGTGCCGATCGCGCTTCCCGGGCCGAACGGCCCTGCAGCCGCGCCGCGTAGACGAGGTAGTCGAGCGCGGTCATCCGATCGGGAATCGACTCGGCCGACAGGAAGACGCCCATCGTCCCCGCCGGATCGGCGGCTTCCGCATAGGGCCTCCCCTCGACGAGCACCCGCCCGCGATCCGGCGACGCCAGGCCCGCGATCATCCTGAGCACGGTGGACTTCCCCGCGCCGTTGGGGCCGACGAACGCGGTGATCGCGCCCGCCGGCGCGGTGAAGGACACGTCTTTCACCGCGAATGCCGCACCGAACGACTTGAACACGTTCGCGACTTCGATCATGTGGGCTCTCCTCTCGTCTGCGGGTGCGTCATCCCGACGCGCCCCTCGCGCCTCCGGCGGCGTGCGATGTCCGGGGCGACCGTCTCCAGGGCACTCGCCACGCCGGAGGCGACCGCCGTCGAACGCTGCATCGCGAGGAACGCCCTGGGAACGCCGGCGAAGTACCGGACGCCGACGATCCGGGCACGGATCCCGGCGCACGATGCCGCCGACACCTGGTGGACGGCCGTGATCCTCACGACATCCGCCCGATCGAACACGTGGCTCTCCCGGGCGTGCACGAGACCGTCGACGAAGGCGATCCGGCGGGAGAAGAGCCGCGCGGCGGAGAGGAGCATCGCAGAGAGCAGCAGGACGCCGAGTACGCTCACGACGGCGGGGAGACGCAGCGGCGCGGAGACGACGAGGACGGATGCGGTCGCGGGCCCCACGATCGCGCAGGCGACGACCGCCGCCCGGACCGCCGCCCGCAGACCAGGCTCGGACAGCAGCGGCGGGGCCGGGAGGTCGAGCCCGAGAGCCGAGAGCGCCTCGCGCACCGCAGAGCGCGGCAGGGAGGGGAGGATGACGTTCCCCGCGCCGACCGTCGAGGTCTCCTGCGAGAGAAGCTGGACCCGAACACGGTCGAGCACCATCTCGATCGCGTTCCGATGCGCGCGGATGCCCACGATCGCCGAGGGGACCAGCACGCGTTCACGACGCTCGATCAGTCCATGGCGCACGATCACCTCACCACCGCGGCGGATCACCGTGAACCCGTGGAAGCGGACGAGTGTGAGAAGGGTGCCGGCGACGAGCGCGACCGGAACCAGCAGCGGCGCGAGCCAGATCCCCGAGCCCGGTGCCTCCGCGCGCCAGATCCCCAGGGACTCGAGATCGTCGATGACGCCGAAGGCCGCCGCGGCCCCGAGGACGACGATCTGGCCTTGCGCCGCCCCGGCGAGCAGCAGCTGCGCAGCCGTCGCACGATAGACCGCCTGCTCGTCATCAGGATCCTTCGTCGGCGGCGTGGGAACGACGTCGCCGTCGTCCAGGGCCGGCGGGCCGACCGTGCGCGAGAAGGCGGCGAGGCGTCCGGCCGCGTCATCGTCCACACCGGTCAGCTCGATGCGCCCCTCATCGGTGCCCTCGCCGCCGGTGTGCAGTGTCACCACGGACAGCCCGAGCAGCCGGTACGACCAGGGGGTGAGCCGTTCGCACGCGACGATGCGACCGCGGAGCACGACCGTGCGGCGCCGCACCCAGATCCCCTTCTCGACGTGCAGCTCGCCGCCGAGGACGCGGTACCGGAACGTCGCGAACTCGACCACCGGATGGACGAGCCGCACGAACGCCAGCACGCCGATCAGCGGCAGCGCGACCGCACCGAAGACGCCGGCGGGACTCGTCGACAGCACGACGGCGGCGAGCGCCAGCCCACCGAGCGCCGGTGCGCCGTGGAGCTCGGCGGCCAGCACACTGCGCAGCGGCAGGCGGTCGAGTGCGAGCCCGTTCATCGGCCCTCCGGTTCCGGCGCGAAGACCGCCAGCACCCGCTGCCGGATCCGCTCCGCCTCGGGAGGTGAGACCGGACCGAGGTCGTCGGAGTGGGCGATGGTCGCGAACGAGACCTTGGCGAGCCCGAACCGACGCAGCAGCGGACCCCGCACGATCGACACGTTCAGGATCTGCGCGGTGGAGATCACCAGGTCGCGGCGGATCAGCACGCCCCGTCGGATCCGCACGGCCCCGTCGGCGACCTCGTAGGAGGTGTTCTCGACGATGCGCCGATCGACGAAGGGGAGTTCGACGGCCGCGCCGACGATCGCGAGGAACGAGACCGCGCACAGGGACGGCAGGCGCCATTCCTCGGGCACGATCCAGAATGCGATCAGCGCGACCGCGGACACGGCGACCAGCAATTCGATGAGGGACCGCACGCGGAGATATCGAAGCGCGCTCGGCGGTAGCGCACGCGCATAGGGACCCCCGCGCGTCTCCGCGCCCTCGCTCACCATCGGCATGGGTTCCCCCTCCCCGCTCTCACCGAAGGGTGCGGAGGGAGGTGGCCCCTCCGGGGGTCGCCTCCCTCCTGCGGATCCTTCCCTACGCCAGCCCCAGCAGCTGCAGGATCCACTGGATGATCGACGCGAACGAGACGCCCCGCTCGAGCCACTTCAACACCTGCTTCCAGTTGTTGCGCGCCCACGCGACCACGCGATTGACCACCCGCACACCCCATCGCCACACCTGACCGAGCACCCACGCGATGAACCTCAGAACAGCACCCATGTGCATTCCCCTTTGAACGTGATGATCCGATCCGCATTTCCCGGGCGGGAATGCGGCAGGAATTCACGCTAAGGAGCGAGGAATTCGCCGGGAATACGCCTTTCGTCGATTTCTCATATCCAAATAGATATGCATTTGTCCAATTGTCGATGCCGATATCCGACATTCGTCGTACCCGAACGGAGCGAGACCTCAACGCCGCACCCCGCCGTCGACCCCGAGGGCGCGGAGGGCGACCTGCAAGCGGTCGCGCACCATCCACTTCTCCATCACCCGGCCGAGATGCACCTTCACGGTGGCCTCGGACAGATGCAGCGACGCGGCGATCTCCCGGTTGGAGCAGCCCCGCACGAGCAGGCGGACGATCTCACGTTCGCGTGGCGCCAGCACGTCCCGCCATCCGTCCGCGCGCTCCTCCGCCACATCTCCCTGCACGTGCGAGACCGCGCCCCTCAGAACTCCGCGCGACACGAAGGGATGCCCGGCGACGACCTCGTGCACCGCCCTGCGCAGCTCATCCGGATCCAGCTCGCCGCCGAGCACCGCGTCGGCTCCGGAGCGGAAGGCGGCGGCCGTCGCGGGATACCCCGTCGACGCCGACATCACGACCACGCGGAGACCCTCCTGGACCAGCCGCCGCACGACCGCGGTCATCCCCTCGGCATCGGCGGCGACGAGCACGAGCGCGGCGGGCCTCATCCGCACGCTCTCCTTGACGACCTCGTCCCATCCGTCACCGGACACGAGGAGGCGCGAGACGCGGAGCTGCGGGTCGGCACTGAGCAGATTCGAGACGGCCGACGCGATCAGCGTCTCCCCGGACACGACCAGCACCGCCGTCACCGCTGTATCCCGAGCCATGTGCACTCCCGACGACGTCGAGCCGCACCCCCGCGCTCGCCGTCTCTCCGATCCGGGACGCCCGCCGTTCGGTGCGTCCGTGTTCAGGACACTAGTACCCGGGCACTCTCGCACCGGAGTTATCCACAACCCCTCGTCCGACGAATCCGGAGCGGAGCTCAGAAGTGCATCGGAAGGGGCCTCCGGGGGTGCGTTTCCGCGCTTTCACGGGGAATCGAAGGGCCTCGACCCGCCGATAGACTTGAGCGCATGTCCAAGGTCCTGCAGTCCCTCCCGGTCGGCGAGCGCGTCGGCATCGCGTTCTCCGGTGGTCTCGACACCTCCGTCGCCGTCGCGTGGATGCGCGACAAGGGCGCCGTGCCGTACACGTATACCGGCGACCTCGGACAGTACGACGAGGACGACATCGAGTCGATCCCCGGCCGCGCCCTCGAGTACGGCGCCGAGAAGTCGCGCCTGATCGACTGCAAGACCGCCCTGGTCGAGGAGGGCTTCGTCGCCCTCTCCTGCGGCGCGTTCCACATCCGCTCCGGCGGCAAGACCTACTTCAACACCACGCCGCTCGGCCGCGCCGTCACCGGCACGCTGCTGGTGCGCGCGATGAAGGAGGACGGCGTCGACATCTGGGGCGACGGCTCCACCTACAAGGGCAACGACATCGAGCGGTTCTACCGCTACGGCCTGCTCGCGAACCCCCGCCTGCGCATCTACAAGCCCTGGCTCGACGCCGACTTCGTCACCGAGCTCGGCGGGCGCCAGGAGATGAGCGAGTGGCTGGTCGCGCACGGCTTCCCCTACCGCGACTCCGCGGAGAAGGCCTACTCGACCGACGCCAACATCTGGGGCGCCACGCACGAGGCGAAGACCCTGGAGCACCTCGACGTCTCCCTCGAGACGGTCGACCCGATCATGGGCGTGAAGTACTGGGACGACTCGGTCGCCATCGCGACGGAGGACGTCACCGTCACGTTCGAGGGCGGCCGGCCGGTGGCGATCAACGGCACCGAGTTCCGCGACCCGGTCGCCCTGGTGGACGAGGCCAACAGGATCGGCGGACGCCACGGCCTGGGCATGAGCGACCAGATCGAGAACCGCATCATCGAGGCGAAGTCCCGCGGCATCTACGAGGCGCCGGGCATGGCGCTGCTCTTCATCGCCTACGAGCGCCTCGTCAACGGCATCCTCAACGAGGACACCCTCGCCACCTACCACGAGCAGGGCCGGCGCCTCGGACGGCTGATGTACGAGGGCCGCTGGCTCGAGCCCCAGTCGCTGATGCTGCGCGAGTCGATCCAGCGCTGGGTCGGGTCGACGATCTCCGGCTCGGTGACGCTGCGCCTGCGCCGCGGCGATGACTGGACGATCCTCGACACCGTGTCGCCGAACCTGTCCTACGCCCCCGAGAAGCTCTCGATGGAGCGCGTCGGCGACGCCGCGTTCGGCCCGGTCGACCGCATCGGACAGCTCACCATGCGCAACCTCGACATCGCCGACTCGCGCTCGCGTCTCGAGCAGTACGCGGGGCTGGGCCTGGTCGGCGGAGCGACCGGCGAGCTCGTCGGACGGGTGACCGCGGGCGAGGCCGGAGAGATCTCGGCCTCGGAGACCGAAGGCGATGCCGAGCTCGCGGAGGCCGTCGACGCGGCATCCGAGTCGGCCGCCTTCGACGCCGGCACCGACTGAGCTCGGGGGTAGGTTCCGCGGAACGGGCGGGGACCTTCCGCGTCCCGCGCCCGAACCACAGACCATGTCCCGAAACCCGAACGAACCAGGCAGATCCACCCGCGAAACGTGACAACATCCGCGGAACGGGACAAGGTCCGACAGGGCCCAGCACCCGGATCCGTCCGCGGATCGTGACAGCGTCGGCGAATCGGGACAGACTCGGAACTGTGAAGTCGCCCAGGATGCCCCGAGGGATCTTGCACGCTGAAGTGCAAGATCTATCCTGGAACGCATGACGCCCTCCCAGGAGCCCCGCCGGAAGGACGCGGTGCACAACCACGCCGCGATCCTGGCCGCGGCCGTCTCGGCCCTCGCCGAGGACCCCTATGCGTCGGTCGATGCGATCGCGCGCACGGCCGGCCTCTCCCGGCGCACCCTCTACGGACACTTCGACGACCGCGATGCGCTGATCCGCGAGTTGATCGCGAACGGCGCGCAGCGCTTCAACCGCATCGCCGAGGAGGTGCACGACCCCGATGCCCGCGTCGCCCTCGCCCGGCTCGCGGCGCTGCTCTGGCGCGAGGCCGCGCACGTGCAGGTGGCCGCCGCGCTCGCCCTGGACGAGGCGCACGTCGAAGGCACCGCGGAGGCGCTCGCCCCGCTGCGGCGCCGCGTCGCCGCCCTGGTGCGGCAGGGGCAGGACGACGGCCAGTTCCGCGAGGACATCGCGGCGCCCACCCTCGCCCGCCTGATCGAAGAGGTCGCCCGCACGGTGGTCGCTCGCACCGACGCCGCTTCCCCGGGTGCCGCCGACCTCGCCGTGCGAACACTGCTGAGCGTGGCCGGACTGTCCTGGCGCGCGGCGGACGCCCTCCTGGCCGAGCACCCCGATCTCCTGACATCCCCGGAGGAATCCGCATGAAGATCGTCCTCGACGGCGTCTCGAAAGGGCGTCAGGGCCAGGCCCTCCCCGAGACCTCGCTCCACTACGAGAGCGGCGACGTGCGCTTCGTCCTCGCCGAGACCGAGCAGCGCCCCGCCGTGCTCGGCCTCATCGCCTCCGGAAGGATGAGGCCCGACACCGGACGCGTCACGATCGACGACAACGCGGATGCGAGGGGCCTGCGCCGCCGGATCGCCCTCGTGGATGCCCCGGATGTCAGCGACCCGCACCCCGGAGTCGCGGTCGCGGGCATGGTCGGCGAGGAGCTGATGTTCGCCGGGAAGCCCGCCACCCCCGTCCACGCGCGGCGCTGGCTGGCGAGCGCCGGATTCGCCGACATCGCCGGCGTGCCGATCGGGAACGTCGATCCGTTCGCCCGGGTGCGCATCCTGTGCGAGCTCGCCGTGCTGCGCGACGGCGTGGAGGGCATCGTGCTCGTGCACCCCGACCGGCACGGCGGCAGCCCGGACGGCTGGTCGAGGATCGCGCGCGAGTTTGCCGAACGGGGCTACGCGATGCTCGTGATCATCGGCGGCTCCGCAGCCGCCGCGATCGAACGGATGCCCGCCGCCGGCGCCCATCCCCGCGACGACGGCTTCGACGCCGCCCTCGTGCCGGACCGGCTCCCGGATGCCCCGCGCCCGGCCACCGAGGTCCCGTCCGACGCGGATGCCGACGAAAGACGCCCCTCGTCGGAGGCTCCCGATCCGACCGACGCCGCCGGCATCCGGGATTCCCGCGGCGCTCCGGCCTCCGGCTCCCGCGCCGCATCGACCCCCGCAGGCGGCGCAGACGCGGACGGGCATGTCGACGCCGACACGTCTCCCGGCGCATCCGACCCGGACCTCGCGAACACGCCCGCATCCGACTCCGGACGACATGCCCCGCGCACGACCGCAACCCCAGACCCGGCCGACCCCCCGCGCAC
>NZ_JBEBSA010000014.1:0-72114 GCF_040394595.1 Microbacterium sp.
GGTGGTGTCCCGTTTCGCGGGCCGATCCGTCTGATTCGTCCGGGGTTCGTGACGGGGTCTGGGATTCGGGCGGGTGGGGTTTGGTGGGTGGTCCCGTTTGGCGGGTGGTGTCCCGGTTCGCGGGCCGATCCGTCTGATTCGTCCGGGATTCGTGACGGGGTCTGGGGTTCGGGCGGGTGGGGTCTGGTGGATGCCGTCCTGTCTCGCGGGCCGATTCGTCCGGGATTCCGGACGGGATCCGGGGCGCAGACGCGGGCGCAAGACGAGGCCGGAAGTCGCGGCGTCAGCCGGCCATCAGCCGTGCCTTCGCCGCCATGAACTCCTCCTCGGTGAGCGCGCCCGCCGCACGCAGCGCAGCGAGCTTCTCCAGCTGATCGCCGAGCCCGGGTGCCACTGCTGCCGCCGGTGCGGAGATCACCACGGGCGCTGGACGCTTGGCGCCGGAGATCCGTGCTCGCAGTTCCTGGATCTGCGGCGCGCATTCCCGATACACGACCTTGGCCATCGGCAGCGTGTTGCTGAGCGTGTAGGGGTCGTTGCTGTCGGCATTGCGCGACTGATCGGTCCCGCGCCAGAAGTCCTTGTTCGCCGTCCCCTGATAGCTCGCGGTGAGCACCTCGAGCACGCCGTTCATGAAGCCGGAGTTGTACTCGATCGCGTTGACATCGGCGAAGTAGAAGGTGGTGCTCCGCTCGCCGCCGAGAGAGCCGGCCATGAGGCTCGTCATGGCACCGGTCTTGATGATCGCGAGGCGATCGTCGAAGGCTGCGAGCACACCCTGTGCGAATCCCGGCGCTATCACGAGCCACGGCGCCTCGTCGCGTGCGCAGAGCGCGCGGATCGCCGTCTCGGATTTCCGGGACACGTCGCCGTAGATCATCGTTGCGGGCCACCGCTCGCGGATGGTCAGGTCTGCGAGTCGCAGCTCTTCGGCGTCCCGGATGGCGGCGGCTCGCACCGCCCCGCGCGCCTCGGGCGATGGATCGGAGGCGCGTGCCGCCTCGACCGCCGTATGGACATCGGCGACGTCCTTCGGGGAGATCGAGCTGAAGACCTTCGGGATGCCCGAAGTGTCGGTGAGCGTCACTGCACCGCGATTCGCATCGGCTTCGGCCGCGATGAGGTCCTGCGTCTCGACGCTGATCCCGATGCCGTTGACCCCGAAGCTGAACACGCGCAGGTCGGTGACGACGAGGTCGTTGGCCAGCGGCCTCCACGTGCCGCCGTTGCCTTGATAGAGCACGTTCTCGCCGGGGAAGAGATACCGTGAGGCCTCCGCGGTCATCTTCTCGCGTTTCTTCTGCGACCAGCCGGGCGGAAAGGCCCTGCGCTCCAGTGCGGGCGCCGGCGGCGGGGTGTAACGCGTGGCGGGATCGTTCGGGGCGGCGGCGACCATCGCGGGGCGTGCCGCTTCGGCGGTGGGGATCAGAGGATCCACGCCCTGCTGGCCCCGCGCCCAGACGTGGTCGGTCCACATCGCGCCGTCCCAGTATCGCTGCTCGAAGCGACCTGTCGGATCGGGATGCCACGCGGGGCGAGAGGTCACATCCGCGACTCTAGCGCGAGGGAGGTCACGTGGTGGGCGGGGGTCTGTCGGGCCGGGCCGTTCCACGGACGGTGTCCCGTTCTGCGGACGGATGGGTCCGGATCTGTCCGGGATTCGTGACAGTGTCCGCGGTTCGGGACTGGCCCGTTCGGTGGATCGGGTTGTGGTGGGTCTGTGTTTCGAGCCCCGGACCGGCCGTTCCGCGGACGGTGTCCCGTTCTGCGGACGGATGGGTTCGGATCTGTCTGGGATTCGTGACAGTGTCCGCGGTTCGGGACTGGCCCGTTCGGTGGATCGGGTTGTGGTGGGTCTGTGTTTCGAGCCCCGGACCGGCCGTTCCGCGGACGGTGTCCCGTTCTGCGGACGGATGGGTTCGGATCTGTCTGGGATTCGTGACAGTGTCCGCGGTTCGGGTGGCGGATCTTGCCCATACGCGAGGTGCCACATTTCGCAGGGGCGGTGTCCCGTTCTGCGGGTGGTGTCCCGTTCTGCGGGCGGATGGATCGGATCTGTGCGGGATTCGTGACGGTGTCAGCGAATCGGGGCACCCTCCGTCCGCGATCGTCAGCCGCGCAGCAGTCCGCGGAGGGCCTGGATGGTGTCGGCGTCAGCTGGACCCTTGTCGGGGCGGTATCCCTTGACCCGTGCGAAGCGCAGTGCGATGCCGCCCGGATACCGGGGGGAGTGCTGCACGCCGTCGATCGCGATCTCGACGACGAGCTCCGGTCGCAGCAGCACCGTGTAGGGCGTGCGGTGGCTCTCGTAGCCGGGGAACGTCTCCGTCTGCCAGCGCAGCAGCTCGTCGGTGAGTCCCTTGAAGGTCTTGCCCACCATGACGAATCCGCCGGGCTCGCCGAACTCCCCCTGAGGATCGCGGGCGCCGAGGTGCAGGTTCGACAGCAGTCCGCGTCGGCGCCCGGAGCCCCACTCCGCGCCGAGCACGACGAGGTCGAAGGTGAGCACGGGCTTGACCTTGATCCAGGACTTCCCGCGACGACCTGCTGTGTACGCCGAGTCGATCGCCTTGACGACAACGCCCTCATGGCCGGCGGCGAGCGCGTCGCGGGACAGCTGTTCGGCGGTCGAAGGATCGCGGGTGACGATGCCGGGCACCCGCCACTCCCCGGCGATGCGGTCGAGCTCGGCGAGCCGGGTCGAGAGAGGCTCGTCGAGAAGATCACGGCCGTCGACGTGCAGCAGGTCGAAGAACCAGGGCCGGAGCGTCAGTTCACGCGAGACGTCGGCGCCGAAACGGGACATGGTCTGCTGGAAGGGGCGCGGCGCGCCGCTCTCATCGAGGGACAGCGTCTCGCCGTCGAGGATCAGATCGTGTGCGGGCAGCGCTCGAACGATCTCGACGATCTCCGGGAGGCGGTGGGTGACATCGGCCAGGCTGCGCGTGAAGACGCCGACCTCGTCGCCGTGGCGGTGCACCTGGATGCGGGCTCCGTCGAGCTTGTACTCCACGGATGCCTCACCCGTGAGCTCGATCGCCGCGGAGGGCGACGCCGCGGAGGCGGCGAGCATCGGCAGGACAGGGCGTCCGACGCGCAGGCCGACCGCGTCGAGGTCGTCCGCGGTGCCGGTCAACGCGAGCAGGGCGGTGTCGCCGAGGTCGCCGGAGAGCATCGCCGCCCGGCGCACCGAAGCGGGTGCGCGTCCGGAGGCGCGGGCGATCGCATCGAGCAGCACGCCGCCGAGCGCTCCGGTGCGCAGCTCGCCCAGCATCGCGCGGGCGAGGAAGTCCCACTCGGAGTCGGTCGCTGTCGCGGCGAGCCCGGTGAGCAGGTTGGTGCGGAGTGTCGCCGACCCGGGGCCGGAGGCCTGCGCGAGACGTTCGAAGGCGGCGTCGACTTCGGACAGCGTGAGCGTCGGGACATCGACGTGTGCGACGTCGAGCGCGGAGACACCGCGCCAGCCGACGCCCAGCCGCCCCTGGCGCGGCGACGCGAGCAGCAGGCCGACGAGGATCGCGACCTCATCGGCCTCCGCGCGTTCGAGCAGTTGCGCGAGCGCGTCGATCTTCGCGAGCCGCGACGACGTGGCTGCGACGTTGCCGGCGGTCTCGACGAGCTCGGAGAGCCTCATACCCGGATTCTCGCACCAGCCTCCGACATCGGACAGGTCCCTCGATCCTCCGGGACGGTTGCACGGCTACCGTGCGGGCCGGCTCCCCGACCCCTACTGCACCGACCAGCCGCCATCGGAGGCGAGGATCGCGCCGTTGATGTTCACGGCGTCGTCGGAGAGCAGGAACGTGATCGACGCGGCGAGGTGCTCGGCGGTGGCGACCGTGGGGATCGCCTGCTGGAACGGGGCCAGCCGTCCGGAGCCGTACTCCGACATGTGCGGAGGCATCGGGATGCCTGTGGCGACGCCGCCCGGGGCCACGGAGTTCACGCGGATGCCCTTCGGCCCGTACATGAACGCCGCCGACCGGGTCACGCCGATGATGCCGTGCTTGCTGGCGGTGTACGCGTTGCCCGAGGCGTTGCCGCGGAGCCCGGCCTCGCTCGAGACGTTGAGCACGGCGCCGCTCCCCGCGGCCTCCATGATCGGCAGCACCGCGCGCATGAGCTTGAAGGGAGCGGTGAGGTTGATCGCGATGACGCGGTCCCACACCTCGTCGGTGGTCTCTCCGGCGGGGGAGAAGTCGTCGTTGATGCCGGCGACGTTGGCCAGCCCGTCGATGCGATCTCCCGCTGCCGCGATGACGGCGTCGATCGCGTCCTGCTGTGTGAGGTCGCCGGCGACCGTGACGATGTCCGGGAAGTCACGCTTCAGCGCGTCGAGCCTGTCCGCCGCGATGTCGCTGGCGATGACCCGTCCGCCTTCGCGCGCGATGCGGGATGCGGTGGCCCTGCCGATCCCGGATGCCGCGCCGGTGACGATCACGGTCTTGCCCGAGAAGCGCCCCGCGGTGGGCTTCTCGGTCCAGCCGTGCGGCTCGGAGTCCTCGGGGATCTCGCCTCCGTTGGTCGCCCGGACCAGATCGTCGACGACTGACTGCGGGAGGGCTCCCTGGCTCATCGCGACGAGCTGCTGCAGGGGGAGGCCGAGCACGGGCGTGAGCAGTTCGGGGTCGGCGCCGGTCTTCTCGAAGAGCCCGCGGATGAGGGTTCCGCCGGTCGGATCGTTCAGCCACTCGCCGATGGTGGAGTGCGCGGTCAGGGCCATGGTGTCTCCTTGCTCGAGAGTTTCGCAACGATGCGTCCATTTATTGTACTCCTCGGTACGCTCGGAGGGTGCCTCGTCCTCGCAGTGAGAAAGCCCGCCAGTCGGTGCTGGCGGCCATGCGCCGCGCGCTCGCCGCGGGGGGATACGAGGCAGTGACGATCGAGGGCCTCGCCGCCGAGGCCGACGTCGCGAAGCAGACGATCTACCGCTGGTGGCCGTCGAAGGCGGCGATCCTGGGCGAGGCGCTGGTGGAGGGCGAGCTGCCCGCCCCTGCGCTGCCGATCACCGACGATCTCACAGCCGACCTCCGGGCGGTGTTCTCCGCGCAGGGGGAAGGATCCGGGGAGACCGTCGCCCTGGCTCGCGCGCTGATCGTCGTGACCGCGACGGACCCGGAGCTGGGCGCCCGCCTGAACGAACGTCTCGCCGCTCCTCTCCGGGCCTGGACCGCGGAACGGCTCGCGCGCGCCGTGCAGGCGGGGGAGGTTCGACCGGATGTCGACGCCGGGATCGTGGCCGACCAGCTCATCGCGATCGGGTCGTACAGCGCGCTGCTCGGGGTCCGCATGGACTCCGAGAGGGCGGCGGCGCTGAGCGGACTGGTGCTGCGGGGCATCGCGGCGCCGGACTCCTGATGTCCTCCGCCCTCGATACAGTGTCGGACATGCTTCTCCGTTCGATCGGCCGCCGTGCCTGACGCGCGTCCGGCATCGCCCGATTGGCGGTCGCTCGCCGACCACATGACGGATCGTCTCGTCACGGCGATCCACGCCCATCGCCGGGCGCGACCCTCGGATCGCATCTACGGTGCGGCGTTCCACGTCTTCTCCGGGGAGACCGGCGGCGCGATCGCCTGGCCTTCGCTGGCGATCGCGACGGAGGAGGACCTCGCCTCGGTCGTGGAGGGGACCCGCTTCTCCGCCGACGACCTGCGCTGGAGTCCTGCCGACTGGTCGCTGCAGCTCGATCCGACGTCGGAGGACGAGGGGTGGGCGGCGATGGTCGAGGCGTATGCGGCGGCCGGTGACGACGAGCGCTGGGAGAAGACCTACGACCGCTATCTCCGCACCTTCGCGAAAGCGGCGAAGAAGGCCAGGGCGCGGTTGGTGGCCGAGGGGTCCGTCGAGCGGCGGTTCATCGCCGTCGCCATGGACGAGGCCTGGGAGATGGTGCCGCTGAGCCTCAGTGTGGCGCAGCTCCGCACGCACTTCCCGGAGCTCGACGAAGAGGCCCGCGAGCTCTCCCGGCTCGACGGCCTGCCTCCTGACGAACGTGCTCGAGCGCTCGCGGACATCCTGGAGACGCCCGCCCGCGGCGCAGTCTCGACGGAGGTCGCCGCGCGTGTGCTCACCGGGCTCGGAGAGCACGTGGTCGACGTGGCGATCGAGAGGATGCCGCGATCCCGCGACGGATGGCGATGGGCCAAGCTGCTCGCGGACGTCGGCATCGCCGACCCCGCGGTGATCGGAGCGCTCGCCGGCATGCTCGGCGGGAGGCGGAGGTCCGAGCCCGACCTGGCGTGGGCTGCGGCGGCGCTCTCACGACTGGGTCGCCTCGACATCGTGCTCGCGGAGCGGAGCCGCCTCCCGCGGGCCGTCCTGCGGCGCGCGCTCGCCGCACCGCTGACGTCGTTCCGCGACCAGGCCGTCGTGCATCTGCCGCTCGACTACGCACCGCTGGCGAGCGCTCTCGCGGAAGAGGAATCCCTCGCCGCCGAGATGCTCGAGGAGCTCTCCCCCGGCAGCGGGTACTGCCGCATCGATCCGGGTGAGGCCGATACGGCCCGCGCCGCGCTCGACTCGCCGTTCGAGGTGATCCGTCGGCACGCGGCCATCGTGCTCGCCGACCTCGCGCCCTGACAGCGAGGCACTGTCCTACTTCGCGCAGGCGATGCCGTCTCCGTCACGGTCGAGCTTGTAGACGTCCGGTCCGACGACGCGGACGGGGCCTCGCACGTAGGCGGGTCCGTCTCCCTTGCCGCCGGCGCAGTCGACGTCGGATGCGAACGGCACGCACGCCCCGGCGTAGCTCGGGTGGCATTTCGCGTCCTCAGCCTTCTCGACGAACGGCACGGGTGCGGCGACGGGCTGCTTCGTGCCCCTTGACGTCACCTCGTCGACCGGCGGCACGGTGACCTCCTCGGAGATCTGCAGCCGGGAGATCTCGACCCCGTCGTGGTACTCCACGCGGTAGGTGGTCACCTTGGTGCCGGCGACTCCCGCGGTCGTGATCGCCGTCGTGCCGACATCGCGCTGCGGGTCGTCGACGGTCGTCTTCTCGAACGGGATCGAGGTGCTCTCCCGGAGCTCGTCGAACGTCGTCTCCACCGGGGCAGGCGTCGGGGCCGCCGTGGTCGCGGTCGGCGCCGGAAGCGCCTGGGGGCCTTCCGGCGTGGCGGTCCCGGGATGCATCATCGCGTTCGCACCGCCCCCGCCGAGCATCAGCGCGAGGCCGACGGCGAGCGCCGCGCCCGCGGAGGCGCGCGAACGCAGCCGCAGGCGAGGAGCAGCGCCGCGGATGAGCGCGTACACGGCGACGCCGAGGACCACGAGACCGAGGAGCGCCACCGCGGCCGGTGCGAAGACGAAGAGCGGCACGAGGATCACAGCGGCGATGACGACGAACGGCAGGGCCTTCGAGCGGGGCGCGCCGGCGGGTGCGGGCGGAGTCGGGTTCGGGGCGTCGCGACGCTGCGGCGACCGTGAACCGTTCGACCCGCCCTGATTCGGGTTGGGCATGGTCACGCTTTCGAGTGGGGGGCTCTTTCGGGCAGGCTAGCGCTTTCCCCCGCTGGCCGCCAGAGTCTCCATGTTCCTCGACGGCGCTTTGGAGAACAAAGCCATCAGGGTCGCACTCTCCGCTACTCTCAGAGCTATCTGCCCGCTCAATGGAGATCGGAACGACATGGAATTTGCTGAACGGCTTGAGTCTCTCGCTGAGAAAGTGAAGAACCAGGCGTCTGCCATCGGGACCGAGGAAGCGACGAAGAACGCGTTCGTCATGCCCTTCATCTCGACCATCCTCGGGTACGACGTCTTCGACCCGCTCGAGGTGGTGCCCGAGTTCACCGCCGACGTCGGGACCAAGAAAGGGGAGAAGATCGACTACGCGATCATGCGCGGGGGCGAAGCGCAGATCCTCGTCGAGTGCAAGGTCTCCAAGGGTGCCCTGAAGTTCGAGCATGCTTCTCAGCTCTATCGGTACTTCGCGGTCACGAACGCGCGGATCGCCGTCCTTACGAATGGTGTCGAGTGGCAGTTCTATACCGATCTGGACGCGCCGAATCGCATGGATCCCAAACCCTTTCTGGTGCTCGACATGGGCGACGTCGACGAGACCCTCATCCCAGAGATCCAGAAACTCAGCAAGGAGAGTTTCGACTTGGACTCCGTCATCAATGCGGCGGAGGAGTTGAAGTACGTCGGTGCGCTCAAGCGTGAGATCGCTGCCCAGTTCCGGGACCCGAGCGATGAGTGGATCAAGTTCTTCACCTCGCGTGTGTACGACGGCTCTTTCACGCAGAAGGTGCGGCAACAGTTCACCGGCCTAGTGGGCAAAGCCGCTCAGCAGTTCCTCACGGAGCGCGTCAATGACAGGCTGAAGACTGCTCTCGTCGTCGGCGGGGCGAGTGTTCCGTCGTCAGTGCCACCGGTGGAAAGTGCAGAGGTCGTCGCTGAGGATCTTGATCGGGATACCGAGATCGTCACCACTCTCGATGAGCTCGAGGGCTACCAGATCGTCAAAGCGATCGCATGTGGTGATGTCAAGCCCCAACGTGTCACTCACCGGGACGCGAAGAGCTACTTCGCGGTTCTCCTGGATGACAACAACCGCAAGCCCATCGCTCGTCTGCACTTCAACGGGCGCCAGAAGTATCTCGGTCTGCTCGACGAAGAGAAAGTCGAGACGAGGCATCCCATCGATGATCTGGACGAGATCTACGCCCACGCCGATGGGATCAGGGAAGCGGTGAGAAGGTACCAGTAGAGCCGGGCTTCCCGGCTCGTGCCTTCAGGTCTCACGCCTCCCGGCGGCGGTCGGCTTCCGCGATGCCGGCGCGCATCGCCTTGCGGTCCTCGTCCGACCACGGGCCGGACCAGGTGAGGGGGATCTCGGTCAGGTACCGGCGCTCCGGCTCGGGGAGGCGGGCGGCGAAGGCGTCGGGGTCGGTCCCGGCGAGGGAGTACAGCGCGGGGCCGTCCGCGAAGTACGGGTCGGTGAGCACCAGGCGCCCGTCCGCGCCGCGCATGACGTTCGACGGGTTCGTGTCGAGGGGGCCGCACCAGGGGAGCTCCCGGATCGCCTGCGCGTGGATGCGGTTCACGATGCCGGCCAGCTCGCGAAGCTCCGGCTCGCCGCCGACGAGCATCCCGTGAAAGGCGGCGGCGTCCCCCTCGTCCACCGCTGTGAGCCGCTCCATCAGCTGCAGGTCGCCTCCTCCGGCGAGCCGGAGGTGCGCGTGCAGCTCGGGGACCTGCCGGGTGCCGGCCGCATCGCGGTACAGCCGGGCGGCGTAGGGCCCCGTCGGATCGAACGGGCTGATGCGTGCGACGACGTCGCCGTCCGGGGAGCGCAGCGCGAACGCCCAGTCCCCGGCGCCGCAGTCCGTCCAGCCGGCGCTGCGGAGCAGCTCCGCGGCATCCCGGTGCGTGGCATCCGGTGCGAGCGCGGCGAGCGGGTCGTCCATGCCCCCAGTCTGCCCCGAAACTCCCAGGCCCTTCCCTGCCGATACATAACGACATATCGTTGACTATCGCCAGGCAGACCATTTGGAGGTCATCATGAACGGCACGTTCCCCTCGGCAGCATTCGGCGCCCGCGCCGGAGCATCCCTCTGGGAGACCCTCGACCAGCTGCGCGCCTCGTTCGATCCGCGCGCCAACGCACCCCGCATGGCCCGCGGCGACGTGCGCACCGCCGTGCTCTCGCTGCTCGCGGAGAAGCCCATGCACGGGTACCAGATCATCCACGAGATCGAGGAGCGCAGCGGCGGCACCTGGAAGCCCAGCGCCGGCTCGGTGTACCCCACCCTGCAGCTGCTCTCCGACGAGGGCCTGATCAGCGCCGAGGAGGAGGGCGGGCGCAAGACCTACTCCCTCACCGACGAGGGCCGCGAGGCGGCGGATGCTGAGAAGCCGGCCCCGTGGGAGTCGCAGGCGCCTCGCGACGGCGGACACCAGGCGCGTCTCGGCGCGCTGCCCAAGGCCGGGGTCGACCTCGCCGGCGCGGCCGCGCAGGTGGCGAAGACCGGCACCCCGGAGCAGGTGGAGAAGGCCGTGGCCGTGCTCGACGACGCGCGGCGCAAGCTGTACTCGATCCTCGCCGACGCGTGACCGTCGACGCCTCCGTGAGGGGTGGCCGGGCGAACGCCGGGCGCGCCCGCTACCGGCGCATCCTGCTCTTCGCCGCGCGCACCTTCGTGCAGATCTGGTGGTTCGAGCTGCTGCTGCCGCGCATCGGTCTCGCGGCGATGTCCGAGCGCACGCGCGCCGCGCGGATGCAGGGCATCGCCCGGCGCTTCCATGCGCTCGCGGTCGAGCTCGGCGGGCTGATGATCAAGGTCGGGCAGTTCCTGTCCGCGCGCATGGACGTGCTCCCGCCCGAGATCACCGCGGAGCTGGCCGGGCTGCAGGACGAGGTTCCGGCCGTGCCGTTCGCCGAGATCCGCGCTCTCGCGGAGCACGAGCTGGGGATGCCGCTCGATCGCGCCTACTCCTGGGTCGACGAGCAGCCGCTCGCGGCGGCGTCGCTCGGGCAGGCGCACCGCGCGATGCTCACACCCGCCGACGCGGCCGACACCGGATTCGTCGACGTCGTCATCAAGATCCAGCGTCCGGGCATCGACGAGATCATCGACGTCGACCTCGCCGCGCTCCGCAGGGTGGGCGGATGGCTGAAGCGCGTGCGCTTCGTCGCGGAACGGGCGGACGCCCCTGCGCTCGTCGAGGAGTTCGCCCGGACCAGTCTGGAAGAGGTCGACTAC
The DNA here is from genome assembly GCF_040394595.1 of Microbacterium sp. Classification (GTDB taxonomy): domain Bacteria; phylum Actinomycetota; class Actinomycetes; order Actinomycetales; family Microbacteriaceae; genus Microbacterium. The sequence continues at coordinate 10,707 of NZ_JBEBSA010000014.1, forward strand.
CAGCACGAGGCCGCGAACGCCGGGCGCTTCGCGGAGAACTTCGCCGGAGACGCCCGTGTCGCCGCGCCGGCGGTCGCGTGGGAGCGCTCGACCCGGCGCGTGCTCACGCTCGAAGACGTGACGGCCATCAAGGTCAACGACGTCGACGCCCTCCGCGCGGCGGGGATCGATCCGGCCGAGGTGGCCGACGCCTTCGCCGGCGTGATGTTAGACCAGCTCTTCACGCACAACTTCTTCCACGCCGACCCCCATCCCGGCAACGTCTTCGTCACTCCGCTGCACGACCCGGACGGCCCGGAGTGGCGTTTCACGTTCATCGACTTCGGGATGATGGGCGAGGTTCCGGCCGAGGCCCGCGCGGGTCTCCGTTCGCTGGTGATCGCCATCGCGTCCCGGGACGGCGCCGCGCTCGTGCGTGCGGTGAAGGAGATCGGGGTGCTGCTCCCCTCAGCCGACACCGCCGAGCTCGAGCGTGCCGTCACCGCGCTGTTCTCGCGCTTCGGGGGCATGGGCTTCGCGCAGCTCCGCGATGTCGATCCACGCGAGTTCGAGGACTTCGCCGTCGAGTTCGGCGACATGATCCGCTCCCTCCCGGTGCAGCTGCCTGAGGGGCTGCTCATGCTCTTCCGCGCGGTGTCGATCACCTCGGGCCTGTGCAGCGGCATCGACCCCGAGTTCAACATCTGGGAGCCCGTCGAACCCTATGCCACTCAGCTGCTCCGCGAGGAGGGCGGCAATGTGGTGAAGGACTTCGCCCAGCAGGCGCTGGCCACCGCCGGTGTCGCCCTGCGGCTGCCCGGCCGCATCGACGCGGTGATCTCGCGCATCGAGCAGGGGAATCTCACCTTCGACACCTCGCGCATCGAGCGGAGGCTGTCGCGTCTGGAGCGGCTCGTGCGCTGTGGCGTCTCCGCCGTGCTCTTCGCCGGGCTCCTCATCGGCGGCGCGCTGCTGCTTCCGGTGGCCGTTCCGCTCGCGATCGTCATGATGTCGGTCTCCGTGCTGCCGCTGCTGCACGCGGTGTTCTCCGGCTGGGGGCCTCGCGGGAGGTGACGGCCCAGCCCCGGCGCGCGTCAGCCCGCCCCGCGTTCCCGACAAGGAAAGTGTTGACACGCGCCTCGACGCGTCGTAATGTACAACCAAATGGTTACACAAATTGAACTCAGCGAGACGGAGATCGACCGTGTGTTCCACGCACTCGCGACGTCGACCCGGCGGGACATCCTCCGCCGCACGATCGAGCGCGAACAGTCCGTGTCCGCCCTCGCCCGCGACTACGACATGTCGTTCGCCGCGGTGCAGAAGCACGTGGCCGTGCTCGAAGAGGCGCGGCTCATCATCAAGCGCGCAGAGGGACGCGAGCGGCTCGTCCGCGCGAACCCCGACATGATCGCTCGCGCCAAGGCGCTGCTGTCCCGCTACGAGGAGCTCTGGCGCGCCCGCATCGCACGACTCGACGACCTTCTCGCCGAAGACCAGCCTTCCTGAACCGACCGGAACACCATCAGCAAGGAGATGACAATGCCTGTCACCGACGTCACCACCGATCCCGAGAACCTCACCATGACCGTGATCGCCGACTTCGCCGCCCCCGTCGAGCGGGTGTGGAACGCCTACGCCGACCCGCGCCAGCTCGAGCGCTTCTGGGGCCCTCCCGGATGGCCTGCGACGTTCACCTCCTTCGACCACACGGTCGGTGGACGTGCGAACTACTCGATGCACGGACCGCGCGGCGAGCGCTCGTCCGGGTCGTGGGAGTTCCTCGCGATCGATGCTCCGCACCGGTTCGAGGTCATCGACTCCTTCACCGACGAGGACGGCGCTCCGCTCGAGGGCTTCCCGTCGATGCGGATGGTCACCACCTTCGAAGCTTCCGGCGAGGGCACCAGGATGGTCAACACGAGCTACTTCGACTCGCTCGAGGCGCTCGAGCAGGTCGTCGAGATGGGCGCCGTCGAGGGCACGAAGATGGCCATGAGCCAGCTCGACGCCGTGCTGATGGACCTCCGCGAGTACGCGCAGGGCAAGGGCACCCGGGTGGAGCTGCTCGACGACACCCACGTGCGCATCACCCGGCTGATCGAGGGCCCGCGCGAGCTGGTCTGGCGGGCGCACCACGAGCCGGAGCTCGTCCGGCAGTGGATGCTCGGCCCCGACGGCTGGGAGATGACCGAGGTCACGCCGGGGATCGCCGTCGGTGACACCCACCGCACCTCCTGGGCGCCCGTGGGGGACACCGAGGGCGAGCCCTTCGGATTCGACGGGGAGGTGCTGCTGGTCGAGCCGCCGCGTCGCGCGGTGACCACCGAGAAGATGATCGGCACGGACGGTCCGGTCAACCTCAACGACCTCAACCTCTACGAGGAGGACGGCGCGACGCTGATCACGCTGTACATCGAGTACCCCGACCGCGAGACCCGCGACATGATCCTCGCCACCGGCATGGCCGACGGCATGGAGTCGTCGTTCCAGCGGCTGGAGCGCACGATCCTCGCCTGAGGAGGTGAAGAGGGGTGGGTCGCCGGATGCCGGCGGCGCACCCCTCTTCGCGCCCCGAGGCCTGCGCCGGGAGCAGAATGGACACGTGGCCCTTCCCCTGTCCGACCTGCAGATGCCCGAACCGCAGCGGATCGTCGTCGACGACGGCATCCGCATCGCGACGTACTCCTGGGGCGACCCCGACGCCCCGGTCGTCGTCGCCGTGCACGGCTTCGCCTCGAACACGCACGACAACTGGGTGCTCGCCGGATGGATGCGGCGGCTCAGCAGCGCCGGCTTCCGCGTGCTCGGCATCGACCAGCGGGGCCACGGGCAGAGCGACAAGCCGCACGATCCCGCGGCCTACAGCCTGCGAGCCCTCGCCGCCGACGTGGAGACCGTGCTCGACACCTATCTCATCGACACCGCCTCGTACCTCGGTTACTCGCTGGGCGGGAGGGTCGGCTGGCAGGTCGCGCTCGACATCCCCGACCGGATCGACCGGGCGGTCCTCGGCGGGGTGCCCGACGGGACCCCGCTGGAGCGTCTGTCGCTCGACCAGGCGCAGGCGCACCTCGACCACGGCGCCCCCGTCGAAGACCCGGTGACCCGGAGCTACATCGCCCTCACCGAGCGTGTCCCCGGCAACGACCTGCAGGCGCTCCTCGCCCTCGCGCGCGGGATGCGCTCATCCCGCATCGACCCGGATCCCGACAACGCCCCGCCTCAGCCGCTCCTGTTCGCCACGGGGTCGGAGGACGCGATCCTGGAGGGCTCGCGCCGTCTCGCCGACGCGACCTCCAACGGACGCCTGGTCGTCATCCCCGGTCGGCACCACTTCAACGCGCCCGCGTCGCGCGACTTCCGCGAGGCCGCCGTCGCGTTCCTCACCGACTCGGATTGATAGCGTCGGCTCATGGCACTCGCGCTGAAGATCCTGCTCATCGTCCTCCTGGTGGCGATCGCGGTGGGCCTGGTGGTGCGGGTGTTCCGGCGGCCCTCGAACACCCCGCCGGTGGCGGTGCGGCAGCGGATGCCGAAGATCGTCCCGCTCATCGGCGGCCTGCTCACCGCGATCGGCTTCTTCCTCGGCCTCGCCGGCTTCCTCGCCCGGCTCGGCACGGATCCGGTGCCGCTGCGCATCGGATCCGTGGTCGTGCTCCTCGTCGGGCTGCTGATGCTGATCGCCTATCGCAACCGCTTCGTGCAGCCCGGGCGGGACGCCGTGCGCTTCCGCACGGTGCTCGGTCGCGAGTCCGCGATGGCCTACCGCGACGTGACGGCGCACGAGCTCACCGAGGTGCGGGGGCGGCCGCGCCTGATCCTGCACGGCTCCGATGGGACGACCCTGCGGCTCGATCCCTCGATCTACGACCTGAAGCCGGCCTTCGACGCCCTCGGGTACACCGCCCGCGGGAGCTCCGGCGGACGCTCCTGACAGCGCCGTCCCAGCAAGGCGTGACAGCGTTTACCCCATGAGTCTGCCTGCCCACGCCGCACCGCGGCATCAGAGCAACGGCCTCGCGGGCGTCGCCCTCGGGGTGGTCTCTGTCGCCGTCGGGATCATGCCGTGGCTGGCGAGCGGCGGCATCCTCCCGCTGCAGAACCTGTGGACGGACGGCACGCTTCCGAACGAGATGCCCTTCGCCCTGCTGCCCGTCAGCCAGTACTACGCGGTCACCATGTTCGTGCTCCTGCTGCTCGGCGGTGTCTTCGCGGGTCTCGCCCGTCGCGCCTTCGCGCGCTCCTGGGCCGCATGGCCGATCGGCCTCGGCGTGCTGATCGGTCACATCGTCGTGGTGGTGCAGAGTTTCGTCGCCGATGCGAAGGGCCTCGATCTCGGCGACGCCCGCGCGGTGCTGTATCTGGGGGGTCTGATCGGCATCGCGGTCGTCGGGATCCTCGTCGCGCAACTGGCCTTCTGGATGTGCACCGCGCGCTCGACCGGGGTCGCCGCACTCGGCACCGCCCTCGCCGCGGTGCCGTTCGCCAACTGGGTCGGGCTCTGGGTCAACGACGCCGCGGGGATCTCCGGGGCGCCGGAGTGGATCCTGCTCGCGCTGCGCTGGCTGCCCGCCGTGGTCGTCGGCCTCGCGCTCGTCTGGTGCGGGCTGCGGCCCCCGGTGCGCCTGATCGTCTGGCTGGTCTCCCTCGGAGCCCTGTGGCTGGTGCCCGCGGCGTTCGGAGCGGTCCAGTACGGCCTCGGCATGCGAGTGCTGCAGGGCGACATCGCCGAGATGATGCAGGCATCGGCCCAGGTCTTCCCGCAGATGCTCGCGGTCGAATGGATGCCGGTGGTGGTCGCCGCCGGGATCGCCGCCGTCGGCACGGCGCTGCGCGCGGTCATCGGGCGGAACCGCGCGGAGGCCTGAGGGTCAGGCCTCCGTCGTCCGGCGGAAGGTGAAGCACCCCTCGACGGCGCCGTGGTTCACGACTCCGGTCCCGGTGCTGAACATGCGGGCGGAGCTGGTCGAACCGCCCTCGATGAACACATAGCCGGTGTGCTCCAGACGCCATCCGATGCGCTCGACCTCGCCGAGGAGCACTCCGACGCCGTCGTCGCGGGTCACGCTGTTGTCCGCCGACCCCCACGACGATGCCTCGCCGGAGAGCCGGGCGATCCGCAGCTGCAGGTGCAGCATCAGGTCGCCCCGCATCCGGGACTCGCGGGCGATCTGCAGCAGGCGCGCGGCCTCTTCCTCGGTGGGCATGCCGACGATCCTATGACGTCCTCGGAACGGATGCCGGGAGGTCTGCACGGATGGCGGGGCATTCGACGGCGTGTCGCCCGCCGGGGGTGCAGGTTCCCGACATCCGTCCGCGGGGCCGGTCAGTCTTCGGAGTCCTCGGCCTTCTCCTCGGCCTCCGGGGCGGGAGGGGCGACGGGGAAGACGACCGAGGTGTACTGCGCGCCGAACATCATCAGGTCGTCGGCGGCGGCCTCGAGATGATCCGCGGCGCTCTCCGGCGCCCGCGGCTCGGAGGGCAGGCCCGCCCACTGCTGCTGTTCATCCTCGGGGCGCTGCTGGAAGAGTCCCATGCGGCTATTCTCTCTCCGGTGCGTGCGATGCGGCGCGTACCGCATCGATCAGATCCCGCCAGGCGCCGGTCACCGCCGACTCCGGCAGGTCGCGGACGCGCTCGTCGTCCGACATCCGTGCGCGGATGCTCCAGGTGAACCGGTCGGCACCGCCGTCGGGCCGGGGTGCGGGGTCGTCCCAGGGGCAGCTCTCCAGGAGCTCGGTCCACCGACCCTCGTCGTCCCCGCGGGCGGCGACCTCCCAGCGTCGGCGCAGGCCGGCGATGCCTCCGCTGCGCATGACGAGGATCACGATGGCCGGGCCCTCGGCCCCGGTGTCACCGTCGTCTCGTGCTGCGCTCTCCGGCATCCTCGATCACTCCGACCGCGACCCACGCCGCGCGGACCGCCTTCTCCACGGTACCTCCGGATTCGCGCGCCGCAACCAGTGTCGCGTCGGCGAACTCCGCGAAGGTGGCGGTGGCCGACAGCCCCCCGGTGAGCGCCCGGTACCAGACCGCCCCCGCTCCTTCCCAGGCCCGCCCGCCGATCTCCCTCGCCGCCAGGGCGAAGGCGCGGTTGGGGATGCCGGAGTTGATGTGCACCCCGCCGTTGTCCTCGGTGGTGGTGACGTAGTCGCGCATGTGCGCGGGCTGAGGGTCCTTTCCCAGCTCGTCGTCGTCATAGGCCGTTCCCGGCGCGAGCATCGAACGCAGGGCCGTCCCCTCCACGGCGTCGGTGAAGATCCCCGCCCCGATCAGCCAGGTGGCCTGGTCGACGGTCTGACCGGCCTGATGCTGTTCGGTGAGCGCTCCGAGCACATCGGCGATCGACTCGTTGAGCGCACCGGGCTGCCCCTGGTACTTCAGGCCGGACGCGCTCTGGATCACCCCGTGGCCCAGCTCGTGGCCGATCACCGAGATCGACTCGGTGAAGCCGCGGAAGACCTCGCCGTCGCCGTCGCCGAACACCATGCGGGCGCCGTCCCAGAAGGCGTTGTCGTACTTCGACCCGTAGTGCACGGTCGCGTCGAGGGGAGCGCCGGCGCCGTCGAGCGAGTTCCGTCCGAAGGCCTCCAGCAGCAGATCGAACGTGGCGCCGAGTCCGTCGAACGCCTCGTTGACGGCGGCGTCGGCCACCGGCGGATCGTCTTCGCGACGCACGACCGCGCCCGGTAGCTTCTCTGATCCCGTCGCATCGGAGATCGTGCGATCGGGCGCCGCCGTGACCTCGGCGACGAGCGCACCCGACTCGTCGATCGACAGCTCGAGCCGGGAGCGGAACGGCGGCCGGCCGGCGATCAGGGTCTGCCGCGCGGCGTCCGCGGCACGGACGAACCTGCCGGACTCGGCCAGCCGGGCCAGGAGGTAGGCGGGAACGATGCCCTGCTGGGCCGGGCTCTGCTGCGTCATGATGATCCCCTCGTCGCGGCCGACGTTACGCCGCTCCGCCGACATTGCAAGGGGATCGCTACAGCCGGTCGACCGCCGTCACGACCACCACGGCCTCGCCGGCCTCGTCGGACGCCGCGAGGTCGATCGTCGCGGAGACGCCCCAGTCGTGGTCGCCCTCGGGGTCGTCGAGGATCTGACGCGCGGTCCAGACCGACGCGCCCTCGTCGAGGACGAGCAGCGCCGAGCCGCGGGCGTCCGCGCCGGTGAGGATCTCGTCGTGCTCGGCGAAATAGGCGTCGAGGGCTGCGGGCCATCCGTCGAACCCGGGATCGAGCTCCTCGAGGGCGTCGAGGTCCTCCCGCGCGGCGAGCTGCACGCGACGGAACAGCTCGTTGCGCACCAGGATCCGGAACGCCCGCGTGTTCGCGGTGAGACGTTTGGGTGCAGGCGGCACGACGGGGCCCTCCTCGTGGTCGACCGGATGCCCGGAGACCAGCTCCTCCCACTCGTCGAGCAGCGAGGAGTCGACCTGCCTGACCAGCTCGCCGAGCCACTCGATGAGGTCGCGCAGCTCCTCGTTCTTGAGGTGCTCGGGGATGGTCTGTGACGCGGCGCGATAGGCGTCGGAGAGGTATCTCAGGACCACGCCCTCGGAACGCGCGACCTTGTAGAAGGCCACATATTCCCCGAACGACATGGCGCGCTCGTACATGTCCCGGACGACGGACTTCGGATGCAGTGAGAAGTCCCTGATCCACGGCTGCGCGGCGGCGAACACGTCGAAGGAGGCGCTCAGCAGCTCTTCCAGGGGCTTCGGGTAGGTGATCTGCTCGAGCAGCTCCATCCGCTCGTCGTACTCGATGCCCTCGGCCTTCATCGCGGCCACGGCCTCCCCGCGGGCGATGAACTCCTGCTGTGAGAGGATCGCGCGCGGATCGTCGAGCGTGGCCTCGACGATCGACAGCGCGTCGAGGGCGAAGGCCGGGGACTCCTGGTCGAGGAGTTCGAAGGCCGCGAGGGCGAAGGGGGACAGCGGCTGGTTGAGCGCGAAGTTCGGCTGCAGGTCGACGGTGAGGCGGATCGTGCCGTCGGCATCCTGCTCCACGACACCCGACTCGCGGAGCGTGCGGTAGATCCCGAAGGCGCGGAGCGCGAGCGTCCGCTGCCGTGCGCGCGGCTCGTGGTTGTCGTATACCAGCGCGCGCATATTCCCGAACACGTCGCCGCCCCGGCCGATCACGTTGAGCATCATCGCGCTGGTGACCTGCATGTGGGAGGCGAGAGTCTCGGGCTCGGAGTCGATGAGCTTGCGGAAGGAGGGCTCACCCCAGGAGACGAAGCCGTCCGGGGCCTTCTTGCGGACGATCTTCCGCTTCTTCTTCGGATCGTCGCCCGCCTTCCGGATCGCGGCGAGGTTCTCGGTCTCGTGCTCCGGGGCCTGGGCGACGACCGTGCCGGCGGTGTCGAAGCCCGCCCGGCCCGCGCGTCCGGCGATCTGGTGGAACTCCCGAGCGTTCAGCTGCCGCATCCGGGTGCCGTCGAACTTCGTCAGCGCGGTGAGGAGCACGGTGCGGATCGGCACGTTGATGCCGACGCCCAGGGTGTCGGTGCCGCAGATCACGCGCAGCATCCCGCGCTGTGCGAGCTGCTCGACCAGGCGACGGTACTTGGGGAGCATCCCCGCGTGGTGCACGCCGATGCCGAGCCGGAGCAGCCGTGACAGGGTCTTGCCGAACGAGGTCGTGAACCGGAATCCCCCGATGAGCTCCGCGATCGCGTCGCGCTGCTCCCGGGTCGCGACCTTCGCGCTCGCGAGGGCCTGCGCCCGCTCCATCGCCGCAGCCTGCGAGAAGTGCACGATGTAGACCGGTGCGCGGTCGGTGTGCAGCAGGTCGTCGATGGTCTCGTGGATCGGCGACGTCTCATACGAGAAGCGCAGCGGCACCGGGCGCTCGACCCCCGTGACGACGGCGGTCTCCCGTCCGGTGCGGCGGGTGAGGTCGGCGGCGAGGGCGGAGACGTCGCCGAGCGTCGCGGACATCAGCACGAACTGCGCCTGGGGCAGCGACAGCAGCGGCACCTGCCAGGCCCATCCGCGGTCGGGGTCGCCGTAGAAGTGGAACTCGTCCATGACGACCTGGCCGACGTCGGCGCCGGGGCCTTCGCGCAGCGCGAGGTTCGCGAGGATCTCGGCCGTGCAGCAGACGATCGGCGCGTCCGGGTTCACCGCGGAGTCCCCGGTGACCATTCCGACGCTCGCCGCGCCGAACACGTCGACCAGGGCGAAGAACTTCTCGCTGACGAGCGCCTTGATCGGCGCGGTGTAGTAGGTGCGCCTGCCGTCCGCGAGGGCGGCGAAGTGCGCGCCCACCGCGACGAGCGACTTCCCCGTGCCGGTCGGCGTGGAAAGGATGAGGTTCTGCCCCGAGACGATCTCGATCAGCGCCTCGTCCTGCGCCGGGTACAGCCGGATGCCGGTGCCCTCGGCCCATTCGACGAACGCCGCGTACACGGCGTCCGGGTCGGCGCCGCGGACGGTGGCAGGGTCGAGGGTCACCCCTCGATCCTGCCACCCGAGGCGGCCGGCGGAGGTCAGGCCTTCTTGACCAGACTGGACTTCAGCAGCATCGCGCCGAAGCCGTCGACCCTGCAGTCGATGTCGTGGCCGTTCACGGGGGCGATCAGCCGGATGCCGCGCACCTTCGTCCCTGCTTTGATGCCCTGCGGCGAGCCCTTGACCTTGATCGAAGCGGTCACCACGACGGTGTCGCCGTCGGTGAGCACATTGCCCACGGCGTCCTTCACGACGGGAGCGTCGTCGCGCGCGACCTCCTCCGTCGGAGACCATTCGTGTCCGCACATCGGGCAGACGAACAGCGCGCCCATCTCGTAGGCGTGCTCGCTGGAGCATTCGGGGCAGAGCGGAATCGCAGCAGACATGGCGCGATTGTATCGCGATATGATGAATTCATCACATCAGGAATCGAAGGGAGCACCCCGGTGCTGAGCGACCCGAACCGACCGCTGTACGAGGTGAAGGCCGGGCTCTTCAAGGGGCTCGCGCACCCGATCCGCATCCGCATCCTCGAGGTGCTCTCCGCCGCGCCCGAGGCATCGGTCACCGAGCTGCTCGCGGCGACGGAGCTCGAGGCGTCGCACATCTCCCAGCACCTCTCCGTGCTCCGCCGCAACCGGCTGGTGGTCTCCGAGCGTCGTGGCAGCCTGGTCTTCTACCGGCTGGCGTACCCGCAGGTCGCCGATCTCCTGCGCGTCGCCCGTGCGCTGCTCGGCGAGATCCTGCAGACCACCCAGCGGCAGCTCGTCGAGCAGGACGGCCTGCCCGAGATCCCCGCGCGGGCATGAGCGCCCGCGCGATCCTCTCCCTCCTGCCCTCGGCGGAGGACTACCGCCCGCTCCGCCGGACCTGGCGCGGAGACCTGCTCGCCGGGGTCACGGTCGGGATCGTCGCGCTCCCCCTCGCCCTCGCCTTCGGGGTGAGCTCCGGCGCCGGTGCGGAGAGCGGACTGGTCACCGCGATCGTCGCCGGCGTCGTGGCCGCGGTGTTCGGCGGATCGAACGTGCAGGTCTCCGGGCCGACCGGGGCGATGGTGGTCGTGCTCGCGCCGATCATGGCCGCACACGGCACCGGCGCCCTCGCGCTCGTCTGCCTCCTCGCCGGGGCGCTCGTGCTGCTCGCCGGCGTGCTGCGGCTCGGTCGGACGGTGAGCTACATCCCGTGGCCGGTGATCGAGGGGTTCACGCTCGGCATCGCGGTGATCATCTTCCTCCAGCAGGTCCCGACGGCCACCGGCACGGCACCGGGGAGCAGCACCAACGCCCTCGTCGCCGCGGTGCAGTCGGCGGCGTCGGGGAGCTGGCCGAAGGTCGGCTGGTCGCTCGCGCTCGTGGCGGTCGTGGTGACGATCATGCTGCTCTCGCTGAAGCTGCATCCCCGGTTCCCCGGATCGCTCATCGCGATCGTCGCGGCCGGACTGCTCGCCGCGTTCCTCGACCTGCCGGTCGACGTGATCGGCACGCTGCCGGCCGGCCTCCCCGCGCCGACGCTACCCGTGGTCGACCCCTCCGTGGCCTTGGGATTGCTCGGTCCCGCGGTCGCGGTGGCCGCCCTGGCGGCGATCGAGTCGCTGCTCTCGGCCCGGGTCGCGGCGGGCATCTCCGACACCGGGCCGTACGACGCCGACCGGGAGCTCGTCGGACAGGGGCTCGCCTCCCTCGCCTCCGGGCTCTTCGGGGGCATGCCCGCAACCGGCGCGATCGCCCGCACCGCGGTCGGCATCCGCGCCGGGGCCCGCACGCGCCTCGCGGCGATCGTCCACTCGGCGCTGCTGCTGGTGATGGTCCTCGTCGGGGCATCGGTCGTGTCCCGCATCCCGCTCGCGGCGCTCGCCGGGGTGCTGATGGTCACCGCGTGCCGGATGATCGCTCCCGCGACAGTCCGCGCCGTCGTGCGGTCGAGCAGGGCCGATGCGATCGTGTTCCTCCTCACGGCGGTGGTCACGGTGAGCGTCGACCTGATCTACGCGGTGCTGATCGGTCTCGCCGCCGCGGGGTTCTTCGCCCTGCGGCAGCTCGCGAAGGCCAGCGGTGTGCACCGGGAGGAGCTGCCGGGCGCCGCGCAGCCGGGCGATGAGCGGATCGCGGTGTTCCGCCTGGAGGGTGCGCTGTTCTTCGGGGCGGCGGAGCGGATGCTGGAGAGGGTGGCCGCGCTGCGCGAGGTGGAGGTCGTGGTGATCCGCATGTCGCAGCTGCAGATCCTCGACGCGACCGGGGCGCAGGTCGTCACCGAGCTGATCGCCTCCCTCGAGCGTCGCGGCATCACGGTGCTCGTGAAGGGGATCCCGCCGCAGCACCTGCGGCTCGCCGAGAACGTCGGCGTGCTGCGCTCGCTGCGTCACCAGAACCATCTCTTCGACGACCTCGGCGCGGCGGCGGCGCATGCGCGGAGTCACATCGCCCGCGGCCCGGGCGTGCTCTGAGCCCCTGCCGTGCCCGGGCTCGCGACCGCCTCAGTGCTCGCCGAGCAGCTGCCCGCGGATGCGGCGGAGGTCCTCCATCAGCGAGCCGATGAGGATCCAGTGGTCGGAGGCCGGAGGGTGCATCGTCAGCGGGGCGGTCAGCGCCGGCACCGCGGAGGTGAGGGCCTCCGGCTCGGGGGCGACGTCGGCGATCTGCACGGCGAGACGCACGTCGTGGCCCGCCCGCCGGAGCTGTTCCGCGATCGCGGCGACCGCCGGCTCGTCGGAGATCGTGTCGTCGTAGTGGTCGAAGTAGGCGCGGGACATCCCGATCACCTGCGTGACGATCGGGCCGAGCGTGTCGAGCAGCGTGCGCATCTCGGCGAGCTCGGAGCGGTGCGACGAGCTGCGCGGGTTGAGGGTGAGCGACTCCTCCCCGGCGGCGACGGACGCCTCTGCGGCGTCCTTCATGGGCCGTAGCAGCCGGGCCTCCAGCATGAGCTCCTGCAGCTGCGCGGCCGTCCGTCGCGCGGGGAGCGCATCCGCGAGCCGGTCGAGCGTCGCCGCGACCTCGGCGCCGAGCAGTCCGATGTCCCGGCGTGCGGGGGCGACGAGCACGGGCGGCACGACGAGGGCGTTCACGATGATCCCCACCGCGACGCCGATCAGGGTCTCGCCGATGCGGGCGACGGCGTAGCCGGGACCCTCAGGGCTGAGTGCGAGCACGAGCATCGCCGAGATCGCGACCTGGTTCCCCGTTCCCGGCGAGGCCCGGAAGATCCACGCGACCAGCAGTGAGACGACGATCGCCAGCAGCACGATCCAGCTCGGGGAACCGAGCAGCAGCCCGAGCAGCAGCGCGATGACGACGCCGACGATCACGCCGATGCTGCGCTCCATCGCCTTCGACAGCGACTGGTTCACGCTCGGCTGGACGACGAGCAGGGCGGCGATCGCGGCGAAGACCGGCAGCTGGCCGGGCACGATCCACCCGGCGAGCAGCCAGGCCGCGATGGTCGCGACCGCGGACTTCGCCACCTGCAGCAGCGGGGCGCGCCGTGCGGTGCGGATCGCGGCGGGGATGCGCATGAGGACAACGCTAGTCGCCCTCCCCGGCGGTCAGCCCTCGGTACGGCGGACGATCTCCGCGATCCAGATCGGTGCGAACGGCGACGTGCAGTTCGGCGGGGTCGGATAGTCGGCGAGCACCTGCAGCCGCTCGCCGATCGCGATCGCACGGTCCCGCAGCGGCGGGTGATGGATGCCGAGGTACGCGAGCGTCTCGTTCATGGACCACTGCAGCCGGCCAGGGGCGTCCTTCAGATCGCGTTCGATCCGGTCGAGGAGGCCGTCGAGATCGAGGCCCTCGGGCTTCTTCGCGACGCGGACCGAGGTCAGGGCCCAGGCCGCGGCGGCGACGTCCGGGTCGGCGTCGTCGAACCAGCGCAGGCGCAGCTCCTCGGCGAGCGGCGACTTCTTCACCACGTAGTTGATCAGCCAGTCGGAGACCTTCGGCCCGTCGGCCTCGCGCAGCATCGCGTCGAGCTCGTCGGCGCCGAAGTCGCGCGGGCGGCACACCAGCAGGGCCACCAGCCGGGCGGCCGTGTCGCCGGTCGCCCAGAGGCCGCGCGCGAGCCCGTCGTCCGTTCCCGCCGACTTCGCGACGGCCCGGAGCTTCGTGAGGTTCACGCCGTGGGCGTCGCCGTGGCGCTCGTTCACCGCACGCATCTTCGGGTCTTCGAGTGTGGCCAGGGCGGCGAGGACGCCGTCGACCGTTGCATCCGTCATCCCGTCAGTCTACGAAGCGGGCGGGGCGACTAGGGATGACCCGGTGCCGAAGATAGGGAGATCGCCGGATGCCGGGGTGCCGCCTCAGAGCGGAGTGTAGGGATGCACACGAAGGAGATCCCATGTTCGAGCACCCCTACTTCACGTATCAGGTCACCGTCGCCGAGACCGAGCGGGCGGCGGAGCAGGCGGAGCGTGTCCGGGCGATCCGGGAGCGCCTCGCCGAGGAGCGGGCGACCCCTCGCAGGAGGAGGTTCCGCGGGCTCTTCGCGCACCGTCCGGCCGCGCCCGTGCGGTGCGCCGACTGCCCCGCGCACGCGTGACCCCGCCCGGTGTCCCCGGTGGGTGGGACGATGGGGGCATGTCCCTCACCGTCCCGACCGCCGGCATGGTCGGCCGCGACACCGAGCTCGCTGAGCTGCACGATGCGCTGCGTCGCGCGGTCGCGGGCGAGTCGGCGTCCGTGGTCGTGGGCGGCGAGGCCGGGATCGGCAAGTCCCGCCTGCTCCGCGAGTTCCGCGACCGGCTGGGCGACGACGCGGCGGTGCTGGCGGGCTGGTGCCTCGACTACGGCTCGACGCCCGCGCCGTACGGGCCGCTTCCCGCGATCCTGCGCGGCGCGCTCGCCGAGCTGGGCGACGACGGGCTCGACGCCGCCGGGCCCGGGCGTGCGGCGCTCGGGCTGCTGCTCCCCGAGCTGGGCGACGTCGATCGCCCGGCTGTCGGGCCCGACGGGCTGCGCGAGGCGGTCGCGACGCTGCTCGAGTCGGCCGCCGCCCGGCGTCCGCTCGTGATCGTCGTCGAGGACCTGCACTGGGCGGACGCCGCCACGCTCGCGCTCCTCCCCTTCCTGCTGCGCGCCCTCGCCGGATCGCCGGTGCTGTTCGTGCTGACCTGTCGCCTCGACGAGGTGCGCCGCGGCGGCCCGGTGCGCACGTTCCTGGTCGAAGCGGAGCGCGCTCGGCTCCTCGATCGCGTGGTGCTCGACCGCCTCGACGCCGCGGCGGTGCGCGAGCTCGTGACCGCGATCACCAGCCGCGTCGACGACGCCGCCTTCGCCCGGCTGCTGGAGCGCTCGGAGGGCGTGCCCTTCTTCATCGAGGAGCTCGCGTGCAACGCGCAGGGCCCCATCCCCGATTCGCTGCGGGACGTGCTGCTCGCGCGGTTCGACGTGCTCGGCGACGAGGCGAAGCGGGTCATCCGCACGGTCTCGGGCGCCGACGGCGCCGTGCCGCACACGCTCCTCGCCGCCCTCGCGGAGCTCCCGGACGATCGACTCGACCAGGCCGTGCGCGAGGCGACGGCTGCGGGCGTCCTCGCCGTGCACCGAGGCGAGGCCTATGCGTTCCGGCACGCGCTGCTGCGTGAGGCCGTGCACGACGATCTGCTCCCGGGTGAGCGGGCCCGCCTGCACCGCGCCTACGCCGAGGCGCTGGAGGCCAGTGCCCCGGCTTCGGAACTGGCCTTCCACTGGCACCGCGCCCACGACACGCGGCGGGCGCTCGCGGCGGCGGTCGAGGCGATGTCGCAGGCGAAGACGAGCTTCGCGTTCTCCTCGGCGGCGCGCTTCGGAGAGCTCGCCCTGGAGCTCTGGGACCAGGTGCCCGACGCCGAGGAGGCCGCGGGGCAGAGCCGGGTGGTCGTGCTCACGCGGCTGGGGTCCATCCTGCGCAACGCCGGGGAGGGGGAGCGGGCCCTCGCCGTGGTGAACCTCGCCCTGCAGGAGGTCGACCGCGACGACGTCGTCTCCTACGCGCGCCTGCTGCGCGACAAGGCGCTGTTCCTGCAGAACGTCGGCAAACCAGGAGCCGTCGAGCTCCTCGAGCAGGCTCTCGCGCTGATGGACGGCCGGGTCGACGACGACCATCTGCGCGCATCGCTGCTGAACTACCTGGCGGGGAGGCAGATGGTCGCCGCCCGCCTCGGCACCGCGATGCGGATCGCGGAGGAGGCCTTCGCCCTCGGCGAGCGGATCGGGGAGGACTCCGTCGTCTCCGTCGCGGCCAACATGATCGGGAGCTGCCTCGTGCAGCACGGTCGCGTGACGGAGGGGATGGAGTACTACCGGATCGCGGGGGAGCGCGCGGAGAACGCCGACTCCCGGATGCGGTTCCGGGTGAACTTCTCCGATGCGCTGAACTCGATCGGCCGCTACCAGGAGGCCGTGCGCGTCGCGGAGGAGGGATTGGCGAACGCGCGGGCGCTGGGCATCGAGCGCACGACCGGCTCGATCCTCACTCAGAACATGGCCGAGCCGCTCCTGCAGCTCGGCGACATCTCCCGGGTCGAGGAGCTGCTGGCGGGAGACCTGGCCGTGCGCACGCACCGCATCTTCCGGGTCTACACCACGTCCTCCCGGGTGCGCGCGCTCGCCTGGCGGGGCCGCATCGCCGAGGCGAGGGCACTGCTCGAGGAGTGGCGTCCGACCATGGCGGCGGCCGCCGAGGTCGAGAGCCAGGTCTGGTACTCCCGCCTGGGCACGGAGGTCGCGATCGCGCTGAACGACGGGCGTCCGGAGGAGGCGGCCGCCGTGGTGGAGGGCCTTCTCGACGATCCCGGGCCGCTGCCCGGGCACACCGCGCGGCTGCTGCTCGACGGCGCGTGGACGGTCGCCGCGCTGCGGGCGGCCGGGGCGGAGGTGCGCGCGGGGGCACTGGCGCTGCGCGTGCAGGACGCCTGGGCGTCGCTCTCGGAGGAGCTGCGCCACCCCGTCTGGGATCCGATGCTGAAGGCTCTGCTCTCCGCCGACGTCGGGTTGCTGCGCGAAGCGGTGGAGGCCTCCGGACTTCCCGATGCGCCGGCCGCGCTGCGCGTGGTGATCCGCCTGGAACTGGCCAGAGCGCTCGTCGCCACCCGGGGTGACCGCGGAGAGGCGGCCGATGCGCTCGCCGCCGCGGCGGAGATCGCCGGCCGGATCGGCGCGGCACCGCTCGCCGGCGAGGTCTCCGCGATGCGCGAGGCATCCGGGCTGGCATCCGCCCCGTCCCGGGGCGACGGGGGAGAGCTCACCGGCCGGGAGGAGCAGGTGCTCGAGCTGGTCGCCGAGGGGCTGAGCAACCGCCAGATCGGCGACCGCCTGTTCATCAGCGTGAAGACGGTGAGCGTCCATGTGTCGTCGGTGCTGCGCAAGCTCGGCGTCGCGACGCGGACCGAGGCCGCGGCACGGCATCGCGAGCGCGTCTGACCGGGGTGGTCAGCGGGGCAGCCGCACGATCACGGCCAGCCCGCCTCCGGAGAGCGGCTGCAGAACGAGTGTGCCGTCGTGCGCGCGCACGATCGACGCGACGATCGCCAGTCCCAGCCCGACGCCCTCGCCGTGCTCCGTGGTGCGCTGGCCGCGCTGGAAGGGCTCGGTGAGCGTCGCGATGGTCGTCTCGTCGATCACGGCGCCCGTGTTCCCGACCGTGAGCTCGGCGGCCTGCGCATCCTGCCGGGTGCGCACGGCGATGCCGCCGCCCGTCGGCAGGTTGTGCACGATCGCGTTGTGCACGAGGTTGGTGGCCAGCTGTTGCAGGAGCGCCGGGGAGCCGGTGGCTCCGGCCGGGGCGAGGTCGGTGTCGAAGACGATGCCCCGGCGCGAGGCGAACGGCTCCAGCGTCTCGATCGCGTCCTCGGCGAGCAGAGACAGGTCGACCGACGCATGCTCC
The DNA here is from genome assembly GCF_040394595.1 of Microbacterium sp. Taxonomy (GTDB): domain Bacteria; phylum Actinomycetota; class Actinomycetes; order Actinomycetales; family Microbacteriaceae; genus Microbacterium. The sequence goes on from NZ_JBEBSA010000014.1 coordinate 28,009, forward strand.
TGCGTGCCGCCCTCGGTCTTCGCGAGCAGCAGCAGCGACTCGGTGAGATCGATCGCCCGGGTGTTCACGGTGCGCAGGCGCTCGATGAGCTGGTCCGCGTCCCTCTGCGGATCCGATGCGGCGACGTCGAGCATCGCCGCGGCGGTCGCCAGCGGCGTGCGCAGCTCGTGGGAGGCGTTCGCGGCGAATCGCTGCTGTTCTCCGACGTGCCGTTCCAGCTGTGCCAGCATCCGGTCGAAGACGTCCGCGAGGTCGTGGAACTCATCGCGCGGACCCTTCAGGCGGATGCGGTGCGAGAGCGATCCGTCCGCGGCGAGCTGTGCGGCCTCGTGGAGGCGGTCGAGGGGTCGCAGCATCCGCCCGGCGAGGAACCAGCCGCCGATGAGGCCGATCAGCACGAGAACGATGAGCATCGCGGCCGTCGGCGGGATGAACGCGCGCACCAGGTCGCTCTGGTTCGGTGCGTAGGTGCGACCGTTCATGCCGTCGCCGTCGAGCCAGATGTTGCCGTTGGGCACGTAGCGCAGCAGGAACAGCCACACCACGGTCAGCAGCATCGCGCCGGTGAGGATCACGACGCCGGCATAGGTGAGGGTGAGCTTGAGCCGGACCGACATCCCCGGTCTACGGGGCATCGTCGACGCCGATCCGGTAGCCGACGCCGGGGACCGTGAGGATGACCCAGGGCTCGCCGAGCCGCTTGCGCAGCGCCGACACGGTGATCCGGACGGCGTTCGTGAAGGGGTCGGCGTTCTCGTCCCAGGCGCGCTGCAGCAGCTCCTCGGCGCTGACGACGCCGCCGTCGGCCGCCACGAGCACCTCGAGCACGGCGAACTGCTTGCGAGTGAGGGGCACGTATCTGCCCTCGCGGAAGACCTCGCGGCGGAAGGGGTCGACCTTCACCCCGGCGAGTTCCCGCACCGGCGGTGCCGCATGCGCCGTGCGGCGGGCGAGGGCGCGGAGCCGCAGCACGAGCTCGCGCATCGCGAAGGGCTTGGTGAGGTAGTCGTCGGCGCCGAGCTCGAACCCGGACTGCTTGTCATCGAGCCGGTCGGCCGCGGTGAGCATGAGGATCGGCGTCCCGGCGCCGGAGGCCACGATCGAGCGCGCGACCTCGTCGCCGTTCGGCCCGGGCACGTCACGATCGAGCACGGCGACGTCGTAGTCGTTGTAGGAGAGCAGCTCGAGGGCGGTGTCGCCGTCGGGCGCGATGTCCGACGCGATGGCCTCCAGGCGCAGGCCGTCGCGAACAGCCTCGGCCAGCAACGGCTCGTCCTCAAGGATCAGCACCCGCACGTTCGCAGTCTACAAACCGCGGGATATCGCGGGTGTATCGGAAATCCCATACGGGGTGACAACGCGCGCGCCGCGAGTGTGGAGGGCATGTCCAGTCGAACCGCTCGCCCCCGTCCCATCCGTCTCATCGTCGCTGCCGCGCTGCTCGTCCTCCTCGGCGCCGGCGTGGTGACCGTCGGGCTGGTCCTGCAGACGCTGGCCGCCGCGGCATCGGGCGGCGCGGCGCATCCTTCGCACGGATCCCGGCCGCAGGCGGTCGCGGTGTCGGAGGGCGGGGCGACGCCGGAGAACCCGGTGTCCCCGTTCGACGACGGCGACCCCAGCGTCGTGAACCTCGATCCCACGCTCCGGCAGGCGCTGCAGGATGCGGCGAGGAAGGCCGAAGGAGAAGGGGTGACCCTCGTCGTCAACAGCGGGTGGCGCACCGAGGCGCAGCAGCAGAAGCTGCTCGACGAGGCTGTCGTCACCTACGGCTCGCTCGACGAGGCGTCCCGCTGGGTCGCGCCGCCGAAGAAGTCCACACACGTGCACGGCGAGGCGGTCGACGTCGGCGACCTCCAGGGCGCGATCTGGCTCGGCGACAACGGGCGCCGGTTCGGGCTCTGCCAGACCTACTCCAACGAGCGCTGGCACTTCGAGTACCGGGCCGAGGCGATCACGGGCGGATGCCCGCGCGCCTACCGCGACGCGACGGAGGATCCGCGGCTGAGATAGCGGTCTTCAACGAGATACCCCCGGGCGGGAATACCCCCTGGGGGTATTTTGTCGTATGCTGGTGACGAGGGTACCCCTGGGGGGTACTCCGAAGACTCCGAGAGAAGGGTGCGACACATGACCACGACCGAGTTCCAGGTGACCGGGATGACCTGCGGGCACTGCGAGATGTCGGTGCGCAAGGAGGTCGAGAAGATCGACGGCGTCTCCGACATCGCCGTCAGCGCGCAGGACGGTCGGCTCGTCGTGACCTCCGACGCGGCGGTCGACGCCGACGCCGTCATCGCCGCGGTCGACGAGGCCGGATACCGCGCCGTCGCCGCCTGACATCCATCCGAAGGGCCGGAGCGCGGCGTCGCGGCTCCGGCCCGCCAGAAGACACCGAGAAAGCAGGAGCAGAGCATGAGCATCGCCCAGGAGAACCGCATCGAACTCGCCATCGGCGGGATGACGTGCGCGTCGTGTGCGATGCGCATCGAGAAGAAGCTCAACCGGATCGACGGCGTGACCGCGACGGTCAACTACGCGACCGAGAGGGCGCAGGTCACGGCCGAGGGGCCGATCGATCCCGCCGTGCTCATCGCCGAGGTCGAGAGCGCCGGCTATTCGGCCGAGCTGCCGGCTCCGCCGACCGACCGCGCCGCCGCGAGCGGGGACGCCCCTGCCGAAGACCCCGAGCTGCGCAGCCTGCGTCAGAGGCTCGTCGGGTCGGCGGCGCTCTCCGTGCCCGTCATCCTGATGGCCATGATTCCCGCCCTCCAGTTCCCGAACTGGCAGTGGCTCTCACTGGCGCTCGCCGCGCCGGTGATCGTCTGGGCGGCCTGGCCGTTCCACCGGGCCGCCGGGGTGAACCTGCGACACGGCGCGGCGACGATGGACACCCTCATCAGCCTGGGCACGTCGGCCGCGTTCCTGTGGTCGCTCTACGCCCTGTTCTTCGGCACCGCCGGGCATCCGGGCATGACCCACGGGTTCTCCTGGACCGTGACGCCCACCGACGGCGCCGGCAACATATACCTCGAGGTGGCCGCGGGCGTGACCACCTTCGTGCTCGCCGGACGGTACTTCGAGAAGCGCGCGAAGCGGCAGGCCGGCGCGGCACTGCGCGCGCTGCTCGAGCTCGGCGCGAAAGACGTCGCCGTGCTGCGCGGGGATGCGGAGGTCCGCATCCCCGTCGAGCAGCTGCGGGCCGGGGACGAGTTCGTCGTGCGCCCCGGCGAGAAGATCGCCGCCGACGGCATGGTCGTCTCGGGCACCTCGGCGGTGGACGCCTCGATGATCACCGGCGAGTCGGTGCCCGTCGAGGTCGGCGAGGGCGACGCCGTGACCGGCGCGACCGTGAACGCCGGCGGGCGCCTCGTCGTGCGCGCCACCCGCGTGGGAGCCGACTCCCAGCTCGCCCAGATGGCGCGTCTGGTGGAGGAGGCGCAGTCGGGCAAGGCCGAGGTGCAGCGCCTCGCCGACCGGATCTCCGGCGTGTTCGTCCCGATCGTGATCGGCGTCGCCCTCGTGACGCTCGTCGTCTGGGCGATCGTCACCGGAGACGTGAGCATGGCGTTCACCGCCGGCGTCGCGGTGCTCATCATCGCCTGCCCGTGCGCGCTGGGGCTCGCGACGCCGACCGCGCTGCTCGTCGGCACCGGCCGCGGTGCGCAGCTCGGCATCCTCATCAAGGGACCGGAGGTGCTCGAGTCCACGCGCCGGGTCGACACGATCGTGCTCGACAAGACCGGCACGGTGACCGAAGGACGGATGTCGGTCGGGCAGGCCGTGCCCGCCGAGGGCGTGGACGCCGACGACCTCCTCCGCCTGGCCGGCGCGGTCGAGCACGCGAGCGAGCACCCCATCGCCCAGGCGATCGCCCGTGCGGCGGAGGCCGCCGGTCCGCTGAGCCCGGTCGAGTCGTTCCAGAACGTGGAGGGCCGCGGGGTCACCGGCGTCGTCGACGGGCGGGCGGTGCTCGTGGGCAGGCTGTCCTTGCTGGAGGACTGGGCCGTGCACCCCGCACGGGATCTCCTCGACGCGAAGGCCGCCGCCGAGGCCGCCGGGCAGACGGCCGTGCTCGTCGCCTGGGACGGTGCGGCGCGCGGAGTGATCGTGGTGTCGGATCAGGTGAAAGCGACCAGCGCCGAGGCCGTGGCCTCGTTCCGCGCGCTCGGGCTCACCCCGATCCTGCTCACCGGCGACAACGAGCAGGCGGCACGGCACATCGCGGCCCGGGTCGGGATCGACGAGGTGATCGCCGAGGTGCTGCCCGCCGACAAGGTGTCGGTCGTGAAACGCCTGCAGGGCGAGGGCCGGGTCGTCGCGATGGCGGGGGACGGCGTGAACGACGCCCCCGCGCTCGCGCAGGCCGACCTCGGGATGGCGATGGGCACGGGCACCGACGTCGCGATCGAGGCCTCCGACATCACCCTCGTGCGTGGGGACCTCCGGGCCGCATCCGATGCGATCCGGCTGTCGCGGAAGACCCTCGGCACGATCAGGGGCAACCTCTTCTGGGCGTTCGCCTACAACACGGCGGCGATCCCCCTCGCCGCCCTGGGACTGCTCAACCCGATGATCGCGGGGGCGGCGATGGCGTTCTCGAGCGTCTTCGTCGTGGGCAACAGCCTGCGGCTGCGTCGCTTCCGCTCGCAGATCTCCGGAGGGATCCGATGAACGACCACGAACACCACGAACACCACGAACACCGCGCGGGGCACCGCGGGATGTCGTCCGTGACCGCCGAGCACGGCGACCGCACGGATCATTCCGACCACACGGATAACTCCGGCCACGGCGGACACGGCGACCATTCCGGCCACGGCGACCACGTCGGCCAGTTCCGGCGGCTGTTCTGGATCAACCTGATCATCGCGGTGCCGGTGGTCGCCTTCTCCGGCATGTTCGCGATGCTGATCGGATACCCCGTGCCGGACTTCCCCGGGGCGAAGTGGATCGCGCCGGTGCTCGGCACGGTGATGTACGTGTGGGGCGGGCGTCCCTTCCTCACCGGTGCCGTCTCGGAGCTGCGGGCGCGGAAGCCGGGGATGATGCTGCTCATCGCCCTCGCGATCACCGTCGCGTTCCTTGCATCCTGGGGCGCGAGCCTCGGCTGGCTCCACCACGAGCTCGAGTTCTGGTGGGAGCTCGCGCTGCTGATCGTGATCATGCTGCTCGGGCACTGGATCGAGATGCGGTCGCTGGCGCAGACCACCTCGGCGCTCGACTCCCTCGCCGCGCTCCTCCCCGACGAGGCGGAGCGGGTCGACGGCGAGGAGGTCGTGAAGGTGCACCCCGCAGATCTGCGCATCGGCGATGTCGTCGTGGTGCGTCCCGGCGGCGCCGTCCCCGCCGACGGGCGGATCGTCGGCGGCCGCGCCGACATGGACGAGTCGATGCTCACCGGTGAGTCGCGCACCGTCTCGCGCACGGTCGGCGATCCGGTCACCGCCGGCACCGTCGCGACCGACTCCGGCCTGCGGGTCGAGGTCACGGCGACGGGCGACGACACGGCGCTGGCCGGCATCCGCAAGCTCGTGGCCGACGCACAGGCGTCGAGCTCCCACGCGCAGCGGCTCGCCGATCGGGCGGCGGCGTGGCTGTTCTGGTTCGCGCTGGGGGCCGCCGTGCTCACCGCTCTGGTCTGGACCGCCGCCGGCGACCCGGACGAGGCCGTGATCCGCACGATCACCGTCCTCGTGATCGCCTGCCCGCACGCACTGGGCCTGGCGATCCCCCTGGTCGTCTCGATCGCCACCGAGCGCGCCGCCCGCGCCGGCGTGCTCGTGAAGGACCGACTCGCCCTGGAGAGCATGCGCGACATCGACGCGGTGCTGTTCGACAAGACCGGCACGCTCACCAAGGGTGAGCCCACGGTCACGGGTGTGTCGCCGGTCGGCAGATGGAGCGCCGACGACGTGCTCGCGCTCGCCGCGGCGGCCGAGTCGGACAGCGAGCATCCGCTGGCGCGGGCGATCGTGCGGGCCGCCGGCGGTCTCGCGGTGGCGAAGGCGACCGGATTCGCCTCCTCGCCCGCGGTCGGCGTGACCGCGCAGGTCGAGGGGCACGAGGTACGTGTCGGCGGCCCCCGGCTGCTCGAGGAGGTCGGCGCCGACGAGGTCGCGGATGCCGCGGCCTGGCGCGCCGACGGTGCGATCATCCTGCACGTGGTGCGCGACGGCGCCGTGGTCGGTGGCCTGAGGCTCGCCGACGAGGTGCGGGCGGAGTCGCGCGAAGCCGTCGCTGCGTTGCGCAGGCAGGGCGTCGAGGTGGTCATGATCACCGGAGACGCCGAGGCGGTCGCGCATGCGGTGGCCGCCGAGCTGGGTATCGAGCGCGTGTTCGCCGGCGTCCGCCCGGAGGACAAGTCCGCGAAGGTCGCGGAGCTGCAGCGCGAGTGCAAGAAGGTCGCGATGGTGGGCGACGGGGTCAACGACGCACCGGCGTTGGCGCAGGCCGACGTCGGCATCGCGATCGGTGCCGGCACCGATGTGGCGATCGCCTCGGCGGGCGTCATCCTCGCCTCGGACGATCCGCGCTCGGTGCTGTCGGTGATCGAGCTGTCGCGGGCGAGCTATCGCAAGATGAAGCAGAACCTGTGGTGGGCCGCCGGGTACAACCTCATCTCGGTGCCCCTCGCCGCCGGCGTGCTCGCGCCGATCGGGTTCGTGCTCCCGATGTCGGTGGGGGCGATCCTCATGTCCCTGTCGACGGTGGTCGTCGCCCTCAACGCCCAGGCGCTGCGGAGGCTCGACCTCCGTCCGGAGGAGGTCGTCCGCGGATAGGCCGCGCCGACGTCTTGCATCCAGGCGGACGTCCCGCATCCGCGGCCACGTCACCACGGATGCAGAACGTCGCACCGGATGCAGAACGTGCGCCGTGGGCCCCGGTGCGTGCCGGGCTCGGTGCGGGATGTGCCAGGCTCGGACCATGGCGGAACGGGGTGAGACGGTCGGGGTGGTGGCCGCACGGCTCGGTCTGACGGTCCGCACCCTGCACCACTGGGATGCCCTCGGCCTGGCCTCCCCCTCCGCCCGCACCCCGGGCGGCTACCGCTCCTACGACGACGCCGACATCGCACGGCTCCGGCGCGTGGCGCTGCTGCGCGACCTCGGAGTGCCCCTCGATCGCATCCGCACCCTGCTCGACGGCGATGCCGCCGCCCGGCGCGAGGAGCTCACCGCCCGGCGGCGCGACCTCGATGAGCGCATCCGGCATCTGCGGGAGGTCGCGTCGGCGGTGGACCGGCTGCTCGAGGCGGACGCCTCCGGCCCGCTGCTCACCGCGGACCAGGTCGTCGAGGTCTTCGGGGTGGAGTGGGATCCGGGATGGAGTGCCGAGGCGCGCGAGCGGTGGGGCGACTCCGCACAGTGGGCCGAGTACGCCGAGCACGCCGCGCAGCGCACCCCCGACGACTGGCGGATGCTGGTGGGCGAGATGGACGGGGTCTTCGCGGCGTTCGCGCAGGCGCAGCATGACGGGATCGATCCGGAGAGCGAGCAAGGGATCGCGCTCGCGGAGCGGCACCGTGCGGCGATGGGCGCGTTCTTCCACTGCACGGTCCCGATGCAGGTCGTGCTCAGCCGGGCCTTCACCGACGACCCGGAGTACGCCGCGTTCTTCGACCGGCGGTCCGCCGGTCTCGGGGGATGGATCCGCCGGGCGGTCGAGGCGTCGGCGCGGTCGCAGGGCGTCGACCCCGCGACCGCGGTGTGGGAGTGAGCCGGCGCGGGGTCAGCGCCCCAGGGCGACGTCGATGATCTCCGCGCTGGGGGCGTGCAGCGCCGCGGCGGCGGTCATCCCGGTGGCGGCGAGGTAGCGGTCGACGAGCTCGTTGCCGACCGCGTAGCCGGCGCCCGCGGGGATGCCGACCGGCTCGGCGCCGAACAGCCGGGCCGCCTCGTCGCCGTGCACCCAGGCGGTGAAGTTCTGCATGCCGGTCACCGCGAGGCCGCCGACCATCCGGTCGAACACCTCCCGGTCTCCGCGGAGCCCGCGTCCCATCGGCGTGCGCCCCTTCTCCTCCCCGTGGAGCTGGCGGGCGAAGGCGTCGGCGAGGCCCTCCGACACGACGTGCTCGCCGACGGTCACGCTCGCGGGGTCCCAGACCACGCCGCCCGGCGCGTACCGGAGGTTGTGGTTCAGCTCGTGCACGGCCGACGCCTCGAGCCGGTCGAGGTTCTCCTCGGTGGGCCAGAGCGTGAGCGTGAGGTAGCCCGTCATGCCGCCGTTGCCGCTGAGACCCCGGGCCGCGCCCATGAAGTAGCCGTTGCCGGGATCGCCGAGCACGAGCAGCATCCGGATGTCGGGCACGACCAGTCCCTCGACCGCCTCCGACTGCACGGCGACGCCCCGCGCCAGCGCACCCTCGATGCGGTTCCAGGCGTCCGCGTCCTGCAGCCAGAGCAGGGCGGCGCGCACTTCCTCCTCGTCGCGGTCGAGGGGGAAGCCGAAGCCCATCGCGTGCATCTGCACGAGATCGACCTCGCCGGGGAAGTAGCGGTACATGCCCTCCATCGGCAGGAGCATGCGACGCAGTTCCCCGTCGCGTCGGGCGGGGGCGGCGTCGAGCACCGCGGTCATGCCCGCGGAGGTGTCGAGAACGGTGATCGTCATGCCGGCCACGCTAAAGCCTCACGTTGCGTGAGGGTCAAGCCCGCGGCTCACACCACCAGCCGGTAGCCCATCCCCTGCTCGGTGAGCAGATGCGCGGGCGCGGCGGGATCGGCCTCGAGCTTCTTCCGCAGCTGCGACATGTACAGCCGCAGGTAGCCGGTGTCGGACACCTGATCCGTCCCCCACAGCTCGCGTAGCAGCTCTTGTCGGGTGACGAGGGCTCCGGGATGCCGGGCGAGGTGCTCCAGCATCCGCCACTCGGTCGGGGTGAGGTGCACGTGCGCGCCCGCGCGCGACACCGCCTTCGCGACGAGGTCCACCGTGACGTCGCCGAACGCGATGCTCGCCTCACCGGACTCGGCCGGGGCGCTCCGGCGGGACAGCGCGCGCAACCGGGCGAGCAGCTCGTCCATCTGGAAGGGTTTGGTGACGTAGTCGTCGGCACCGGCGTCGAGCGCCTCGACCTTGTCGGCGGAGCCGGTGCGGCCGGAGACGACGATGATGGGCGCGGTCATCCAGCCGCGCAGGGCGTGGATGACCTGCACGCCGTCGAGATGCGGCATCCCGAGGTCGAGCAGCACGATGTCGGGGTGGGCCTGCGCCGCAAGGGCGATCGCCGCCGCGCCGTCGGGGGCGGCGACCACCTCGTAGCCGTGCGCCGCGAGGGTGATGCGCAGCGCGCGCACGAGCTGCGGGTCGTCGTCGGCGATCAGCAGCTTCATGCGTCCGTCTCCCCGGCGGATGCCACGGGCAGTGCGATCACCATCGTCAGCCCTCCTCCCGGGGTGTCCTCGGGGGTCAGGCTACCTCCCATGCCCTCCGCGAATCCGCGGGACAGAGCGAGCCCGAGTCCCAGGCCGACGGTGTTGTCGCTGTCCCCCTGCCGCTGGAAGGGCGCGAACATGGTCTGCTGTCGTTCGGGCGGGACACCGGCCCCGCGGTCGATCACGCGGATCTCGGCCATCGTGCCCAGGCGGCTCGTCGTCACGAGCACGCGCTCGTCGTCCGGAGCGTGCCGGTGCGCATTGGCGACGACGTTCACGAGCACGCGCTGCAGCAGCACGGCATCGGCCTGCACCGGCGGCAGGTCCGCGTCGAGGGAGAGCTCCACCTCGGCGGGGCCGAGCCCGAGCTCGTCGAGGGCCGAGAGCACGGCGCCCGCGGCGTCGACCGGCGCGAGGGACACGGCGAGCACGCCCGCCTCCACCCTGCTGACGTCGAGCAGATCGCCGACCAGGCGGGAGAGGGTGGCGAGGCTCTCATCCGCCGTCTCCAGCAGCTCGGACCGGTCGGAGTCGGACAGCGCTCCCGCCGGCGAGGGCGCGGAGGCCTGGCGCAGGCCCCCCACCGCGGCCATCGCGGCTGCGAGCGGACGGCGCAGGTCATGACTCAGAGCAGAGAGCAGCGCACTGCGCACCCGATCGGTCTCGGCGAGGACGTCGGCGTGCCGGGCGGCGGCGGCCAGTTCGGCGTGCTCGATCGCCGCGGCGAGCTGGGCGACGATCGCGTCGAGCAGGCGCCGTGCCGGGCCGTCCAGGGACCCGCCGTGCAGTTCGAGCGTCGCGGTGGTGCCGACCGGCACGATCTCCGGGTCGTCGGGCAGGGGTTCGCCGTCGGTCGCGATGACGGAACCGTCGCGAGCGACCAGCCGGACCCCGCTCAGTCCGAACGCCTCACGGGTGCGGGTGACCAGGGCGAGCGGGGCGCTGTCTCCGCGCAGCACGTTGCCGGCCACCGTCGCGAGCAGCTCCGCCTCGGCGGAGGCCCGCTGCGCGGCGCGGGCGCGGCGGGCGGCCTGGTCGACCACGATGCTCACCAGCACCGCGATCACCACGTAGAGCACGAGCGCGAGCGCGTGCAGGGGATCCGCGATCGTCACCGTGTACAACGGCTCCACGAACAGATAGTCCAGCGTCACCCCCGACAGCACCGCGGCGAAGAGGGCGGGCCGGATGCCGCCGACCAGCGCCACCACCACGACGAGCAGCTGATAGGCGAGCACCTCCGAGGTGATGGCTGCCGGGCTGTGGAAGGTGTACAGCATCCACGACAGCAGCGGGCCGCCGATGAGCGCGATCACGAGGCCGAGCACCTGGCGGCGCCATCCCAGCGCGCCGCCGGTCATCCGGGGCAGCCGCAACCGGCCCCCCGCCGCGGCATGGCTCACGATGTGCACGTCGATGTCCCCCGAACGCCGGATCACCTCGGCGCCGATGCCGGGTCCGGTCAGGGCGGCGGCGATGCGCCCGCGACGGCTCACGCCGATCACGAGCTGGGTGGCGTCCGCGCCCTGCGCGAACTCGACGAGCGCCTGCGGGATGTCGTCGGCCACCAGCTGGTGGTAGCTGCCCCCGAGCGATGCGACCAGACGCTGCTGCGCCGCCAGGGCTCCGGGCGTCTCGCTGCGCAGCCCGTCCTGCGTGGAGACGTGCACGGCGAGCAGCTCCCCGCCGGCCGAGCGCGCGGCGATCCGAGCGCCGCGCCGCAGCAGGGTCTCGCCCTCCGGACCGCCGGTGAGCGCGACCACCACCCGCTCCCGGGTCTGCCAGGGGGTCTCGATCCCGTGCTCGGTGCGGTAGCTGCGCAGGGCGCTGTCGACCTCGTCGGCGAGCCAGAGCAGGGCGAGCTCGCGCAGCGCGGTGAGGTTGCCGAGGCGGAAGTAGTTCGAGAGGGCGGCGTCCACGCGTTCGGCGGGGTAGACCACGCCCGCGGACAGCCGGTCGCGCAGGGACTGCGGGGCGAGATCGACGACCTCGACGTCGTCGGCGGCGCGCACGACGGCATCCGGCACGGTCTCCTGCTGCACGATGCCGGTGATCTTCTCGACCACGCCGCCCAGCGACTCGATGTGCTGCACGTTGACGGTGGTGATCACGTCGATGCCGGCGTCCCGCAGCTGCTCGACGTCCTGCCAGCGCTTGGCGTGCGCGGAGCCCGGGGCGTTCGTGTGGGCGAGCTCGTCGACCAGCGCCACGCGGGGAGCGCGGGCGAGGACCGCCTCCACGTCCAGCTCGGAGAGGGGCACGCCGCGATGCTCCACGGTGCGCAGCGGCACCCGTTCGAGGCCGGCCGCCTGCGCGGCGGTGGCGGTCCGGCCGTGCGTCTCCACGACCGCGATCACCACGTCGTCGCCCTGGGCGGCCAGGCGGTGACCCTCGGCGAGCATCTCGTAGGTCTTGCCGACCCCGGGTGCGGCGCCGAGCAGCACCCGCAGGCGCCCTCGCGTCATCGGCTCTCCCCGACCCGGGCGGACGCGGCGTCGAGGGCCAGGTTCAGCTGCAGCACGTTCACCCGCTCCTCACCCAGGAATCCGAGGTCCCGTCCTTGGATCATAGACTCCACGATGCGGCGCACCTCGTCGGCGGACATCCCCCGTGCCTCGGCGACGCGGGGCACCTGGAGCAGCGCGTAGGCGGCGCTGATGTGCGGGTCGAGTCCCGAGGCCGACGCGGTCACGGCGTCGGCGGGCACCTCCGACGGGGCGACGCGCTCCCGGGCGGCGATCTCCGCGCGGCGCTTCTCGGTCGTCGACACCAGGTCGGGGTTCGACGGGCCGAGGTTGCTCCCGCCCGAGGCTGTGGCGTCGTAGTCGGAGGCCGAGGGCCGCGGCTGGAAGTACTGCGGCAGCGCCGTGCCGTCGGCGTCGGCGAACGACTGGCCGAGCAGGCTGCTGCCCACCGCCTTCCCCCCGGAGGTGACGATCGAGCCGTTCGCCTGCGCGGGCAGGGCGATCTGCGAGACCGCGGTGACGGCGAGCGGGTAGGCGAGGCCGAGCAGCACGGTGAGCACGAGCACGGCCCGCAGAGCCACGCCCGTCGTGCGGGCGGTCGTGCGGATGGTGGACATGGTTCTTCCTTCCGGTCCGGCGTCAGAAGCCGGGGATGAGGCTGACGACGAGGTCGATGAGCTTGATGCCGACGAACGGGGCGATCACGCCGCCGACGCCGTAGACGAGCAGGTTGCGCTGGAGCATCCGCGCCGCGCCCGCGGGCCGGTAGCGGACGCCGCGCAGCGCGAGCGGGATGAGGAAGACGATCACGATCGCGTTGAAGATGATCGCGCTCATCACGGCGGACGCCGGTGAGTGCAGCTGCATGAGGTTGAGCGCCGCGAGTCCGGGGAACGCGCCCATGAACATCGCCGGGACGATCGCGAAGTACTTCGCGATGTCGTTCGCGAGCGAGAAGGTGGTCAGCGCGCCGCGGGTGATGAGCAGCTGCTTGCCGATCCGCACGATGTCGATGAGCTTCGTCGGATCGGAGTCGAGGTCGACCATGTTGCCGGCCTCCTTCGCCGCCGAGGTGCCGGTGTTCATGGCCACGCCGACATCCGCCTGGGCGAGGGCGGGTGCGTCGTTCGTGCCGTCGCCGGTCATCGCGACCAGCCGGCCGCCCTCCTGCTCCTTGCGGATCAGGGCCAGCTTGTCCTCGGGGGTCGCCTCGGCGAGGAAGTCGTCGATGCCCGCCTCCTCGGCGATCGCCGCCGCGGTGAGGGGGTTGTCGCCCGTGATCATCACGGTGCGGATGCCCATGCTGCGCAGCTCGTCGAAGCGCTCCCGCAGGCCGTCCTTGACGACGTCCTTGAGGTGCACGACGCCGAGCACGCGGGCGCCGGAGGCCCCGGCCGGGTCCCCCGCCACGGCGACGACGAGCGGCGTTCCGCCGGAGGCGGCGATCTCGTCGGCGTGCCGTACGGCCTCTGCGGCCGCGTCTCCGGCATCCGCGCCCAGCGCGTCCATCCAGGCACGGATCGCGGAGCCGGCGCCCTTGCGGATCACCGTGCCGTCGGCGAGGTCGATGCCGCTCATCCTCGTCTGGGCGGTGAAAGGGACCGCCGTCGCATCCGCGGGCTGTGCGACGCGGATGCCGCGGGCCGCCGCGAGCTCGACGATCGAGGCGCCCTCGGGGGTGGGGTCGGCGAGCGACGAGAGCGCGGCCGCGCGGAGCAGCTCCTCGGGGTCGACGCCCGCGACCGGGCGCACGTCGCTCGCCCGGCGGTTGCCGTAGGTGATCGTCCCCGTCTTGTCGAGCAGCAGCGTGCTCACGTCGCCGGCGGCCTCGACCGCCCGACCGGACATCGCCAGCACGTTGCGCTGCACGAGCCGGTCCATCCCCGCGATGCCGATCGCCGAGAGCAGCGCGCCGATCGTGGTCGGGATCAGACACACCAGCAGGGCGATGAGCACCGGGATGCCCACGGGCGACGCGACGTAGCCTGCGAGGGGGTTCAGGGCGAGCACGACCACGAGGAACACGATCGAGAGACTTGCGAGCAGGATGTTCAGCGCGATCTCGTTGGGGGTGCGCTGCCGGTCGGCTCCCTCCACGAGGGCGATCATCCGGTCGACGAAGGTCTCGCCCGGCTTCGAGGTGATCCGCACCACGATGCGGTCGGAGAGCACGCGCGTGCCTCCCGTGACCGCGCTGCGGTCGCCCCCGGACTCGCGGATGACCGGCGCGCTCTCCCCGGTGATCGCCGATTCGTCGACGGTCGCGATGCCGGCCACGATGTCGCCGTCGCCGGGGATGAGGTCGCCCGCGGCGACGATCACGACGTCGTCGCGCTGCAGCTCCGACGAGGCGACCTCCTCGACCGGCGTCCGCTCTGCGGCCGCGTCGCCCACCGGATCGTAGCCGCGCACCCGGCCGGCCATCGTCGAGGTGCGGGTGCGCCGCAGACTGGCCGCCTGCGCCTTGCCGCGCCCCTCCGCCACCGACTCGGCGAGGTTCGCGAACAGTACCGTGAGCCACAGCCAGCCCGCGATCGCGGCGGTGAAGCCGGACGGCACGTCCTGCGCCGGCCCGCTGAGGAGCGGTTCGGCGATCGCGAGCACCGTGGTGAACGCGGCGCCGACCCACACCAGCAGGATCACGGGATTGCGCAGCAGCGTCGCGGGGTTGAGACGGCGCAGGGCGCCGGGGAGCGCGGCGAGCAGCTGTCGGCCGCCGAATGCGCGGCTCGGGGTCGCGGAGCGCTCCGGGGCGTCGGACGCGGGGACGGGGGTCTCGGTGAGGGTCATGTCAGACCAGTCCTTCGGCGAGGGGCCCGAGCGTGAGCACGGGGAAGTAGGTGAGTGCGGTGATGATGATCGTGACCGTCAGCAGCAGGCCGACGAACAGCGGTCGATGCGTCGGCAGCGTGCCGGCCGTCTCGGGCAGGCGCTGCTGGGCGGCCAGCGATCCGGCGAGCGCCAGCACGAGCACGATCGGCAGGAAGCGGCCGAGCAGCATCGCGACGCCGAGGGCGGTGTTCAGCCACGGCGTGTTCGCCGTGAGGCCCGCGAAAGCGGAGCCGTTGTTGTTCGCCGCCGAGGTGAAGGCGTAGAGCACCTCGCTGAGGCCGTGCGTGCCGGGGTTGAGGATGCTCGTGCCGGTCACGTCGTCGCGGATGTCGGGGAGCGCGAAGCTCAGGGCCGTGCCGCCCAGCACGAGGGCGGGGACGACCAGGATGTAGAGGCTCGCGAGGGTCATCTCGCGCGGGCCGATCCGCTTGCCGAGGTACTCCGGGGTGCGGCCGACGAGCAGACCGCCGACGAACACCGCGATCACGGCGAGGATGAGCATGCCGTAGAGTCCCGATCCGACGCCGCCCGGGGCGACCTCGCCGAGCATCATGTTCAGCATCGGCATCATCCCGCCGAGAGGCGTGTACGAGTCGTGCATCGAGTTGACCGCACCGGTGGAGGTCAGCGTCGACGCGCTGCCGAACAGCGTCGAGCCGAGGACGCCGAAGCGCTGCTCCTTGCCCTCCATGGCCGCGCCGGCGAGCTGGGGCGCCGCACCGCGGGCGGACAGCTCGATCGCCGAGAGGATGGTCGTCGACGCGAGGAAGATCACGCCCATGACGGCGACGATCGCGTAGCCCTGGCGGTGGTCGCCGATCATGCGACCGAAGGCGCGCGGCAGGGAGAACGGGATGGCGAGGATCAGGAGGATCTCGAACAGGTTGGTCCACGCCGTCGGGTTCTCGAAGGGATGCGCCGAGTTCGCGTTGTAGAAGCCGCCGCCGTTGGTGCCGAGCAGCTTGATCGCCTCCTGCGACGCGACGGGCCCGCCGGGGATCCGCTGCACGCCGCCGGCGATCATGTGGACCTCGGTGAACCCGGAGAGGTTCTGCACCACTCCGCCCGCGACGAGCACGATCGCGCTGACGAAGGCGATCGGCAGGAGGAGCCGGACGACGCCGCGCGTCATGTCCACCCAGAAGTTGCCGATCGTGCGGGAGCCGCGACGTGCGAAGCCCCGCACGAGGGCGATGGCCACGGCGATGCCGACGGCGGCGGAGAGGAAGTTCTGCACCGCGAGGCCGCCTGCCTGCACGAGGTGCCCCATCGTCTGCTCGGGGGAGTAGGACTGCCAGTTCGTGTTGGCGACGAACGACGCCGCGGTGTTGAACGCGAGGCCCTCGGGCACCGCGGGGAGACCGAGCGACAGGGGGAGCAGCGCCTGGGCGCGCTGCAGCAGGTAGACGAGCAGCATCCCGGCGGCGGAGAAGAGCAGCAGACTGCGCGCATACGAGCGCCACGTCTGCTCGGAGGAGGGGTCGACCCCGATGAGTCGGTACAGGCCCCGTTCGACGGCGAGGTTCTTGGCCCCGGTGTAGACGTGCGCGATCGCGTCCCCCAGAGGGCGGTAGAGCAGCACGAGGGCGAGGATGAGAGTGGCGGCCTGCAGCACGCCGAACCAGACGACGGCGGCGTCCATCAGAACCGCTCCGGAGCGATGAGGGCGACGAGAAGGTAGCCGATGGCGGCGATGGCGAGCACCGCGGCGGCGATGTCGAAGACGATCACAGTCGTTCCACCCCCTTCGCGATGAGCGAGACGAGGGCGAACAGCGCGATGGTCAGCGCGACGTAGATGAGATCGAGCACGTGTTCGATCTCACTCCTCGCGGAGCGCCGGCGGCGGCATCCTCACGCTTTCCTCACGCTCGCGGCGTCGACGCATGCGCCGTCCTCACGGGCCGTTGCGCTGCCGGTCCTGCGGGCACTCCTGCGTGGGCTCCTGCAGGGTGGTCAGTTTCGGCAACTTTTCACCCCAAAACCTGCCGAAACTGACCACGCGATGCTCCGCCAGGGGCGCAGGGGCGCAGGGGCGCAGGGGCGCAGGGGCGCAGGGGCGCAGGGGCGCGGGGGCGCGGGGGCGCGGGGCTAGTGCGCATCGGGGTCGGGCGGGCCCGCGGGGCGCTGGGCGCGACGGCCGGCGGGGCCGTGCCCGTAGAGCGCGAGCGGCCGCCCGGCGCGCTCCTGGCCCGGGAGCGGGCGGGAACGCCGGCCGTAGATCAGCTCCGACGAGTCGAGCAGCCAGGGCACCAGGGTGATCGTGACGCCGTGCACGAGCATGAGCTGGTTCGCCATGCGGCGGGCGCGACGGTTGTGCAGCATCGACTCCCACCAATGTCCGACGATGTACTGCGGCAGGTACACGGTCACCACGGAGGGGCCGTGCTTCTCGCGGTACTGCCGGATGAAGTGCTCCACCGGCTGCGCATAGGTGCGGTACGGCGAGTCGACGATGATCAGCGGCACGGGGATGCGGTGGCGATGCCACTCCTTCTGCAGCTCCTCCCCGTCCTGCGGCGTGAGGGCGACGTGCAGCGCGACGGTCTTGTCGTGGTTCGCGGCGATTGCATAGTCGAGGGCCTTGATGACCGGCTTCTGCAGGCGGCTCACGAGCACGATCGCCACATCGCCGGCCGCTCCGAAGTGCGTGTTGTCGTCGACCGCGATCTCGTGCTCCACATCGCGGTAGTAGCGCTTCACGCCGACCATGAGGAGCGCGAGCACAGGGATTGCGAAGAACACCATCCAGGCGCCGTGCGTGAACTTCGTGATGGTGACGATGATGAGCACCGTCACGGTCATGAACGCGCCGAGGCCGTTGATGACGAGGCCTGTGATGGCCGAGCGGCGCTCCGGGGCCGCCTGGGCGATCGTCTTGTGCTGGAGGGAGCGGAGCTGCCGCTTCCAGTGCCGCACCATGCCGATCTGACCGAGCGAGAACGACACGAAGACGCCGATGATGTACAGCTGGATGAGGTTGGTGAGGTTCGCCTGGAACACCACCAGCACCGCGACCGCGGCGATGCCGAGGACGATCATGCCGTTGGAGAACACCAGCCGGTCGCCGCGGGTGTTCAGAGCCTTCGGCGCGTATCCGTCACGGGCGAGCACGGCGCCGAGCAGCGGGAAGCCGTTGAAGGCGGTGTTGGCGGCGAGCAGCAGCACGCACGCCGTCGCGGCCTGGATGATGAAGAACGGGATGCTCCCGCCGCCGAAGGTCGCTGCGGCGATCTGCGCCATGAGGCTCGGCTGGGGCTGGCTGCAGTCGAAGCCCTGCAGGTCGCAGGGGTTCTCGGCGTAGTGCACGTTGGCGATGAGGGCCATGGCGGTGAGGCCGGTGAACAGCAGCGCGGCGATCGAGCCCATCATCACGAGGGTCTTCTGCGCATTGCGGATCTTCGGCAGGCGGAAGGCCTGCACGCCGTTGGAGACCGCTTCGACGCCGGTCAGGGCGGAGCAGCCGCTCGAGAAGGCGCGGAGGACGAGCAGGATCATGGCGGCCTGGTCGATGTTCCCGGCCTGCACCGTGTAGTCGGCGCTCGCGGCGGCGGGGGCGTCGCCGAGGAAGGTGCGGATCAGGCCGGTGACGATCATGATGCCGACCGAGCCGATGAAGAGATAGGTCGGGATGGCGAAGACGGTCGACGCCTCTCGGACGCCGCGCAGGTTGACGATCACGATGAGGACCACGAAGCCGACGGCGAGCTCGACGCGCCACGGGTTGAGCTCCGGCACCGCGGAGATGATGTTGTCGACGCCGGAGGCGATCGACACCGCCACCGTCAGCACATAGTCGACGAGCAGGGCGGCCGCGACGATCACACCGGGAACCTCGCCCAGGTTCTTCGACGCGACCTCGTAGTCGCCGCCTCCAGAGGGGTACGCCTTGATGAGCTGCCGGTAGCTGAGCACCACGACGACCAGGAGCAGCACGACGGTCGCGGCGACCCAGGGGCTGAGGGTGAGGAACGACACCCCGCCGATGAGCATGATCATCAGCATCTCCTGCGGCCCGTAGGCCACGGAGCTCAGCGCGTCGGACGCGAAGATCGGCAGCGCCATGCGCTTGGGCAGCAGCTGGTCGTCCACCTGTTCCGAGGTGAGCGGGTCGCCGAGGAGGATGCGTTTTGCGAGCTGCGGGGCGTCCGAGTTCTCGCGGCCATCGTGTGCCACGACGGGCGACATTACGCCTGGAAACCGGTCTCGTGCAACATGGGCGCGCCGCGTGTTTCGCGGGGCGGGCCGTAGGGGTGTGTGTACGCGCTTACGGAACGCAGCGGAGCGAGCTCGCGGAGCCGAACACGTTGGCTGATGCGCCGGCGTTCGCGGTGGCGAGCACGGTCGATCCGCTGAGCGCCTGGACATAGCCCGACGACCGGGCGTTGGCGATGGACTTCGGAGTGAACGAACTGACGGAGACGGTGGTGCAGGTGCCCCAGCTCAACTGGGCGCCGCCCATCTTCGCTGCGCTGAAGGCGCAGAAGCGGCCGGTGGCGCAGGACCCGACCGACTGCGCAGAGGCCATGCCGACCAGGCTCGACTCCCGCGCCGAGGATCCGGCGGGGACGAGCATCTCCATGTCGAGCGCGGGCCAGACGGCGTGGTGGGGGTCGAGGAGCACTCCGCCGGGGACCTCGGCCATGACTGCGGCGATCTCGGGGTCCACGGCGACCTCGTCTGCCGACGCGGGCGACGCGAGCGTGGCAGTCAGCAGTGCTGCCGCCACCGCGGCGATCGTGATCAGATGCTTCATTCGAGGTTCCCTTCCGAAACGTCCCAGAGTGTGTAGCTCATGATCGTGCCCTTCGGGATCGGCAACGCCTTGTCCAGCTTCTCTCGTCTCGTCTCGGCGCCGACGATCCGGCCGGTGTCGAGGGAGATCAGCAGAGTCTCGGTGTTGTATCCGCCCGAAGACGGCATGCTGAGGCCGGCGACGGGGCGTCCGAGGCGGTCCTTCGTGACGCCGAGAGCGGTGATCTTGCCGCTCTGCTCGAGGATGTCCAGCATCGCGATCTGCTGCTTGTTCGTCAGCGTCCAGAACTGGAGGGAGGTGTTGATGGCCGACGTGACCTCGTCCGGCTTCGGGTTCTCCGGCATGCCGTAGGCGGTCAGCATCGCCCGGACGTCTTCGGTCGAATCGCCGGGGGGCTCGACGACCGGCGTCGCGTTCTCCTCGGCGGTCAGGTGATCGTCACGCAGCACCTTGTCGGTGAAGACGATCTCGGGTCTGCCGTTCTCCTGTTCCCCCGGAAGATAGGGCTTGACCGCCTTGACGACGACGCGGCCGGTGAGGTCGGGCTCCCATGTGGAGGTGGTGAACTCGGGGCGGATCGGCCCGTCGTCCATCATCTTGCCCTTCTCGGCGTCGAACATGATCGCCCAGGTCACGGTCTCCACCTTGCGCTGCGGCTCGGCGGGGCCGGGGACGTCCGCGAGGGTCTTCTGCGCCGTGTCGATGATCTGCGCCGCGGTCTGGTCGCCGGTGAACTTCAGCGGCTCCGGTGTACCGGCCACGGCGTCGACCCTCGGCACCAGCACCGAGGCGAACACGACGGCCGTGACGGCGACCGCAGCCGTCGCCGCCCCGATCCATCCGGCGCGGACGCGGCGGGCGCGACGGGTCTTCGACTCGGCGGTGCGCATGATGCGGTCGCGCCGGGCGAGCGCCGCGGCGTCGGGCCGGGGGAACTCAGACCGTGCGGGGTTGGCTGCCCGTACGATCCGTTCGATCGTGCTCTCGTCCTCCATCATGCTCACCCCCTCGGCTGTCGCTGGTGGCCTTCTCGACCTTCTTCAGCGCGCGGTGCTTGATGATCCGCACGTTCTGTTCGCTGATGCCGAGACGCGAAGCGATCGTCGCCCCTGGGAGCTCCTCCCAATACCACATGGTGAACACACGGTACTCGCGTTCGCTGAGCACCCGGGCGATCGTCATGCCGATATGCAGCATCTCGTTGCTCTGCACGCTGCCGCGCTCGGACGCCGTCACCTCGGCGTGCAGCCGTCCGATGGCGCGCTCACGGCGTTTCTCGCGCTTCTGCCGGTCCTTCACCTTGTTGGCGGCAGCCCGCAGCAGCCAGCGACGGCTGAGCGGACGATCGGGGTCGAACTTCTGGTAGGCGAGCACGAACACGTCGCTCACGAGGTCCGCGACCTCGTCCGGATCGTCGAGCATCGCGTCGACGTGCGCCGTGAGCTCGCCCCAGTACGTGTCATAGAGCGATGAGAAGGCGTCTTTCTTGCGCTGGCGCCATGCATCGTCGGACATGGCACCTCCAACGGCATTACTTCGGGTTGTCATCGATCGTATAGCGCCCTTCCGACGTTCGTCAGGGCGGTTCCGCCCTGACGGCCTCGACGGCCCGCCGCGGGCAGCTCGGTCGGACTCCGACGCCGTGGGTTGCCACGGCAGGGTAGGACAATAGCTTGCGAGCCGGATGTCTGCGCGAACGGGTCGCGCAGACATCCGGGGCGGAGGAGCAGATGATCGGGAGCGATCTGAGCAGGATGGTGTCGCATGCGTTGCGGCATGAGCCGTGGTTGTACGAGCTGGAGCTCGATGCCGAGGGGTGGACCTCGGTCGAGTCGCTGGTCGATGCGCTGCGGCGCGAGGACGGATGGGATGAGCTGACGGCGGCTGATGTGGAGGCGATGGTGTCGTCTGCGGTGAAGCAGCGGCACGAGATCCGGGAGGGGCGGATCCGGGCTCTCTACGGGCATTCGTTGCCGGGTCGGATCGAGAAGGTGAGGCGGGATCCGCCGCCGGTGCTGTTCCATGGCACGTCGCCCTCGACGGTCGCGACGATCTTGAGTGACGGGTTGCGGCCGATGGGGCGTCAGTACGTGCATCTGTCCGGCGATGTCGAGATGGCCCGGGCCGTGGGGGCGCGCAAGGCGCCGGCGCCTGTGGTGCTTCGTGTCGCGGCTGCGGAGGCGGCGGCCGAGGGGGTGTCCTTCTTCTTCGGCAACGACCGTGTGTGGTTGGCGGACGGGGTGCCCGCGCGCTTCATCGCCCGAGCCGACGTGTGAGCATCGGGCCGGGTGGCTTCAGGTGAGCGGCAGATCCTCTACGGCATAACGATCTCATAACCGACGGTGGGAAAACGTCGGTCCCGCCCTCCGGAACTTCCGCGCCTTATGGACGCAGACCGTCGTTTCGTTACAGGCGAGTTGGGGAACTTTTGCCTCCTTGTCTCGGTGGATCACCGGGCAATAGCTTGCGATGGTGAAGTCTGTGCGTGGGGGCGCGGCGCCCGGGGAAGGCCGCGAGAGGAAGTCGAATCGAGTCAGCGGAGCGATGATCCGTTCTGCGGTCGGAGCGGTCTGCGCGGGGGTGCTGATCGCCGCTGCGGCTGTGCCCGCGGAGGCGGCGACCGTGGGCGCATCGACGAGGATCGCGGCGGGGGCAGCGGTGGGCGCTCTGCCCCGGGTTCCTTCCGTGCAGACGGCGGTCTCCTCTGCACAGTCCACCGCGGTTGCGACCGGGGCGCCGGTGGTGGTCGATTCGTTGACCACCCCGACCGAGCTCACCACTGCGATGCCCGACGGTACGGTGCAGTACGAGGCCTCATCCCAGCCCGTGCGGGTGTCGAAGGGCGGCTCCTGGGTGCCGGTCGACACTGACCTCACGCGCGACGGCCAATGGTGGTCGCCGAAGTCGTCTGCCGCGCCCGTTCGCTTCTCTCCGGGAGGCGACGACGTGCTGGCGCAGGTACAGGCGCCCTCCGGTGAGTGGGTGTCCGAGATCTGGCCCTACGGCACGCTTCCCGTTCCGACGATCGCCGGGGACACGGCAACGTATGCGGAGGTCTTCTCCGGGGTCGATCTGAAGCTCGGCGCGACGAAGACGGGCATGGCATCGATCTACGTCGTGAAGTCCGAGCAGGCGGCCCTCTCGGCGCCGCTTGAGAAACTGCACGTCGCCGTGCAAGGGGCAACGCTCGTCAAGGAGGCATCGGGAGCCGTCACCGCGGACACCGGCGGCTCGACAGCGTCTCCTCCGCTGATCGCGGGGCAGCCGCTCTGGTGGGACTCGTCGAACGGCGGCACCTATCGCGAGCCGGGCGGTGAGGAGACGCCGCTGCCGGTGACGCACGCGGTGTCGGCCGATCGTGTCTCGCTCGACGTCGGCGATTCGGTGCTCACGGAGAAGGCGCGGAGCGCCGATCCCATCGCGTATCCGATCTACATCGACCCCGACTGGAGCTCGGGAATCACGGCCTCCTGGTACACCGACAAGGCCTATCCCAATCAGTCGTATCTCAGTGCCGGGTTCTCGAACGTCCTGCGCGTGGGCCTTTATCAGCAGTATCTGTCGGACATGTTCTTCCAGTTCCCGCTCTCTCCGGTCGCGGGCAAGGAGATCATCTCGGCACGTCTGAACACCACGCTGGTCGAGATGGCCGCGACGGGTGTCCAGCCGCTGAAGATCGCCACGTACACGCTGTACCCCGGACGCAGCGCCGGGTTCACCTGGAACCAGGAGCAGACGTGGAACGGCACGAGCCAGCACGGCTGGGGTGCGACGCTCCAGACGCAGAACCCGGTCGGCACCAACCTCCCCGTCGGATGGGACGTCACCACCGGCGTGCGGTCGAAGCTCGGCGACTCGGCGATCCAGTTCGTCATCGCGCCCACCACCACGTCGGGCCCGTCGCGCCGCCACTTTAGCCGTGCGGCGACGCTGATCGTCACCTACAACTCGACACCGTCGGTACCGACGAACCAGGGCTTCATCTCGCCGATGACCGGTTGCTCGACGGCGGCAGATCCACAGTGGGTCTCGAACGCCGGGGACTTGGGCGTGCAGGCGACGTTCTCCGATCCGGATGCAGGAAACGTCAAGGGCCGGTTCCGCGTAGTCAAGGCGTCGGCGCCCGGCGCCGCGATCTGGCAGGCTGACTCTGCGCTCGCGGCGCAAGGCGTGCAGAAGGCATCGATACCGGCGAACACTCTTGCGGATGGCGACTACGCCTGGGAGGCGCAGACGATCGACCAACCCGGCCTTGGTTCCGGATGGTCCGCCAAGTGCTATTTCAACGTCCGGAACACGGGCCCGAAGAGCCTGCCGCAGATATCCGTGTCCGGAAGCGCCATGGTGGGGCAGCCGTTGACGGTGACCTTCACGACCGACCCTGCCGACGGAGTCGAGTACATCGTCTACACGATGGCCGCCGCTCCTGTTTCGGATGGCTTCGTCTTCGACGTTCGCGATGGGACGCCGGGCTGTGGCCTCTTCGGAACTCAGACTGTCCATTTCACCTGCGTCGACTCTTCTGGGAAGGCGACCGTGACCTTGGCGCCTGCCGCGAATGTCTCGACGATCTGGGCCGTCTCCTACGACAAGGCGGGCAATCCGGCGCGCGTCCCCGGCGTTCCGATCTCCGAGGCCGGCAAGCACGGCTCCAGCTACCAGGTCACGGCGGTCAACGACCCGAAAGTGTCGTACCAGAGCGGCCATGTGTGGCGCACGCTGCCCCAGTCCTCGCCGCTGGGCGACTCGATCCCCGATACGAATCAGGGCCAGCCCGTCGCGCTGACCTTGGGCAAGGACACTGTTCGGACGCTGACATCGAACCCGCAGGCGCCGAACATCCCGCTGCCGAAGCCCGTGCTCGGGTTCGTCGATCCGACGACATCAGGGCTGACGGGGCCGAACTACACGACCTCAGCGGGGAGCGTGATCACGGTCAACAGCTCGTTCAGCATGACTGCGTGGCTCAAGCCTGGGGTCGGAGGGTCTGATCGGGCCATGTCGATCGGATCGAGCCTTGGGACATTGGGCGTCAAGGGGGACAACTGGGAGTTCTGTCGCAAGGGTTCCGACTTCGGTGCAGCCTCGTGTGTATCCGCTCCGCGCTCCTCGGCATCGAATTGGGTCCACGTGGCAGGTGTCTACGACGCCGTGAGTCGAGAGCTCCGGCTCTACATCGACGGCGCGTGGGCGGCCACCGGGACGCCTGGCCTTTTGGGCGAGGCGAATCCGCCCTCATCCCTCGTGAGTGTAGGGGTGACCACCGACTCTTGGGGGAGTGTGTCCAGTCGATGGACCGGCCAGATTGCCGACCCGGCCGTGTTCCAGGGGGTGGCCACGGCCAGTCAGCTCCAGGTGCTCCGGTCAGGCTCCGATCCGGTGAACGGGTGAAAGGCGTGAGCAACGTGGAGGGGAAGCTGATGCACGGTCAGGGCAGATCCGGGCTATGGGGCTGGCGGCATTCGGTCGTCGCTATCGTGGCATCGTTCGCGGTGGTGGCAACGATGTTCACCGCATCGGCGCCGGCTTCGGCCGCTGGGCCGAATGCGTTTCCCGATGCGCCCAAGGACCCCGCGGTGGAGGGAGCGCTCGCGCCCGCTCGGCCGGGTAGTGGAAAGACGAAGACGACGAGAACGCCCGTCATCGCCGAGCAGAAGGGGATGACGTTCACTGCTCCTCTTGATGCGAGGGATGCCTCTGCGGAGGAGAAGGACGCCGGTGTCACGGTTCGTCTGGCCAAGGGAGCCGATGCCGGGGAAGCTCGGGTCGATGTCCTGGACAAGAAGGAACGCGACAAGCTGGGCGGAGCCCGCTATGCGGTTCGGATCACTCCTTCTCAGAAGGAGAAGGACCTCGCCGTCATGCTCTCCCCGAAGGCGGTGGGCGATCTGTTCGGCGGGGACTATGCATCCCGGTTGAAGTGGGCCGCCGTGCCTGCGGCTGCCGCAGATGCGAGGAGTGTGGAAGAGGCGAAGCCCCTGACGCCGGAAGTGACGAAGGAGGGGCTGTCCTTCACCGTCCAGGGCGCCCAGCCGATGGTGCTCGCCGCCGTTTCCGGCGCAACCAGCTCGACCGGCGCGGGGTCGTATGCCGCTTCACCTTTGAAGCCTTCGAGTTCATGGGACGTGTCGGCGCAGACGGGAGCGTTCTCGTGGAGCTATCCGATCGCCGCACCCCCCGCTCCTGCGGGATCGACGCCGTCCGTCAGCCTTTCCTACAACTCGCAGATCGTCGATGGCGCGACATCGTCGACGAACAACCAGACCTCCCCGGTCGGCGAGGGATGGTCGCTAGCGGGTGGCGGATTCATCGAGCGGCGCTATGTCACGTGCGCGACCGAGCAGGCTCCGGGCTCACCGGTCGCCGGCTCCGGTGATCTGTGCTGGGCCAACGACAACGCCACGATCTCCTTCGGCAGCCGGTCGGGCACTCTCATCCGTGATGCGGGAACCGGCAAGTGGCGATTGCAGAGCGATGACAACTCACGGGTCGAGAAGCTCGTCGGCACCGCTCAGGGGTGCGCTGCGAACGGAACCTACAACACGGAGTGCTGGAGACTTACGACCACCGACGGCACCCAGTACTACTTCGGACTCAACCGACTTCCCGGCTGGGCCACGGGGAAGCCCACGACGAACTCGGTCTTCACCGTTCCGGTGTTCGGCAACGATGCGGCGGATCCGTGTCACGCTGCGACGTTCGCCGCGTCCTCCTGCCAGCAGGGGTGGCGGTGGAACCTCGACTATGTCGTCGACCCGAACGGCAACGCCCAGGCGCTCTACTACAGCCCCGAGACCAACAAGTATCGGCTCAACAACACGACGCTCACCAGCTATGTCCGCGGTGGCCAGCTTTCGCGCATCGAGTACGGGCTGACCTCCTCCACCGTCTACTCGGCCAACGCGGCGCCGAGCCGGATCGTGTTCGACTACGACCAGAAGGGGCGCTGCAACGCGGCAAACTCGTCTTCGTGCGCAACGCTCGCCCTCGGCGGTGAAGTCGCCACGCCGGCGACGACGAGCGTCTATCCCGACATTCCCTTCGATCTCAACTGCTCTTCCGGTGCGTGCACCTCGATGATCTCGCCGTCGTTCTGGACCACCGCGCGACTGGCTTCGATCACGACGCAGTCGTTCACCGGCGGGGCGTACAAGACCGCGGATGTCTTCACGCTGACCCACTCGTTCCCCGATCCCGGAGACGGGGAATCCCCGGCGCTGTGGCTCGATTCGATTCAGCGGACGGCGACCGCAGGGATGACGCCGATCGCCGAGGGGCCGACGACGTTCCAGAAGACTCCGATGCAGAATCGCGTGTGGGTGGTGGATGGGCTCGCCCCACTGGACAAGTTCCGCATCTCGAGCGTCTTCGTTCCTACCGGGGCCCGGATCTCCGTGAACTACTCCGCGCAGGAGTGCACGCCTGCGATGGCGCCCGGCATCCTCGCATCGCCGTGGTCGAACGACAAGCGCTGCTTCCCGATGTGGTGGATCCCCGACGTCGACTACCCCACGCAGGCGCGGCAGGACCTCTTCCACAAGTACGTCGTGACCTCGATGGTCGAGGATCCCTATACGGGCGGTGCGGGGTCGCCCGCGATCCAGACGAGCTACGTCTACACGGGCAAGCCGGCCTGGCGGTACGTCGATGACAGGTACATCCCCGGTGAAAAGCGCACCTGGTCGGACTATGCCGGTTACGACAAGGTCGAGGTGCGCGTGGGAGATCCCGCGACGCCTGCGCAGCAGGAGACGACGCAGTATCTCTTCTACCGAGGAATGAACGGCGATCGTGCCGGCGCATCCGGCGGGACGAAGAGCGTGAACGTCACCGGCACCTCGGTGCCCGACGAACGCTGGTTCGCGGGGCAGACTCGGTCGGCCAAAGTGCTCAACGGTGTGGGCGGCGCGACGGTGTCGGAAACGGTGACAACGCCCTGGGCATCGGCGGTCACATCCAATGACGGCGTCCGGCAAGCGCGCGTGCTGGGAGTCGCGCGCACCGATGTCATCGTTCCGGTGTCGACGGGCGGCACCAGGACGACGAGCACGATCAACACGATGAACGCTCGCGGATTCGCGATCAGTACCGAGAAGTCAGCGGGTATCGGGCAGCGGGCCACCTGTACGGTCACCGACTACGCGGCAGACAACACCTCGGCCTGGATCATCGGCCTGCCGAGCGTCACAACGGACTACTCCGTGCCCTGCGGACAGGTGCCGACGGCATCGATCCCGGGTGCGGTGGTCTCCCATCAGCAAGTGGCCTACGACGGAGGCGCGGTCGGAGCCGCGGCGTCGAAGGGACTGATGACTGCGGCATGGGAGGCGTCTGGATTCTCCGGGACCACTCTCGGAAGCGCGCAGTGGGTGAAGACCAGTCAGTTCGCCTATGACGCGCTGGGCAGGCGCACCTCGAGCATCGATGTCGCAGGACGCGAGACCAAGACCGCGTACACCCCGGCCGCCGGAGCGCCGGCCGGATCCGGTCCCGTCCTCAAGTCCGAGGTCACGAATCCCCTGGGATGGGTGACCAGCTCGACGGCCGACCCGTATCGGGGGCAACCGGTGAGCGCGACGGACGACAACGGCAAGGTCACGACGACGGAGTACGACGCCCTCGGACGGATCACGAAGGTCTGGAAGACCGATCGGCCCAAGAGTGCCTATCCGACGGACCCGTCGATCGCCTACACCTATGCGGTCTCCACGACCAAGCCGTCTACGGTCACTGCGAGAACCCAGATTGCGAACGGCACGATCAATGCCTATGCGCTGATCGACGGGCTTGGCCGGACGGTGCAGACTCAGGCGCCAGCGCCGGGTGGGGGAGCCGTGATCTCGGACACGGCCTTCGACAAGGCCGGCCGGCAGATTGCCACGAACGATCAGTACTGGGCGCCGGCAGTCACGGCGGGGACGACCCTCTTCGTGCCTGCCGCCGTCACACAGATCGCCGCTCGAGCCGAGACCGTCTACGACGGGGCAGGACGCGCGACGGCGACGGTTCTGCGATCCTTCGGCACCGAGGTGCGTCGCACCACGACGGCCTACCGCGGTGGCGACCGCATCGATACCACGCCTCCCGCCGGTGGAGTGCCGACGAGTACGACGACCGACGCCTGGGGGCGGACGACGAAGATGACCGAGTGGCACTCGGTCATCGACGGCACGGGCTCGACATCGTTGCGCTACGAGTACAACGCGCGGGACCAGATGACGAGGATGACAGACGACGCGGGGAACGCGTGGTCGTGGTCGTTCGATCTGCGCGGCCGGCAGACGAGCTCGACCGATCCCGATTCCGGCACGACCACGAGCACGTTCGACGACCTTGGCAACGTGCTGACCAGCACCGATGCCCGCGGCACAGCGCTGGGCTACACCTACGACGCGCTGAATCGGAAGCTCACGGAGCGATCGGGCAGTGTCGCCGGAACCGTGCTGGCGTCGTGGACCTACGACTCGCTCGCGAAGGGGCAGCTGACCTCGTCGTCGCGCTACACCGACGGAAAGGAGTACAAGACACAGGTCAACGGATACGACAACGCCTATCGCTCGACCGGGGCGACGGTGAGCATCCCTTCCGGGGCACCGGCATTCGGTGGGACGAGCTACAGCACCAGCACCTACTACAACCCGGACGGCAGCATCGCAGCATCGGTCCTGCCGGCGATCGGCGGACTGCCCGGCGAGGAGCTGTATCCGTCGTACGACACGCTGGGAATGCAGTCCGGCCTGTCAGGAGCGGCGAACTACGCGAGCCAGGTGAACTACCTCGCGACCGGGCAGGTCAGCCAGATCACCCGCTCCGGTACCGTCTGGAGCGCACTGACGCTCACTTACAACGCGGGGACGCGCGATCTTCAGTCGCTCGACGAGACCACTCGGCGCGGCGGCACCACGTTCACGCGCGAGGCGTTGCGGGAGTACACCCGCAACGCGGCGGGAATCATCACGAAGGCGAAGACCTCCGCCCCTGCTCACACCGACGATGTGCAGTGTTTCAGCTACGGGCCTCTACAGGCGATGACAGCCGCCTGGTCTTCGGGCAACGCAGACTGTGCGACGGGCCCGACCGGCGCTCTTGGAGGACCGGCGCCCTATGCGGCGACCTACACCGTCGACCCCCTCACCGGGAACCGGACGGCGAGCACGATGAAGCTTGGCGCGACGGGTCCGGTCTCCACTTCGACTTACACCTATCCGGCCGCCGGGGCAGTACGTCCGCACGGTGTCACGCAGGTGTCGACGACCACGGGTTCGAGCACCGCGAACAGCGCCTATCAGTACGACGCTTCGGGAGGAATGACCAAACGCGCCGCGCAGACCGTCACCTACGATCAATCCGGCCGACTGAGCTCGGTGGTGGACGGCGCGAGCACCGAGAAGAGCATCTATTCCGCTGACGGGCAGCTGTTGATCCGCTACGGCGGAAGCGACGGCGCCTCCCTCTTCCTGGGAGACACCACGGTGCGCACGGTGGGGTCGACCACGACGGGCATCCGCGTCTACAGCGTGGCCGGTATCACCATTGCCGAACGCACGTCGGGAGCCGGTGGCGGGCTGTGGTGGCTCTCTCCCGATCCGGTGGGCACCGTCGGCCTGCAGATCAACGCGGCGACCGGTGCGGTCACTCGAAGGTGGATGGACCCGTACGGCAACCCGCGCGGCGGCGCGAGCTCCTGGTCATCGAACCTCGGGTTCTTGAACGCGCCGCGCAGCGCGACAGGGCTGACGCAGCTCGGTGCGCGTGCGTATGATCCCGGGCTCGGGAAGTTCACCAGCGTCGATCCGTTGCTCGATCGTGGTGATCCCCGACACGCGAATGCGTACGCCTATGCGTGGAACTCTCCTGTGTCGTACGAGGATGCTTCGGGACTGGCACCGCGGGTCGAGTCCCCGGACGGAAGGTCCCATGCATCGACGCCGCTCCACGCGAAAGGGAATCCGCCGCCCCAGCCAGGCGACCGTATCGGCCGTGGTCCGAAGGCGGCGTCGGCCGCGGGGAACGACAACAGCTCAGTAGGGTCGCCGGGCCCGAAACAGGAAGAGCAGGTGTGGTGGAACCCCGGCACCTGGAATGGCGACACCTGGCGGAACGTCGGGGCGTACGTTGCCGGACTAACAGTCGCGGTCGTCGGCACGGTCGTGATTGTCGGAGGTACTGCCTGCGTCGTAGTGACCGCCGGCATCTGCGCGCTGGGAGCGGCGGTGGTGGCGAGCGCCGCTGGCAGCGTCGTCACATATGAGTTGTCCACGAACCGTGAGGATCGGACAGCGGAGGGCTATCTTCGCGCGACCACAGAAGGGGCAGTGTTCGGCCTTGCCGGGGGCGTCGCGGGGATGATGCTAGCGAAAGGCCTTGAAACTCTTCTCGCGGCGCGAGGAGCCGCTTCTCAGACTGTTCCCTCGGGCATGTCAAGCGTGAGGGCAGCAGGTGTCGACGGTGAGGTCGCTGCAGGAATTGTCAAGAATACGACTCGCATTCCGTCTGCGAGTCGCACAGCCGCTTACCGAATTCCTGACGAACTGAATGGAACGACGCTCGGCGAGGTCAAAAATGTCTCCAGTTTGAGCTACACGAGTCAACTAAAGGACTTTCAGGCCTATGCTCAGCAAAACGGCCTCACATTCAATCTCTATGTGAGAGGGACAACAACCCTATCGGGACCGCTTCAGAAGGCCGTAGATTCTGGTTATATTAATCTCATTAGAAGTCTGCCGGGGTGAGTTCAATGTTGCAGGGTGAGGTGCCTATCTTGGCCGATTTGGCTGCGATCGGAGTGGAGGCGACATCATTGTCGGCTTTGCGGCAGTCGGGCGTTCGTTATCGAAGTGCGGTGCCGATCTTGCTCGCCTGGCTCGACTTGGTGTCGGATCCGAGGGTGGAGGCGGAGATCGTGCGGGCACTGTCCGTTCCGTGGGCGCGACCGACGGCAACGGCGCCGATGATCGAAGCGTTCCGGCGGGTGCCCGCCTCGGTCGACCCAACCGGTTTGGGGCTGCGCTGGACGGTCGGCAATGCGCTGGAGGTCTTAGCTGATGATGCGTTTTTCGATGAGCTCGTCGATCTGGTTCAGGATCGGAGTTTTGGCAGGGCGCGTGAGATGGTCGTGTTGGGTCTGGGCAGGTCCAAACGTCGGGAGGCGGTGGATGTCTTGCTGGGTTTGGTGGACGATCCCGACGTGGATGGGCATGCCATCAAGGCGTTGAGCAAGCTGAAGGCGCCCGCGGCGAGGGCGGCATTTGAGGAGAAGCTTGACGCTGACCGCGCATGGGTGCGCTCCGCGGCGCGCCAGGGTCTGGCGCGGCTGGGATGAAGGTACGCCCGCCCGCGCAGTTTCGATCGGGCACGTTGCTCGGCATCTTCCCAGCGAGTCCCACCCCTTCCGGGACCCCTCGACCTGCTTGAATTCTTGTGCGGGTTCGTCTGGGGAGAGGGCCGCTCGCGAGGGTGATCGGTAGGGAGTCGGTCGCCGGACTCGCGACGCGGAACGGGCTGCGCGGAAGGGGATGACGGGAGTGCGCCGCGACGGCGCCGGAGTGAGACGAGGGGGAGACATGGCGATTCCTGCGGATGCGGCCATGGAGGCAGAGGGCGGGGCGGGCCGAGGTCCGGAGCGGCCGGGCTCGAACGGCGCGAGGACGGCCCTGACGATCGTGCTCGCGGTGGTGCTCGCCGTCGGCGCCTGGTTCGGCGTGCAGTGGCTGCTGCGCACCGTCGACGGCGCTCCGACCGCCGACCACGGCTACGTCTACGAGACCGACGGCTACTCGGTGCAGTTCCCCGATCAACCCACGATCGACAAG
Source organism: Microbacterium sp. (assembly GCF_040394595.1). GTDB lineage: Bacteria > Actinomycetota > Actinomycetes > Actinomycetales > Microbacteriaceae > Microbacterium. The sequence goes on from NZ_JBEBSA010000014.1 coordinate 60,247, forward strand.
CAGCGCGTGCCGGGGACCACGACGAAGACCGACCTGGTCTCGTGGGAGAACCGCCGGAAGTCCTACATCGCCACATACCTGCCCAGCCGCGGTCCCGGCGCGACGATCGAGTCGGTGACCCGCTCCGCCCTCGCCGGAGGGAACGGGAAGGCCGTGCATTCGAAGCCCTACGAGGTCACGGGCGGATTCGGCAGGCTCACGACGATCGACGACCACGGCAAGAAGCTCTGGCTGCTGGTCGCCTTCCCCGCGAAGGCGGACGGATGCGTGCTCCTGACCTACTCCGGACCCGAGCTCGACAGAGCGTTCTTCTCCTCGCTGAAGCTGAGGTGACGGACGCCGGGCCGAGGCCGGCGGCCTGCGGAAAGTAGACTCGTGCCGTGGGGGATCAGCAGGTACTGAACGGCGTCATCGCGGTCATGATCGGCCTGGCCCTCGGGGTGGTGCTGTTCGTCCCCTTCGTCGCCATCAGCTACCGGCGGCGCGGGCGGCTCACGATCTGGCGGCTGCTGCTCTGGCTCTCGGCGCTCATCTACTTCTGGGCGATCTGGACCTACACGCTCCTGCCGCTCCCCGATCCCGACGCGATCCGCTGCGTCGGCGCGATCCTCGATCCCATGTCCGTGGTCCGCGATGTGCAGACCGGACTCCGCGCCGGCGGCAACCCGCTCGGACGGCCGGAGATCCTGCAGCTCGTCTTCAACGTGCTGCTGTTCGCACCCCTCGGATTCTTCGTGCGCGTGCTCGGCGGACGCGGCTTCCTCGTCGCCCTCGCGGTGGGGCTGGGCCTCTCGCTCTTCATCGAGACCACGCAGCTCACCGGGGTCTGGGGTCTCTACCCCTGCGCCTACCGCTTCTTCGACGTGGGCGACCTGATGACCAACACCACCGGCACGGTGCTCGGCTCGCTCGCCGGGCTCGTCGTCCCCCGCCGGTTCCGCGGACTCGAGGTGAGCGCCGACGCCCGGCTGCCGCGTCCCGTCACTCGAGGCCGCCGCGCGCTCGCGATGCTGTGCGACGGCCTCGGCTACTCGTTCCTCGCCGCGGCGATCGGCGTCGCGGTGCAGCTGTGGTTCGGCTACGTGGTGCACGACGAGCGCAACTTCGCCGACGGCACCCTCGCCGGCGACATCGGAACGGCGGCGGCGATCACCGTGTGGCTGATCGTCATCCTCGCCACCGGGCGCTCGATCGGCGACCTGGCCGTGCAGCTGCGCTACGACGGCAGCAGGATGCCGGCCTTCCTCGCGCGCCTGCTGCGCTGGCTCGGCGGCGTCGCCGGCATCGGCGCCATCGGCCTCATCCCGGGCGGACTCGGGATCTCCGGCGCCCTGAGCCTTCTCGCCTGCGTGATGTTCCTCTTCACGAGGAGGGGACGCGGGCTGCCCGGCCTGCTCTCCGGCCAGCAGCTCCGGGATGCCCGGGAGGGCGCGGATCAGGACTCGGCGCGCCCTGCCCGCCAGTAACCCATGAACGCGATCGAGGTGCGGTCGAGGCCGAGGTCACGCACCAGATGACGGCGCAGGGCCGTGATCGTGCCGGCCTCTCCGGCCAGCCAGGCGTACTCCGTGCCGGACGCGTCCTCGGGCACCTCCCAGAGGATGTCCTCGTCGGATGCCTGTGCCTCGCCGGGATCCTCGCCCGCCGCTGCGGAGCCGGCCGCGTCCCGCCGCTCGCCCCAGCCGTGCACGGCCGCCGTCAGCAGCTCCCCGTGCGCCGAGCCGTCGCGGGCGAGCCACGTCACCCGCACGCCGTCCGGGGCGGGCAGCGGCAGCACGTCGGCACTCGTCGGCACCTCCAGGAACACCTCGCCGGAGACGTGCACGGGCAGTGACTCGACGATCGAGCAGATCGCCGGCATCGCGGTCTCGTCGCCGGCGATCAGCAGCGAGGTCGCGTCGCCCGGCTTCCATTCGAGTCCGCCGGGCGCCTCCTCCGCGCGCGAGTCGGGCCCGACGATCGCCAGTTCATCGCCCTGCCGCGCCGCCGTCGCCCACGCCGAGGCGGGGCCCTCGGTGCCGTGCAGCACGAAGTCCACGTCGATCTCCGACGCCTCGGGGCGCACAGCCCGCACGGTGTAGGTGCGGAGCGGATTCCGCTGCTCGTCGGGGAGCTCGCGCCAGCGGCGGTACCAGTCGTACATGCCTTGGGCCTCGTCGAACTGGCCGAAGTCGGTGTAGGAGCCGTCCTCGAACGGGATGATCAGCTTGATGCGCTGGTCGAGGCAGTCCGTGCCGAAGAAGTGCAGGTCGTCACCCGTGAAGGTGATGCGCGTGAAGCTCGGGGAGAGGGGAGTGATGCGCTCGACGGTCGTGCGGAATGTCCGATAGGGGGGATGGCTCACCGTTCCAGTATAGGTTAGGCTTCCCTAACGTGAAGCCCCCGAAGGTCGCCTCCCCCGCTCCCGGCCCCCTCTCCGACGAGCTGCACGGCGAGGATCTCGTGCTCAGCTATGGCCGTACCCCCGTCGTGCACGGTGTCTCGCTGCATCTCCGTCCGGGACGCGTCACCGCGCTCATCGGCCCCAACGGCAGTGGCAAGTCCACCGCCCTCCGCGCGCTCGCACGGCTGCACGGGATCGACGCCGGCGCGGTCGGCATCGGTCCGGAGGGGAACGCGCGGGACGCCGCCTCCCTCACCGCCCGCGAGTTCGCCCGCACCGTCGCGATGCTCTCGCAGTCGCGACCGCACCCCTCCGGCCTCGAGGTGCACGACGTCGTCGCCTACGGGCGGCACCCGCATCGCAGCCGTTTCGCCGGCCTCACCGACGCCGACCGCGACGCCATCGGCCGTGCCCTGGAGATCACCGGGCTCGCCGACATGGCGCGCCGCGCCGTCGACGAGCTCTCCGGCGGCGAGCTGCAGCGCGTGTGGCTGGCCACCGCACTGGCGCAGAGCACCGGCATCCTGCTGCTCGACGAGCCCACCAACCACCTCGACCTGCGCTATCAGATCGAGACCCTCGACCTCGTGCGGGACCTCGCCGATCGCGGCACCGCGCTCGGCGTGGTGCTGCACGACCTCGATCACGCCGCCTCCGTCGCCGATCACGTCGTGCTGCTGCACCGCGGACGCGTGCACGCCGCGGGCGAGCCGGTCGACGTGCTCACCGGCGAGAACCTCTCGCACGTCTACGGACTGCGGATCGACACGGTGCTCGACGCCGACACCGGACGCGTGCGCGTCATCCCCCGCGGGCGCCACCACGCGCGCCGCACGCCGCACGCCACCCCGATCCCCGCCTGATCCGCCATCCCCCTGTCCCGCCCGACCCGAACCGACCCGCCGGAGACCCCCATGCGCAAGCCTCTCGCCGCCCTCGCCGCTCTCGGCGTCCTCGCCCTGGCCCTCACGGCCTGCGGCACCACGCAGACGGCCGAGCCGACCTCGTCCGACACCCCCGTGGCATCGAGCGCCGGCTGCAAGGCCGACACGACCAAGACGGCCACCGGCCCGGTGACCCTGAAAGACGCCTTCGGCGGGGAGGTGAAGCTCGACAAGCCGGCCTCCCGGATCGCCGTGCTCGAATGGCAGCAGGTGGAGGACGCCCTGACGCTCTGCGTGACGCCCGTCGCCGTCGCGGATGCCGAGGGGTATCGCACCTGGGACACGGCGGAGAAGCTCCCCGAGGGCGTCGCCGACGTCGGCACCCGGCAGGAGCCTAACCTCGACGCCCTGTTCGCCACCAAGCCCGACCTGGTGATCGTCGAGGCCAACACCAAGGACGACGCGATCATCGGGCAGCTGAAGAAGTACGGCGTACCGGTGCTCGCCACGGTCGGCGCGGATGCGAAGGACCCGGTGAAGCAGATGTTCGCCACCTTCGACCTCATCGCCCAGGCGACCGGCCGGGGCGAGCGCGCCGAGGTCGTGACCGCCGAGTTCGACAAGCACCTCGCCGACGCGAAGTCCGCGGTGGCCGGAGCCTCGCCGACCACCAAGGAGTACGTGTTCTTCGACGGCTGGGTGGACGGCGGCAACGTGTCGCTGCGCCCGTTCGGCACCGGATCGCTGATCGGCAACCTCGGGGAGCAGCTCGGCCTGGTGAACGCCTGGAAGGGCGAGACCGACCCCGCCTACGGTCTCGGCAAGACCGACATCGAGGGCATGACCACGATCGGCGACGCGAGCCTCTTCTACACGGGCACCGCCGATCCGGCATCCGAGAGCTTCGTCGACGCCGCGGCGAAGAACCCCGCCTGGGCCTCGATCCCCGCGGTCAAGGAGGGGCGCCTGCACGCGTTCCCCGCCGGCATCTGGACGTTCGGCGGACCGCGCTCGGCGGAGCAGATCATCGACGCGTACGTCGCCGCGATCACGAAGTGATGCCCGTCGCCGAGCGCACCCGACCCGTGGCCGAGCCTTCCGGCAGGGAGCGCCCCGCCCGGAGGCTCGGCGCGGCAGGCATCCTCCTCGCCCTCGTCGTGCTGCTGGCCGGGGCGTCTCTCTGGCACCTGACCCAGGGGACGTCCGGTGCGGTGCTCCCCGCGTCGGACGTGCTCTTCGGATCCCGCATCCCGCGGCTCGCCGCCGGAGTCGCCGTGGGGTTCGCGCTGGGCGTGGCGGGCCTGATCATGCAGTCCCTGTCGCGCAACGCGCTCGCCTCGCCCGACACACTGGGCGTGACCGGAGGGTCGTACCTCGCCGTCACCGCGGTCGCCGCCTTCGGAGTCTCGCTGCCGTTCTGGGCGTCGGGTCTCGTCGCATTCCTCGGCGGGCTGCTCGCCGCGGTGATCGTGCTCGGCCTCGCCGGCGGCGCCGGGACCTCGACCACGCGGCTGGTGCTCGCCGGTTCGGCCCTCGCGCTCGCGTTCCAGGCGGCGACCGCGGCGCTGCTCCTGCTGTTCGAGGAGCAGACCAAGGGCCTGCTCGCCTGGGGCAGCGGAAGCCTCTCGCAGCTCGGACTCGAGACCTTCCTGCGAGCGGCCCCCGTCGTGCTGGTCGCCACGGGGCTCGCGCTCGTGCTCGCGCGGCGCTTCGACGTGCTGTCCCTCGGCGATGACACGGCGTCGTCGCTGGGGGTCCCGATCCGGTCGACCCGCGCCTCGGGCATCCTCATCGCCGTCGTGCTCACCGCCACGGCGGTCACCCTCGCCGGGCCCATCGGGTTCATCGGGCTCTGTGCACCGGTGCTCGCCCGGCTGCTGTCGCGGATGGCCCCCGCGCTCGGACGGCACGTGCTGCTGCTGCCCGCCTCGGGACTGATCGGCGCCGTCGTGGTGATCCTCGCCGACGCCGTGCTGCGGCTGATCATCGGCGCCGAGGGCGCGATCGCCGTGCCGACGGGCGTGGCCACCACCGTGCTCGGCGCCGCCGTGCTCATCGTGATGGCCCGTCGGCTGCGCGACTCCGGACCGACCAGGCGCCCGCCGACCATCCGGTTCCGGGTGCGCGGTGCGCGGCGATACCGGCTCATCCTCGGCATCGGCCTTGCCCTCCTGTGCGCCGTGATCGTGGGCGGGCTTCTGATGGGGAGCACCCGGCTGCTCACCGGCGACGTGCTGCTCTGGATGCAGGGGCAGGCGCCCCCGCAGATCGGCTTCGCCCTCGACGAGAGGGCTCCGCGCGTGATCGCCGCCGTGCTCGCCGGGGCGGCACTCGCCACCGCGGGCGCCATCACCCAGGCGGTCAGCCGCAACCCGCTCGCCGACCCCGGGCTCCTCGGCATCACCGGTGGGGCCGGCCTCGGGGCGGTGCTCGTGGTCACCAGCGCGGCGGCCTCGACGTTCGGGATGCTCGCCGCGGCGGTGGCGGGCGCGCTGCTGGCGTTCGCGCTCGTGTACCTCCTCGCCTGGCGGGGCGGACTCGGCGCAGACCGCTTCATCCTCATCGGCATCGGCGTCTCGTATGCGGCGACCTCGCTGACGACGTTCGTGCTGCTGCGGGCCAACCCCTGGGACACCCCGCGGATCTACACCTGGCTCTCGGGCACCACCTACGGGCGCGTGTGGGAACAGGTGGTGCCGCTGGCACTCGTGCTGCTGATCGCGCTGCCCTTCGTGCTGTCACGGCGCCGGGAGCTCGACGTGGTCGCCCTCGACGAGGACACTCCGCGCCTCGTCGGCGTGCGGCTCGAGCCGGTGCGCCTCGGGCTGCTGCTCTGCGCAGCCGTGCTCGCGGCGCTCAGCGTGATCGCCGTCGGCGTGATCGGCTTCGTCGGACTGGTCGCCCCGCACGCCGCCAGGGCGCTCGTCGGCGCACGGCATGCCCGGGTCGTCCCGGTGGCCGCGGTGCTCGGCGCCGTGCTCGTCGGCGTGGCGGATGCGGTGGGGCGCACCGTGCTCGCCCCCGCGCAGTTGCCCGCCGGGCTGCTGGTCGCCCTGCTCGGTGCCCCGTACTTCGTGTGGCTGCTCTGGCGCTCCCGCGACGCCTGAGCCCCGTCTCCTCGCCCCGCCCCCGCCCCTCGTCGGGTGCCCTTCGTCGGGTGCCTTTCGTTGGGTGGTCAGTTTCGGCAACTTTTCGCCCCGAAACCTGCCGAAACTGACCACCCAACGAAGAAAAGGGAGGGGGCAGGGCGGGGAGGCCGCGGGGCGGGCGGAAACGCCCAGCCGATTCCGAACGCCGGGGCGTAACGTCGGGGACATGAGCACGGTACCGGTCGACGACGTCGCGATCGCAGAGGCCAGACAGCTGCGCGACGAGTTCCAGCGGTTCCTCCGCGAATACGAGTTCGGGATGCGGGAGGTCGAGACGAAGATCTCGATCCTGCGCGACGAGTTCACCCACAATCACGCCTACAACCCGATCGAGCACGTGAAGAGCCGGCTGAAGTCCCCGGACAGCATCGTCGAGAAGGTCGCGCGCAAGGGGATCGAGCCCGACTTCGAGACCATCCGCGCGGAGATCACCGACATCGCGGGCGTGCGGGTCACCTGCAGCTTCGTGAGCGACGTGTACCGGCTGTTCGAGCTGTTCACGAAGCAGGACGACGTGACCGTGCGGGTCGTGAAGGACTACATCGCGGAGCCGAAGTCCAACGGCTACCGCAGCCTGCACGTGATCGCCGAGATCCCCGTGTTCCTCTCCACCGGTCCGATCCCGGTGCCCGTCGAGGTGCAGTTCCGCACGATCGCGATGGACTTCTGGGCGAGCCTCGAGCACAAGATCCACTACAAGTTCGACGGACGCGTGCCCACCCATCTCGTGCAGAGCCTGACCGACGCCGCGGAGGCGGCGGGCGAGCTCGACCTGCGCATGGAACGGCTGCACCGCGAAGCCCACGCCGTGAACCACCGGGTCATCGAGACCTGAGGCCCGGCATCCCTACCGTCCGGACCCAACCGACCCGGACCTTACGCGTGGAAGACGGGTGCGGCGGCGGGCAGGGTCTCGCCGCCGGCGATCATCCGCCGCAGCCGGTCCAGGGGGATCTTGGGCACGCGGTTCTCGTCGACCAGCCCGTTGGTCTCCTGTCCCGTGTCCGTCAGCTGCGTGTAGCACCAGCCGGCCAGCGGAGGACAGTCCCCGATCGCGGCGAACAGCGTGGCGAGGTGCGCCTCCAGGGCGTCCTCCGAGCCGACCATCCGGTACCCCCAGGAGCCGTCGGCGGCGTGGTCGACGCTCACGCCGCCGAACTCGCTGAGCAGCACGGGGCGCGCCGCGGTGTCGGTCTGCTCCTCCGCGGAGCCGACGAGCATGCGCCGCCCGTTCGGGGAGATCCCGTCGAGCGCCTCGCGCAGCGCCGCGGGCGTGCCATAGCGCGCTCGCAGCACGGCCGCATCGTTCTCGTAGTCGTGCACCGTGAACAGGTCGGAGCGGGTGTGCTCCCATCCGTCGTTCGAGACCACGAGGCGGGTGTCGTCGAGGGCCTTCGTCAGGTGGTAGAGCGTGCGGGCCAGCTCGCGTTCGCGCGGCGCCTTGGCGATCCGGTCGACGCCCCAGCTCTCGTTGAGGGGCACCCAGACGACGATGCTGGGATGCGAGGCGTCGCGGCGCACCACCGCGGTCCACTCCCGCACCAGACGCTCGACCGAGGCCCCGGAGAACTCGTAGGCGCTGGGCATCTCGGCCCAGACCAGCAGCCCGAGGCGATCGGCCCAGTAGAGGAACCGCGGATCCTCGATCTTCTGGTGCACGCGCACCGAGGTGAAGCCGAGGTCCTTGATGAGCTGCGCCTCGGCGCGCAGCGCGTCGGCGTCGGGGGCGGCGAGATGCGACTGCGGCCAGTACCCCTGTGAGAGCACCGCACGCACCGCGGTCGGCCGGTCGTTGACGAGCACGCTCCCGCCGCCGGTCCCCACCGAGCGGATGCCGAGATAGGAGCCGATCCGGTCGGGCTCGCCGTGCGGAGGCAGCAGCTCGACGACCGCGTCGAGCAGCAGCGGATGCTCCGGGCTCCACAGCCACGCGTCCCGTGCCTGCCCGTTGCGCAGCACGGGGAGGGAGAGCGTGAGCGACGCGCGGGGCTCGTCGATCTCCGACACCTGTGCGGCGACGGTCTCGTCACCGCGGGCGATCCGCACCGAGATCCGCGTGCCGGGAGCCGGGTGGCCGTCGAGCTCCACGTCGAGCCGCACCGCGGCGGCGTCCGGATCGGTGCGCCAGGCGAGGGCGCGCACGTGGCGCACCGGCACCGACTCCAGCCACACGGGCTGCCAGATGCCGCTGGTGCGGTCGTACCAGACGACGTGGCGGTGCTCCTCCCAGTCCTGCTTGCCGCGCGGCTGCGCGAGATCGAGGGGGTCGTCCTCCGCGCGCACCACGAGGTCGAAGCCCTGGGCGGCGCCCTCGGGCACGACCACGGTGAAGGGGGTGTGACCGCCCTCATGGGCGCCGACGCGCTCGCCGTCGATCCACACCTCGGCCCGGTAGTCGACCGCGCCGAAGTGCAGCAGCAGCGTGCGGCCCGCGCCGTGCCCGGCCTCGGCCACCTCCGCCGCCGCGACGGTGCGGCGGTACCAGAGCACCCGGTGGTACCGGGTGTCCCCGATGCCGGAGGCGGAGGACTCGGGCGGGAACGGCACGATGATCTCACCCGCGATCGCGGTGGGGTCCTTCGCCCAGCCCTCCGTCACGCCGCGGTCCTCGGGGTCGAAGGAGAACCGCCAAGGGCCGGACAGATCGGCCCACGAGGCGCGGAGGAGCTGCGGGCGGGGATACCGGCCGTCCTGACGACCGGCCGACGCGAGGCTTTCCTGAGGCATGGCAGGAAGCATACCCAAAACTTGCAGCGCTAGAAAGATGCAATCGGGAACGCTGTCGTGCCGGCGGCACCCGGCGCTCAGGGCGCGGGCGGCGCGACCGTGCCCCGATCGGCGATCGCGTGCGGGGCGATGAGGTGTCGTCCGATGCCGTCGTAGCCGTTCATGCGGTCCTCGAGCAGATCGAGGGCCGAGGCGGCGATCGCCCTCTTGTCGGGCGACACCGACGAGAGGGCGGGCGTGGCGTAGCGGGCCAGCGACGTGTCGTCCCAGCCGAGCACCGAGACGTCCTCGGGCACGCGCAGCCCCGCGGCGCTCAGCGCGCGCATCGCGGCGAGGCCGAACAGGTCGTCGCGGCAGAGCACCGCCTCGGGGCGCAGGCCCTGGGCGAGCGCGGCGCCGAGGGCGCGCACGCCGTCCTCGATCTCGAACCCGTCGCTCTCGATCACCAGCGCGGGGTCCAGCGGGATGCCCGCGCCGATCAGCGCCTCCTGATAGCCCAGCAGCCGCAGGTGGGTCGACTCCGCGATCTCGGTGCGCACCGAGGCGAGGAAGGCGATCCGCCGTCGCCCCGAGGCGAGCAGCAGCTCGGTGGCCTCGCGCGCCGCCTGCACGTTGTCGATCATCACGTGGTCGGCGGTCAGCGGTCGGGCGGCCTCGCCGAGCAGCACGAGGGGGGTGTCCGGGCGCAGCCGCGCGATCTCGAGGGTGTCGATCCGCGCGGGGTGGAAGACCACCCCGTCGACCAGTCCCTCCTCGCGGTCGCGGATCACCGCGCGCTCCGCCTCGACGTCGTTGAGGGTCTGCTCCACGATGATGCGGTAACCGCGCCGGCCCGCCTCCTCACCGATGCAGCGGGCGATCTCGGCGAAATAGGGCTGGTCCATCTCGGGGATCGCGAGGGCCAGCATCCCCGTGCGGCCCGTCGCGAGCCGCCGCGCGGTGAGGTTCGGGCGGTAGCCGAGCTCGTCGATCGCCGCCTGCACGCGCTCCCGCATCCGATCGGACACGTGCTCGTAGTCGTGGACGACGTTCGAGACGGTCTTCATCGAGACGCCGGCGAGGGTCGCCACGTCCTGCAATCGCACCCGTCCGCCGGACCTGCCTGTCGCCATGACGCCATCATAGATCCGATCGCCACGAAGATCCGTTGACTTTTACAGCGCTATACATTAGCGTCCCAAGCACTGAGCAGTTCCCTGCCGGTCCCCGTCGACCGGATACCCGCAACGCCGCGGCCATCGGAGGTCGGCGGCCCGTCACACACTCTGGAGAGGCAGATGAGAACACGCACCGCAGCAGTCGCTCTGGTCGCGGCCACCGCCCTGGTTCTGGCCGGATGCTCCGGCGGGGGCTCGGGAGGGCAGTCCGGCGACCACAAGATCACCTTCATGGGATGGGGGTCGCCGCAGGAGGTCGCCGTCTTCAAGGACCTCATCAAGCAGTACGAGAAGAAGTATCCGGGGGTGAAGGTCGACTACATCAGCGTGCCCGCGGCCGACTTCCCCACCAAGCTGCAGACGATGATCGCGAGCAAGAAGGTTCCCGACGTCTTCTACCTCACGCCCGAGAACGTGATGCCCTACGCGAAGAGCGGCATCATCGCCGACCTCAGCGACTACGTCTCGAACAACGAGATCTTCGACGAGAAGAACGTCTGGCCGAACGCGATCAACATGTACCGCTACGACGGGACCACCCCCGGCAAGGGGTCGATCTACGGTCTGCCGAAGGACATCGGCCCGTTCGCGCTCGCCTACAACAAGGACCTGTTCGCCCAGGCGGGCGTCACCCCGCCGGCCGCCGGCACCCCGTGGACGTGGGACGAGTTCGTCGCCGCCGCGAAGAAGCTCACCTCGGGGTCGGGTAACGACAAGGTCTACGGCTCTGCGCCCTATTCCCTGGAGTCGGCCGTCTGGTCGAACGGCGCGGACTGGCTCAACGCCGACCACACGAAGGTCACGGTCACCGATCCGAAGTTCGTCGAGGCCCTGCAGTGGGTCGCCGACCTCGGCCTCAAAGAGGGCGTCGTGCCGTCGAGCGAGGAGGAGAGCTCCCTGGGCAGCTTCCAGCGGTTCCTCGACGGCAAGATCGGCATGATGGGCATCGGCCCGTGGAGCCAGGGCCAGTTCTGGGACGAGGCCAAGTTCGACTGGGACATCATGCCGTGGCCGGTCAGCCCGACCACGCACACGCAGGCCACCTGGTACGGCGGCATCGGCTTCGCGGTCGGCAAGAACAGCAAGAACCTCAAGGACGCCGAGAACCTGGCCGCCTTCCTCGCGTTCAACAAGGACGCGCAGAAGACGAACATGGAGAAGGGCCAGGCGATCCCGAACCTCATCGACATGGCCAAGGGCGACTACCTGAAGATGGACAAGGCGCCGGCCAACAAGGAGGAGTTCCTCCGGATCGTCGAGGACTACGGCCGCCGGGCCACGCAGACGTACACGTACAACAGCGAGTGGTTCACGCTGTTCAACACCGACGTCGCCAGCGTGATGCTCGGCGAGAAGTCGGCGGCGGACTACGTCAAGCAGGTGCAGCCGGAGATGCAGGAACTGCTCGACAAGGGCATCGCCGAGCAGGGCAAGTGATGAGCGAGGGGTGGGGGGGGGGGGGGGGGGGGGGGGCGCCGCCCCCCCCCCGCCGCCGGGCGGGGCGGGGGGGCGGGGCGCGCGAGCGCGGGCGCGCGGGGCGCGGGGGGGGGGGGGGGGGGGGCGGGCGG
>NZ_JBEBSA010000015.1:0-67341 GCF_040394595.1 Microbacterium sp.
AAAGCATCTAAGCGGGAAGCCGGCCTCAAGATGAGACTTCCATCACCTTCGGGTGGAGAGGCTCCCAGCCAGACGACTGGGTTGATAGGCCAGATGTGGAAGCACCGCAAGGTGTGCAGCTGACTGGTACTAATAAGCCGATGACTTGATAACACCAATTCTTTCCAAGATGAACGCGTCCACTTTGTGGTTCTCGACGTACGGTCGGGAACCAAACAACCACACTCATACGTGTGTGTTGCCTGATACATGTCAATAGTGTTTCGGCGGCCATAGCGTGAGGGAAACGCCCGGTCACATTCCGAACCCGGAAGCTAAGCCTCACAGCGCCGATGGTACTGCAGGGGGGACCCTGTGGGAGAGTAGGACACCGCCGGACTTCTTCTGTGAAAGAGCCACCCAGAGCTGGGTGGCTCTTTTGCGTTAACGATCCGTCCCGCTTCGTGGCGGATCAGCCGCCGATGGGGAGACGCAGCGTCACGACCGTGCCCTTCGACGCCAGCGAGCGCACGTCCACATCGCCCCCGTGTCGCCGGAGGACCGTGGCGACGAGGGTGAGCCCCAGCCCGGAGCCGGTGACGTCGCGGGCATTGCTCGCGCGCGCGAGCTCGTCGAAGACCTGAGGAAGGTCCTCCGGAGGGATGCCGCGCCCCTCGTCCGCGACCTCCATCACCACGCGGCCGTGCTCCTCTCGCAGCCGCACCTCGATGGGGCCGGACGCAGAGTACTTCGCCGCGTTGCCCAGCACGTTGTCCACCGCGAGCGACAGCAGATCCACGTCGCCGAGGACGGGCGGAACCGGCCAAGGCACGCGGGTGACCTGCAACGCCAGCCTCGCTCCGGCTCGAGGATCCTGCCGGCGGAGGGCGTCGATCGCGTCCTGCACCACGACCTCGAGGTCGACCGGAGCCCGTTCCAGGGGGATGGTCTCCAGCTCTGCGAGCTTGCGGAGATCGCGGACGAGCGCGCTGAGCCTCGTCGCCTGGGCGTCGACCGCCTCCCAGGCCTCGGAGGCCTCGGCGGCCGCCGCCGAGGCCCGTATCGCCATGATCGGGTTCTTCAGCTCATGGTCGAGGCGCGCGAGGAAGCGTCGATGCTGGGCGCGCTCGTGCTGCGCGGCCTCCTCGGCCGCGGCTGTGGCGCGCTCCGCCGCCGCGGCGGCGGCGGATCTCCGGGACCGACTCAAGAGGAGGGGGACCGTCGCGATCGCGGAGATCGCGAGTCCCGCTGTGCACACCACGCCGGGGAGCGCCATCTCGACGTGCAGCGCCCGCGCGTCCCCCGCGAGGAGCATGGCGGCGCCGACGGCGGCGCCCACGGCGGCCGGGGCGGCGGCGGCGATCCAGCCGGCCGTCCGCGCTCTCATCCGGCCACCACAGGAAGGGCGAACCGGTATCCCAGGCTCTGCACCGTCGTGATCCACTCGGCGTCGTCGCCCAGTACGCGGCGTAGCTCGGCGATCCGGTGGTCGACGGCACGACTGCTGGTCGCGAAGTCGAAGCCCCAGAGGGTGCTGAGCAGACGCTCCCGGGTGTGCACCTCATGCGGGTGCGACATGAGGTATTCGAGCAGCGTGAACGCCTTGGGCGTGACCGTCAGCTCGTCCCCGCCGCGCCAGAGACGCCGCGCCGTGCGGTCGAGTCGGAGCTCGCCGGAGCGCAGGGTCCCCGCGGCGCGGAGCGGCGTCCCTCCGCCGGCGGCGCGGCGGAGCACCGCGCGGATCCGCGACAGGAGCTCCTGCGGATCGAAGGGCTTGTTGAGGTAGTCGTCGGCGCCTTCGTCGAGCGCGGCGCTGCGCTCCCACGACTCGCCGACCTGCGTGAGGAGGATGATCGGCAGCGTGCCGTCGTCCGCGCGGACGCGGCGGACGAACTCCCGTCCGTCGAGACGGGGCATGAGTACGTCGCAGACCACGAGATCGGGGCGCCGTTCCGCGACCGCGGCCAGCCCCGCCAGCCCGTCGCCGGCGACACGGACGGCGAAGCCGCTGCGCTCCAGGAACGCGGCGAGGGGCGCGGTGATCGCCGCGTCGTCGTCCACGAGCAGCAGCTGCGGGCGCTCGGTATCGGTCATCGCGCACCATCCTCGCGGAGCGGGCCCACGGAGGGCATCGGGTCGCATGCGCCGTCCCCTCGGATGCCCCTTTCGAGGTCGACCCCGGCCACCGCCGTGCTCACGCTCATCGCTCCATGCTGGCAGAGCCGCGGGCGGTCGGCGGGGAGGTCAGCCCGCGGTGAGCACGTTGGCGGAGCCGACATCAGTGACCTCGGGAGTCGTGCCCTGCCAATGCACGAGGTTCGAGTTCCCGTTGACGAGCAGCTTGTCGACGGTGCCGGAGAGCACGACGTTGCCGTCGCCGATGACCTCGAGGTAGGCGACGTCGTCGGTGACGAGCTGCGACCCCGTGGCGTTGAGGATCACGCGGTCGCAGGCGCCCTCGACCCGGATGACCGCCGCGTCCTGGGTGAGGGTCAGCTCTCCGTCGCAGCGCTTGACGGTGGTGGCCGCGGCGATCACGGTCTGGCGATCTATGCCGTCTCCGTCGGGAGAGGACTGCTCCTCGGCGTCTTCCGAAGGGGCTGTCGACGGATTCGTCTTCTCGTCGGTCTTCGGCGGCGGGGTCTTCTCGGATCCGGCCGCGGGCTTCGTCCCGTCGACGACGTTGACCGAGCACGCGGTGAAGGCGAGGGTCAGGGAGAGCGCCGCGACGGCGAGGGCGAGGGGACGGAGGGTGCGCATGGTGTGCTCCTGGAGATGTCGTGCGGTGCGAGGTCAGAGGGCGGCCGGGATGAAGATCTCGACCCGGCGGTTGAGCTGGCGGCCGGCCGGGTTGTCGGCGCCGTCGAGCTCGTTCGGCGCGACCGGGCGGCTCTCGCCGTAGCCCTCGGCCGTGAACTGCGTCTTCACGCCGCGGCGTCGCAGGTCGGCCACCACGGACTCGGCGCGCTTCTCCGACAGCGTCTGGTTGTAGTCGTCCGCGCCGATCGAATCCGTGTGCCCGGAGACCTCGGCCTGGCCCACGTCGAGCGAGGAGAGCGCCTTCGAGACCGCCTCGAGCGTCTTGCCCGCGTCGGCGCGGATGTCGCTGCGGTCGAAGTCGAACAGCACTCCGTCGGAGAACGTGAGCGTCGTGCCGCAGGACTTCAGGGGCGCGAGGGCGGTGAGCGGCGGGAAGACCCCGAGCTTCGGAACCGGAGGGATCGGATCGGCCTTCACCGTCTTGCCGTCGATCTTCGCCGTGCCGTCGCCGTAGTTGCGGATCGCGATCGTGCCGTCGGAGTACTCTCCGGAGCCGTCGCCGAAGTTCTGGATGTGCACGCGTCCCGCGGTGTAGTTGCCTGAGCCGTCGCCGAAGTTCTGGATCTCCTGGTCGTGGTCGGTGTAGTTGCCCGAGCCGTCACCGAAGATCTGCACCTTCTTGGTCGCGTCGGTGTAGTTGCCGGAGCCGTCGCCGAAGTTCTGGATGGTGACCGATCCGCTGGTGTAGTTGCCGGAGCCGTCGCCGAAGTTCTGGATGGTCACCCCGTTGATCGTGGAGTTGCCTGAGCCGTCGCCGAAGTTCTGCACCGAGCCGTCGGGGCCGGTGAACGACCCGGAGCCGTCGCCGTAGAGGTAGGCCGATCCGTTGCCGGATACGACCTTGCCGCCGCCGTCGCAGTGCGCCGGGGAGGCCGTCACCCCGGGGATGTCCGCGAGCGCGTCGTTGACCTTGATGGTGAATGCCGACGCGGAGGTGTCGAGGAGGGAGAGATCGGGGAGCACGAAGAGGGGGACGGGCGGGAACTGCCCGACGTCGTAGCCCGGCACGGTCGCCGCCGCCGGAGCGGCGGGCGTCTTGGCCGTCGCGGGGCGGGCGGAGGGCGAGGACTGCGGGGCGGAGGCCGCGCAGCCGGTGAGCGCGATCGCGGCGGCGAACCCGAAGGACACGGCCGACAGGAGCGGGCGGATGCGGCGGCGCTGAGCTGTGGTCATGAGTAGAGGTTATCGATCCGGGATCGCAGCCCTGTCGCCGCGATGTCGCAGTTCGGCGACATCGTCACCGCCGGTCGTAGCCGAGACGCTGCGCGAGCAGGAGGGCCGTGGCAGACACCGCCTCCGCGATGCGATCCGCGTCGGCGTCGACGTCGGTCCAGGTGACCGCGACAGCGGCGACGGGCCAGCCGGCGTGATCGCGCACCGCGGACGCGATGGAGCGGAACCCCTCGGTGACCTCGCCGTCCTCGCTCGCGACCCCGGCGGCCCTGACCCCGCGCAGCAGCTCGCGCAGCTCCGCGGGACGCGCGGGCCCGCGGCCGGTGCGGTCGGTGAAGGCCGCGGAATCCGGATAGAGCGCGCGCACCTGCGAGCGGGGGAGCGCAGCGAGCATCGCGCGTCCGGTGGCGGTCAGATGCGCGGGGAGCCGGACCCCGACCTCCGTCACGAGGGCGGGGCGGCGCGCGGCGCGCTCCTCGACGATGTACAGCACGTCACGCCCCGTCATCACCGCCAGATGGGCGCTCTCGCCCAGCCGGTCGGCGAGCCCGGCGACGAGCGGCCGGCCGGCGCGGGCGAGGGGCTCCTGCCGCGCATAGCCGCCGGCGAGCTCGAAGGCGGAGGTGCCGAGCCCCCAACGCCGCTCCTGGGGGAGATGCACGACGAAGCCGTGCTCCTCGAGGGTCGCGAGGAGGTGGTAGACGGTCGAGCGGGGGATGCCGAGGTCGCGGCCCAGGGCGGATGCGGCGATCGGTCCCGGGCGCCGGGCCAGATGGCGGAGGATGCGCAGGGTCTGGTCCGCAGCCGGAACCTGCGGGCGGCTCTCCTCATCGTCTGGGATCACAGACAAAGGATCTCATACCGGCCTGTCCCATCGCCTGCGGCGGGTGTGGAATCGAGACATGCCTGAACTGCCCTCCGTCATCGTCGGCGCCGCACCCCTGTCGCCGGCCGACGTCGTCGCCATCGCCCGCCACCACGCCCCCGTCGTCATCGACGCGGACGCACTGCTGCGCGTCGCGGCCTCGCGACGCGTGATCGACGACATGGCGGCCGACCCGGTGCCGCACTACGGCGTCTCGACCGGGTTCGGTGCTCTCGCGACCACCTTCATCGCCCCTGAGCGCCGCCGTCAGCTGCAGGTCAGCCTCATCCGGTCGCACGCCGCCGGCACGGGTGCCGAGGTCGAGATCGAGGTGGTCCGGGCGCTCCAGCTGCTCCGCCTGCAGACCCTCGCCTCCGGGCGGACCGGCGTCCGCCCGGTCGTCGTCGAGACCTACGCCGCGATGCTCAACGCCGGGATCACCCCGCTGGTGCGGGAATACGGCTCGCTCGGCTGCTCCGGGGACCTCGCCCCCCTGGCCCACGTCGCGCTCGCCGCGATGGGGGAAGGGGACGTCCGCGACTCCTCGGGAGCCCTCGTCCCGGCATCCGACGCGCTCGCCGCAGGCGGGATCGCGCCGCTCGTGCTCGAGGAGAAGGAGGGGCTGGCGCTCATCAACGGCACCGACGGGATGCTCGGGATGCTCCTGCTCGCCCTGCACGACCTGGAGACCCTCGTCACGACCGCCGACCTCGCTGCGGCGATGTCGATCGAGTCGCAGCTCGGGACCGACGCCGTCTTCGCCGCCGACCTGATGGCGCTCCGTCCGCAGCTCGGCCAGGCCGTCTCCGCCGCGAACCTCCGCTCCTTCCTCGGGGACTCGCCGATGGTCGCCAGCCACAAGGGGCCGGACGACGGGCGCGTTCAGGACGCGTATTCGCTGCGCTGCTCTCCGCAGGTGCACGGCGCCGCACGCGACACGATGGCGCACGCCGCCACGATCGCGGAGCGGGAGCTCTCCGCGGTGGTCGACAACCCCGTCGTCACCGTCGACGGCCGCATCGAGTCGAACGGCAACTTCCACGGTGCGCCGGTCGCCGCCGTGCTCGACTTCCTCGCGATCTCGGTGGCCGACGTCGCCTCCGTGTCCGAGCGCCGCACGGACCGCGCCCTCGACCCGGCGCGCAGCCACGGGCTTCCCCCCTTCCTCGCCTCGGAGGTCGGCGTCGACTCGGGCCTGATGATCGCCCAGTACGCGGCGGCGGGGATCGTCTCGGAGCTGAAGCGGCTCGCCGTCCCCGCATCCGTCGACTCCATCCCGTCGTCGGCGATGCAGGAGGACCACGTGTCGATGGGGTGGGCGGCCGCGCGCAAGCTGCGCCGGGGCATCGACGGGCTCGCGCGGGTGCTGGCCATCGAGATTCTCACCGGGGCCCGCGCCCTCGACCTGCGCGCGCCGCTCGTCGCGGGGCCCGCCACCGGAGCCGTGCGCGATCTCGTCCGCACGGTCGCCGGCGGCCCCGGCCCCGACCGGTTCCTCTCGCCCGAGATGGAAGCCGTCACCGCACTGGTCAAGACGGGCGCCGTCGCCCGCGCCGCGAAGGAGCACGCGAATGTCTGAGCACACCCTGCACGATCCGAGCCGCCGGATCCGCGCCCCGCGAGGCCACGAGCGGACGGCCAAGAGCTGGGGCGCCGAGGCCGCCAAGAGGATGCTGATGAACAACCTCGACGCCGAGGTCGCCGAGCATCCGGAGGACCTGGTCGTCTACGGCGGGACCGGCCGCGCCGCACGCAGCTGGGAGGCGTACGACGCGATCGTCCGCACGCTCGACGAGCTCGAACCCGACGAGACGCTGCTCGTGCAGTCGGGGAAGCCGGTCGGCGTCTTCCGCACCCACGAGTGGGCTCCGCGGGTGCTCATCGCCAACTCCCACCTCGTCGGCGACTGGGCCACCTGGCCCGAGTTCCGGCGGCTCGAGGAGCTCGGCCTGATCATGTACGGCCAGATGACCGCCGGCTCCTGGATCTACATCGGCACACAGGGCATCCTGCAGGGCACTTATGAGACGTTCGCCGCCGTGGCGCGCTCGCTCGGCAGGGAGTCGCTGAAGGGCACGCTCACCCTCACCGGCGGCGCCGGGGGGATGGGCGGCGCGCAGCCGCTCGCGGTGACGCTCAACGAGGGCGCCGTGCTCATCGTCGACGTCGATGAGACCCGTCTGGCGCGCCGCGTCGAGCACGGGTACCTCGACGAGTACACGACCGACCTCGACGACGCGGTCGCCCGGGCCGTCGCCGCGAAAGGCGCCGGCGAGGCGCTGTCGGTCGGTGTCGTCGGCAACGCCGCGGAGGTGTTCCCCGAGCTGCTCCGACGCGGCGTCCCGATCGACGTGGTCACCGATCAGACCAGCGCCCACGACCCGCTCGCCTATCTGCCCGTCGGGATCCCCGTCGCGGAGTGGAAGGCCGAGGCCGAGCGCGATCCGGAGGCGTTCACCCGGCGCTCGCGGGAATCGATGGCCGCCCACGTCGCCGCGATGGTCGCGTTCCAGGACGCCGGAGCCGCGGTGTTCGACTACGGCAACTCGATCCGCGCGGAGGCGAGGCTGGGCGGCTTCGACCGCGCGTTCGAGTTCCCCGGCTTCGTGCCGGCATACATCCGGCCGCAGTTCGAGGAGGGGCGCGGGCCGTTCCGGTGGGCGGCGCTCTCCGGCGACCCGGAGGACATCTACAAGACCGACCGCGCGATCGCGGCGCTCTTCCCCGAGGACAAGGCACTGCACCGCTGGCTGGAGAAGGCCGGCGAGAAGGTGCACTTCGAGGGGCTGCCGGCGCGCATCTGCTGGCTGGGGTACAAGGAGCGCCACCTGGCGGGGCTGAAGTTCAACGAGATGGTCGCCTCGGGCGAGCTGTCGGCGCCGATCGTGATCGGCCGCGACCACCTCGACTCCGGATCCGTCGCCTCGCCCTACCGCGAGACCGAGGCGATGAGGGACGGCTCCGACGCGATCGCCGACTGGCCGCTCCTCAACGCCCTGCTGAACACGGCCTCCGGCGCCTCCTGGGTGTCGCTCCACCACGGCGGGGGCGTCGGGATCGGCCGCAGCATCCATGCCGGGCAGGTCACGGTGGCCGACGGTTCGGAGCTCGCCGCGCAGAAGCTCGAGCGCGTCCTGACGAACGACCCCGGCACCGGGGTGATGCGCCACGTCGACGCGGGATACGACCATGCGAAGGACGTCGCCCGCGAACGCGGGCTGAAGGTGCCGATGGGGCTGTGACGATGCGGACGCTGATCACCGGCATCGGGGAGCTGACGACGAACGTTCCGGCGGGGGACGACCGGACCGGGACCCGGCGCGATGCCGCCGTGCTCGTCGAGGACGGGCTCGTCGCCTGGGTCGGGGACGCAGCCGACGCCGACATGACCGCGGACGAGATCGTGGACGCCACGGGGGGCGCCGTGCTCCCCGGGTTCGTCGACAGTCACAGCCACCTCGTCTTCGGGGGCGATCGCGCCGCCGAGTTCGAGGCCAGGATGGCGGGGGAGAGATATGCCGCAGGGGGCATCCGCTCCACCGTCGCGGCGACCCGCGCGGCCGCCGACGCCGAGTTGCGGGAGCGGCTGCACGGCTTCCTCGCCGAGATCCATGCGCAGGGCACCACCACGGTGGAGATCAAGAGCGGCTACGGGCTGGACGTCGCCACTGAGGAGCGCCTGGTGCGGCTGGCCGCCGAGGTCACCGACGAGGTGACCTTCCTCGGCGCCCACGTGGTGCCGGCCGAGTACGCCGATCGGGGCGACGCCTACGTCGATCTCGTCGTGGGGCCGATGCTCGACGCGTGCGCGCCGCACGCCAAGTGGATCGACGTGTTCTGCGAGACCGGCGCCTTCACCGTCGCGCAGTCGCGCCGTGTGCTGGAGGCGGGCATCGCCCGCGGGCTCGCCCCCCGCATCCACGCCGGGCAGCTCGGCCCCGGCGACGGAGTGCAGCTCGCGGTGGAACTGGGGGCGGCGTCCGTCGACCACGGCACCTTCCTGACCGACGACGACGTGGCGGCGCTCGCCGGCTCCGACACCGTGCTCACCCTGCTTCCCGGCGTCGAGTTCTCCACCCGGCAGCCCTATCCGGACGCCCGGCGCCTGATCGACGCCGGCGTGACCGTGGCGCTCGCCTGCGACACGAACCCCGGGTCGAGCTTCACCTCCTCGATGCCCTTCTGCATCGCGGTGGCGGTGCGGGACATGCGGATGACGGTCGCCGAAGCGATCTGGGCGGCGACGGCGGGAGGCGCGGCGGCGCTCCGCAGGGACGACATCGGTGTGATCGCGGAGGGCCGGCGGGCCGATCTCGTGCTGCTCGATGCGCCGACCCGGGTGCACCTGGCCTACCGCCCCGGCGTCCCGTTGATCGATCGCGTCTGGAAGGACGGCGTCCTCGTCGCCGGAGGGGGCTCGCGGGCTCGATAGGGTCGAAGCATGGACACCTTCGCGCTGATCTTCACCATCGCGCTGGTCGTCTTCGCCACACTGCTCATCCGGCCGATCCGGATCAAGCTGCGTGCGCTCCGGCCGAAGGACGGAGGACGCCGTGGCATCGCTGCGGCAGGGCGTCTCGGCGTCTCGCTCCGCCTGGGCGCGGGCGGCCTCGCGATCGTGGAGCGGGCCCTCGGCGAGGCGCGCGGCGTCACGAGGGAGTCCGCGACGGAGTGGACGCTGGTCTGGCTGGAGCCGGAGGACCTGCTCGTCCGGTGGGTCCCCGAGGGCGACGGCGGGGTGATCCGTGTCGTCCGCGCGGCGGAGATGGACGGCATCCCCGTCGGCGACCGCGCCTGGCAGCGACTGGTCGCCGCCATCGAGAAGGCGGCGTCGGTCCAGGGGGTGCCCGCGCAGCGCCGTGACGGCAGGCTGCATCCGATTCCGGCCCGCGACGGCTCAGGCGCCCGCTTCTGGATGCCGGAGGACTGATCCCGCGGGGACAGCCCTCCGGCTCCGGGTCAGCCGATCGCCTGCGCGCAGACGATCGCCGCGGCGGCGGACCATGCCTGCGGACGGCAGGCGGCCGGGTACGGCACCGGAGTCCCGCCGGGGACCCGGGAGTCGCCGGCGTGCAGCTCGGGAACGCGATACCCGAAGCCCTCCGCGGCGTCGACCAGCTGCCGGGCGATCTGCGCCGCCTCGCCGGGGAGCCCTGCGCGCAGCATGCCGTGCACGGAGATCGCCGTGTCGTGCGTCCAGACGCTGCCGCCGTGATAGCTCAGCGGCCAGTAGCCGGCCGCGCCGGTGGACATCGTGCGGATGCCGTATCCGCTCGCCATCGAGTCGCCCGTGAGCAGCGCTGCGCAGGCGCGCTCCTCCTCCGGATCGAGGATGCCCGTGCCGATGAGGTGCCCGATGTTGCTCGTGAGGCTGTCCACCGCGGAGCCATGGGCGTCGAGGGCGATCGCCGGGTAGCGGCCCTCCGGCGTCTCGACCCAGTACGCCGCGCGGAAGCGGGTGCGGAGATCCGCGGCCCAGGCCCGCAGCCCCTCCGCGCCGTCCTCGCCGAGGGCGTCGAGCAGGTCTGCTCCGCGCACGGCGGCCTCGTAGGCGTAGCCCTGCACCTCGCACAGGGCGATCGGCCCCTCGGCCAGGCGTCCGTCGCGCCACTGGATCGAGTCGCCGGAGTCCTTCCACCCCTGATTGGCGAGGCCGTGGCCGGTCTCGTCCACGTAGTCGATGAAGCCGCTGCCGGAGGCGTCCCCGTGCACGGTGACCCACTCCAGCGCCGCACGCAGGTGCGGAAGCAGTTCCCGCACCTCGTCCTCGGGCATCCCGGCGTCGCGCGCGTCGGCGAGCAGGCAGACCCAGAGCGGCGTGGCGTCGACCGTGCCGTAGTAGAGGGGCGGGAGGTGCACGCCCTCGTTCGGGAGGGACAGTGCGGCGCTCCGCAGCTCGTGCGGGATCTTGCCGGGGGCCTCGGCGGTCGCGGGGTCCTTCTTCGTGCCCTGCAGCCGGGCGAGCACGCGCAGGGTCGAGGCAGCGGCCGCCGGATCGAGGGGGAGGGCGAGACGTGCCGCCCAGATCGAGTCCCGTCCGAACAGGGTGAAGAACCAGGGGGCTCCGGCGGCGTAGAACACGTCCTGCGGATGCGACGGCGTCGACAGGCGCAGGGCGGCGAGATCGCCGGTCGCCTGCGAGATCCACCGCTCCAGGCGAGGATCCGCGGAGGCGGGGATCGCGGACGGGGCGGGTGCCGGCGGCGCGGTGACCACGAGGGTCGGGTCGTCGAGGGCGATCGCCCAGTCGACGCGGAGCGCACCGCGCGGCGGGAGCTCGAGATCCCAGCGCAGGTGGATCCCGCGGTCGTCGGCCGTGACCGCAGCCGCCCCGGCGTCCACGGCGAAGGACGCCTCGCCGGCGCGGGCGGAGGTCCCGTCCCAGGTCCATTCGACGTCGCCGGCGAGCCCGGCCTTGACCAGCTGCAGCGGGGCGAAATCGGGGACGATCCGCACCGTGAGGCCGATGCTCACCGGAACCTCGCGAGCCGAGGACAGCAGGACGGTCTCGGCGAAGGAGCCGGCCGCGACGAGGCGCTCGCGATCCATCCGCACCTTCGGGTCGGCCTGGTCGTCGTCGATCCCGCGCAGGACGTCGGTGAAGGTCGCCGTCTGCGGTGCGGGGGAGGACCAGGAGATCGGCTCGAGCGCGGTGCCGTCGACGGTCGTCTCGATCGCGCGGACGTGCCGGACGTCGCCGTGGTACAGGCCGTGGATCGGTGCGGATCCGATCTCGCCTGACGCGTCCGCCCAGACCTGGGTCGGCGCCTGGAGGGTGATGATCGCGTCGTTCAGCA
Source organism: Microbacterium sp. (assembly GCF_040394595.1). Taxonomy (GTDB): domain Bacteria; phylum Actinomycetota; class Actinomycetes; order Actinomycetales; family Microbacteriaceae; genus Microbacterium. The sequence goes on from NZ_JBEBSA010000015.1 coordinate 11,635, forward strand.
GCGGCTGGAGGGGGTGGTGGGGGGTGGTCATTCCGGTGTTTCTCTCGGTGCTCGTAGCGTGTTGTCGGTCGTGGCGGAAGGCCTCAGCGCAGGAGGCGGGCGTCGAGCCGCGTCTCGGAGCCGTCGGAGTCGAACGCCCAGGCGGAGGCGTCCGGTCTGTCGGCGACCACCTCCACCAGCTCCGTGCCGCGGTATCGCAGCCCGACGCCTTCGTCGACCCCGTGGCCGGCGGGGATCAGCCCCGCGGCGATCGCCTCTCGGAATGCCGGACGGCGCCCGGGCTGGGAGTCGTGGTGCGGGCTGAACGAGCCGGGCAGCATCCGCAGGCCGTCGGCCACGACCGAGGGGGCGGGGCCGAACGAGGTCGTCGTCCCTCCGCTGTGCCAGCACAGGCCGCCCGCCGACCCGCCGGCGAGCACGACGCCCTCCTGCCAGGCCCGCCGCAGCACGTCGTCCAGACCGTGCGCACGCCACAGCGCGAGCAGGTTCACCATGCTGCCGCCGCTCACCCAGATCACGTCCCGGCTGAGCACGTGCTCGGCGAGGTCCTCGTGGTTCGGATGGGGGAAGAGACGGATGTGGCTGGCCTCCGCACCGGCAGTGCGGGCCGCCTCGAGCTCCGCGCCCTCGACGAACCGGGGGTCGCCGCCGGCGGTGTTGACGTGCGCGACGCGGGGCGCACGCCCCGTCACCCCGGCGAGCTCGATCGCGTAGTGCAGCAGCGGTCCGTAGGCGGTGTCCTGCCAGCCGCCGTCGACCATTCCGCCGCAAGTCGCGAGGATCGTCGGCTCCGAGGCGGTCATTCCTTCACCGCCCCTTCGCTGGAGTTCATGATCCGCCGCTGGAAGATGAAGAACATCACCGCGACCGGGATCGTCATGATGATCGCCGCTGCGAGCTTGATCGGGAACTGCTTGCCCTGGCTCAGCTGGCCGTTCGCGAGCTGGGCGACACCCCTCGTCAGCGTCGTCAGCTCGGACGACTGCGTCGAGATGATGAAGTGCGACAGCTCGTTCCAGGAGCCCTGGAACGAGAGGATCACGATCGTGATCAGCGCCGGGCGGGCCATCGGCAGCACGACCGACCAGAACACGCGGAATGTGCCGGCGCCGTCGATGCGCGCCTGCTCCTCGACCGATGCGGGGATGGACTCGAAGAAGTTCTTCATGATGAACACCCCGGCCGCGTCGACGAGCAGCGGCAGGATCATGCCCGCGTAGGAGTCGTAGATGCCGATCTGCTTGATGACGAGGAACTTCGGGATGAGCAGCACGACGGTCGGGACGCTCATCACCGCGACGAGGCCCGCGAACACGACGTTGCGCCCGCGGAACTGCAGGCGCGCGAGGGCGTACCCGGCCAGGGAGTTGAAGAACACGCGTCCGAGCGTCACGACGATCGTGACGATCACCGAGTTCTTGAACCAGGTCGGGAAGTCGCTGCGCAGGAACAACTGCGCGTACGCCTCGGTGGTGAAGGTCTGCGGCACCAGAGAGAGCGGGTTCGTCGCGGCGTCCGGGTCGGTCTTGAAGCTCGTCGCCACCTGGATGAGGAAGGGGTAGATGTACACCAGGGCGAGGGCGATCAGCAGCGCGTAGAGCACCGAGGTGCTGACGATGCGCGCCGTGCCGAGGTGCTTGCGCCGCGTGGGGAGGGCGGTGGCGGTCATCGTCGGCCTCCCGGGGTCGTCGGATCGGGCGTTCGCTCGGCTGCCGAGGTGCGTGCGGCGGCGCGCGCGGCGGCGTCGAGGTAGGGCTGGTTGCGACGGCGCGAGACCTTGCGCTCGCGCAGCACCCAGCGCTGCAGGAGCGTGAAGGCGATGATGATCACGAACAGGATGAACGCGATCGCGGCGCCCTGGCCCCACTCCTGGTTGATGAACGAGGACTGGTACGACTGATACGCCGGCGTGATGGTGGTCTTGGCCGGCTGGCCCCTGCTGCCGGTGTAGATCTGGTCGAAGATCTGCCAGCAGCCGATGAGGCCGAGGGTGAGCACGGTGAACAGGGTCGGGCGCAGCTGGGGGAGGGTGATGCGCCAGAAGCGCTGCCAGCCGTTCGCACCGTCGACCATCGCGGCCTCCTGCACCTCGCCGGAGATGTTCTGCAGCGCGGCGAGGAACAGCAGCATGAACGTGCCGCTGGTGGTGAAGATCGCCATGATGATGTAGACGCACATGGCGACGCTGGGGCCGCCGATCCAGTCCCAGAAGGAGACTCCGAGGAAGTCGTTCTGCGTGAGGGCGGCCGGGCCGCCGGTGGCGCCGAAGTGGAAGATGCCCGAGGGGTCGTTGAGCCAGTTGGGGCCGTTGATCCCGAGCCAGCCGAGCGCCGCGTTGACCGCTCCGGTGGTGGAGAAGAGGAAGAGGAAGAGGACGGTGATGGCGACCGAGCTCGTCACCGAGGGGAAGTAGAAGGCGGTGCGGAAGAATCCGCGTCCCTTGAGGATCTGGCGGTTGACGAGCACGGCGAGGAAGAGGCTCAGTGCTGTCTGACACGGCACGACGAGGATGACGTACCAGGCGTTGTTCTTGATGCTCATGCCGAAGTCCTGCTCGGCGAGCCCGCCGCCGAGCAGGAGCTCGCCGTAGTTCTTCAGGCCGACGAACGAGACGGAGCCGGAGAACGGCGACCCGCGGCCGCCCCAGTCGCTCACGCTGACCCAGAGGGCCATGAGGACGGGGACCACCAGGAACAGGCCCAGGAGGATCAGCATCGGGGCGGTGAAGAGCCACCCCGATGCGGTCTCGCCGCGGCGCAGGCCACGACGAGACCGCTCGGCGTATGCGGACATGGTTACTTGATGATCGCTTCGAGGTTCTTCTGCGTGGCGTCGAGGATCGCCTTCGGGTCGCCGGTGGCGAGAGAGCCGAGCTTGCCGTTGAAGTCGGTCACCACGTCGGCGGCACCCTTCGCGGTCGGAACGCCCTGCGCGTAGTCCGCGCCGTCGAGGAACGGGACGAGAGCGGGGTTGTCCTTCTTCCAGGCGTCCGCGGCGGACTTGATCGACGGCATCGGGCCGAAGGCCTTCGAGAACGCGAGCTGGCTGTCGGTCGAGGTCAGGTGCTCGACGAGGTCGAGGGCGGCCTTCTGGTTCTTGCTGTCCGCGGCGATGCCCCAGCAGTTGGTGAACTGCAGGGTGCCCTTCTTGGCGTCTGGGCCCGCCGGGAGCTCGACGGCCTTGTAGTGCACGTCCGGGTAGTCGTTCTTCATGGCCCCGGTGATCCAGTTGCCCTCGACGACCATCGCGGCCTTCTGGGTGCCGAATGCCTCTCCACCCCAACCGGTGCCGAGGTCGGCGGCGAACTTCATCTCGCCACCGGTGAGGAGGCCCTTGAGGTATTCGAGCGCCGTGACGTTGCCCTCGGCGTCGGCGGTGGCCTTCGTCGAGTCGGCATTGGTGAGTCCGCCGCCGGCGGCGACCATGAACGCGCCGACGCGGGCGTACTCCCCGCTCATGCTGAGGCCGACGTGGCCATCGGCGGTGAGCTTCTTGGCGACCGCGGCGAGCTCATCCCAGTTCTTCGGGATGTCGGCGTCGGTGAGGCCGGCCTTCTGCCACATGTCGGTGTTGATGACGAGCTGCAGCGTCGAGAAGTCCTTCGGCGCGCAGTAGAGCTTGCCGTCGTAGGTGAAGGACTTCAGGAGGCTGGGATAGAAGTCGTCCTTGTTCTTGAGCTTGTCGCCGTAGGCGAGCAGCGAGCCGTTCGAGGCGTAGCCGGCCAGGGCGTCGGTGGACAGGTAGAACACGTCGGCGGGGGTGCCGGCCGCGAAACCCTGCGAGAGCTGCTGGTTGAGGTCGCTCGCCGCGGTGACCTTCGCCTCCGTGCCGGAGTCCTTCGACCAGGCAGCGACGGCGTCGTTGACCGCGGTGGTCTCCGCGTCGCCTGAAGAGCCGATGAGGATGTTCAGCGGCTTGTCCGACGAGGTGAGCTCTCCGGAGTCGCCCTTTCCGCCGGAGCCGCCGTCCGAGAAGCCCGAGCCGCAGGCCGTGAGGGTGAGCGCGCCGGTGACCAGCACCGCGGAGGCGCCGAGCAGGGTGCGGGTGATGTGCCGTGACATTTCTCTCTCCTTTGAAGAGTCATAGCTGAACAGGCGGGGTGCCGTGATGCAAGGTCGATCGGGGAATTTGAACGATCAAACTTTGTGTGGAATAGGCTAGGCGCGCACGAAGCGCTCTGTCAAGCGAGCGCCTGTTCCCGGGGAGGCACGATGTCGAAGGCGCCAACGGTGGAGGACGTCGCGCTGCGCGCGGGGGTCTCGCGCCAGACGGTGTCGAACGTGCTGAACACTCCGGACATCGTCAAGCCTGCCACGCGGGAGCGTGTGGTCGCGGCGATCGAGGAGCTCGGCTACCGCCGTCATGCGGCCGCCCGGCGGCTGCGGATCCGGCGCAGCTCCACGATCGGGATCCGGCTCGATCCCTACGTCGGCGGGATCTCCGGCGTGGTGCTCGACCGCTTCGTGCACGCCATCACCGAGCGTGCGAGCGAGCGCGGGATGCGGATGCTGGTGTACTCCGCGCGCACGGCGGAGGAGGAACTCGCCCGGCTCGCGGAGCTGTGGGACGGCTCGGAGATCGATGCCGCGATCCTCACCGGCACCGTGCGCGACGACCCCCGGGTCGTTCGGCTCGACGAGGACGGTCTGCCCTTCGTGTCGTTCGGACGCCCCTGGGGCACCGACGACATCGCCGACCCGAAGCATCTGTGGGTCGACGTCGACGGCGCCGCGGGGACGAGGGCCGCCTGCGAGCACGCGCTCGGCTTCGGCCCGCGGGTGGCGTTCCTCGGCTGGCCGACCGGATCGGGCACCGGGGACGACCGCGAGCGTGGCTGGGCCGAGCGGATGGCGGATGCGGGACTCCCCGGTCCGCGGCTGACCGCCGAGGAGGGCGTGTTGCCCGGACGTCTCGCCGTCGAGGCGGCGCTCGCCGCAGGGCTCGACGCCGACGCGATCGTGTGCGTGAGCGACTCCCTCGCGGTCGGCGCGTTGCTCGCCGTCGCCGCCGCACGTCGCCCGCTGCCCGTCATCGGCTTCGACAACACGCCGACCGCCGAGGCCCTGGGGTTCTCCAGCGTGGAGCAGCGCCCCGAGGACGTCGCCGGCGGCGTGCTGCGGCTGCTCATGGGCCCCACCGGCGACGTCGTGGTGCCCAGCCGTCCGCTCGCCGGATCCGCCCACGTGCTGATCGAGCCCCGCCTCGTCGTCCGCTGAGGTCGGGGGGACGGGGCCCGCGCGGCGGGTGGGCCGGTCTGCGGGGTGGACGTTCTGCATCCGTGGTGACGTTCTGCATCCGGATGTGGGGTGTTCGGGGTGCGGAGTGTCGTGTGGGATGCGGTCTGTGCGGTTCGGGGCGCGGGAGGCGGCCCGGAGCGGGCACGGCGCGAGTAGCGTGGAGGCATGGCACGGATCATCGTCATCGGCGGCCACGGCAAGGTCGCGCTCCTGCTCGCTCCGATCCTCTCCGCGCGGGGAGACGAGGTCACCTCGGTGATCCGCAACGCTGCGCACGCCGATGAGATCCGCGCCGGCGGGGCCGATCCGGTCGTCTTCGACGTGGAGCACGAGTCGCGTGGTGCCCTCGCCGAGCTGATCGCCGGACACGACGCGGTGGTCTGGTCGGCCGGGGCCGGAGGCGGCGACGCTTCCCGTACCCGAGCCGTCGACTTCGAGGCCGCCGCCCGCTCGATGGACGCGGCGAGGGATGCCGGAGTGTCCCGCTACGTGATGGTCTCGTACTTCGGATCCCGGCCTGACCACGGCATCCCGCCGACGGACTCCTTCCACTCCTACGCGGAGGCGAAGGCGGCCGCGGACGAGTATCTGCGTGCGACGTCCCTCGCGTGGACGGTGCTCGGCCCGAGCCGGCTCACGCTCGGCGACGCGACCGGGCGGATCGACGCGGAGGCGAAGGCGTCCGGTGAGGTCTCCCGCGCGAACGTGGCACTGGTGATCGCGCAGACCCTCCTCGAGCCCTCGACCGTGCACCGCACCATCCGCTTCAACGACGGAGACCGCCCGGTCGCCGACGCGCTCGCCGGCTGAACGGCGGTCGCGGACGACCTTCCGCGCTCGACGCCATCCGCGTCAGGCGCGGCCCCTCTCCCGCGCACCGAGGATCGCCGCCTGCACGCTCGGCCAGTCGTGCACGATCTGCGCGTAGTCGAACCGGAGCGTCTCGTATCCACGCCGTGAGGCGGCCGCGTCCCGGCGCAGATCCTTGTGGCGGAGCGCCGGCCCGTCGTGGTTCTCGCGTCCGTCGACCTCCACGATGAGGCATTCGTCGATGACGAAGTCGACCCGGCCGACGCCTTCGACATCGACCTGGCAGGCCAGCCTGATGCCGAGGACGTGCATCCGCAGCCGGAAGAGGGACTCCAGGCCGCTGTCCGCATCGGGCCGGGCGATGTCCAGCATCCATCGTGCGCTCCTCGGCAGCGCCGTCCGGATCCGTTCGCGCGCCCGGCGGTCCAGTCTCCTCCGCCGCCACGCGGACTCGTACGCGGCGAAGAACGCCTCGTCGCCGGCGCAGTGCCGGAGGTGAAGCAGCGCCGTCTCGATGCCGACCGCCCCGAGGGGCGGCGCACCCCGGTGATGATGGGTGACGCATCGGCATCCGTCGTGGAGGTGGGGATGGCGTCCGGAGCCGATCCAGACGTGCGGACCGTTGATCTCGGGGAGCACCCAGATGCCGGCGTCACGCAGCACGCTCGCGCAGGTGAGGGCGCCGCCATGCGATGCGGCTGCGTGGAGGTCGGGAGCGAGCGACGTGACGCCGAAGACCCCGTTGCGTACGCGTACGATCTGTCCGCGGCCGACGTCCCGCGCCAGCTGTGCGCGGGTGAAGCCCAGCTGCTGCAGCCGGGTTCCACGGGCGAGCCGCCGAGGCGGCGGAGGGCATCGGATGGCGTGTGCATGTCTGACAGGATGGCGTCTCGCGACCGCATCCGTCCGCCGCATCCTCACGGACGGTGGAGAAGGATTCTCCGTGACGGACTGGGGAGGACGTACATCCCGCATCCGAAGCGACGGACGGCACCCGCGGGCGGCCGAACCCGAGTGCCGTTCGTCATCTCGAGTGCGGATCGTCCCGGGGCCAGGGCAGAGGTAAGGGCAGGGCCAGGCAGACGCGGGGGCCGGGCCCGGGATCCCCGGGGGAAGGTCACACCATCCCGGCGAGGAGCTCCAGCACGCAGAGGGCCGCGAGCCGCACGGTGCGGCCGTCGGGGGCGTCGGCGGTGGCGTCCACCTCGGCGAGGTCGGCGCTGACCACCCGGGGATCGGCGCCGATCGCCCGGGTCAGCGCGCGCAGCTCCCACGCCGCCAGGCCGCCGGGGACGCTCGCCGGGCAGCCGGGGGCGACCGCGCGGTCGCAGACGTCCACGTCGATGTCGAGGTGGACGCGCGGATCGTTCCCGGCACCGGCGATCGAGAGGGCTTCGGCGGCGACGTCGTCGACGCCGCGGAGACGGAGCTCGTCGAGGGTGACGACCCGGATGCCCCAGTCGGCGGCCCGCCGGGCGTAGGCGGCCGAGTTCGCGAAGTCGGCGATACCGACCTGCACGATGCGGCGGGGATCGATCCGCTCCCCCTCCGGGGCGTCCTCGACGAGCCGGCGCACGGGCGATCCGTTGGAGACCCCGTCGCGCAGGTCGAAATGCGCGTCGAAGGTGATGAGGCCGGTCGCTGCGGCGCCGCGCGCGACCGAGTAGGTGAGCGAGTTGTCGCCGCCCAGCGCGATCACACGCCGGGTGGATGCGGCCAGCTCGGCGACCCGTGCCACCGTGCGCTCGGTGCCCTCCGGTCCGTCCGGCTCGGACACGTCGCCGGCGTCGACGATGCGCAGCGCCTCGCCGAGGTCGACCGGCGGCGGGCCCATCAGGGTCGCCCCGTAGCGGGGGAGCGCGTCGCGGATCGCGCGGGGCGTCTCGTGCGCCCCCGTCGGCGAGAGCGAGGTGCGCCACACGGGGACGCCGATGATCGCGGCATCCGAAGGGGCGCCGTCGGACGCCGGCCAGGACCCGGCCCGAGGCCAGAGCGGATCGTGCGAGAGAGCCATGGGCGTTCCTCCTCAGGCGCCGGGGATGAGGGCGTGGGCGACGGTGAAGATCGCGAGGCCGGCGAGCGCTCCGACCACGGTGCCGTTGAGCCGGATGTACTGCAGGTCGCGCCCGACCATCAGCTCGATCTTCTCGGTGGTCTCAGCGGGGTCCCAGCGCTCGATCGTGTCGGTGATGATCGACGCGATGTCGTGCCGGTAGCGGTCGACGGCGAAGACAGCCGCCTCGGTGACCCAGCCGTCCACCCGCCGCTGCAGCGCCCCGTCGGTCGTCAGCCGCTCGCCGATCTCCGCCAGCGCGGCCGCGGCGCGCACCCGCAGCCCGCTCCGCGGATCGGCCAGGGCATCGATCAGCCCGTTCTTGGCGGCGTGCCAGGCCTCCGCGGCGAGCGACGCGACCCGCGGGCTGTCGAAGAGGTTCGCCTTGGCGTTCTCCAGCCGCGCGCGCATCGCCGGATCGTGCTGCAGCCCGTCGGCGAGGCGGGCGAGATAGCCGTCGAGCGCGATCCGGGCCGGATGCCGCGGATCGGCCTGCACCGCCTGCACGAACTTCACGGCCTCGCGGTACACGGTGTCGTCGACGAACCGGTGCGCGAGCGAGGGGACCCAGGACGGGAGGCGCCGGGAGATCAGCCCCTGGAAGGCCTTCTCGTTCTGGCTGAGCCAAGCGGCGATGCTGTCCACCGCGAGGTCGACGGCGCCATGGTGCGCGTCGGCCTCGACGATCCGCTCGAGCCAGGCGCCGGCGGGCGGGCCCCACTCCGGGGCGACGAGGTGCTGGCGGGCGAGATCGGCGATCACGTCGCGCACGTCCTCGTCGCTGAGCGCGTTGAGGACGGCGGTCGCGATCGTCGCCCCCTCCGCGGCGACCCGCTCGGCGTGCGGCGGCTGACGCAGCCACTCTCCGAGACGGCGTGCCACCTCGGTCTCGTCGAGTTTGGTGCGGACGACCTCCGCGGAGAGGAAGTTCGTCTCGACGAACTCGCCGAGGCTGCGGCCGATCTCGTCCTTGCGGTTGGGGATGATCGCCGTGTGCGGGATGGGGATGCCGAGCGGATGCCGGAACAGCGCGGTGACGGCGAACCAGTCGGCGAGGGCGCCGACCATGCCGCCCTCCGCCGCCGCGCGCGCGTACGCGAGCCACGGCACCCGGCCCTGCAACCAGAATGAGACGACGAACAGCACGGCCATCGCGATGAGGGCGCCGAGCGCCACCGCCTTCATCCGGCGGAGGTTCCGCAGCCGCACTTGATCGGCCTCACTGAGCAGGGGGATCGTGCGCTGCGCCATGGGGTCATCCTCCCACGCGGCATCGGCGCGCGGGGGCGCGACGCCGGTACTCTCGAAGGGTGATCGAAGACATCAAGAAGCGTGCCCTGCACCGCACCAGCATCCTCGAGGGTCAGCTGCGCGGCATCGCGCGGATGATCGAGAACGAGGAGTACTGCATGGACATCATCACGCAGTCGCGTGCCGTGCAACGCTCGCTGGAGTCGCTCAACCGCCTCCTCCTGGAGAACCACCTGCGCACCCATGTGACCCACATGTTCGAGCACGGCGGCGAGGAGAGGGACCAGGCCGTCGGCGAGCTGCTGAAGGCCTTCGACTTCGACTCCAAGTAGCGCCGCCCCGGCGCTCAGCCCACGCGCGCGTCGGCCGCCTCGAGCGCCTCGTCGATCGCCGCGAGCCCGCGCACGAGATCGCTCTCGGAGATGATGAGCGGCGGCGCGACGTGGGTGCGGTTGAAGTGCGTGAACGGCCAGACCCCGCGCTGCTTCGCGGCCGCGGCGAACTCCGCCATCGGCGCCGCCGCGGGACCTGTGGCGTTGAACGGCACCAGCGGCTCGCGCGTCTCGCGATCGCGCACCAGCTCGATCGCCCAGAAGAGACCGCGGCCGCGGATCTCCCCGACGCTGGGGTGCTTCGCGGCCATCGCGCGCAGTGCCGGCTCCACGACGCGGGAGCCGAGGTCGCGCACCCGCTCGAGGATGCCGTCGCGCGCGAACACCTCGAAGGTCGCGACGCCGGGAGCGCACGCGAGCGGATGCCCCGAGTAGGTGAGGCCGCCGGGGAAGGGCGTCTCGTCGAAGTGCGCCGCGACGCGCTCGGACAGCACGACCCCGCCGAGGGGCGCATAGCCCGAGTTGACGCCCTTGGCGAAGGTGATCAGATCGGGCGCCGCGCCGAAGGCGTCGATCGCGAACCACTCGCCGATGCGGCCGAAGCCGACCATCACCTCGTCGGCGATGTAGAGGATGCCGTGCCGGTCGCAGAGCGCGCGCACCCCGTCGAGATAGCCGGGCGGCGGGATGAGCACCCCGTTGGTGCCGACCACCGTCTCGATGATGATCGCCGCGATGGTGGCGGGACCCTCCAGCAGGATGGTCTGCTCGAGGTGATCGAGCGCCCGCTGCGCCTCCTGCTCGGGGGTCTCGGCGTGGAACGCGGAGCGGTAGAGGTAGGGGCCGAAGAAGCGGACGGCGCCGCCGTCGCCCCCGTCGTTGGCCCAGCGGCGGGGGTCCCCGGTGAGCGTGATCGCCGTCGCCGTCGAGCCGTGGTAGCTGCGGTACATCGAGAGGACCTTGCGCCGGCCGGTCACCTGGCGGGCCATGCGCACCGCGTACTCGTTGGCCTCGGCCCCGCCGTTGGTGAAGAACACCTTCTCGAGGCCGTCGGGCGCGACGCCGGCGATGAGGCGCGCGAGCTCTCCGCGCACGTCGTTGGCCATCGACGGCTGGATCGTCGCCAGCCTTCCGGCCTGGCGCTGCAGTGCGGCGACGAGATCCGGATGCTGGTGTCCGAGGTTGAGGTTCACCAGCTGACTGGAGAAATCCAGGTAGGGCCTGCCCTGGTAGTCCCAGAAGGTCGCCCCCTTGCCCGCGGCGACGGGCAGCGGGTCGATGAGGGCCTGTGCGCTCCAGGAGTGGAAGACGTGCCCGCGGTCGTCCCCGCGCACGCGGGCCTCCGCCTCGGCGTCCGGCAGGGTGCGGACCGCTCCGGTCCGGTCGGCGTACTCGATCATCTCTGCTCCTGCGGCGTTCAGCGGTTGCTCGGGAAGCCCAGGTCGATCTGGGCCGGGGTGTGGTCGGGCCAGCGCGTGGTCACGACCTTCGAGCGCGTGTAGAAGTGGATCGACTCCGGGCCGTAGATGTGGGAGTCGCCGAACAGCGAGTCCTTCCAGCCGCCGAACGAGAAGACGCCGACGGGCACCGGGATCGGCACGTTCACGCCGACCATCCCCACCTCGATGTCGAACTCGAACCGGCGCGCGGTGCCGCCGTCGCGGGTGAAGATCGCCGTGCCGTTGCCGAACCGGTTGCCGTTGACCAGCTCGACAGCCTCGGCGTAGCTGTCCACCCGGACCACCGAGAGCACGGGGCCGAAGATCTCGTCCTCGTACACCTTCATGCCCGGCCGCACGTGGTCGACGAGGCTGACGCCGAGGAAGAAGCCGTCGCCGTCGAAGCGCTGCCGCGTGCCGTCCACCACGACGCGGGCGCCCTCGGCGGTGGCGGCCGCGACGTAGGAGGCCACCCGGTCGCGGTGCTCCCGCGTGATGAGCGGCCCCATCTCGCTCGTGGGGTCGTCGCCGGGGCCGATCCGCAGCTCGCCGATCGCCTGCTGCAGGCGCGGCACGAGCCGGTCGGCGACGTCGCCGACCGCGACGAGCACCGAGACCGCCATGCAGCGCTCGCCCGCGGAGCCGTAGGCGGCGGACACGGCGGCGGCCGTGGCGGCGTCGAGGTCGGCGTCGGGCATCACGACCATGTGGTTCTTCGCCCCGCCGAGAGCCTGCACCCTCTTGCCGGACGCCGAGGCGCGCGCGTAGATCGACCGGGCGATCGGCGTGGAGCCGACGAAGCTCACCGCGGCGACCTCGGGTGCGTCGAGGAGCGCCTCCACCGCGGACCTGTCTCCGTTGACGACGTTGAGCACGCCGTCGGGGAGCCCTGCCTCGCGGAAGGCTCGCGCCAGCCAGAGCGCGGCGGAGGGGTCCTTCTCGGACGGCTTGAGCACGACGGTGTTCCCGCAGGCGATCGCGGAGGCGACCATCCACAGGGGCACCATCACCGGGAAGTTGAACGGCGTGATCGCCGCGACCACGCCGACCGGCTGCCGCACGGAGTGGACGTCGACGCCGCGGGCCACCTGCTCGGCACGCTCGCCCTTGAGGAGATGCGCCAGCCCTGCGGCGAACTCCACGTTCTCGATGCCGCGCGACACCTCGCCCGCCGCGTCGGACAGCACCTTGCCGTGCTCGCTCGTCACCACCGCCGCGAGCTCCTCGGTGCGCTCGCTGAGGATCTGGCGCAGCCGGAAGAAGACGTCCGCGCGCCGGATGAGGCTGGTCGCTCGCCAGCCTGGCAGCGCCGCCTTCGCCGCGGCGACCGCCGTGCGCACCTCGTCCGCGGTGGCGACGGCCACCCGGCGGTGCGCCACCCCGGTCGCGGGATCGTAGACGGGGAGGGTGCGATCCGCGGCGGCGGTCTCCTCGCCGGCGATGAAGTGAGGGATGAGGGTCATGGGCGCCTTCTCCTGATCGAACAGAATGACCGAGCGGACTATGCTCGGCTGTTGCCTCATACTCACAATGAAATGGATGCGATCGTGGCTGCAGATCGTACGGATTCGACCGCCTCTCGGACACTCCGTCCGGAACTCGGTGCGCTGACGATGGCGGAGGCGCTCGGGGTCGAGCCCCTTCGTGCCGGGCATCCGGAAGTGCTCGTCGGCGGCGAGGCGCTCACGAGGCATGTGCGCTGGGTGCACAGCTCCGACAACGAGCGCATCGCGTCGCTGCTGGAGGGCGGAGAGCTGCTGCTGACCACCGGGGCGGCCTGGCCCGGAGGAGAGGAGCGGCTCCGCGACCTCGTGGGGTCGCTCGCCGACGCCGGGGCCGTGGGCATCGTGCTCGAACTGGGCGGGCGGTTCTCCGTCGCGCCGCCCGCGCTGGTGCAGTCCTGCCGGGAGCGGGGGATCGCGCTGGCGGTGCTCGAGCGCGAGGTGAAGTTCGTCGCGGTCACCGAGGCGGTGCACCGCCTGATCATGGGGACGCAGCTGGAGGCGCTCCGTGCGCGGCAGCACGTCCACGACCTGTTCACCGCGCTGAGCCTGCGCGGGGCACCCGCCGAGACCGTGGTCCGGGAGACCGCGCGCATCCTCGCGGCCCCCGTCGTGCTGCAGAGCGCCGCAGGCGAGGTGGTCGCGCTCGCTGCGGCGGGCCGGGAGGAGGCGGGTGCGCTCGCCGGGCTGGGCTCGGGCGCCGTGTGGGAGCACGCCACGGTGGAGGCCCGCGGCACGCGGTGGGGGCGGATCGTCGCCCACCCGGATGCCGCGCACCCCGCCGGAGTGCGCACGGTGCTCGAGACGGCGGCGACCGCGCTCGCGCTGGGGCGCCTGGCGGACGGGGACGGCCGGGCGTGGGAGCGCGCCGCGAGCCGGATGCTGGTGCAGGCCCTGCTCACGGAGTCGTTCGCGACTCCGGAGGACGCCGTCGTGCGCCTGGAGGCCTCGGGCTTCCCAGTGCGCGGACGGGTGCTGCACGCCCTGGTCCTGCGCGATGCGGACGAGGACCTGATCGACGCCGCGGCGCAGGCGCTCTGCGAAGCGGGCGCCGTGCACGCGGCGCAGGAGGGCCGCGACGGCGTGCTGCTGCTGTCGCTTCCCCGGGACGGAGCGGCCGACGTGCGCGAGGCGGCGCTGCGCGAGGCGCGCCGACGGGTGCGGGAGGCGAACGCCGTGTCGGGGCGCGCCTCCGCCGCCGGGTGGGGAGAGGCGGCGGAGACGCTGGACGCGCTCGCAGCGTCCGTCGCCTCCGCACGGCTGCTCGCCGCCCGCGCGGCGCCCGGGGAGCTCGTCCGCGGCGACGGGCGGCCCCTCACGCGGCTGGCGGGGCGGATGCACGGCGATCTGCGGCTGGCGGCCTTCCGCGCGGAGATGCTCGGTCCGCTCGAGGAGTGGGACCGCGCCCACCGCGGGGACCTCTTGGCCGTGCTGTCCGCTCTGGTCGCGCGTCCGTCGAGCCGCACCGCGGCCGCGGCGGCCTCCGGGCTCTCTCGGTCGGTGTTCTACCAGCGGCTCGCGCTGATCGAAGACCTCACGGGCGCCGACCTCGACGACGGTGAGACCCTCGCCGCGCTGCATCTCGCGCTGCTGGCGGGCGGCTGACGCGCGGCGCGGGAGCCGCCCCTCCGATCCCGGCCGGCCGCCCGGGCTCCGTCGACCCGTCCGGGAGCAGAGGGGGCGTCCGGCTCAGTCGAGGGGAGGGAGGTCGGCCGCGATCCGCAGCACCCGCCCCGCCGAGGCGTGTCCGCGCGCCAGGCGCTCCGCCATCGGGGCGCCGTCGAGCGTCGCGGCGAGGAAGCCCGCGGCGAAGGCGTCTCCGGCGCCGACGGGTTCGACGACGTCGACCCGGGGCGCCGCGACGAACACGGGGGCGTCGTCGCCGGAATAGGCCGTCGCTCCCACCTCGCCGTCCTTGACGACCAGGAGGGCGGCGCCGGGGAGGTGTGCGCGGATCGCGTCCGGCGTCTCCGTTCCCCAGATGCGCTCCGCCTCGTCCCGCCCGACGAAGGTGATGTCCGCCGCATCCGCCAGACGGTGCAGGGTGCGCGCGGCCTCGTCCGCCGGCCACAGCGGGCGGCGGTCGTTGACGTCGAAGGAGATCAGGGCGCCGGCCTCGCGGGCCGCGGAGAACAGGGCATCGACCATCTCCCGGCACGAGACGGAGAGCGCGGGCGTGATGCCCGTCGTGTGCACGATCCGCACGCCGGCCAATGACGCGGCGTCGATCTCCCCGGCGCTCATCCGCGACGCCGCGGAGCCCGCGCGGTAGTAGTAGACACGGGATCCCTCCGCGCCGGGGTCCTTGAACATCACGCCGGTCGGCGCCTGCTCGTCGCGCTCCACCCGCAGCTCCACGCCGCGTCGGCGCAGGTCGTCCGCGATGCGGTCACCGAAGGGGTCGGCACCGAGACGGGAGGCCCAGGCGGCGCGGTATCCGGCGGCGGCGAGGCCCGCGGCGACGTTCGACTCGGCACCGCCGAATCCGATCGTCGCGGAGGAGGCGCTGACCAGAGGTCCGTCGGCGGCCGTGACGAGGGCCATCGTCTCTCCGAGGCAGACGACGTCGGGGGAGGTGCTCATGATGTCTGTACGTTCACCGGTTCTGTGTCGGGGTGCGGGCTGGGGTCACGATGGCGCAGATCCGGGAAGAACCTCACGAACACGACCGAGACGATCACTCCGACGATAGCGAACAGCGCGGCGGCCAGGTACGCGCCGGCCGGGCCGCCGTGGTCGATGAGGAAGCCCGCGACGGCCGATCCCGCCGCCGCTCCGATGAGCTGGCCGGTGCCCGCCCAGCCGAACGCCTCGGCCGTCTCGGAGAACTTCACGCTGGCGGTCGTGATCGCGAACAGCACCGCGAGGGCGGGGGCGATGCCGATGCCGGCGAGGAGGAGCGTGCCGCCCAGCCACCAGACGTCGAGGGCGACCATCGTCAGGGAGAGGCCGACGGCGACGATCGCGAGGCGGCGGGCCATCGCCCACGGCCCCATCGGGATGTGCCCGAGGCCGAGGCCGCCGGCGAGGCTCCCGATCGAGAACACCGCGAGCACGAGGCCCGCTTCCAGCCCGCCGTGGCCGAACGTGGAGACCACGCCGACCTCCACCGCGGAGCAGGCTCCGATGAGCAGGAACCCGAGCACGGTCGCCAGCAGCACCGGGGGCTTCAGCACCACGCGGCCGAAGGCGCGGCGGCTGCGCGGGATGCGTACGCGTCCGACCTCGGGGGAGAGGATGAACCATCCGCCGCCCACCACCAGGATGATCGCCACGAGGAGGAGGCCGGGCATCGTGCCGACCTGGGTGGAGACGAAGGTGATCAGCACCGGCGCGAGGATCCAGATGATCTCCTGCAGCGAGGCGTCCAGGGAGAACAGCGGGGTGAGCTGCGAGGCGTTGACCAGCTTGGGGTAGATGGTGCGGACGGCGGCCTGCACGGGCGGCGTGGAGAGGCCCGCGACGAGGCCGAGGACCATGTAGCCGGCGAGGCTCAGCGGCAGCAGGGCGAGCCCGAGCACCGAGAGCACGCAGACGGTGAGTGTGAGGGTGAGCACGCGGCGCATGCCCCAGGCGCCCATCCAGCGGCTGGTGACCGGGCCGGCGACGGCCTGCCCGACCGACGCGGCGGCGAGCACGAGGCCCGCCTGCGCGTAGGAGCCGGTGCGCTGCTCGACGTGCAGGAGGATCGCCAGGCTCATCATCCCGTTGGGGAAGCGCGCGAGCAGCTGCGCAGCGATCATCCGTCCGACGCCGGGCGTGCGAAGAAGGTCCCGATATCCCGCCACGAGGCAACGATATCGGCGTCGTGAGGTGGCGCGCGAGCGGGCGTGTGTGACGACACGCCGCGACACGCCGAGTGCGGTTGTCCACAGGAAATCGGATGTCGGTGGCGGGGCGTAGCGTCCGGTCTGTGGATGGATTCCGAGACGGGGTCTGGGAGCCGCGAGATCTCGCGGTTCGCGCCCCTCCCGAACGCCGCTCCGGCTGTGGATGGATGCGTGGAGAACCTGTGTTGGAACGGTGGAGAACCGGTGGATAACTACAAGGATGTAACTACTATCCCTTGTGGTCGGCCCCGATGTCCGTCCCTATATGTAGTATTGAACTCCCGGCGGGGGTCTGCCGGAGGAACAGCCAGATTTGAGGGGAAGAACATGTCGATCACGGTCTACACCAAGCCTTCGTGCGTCCAGTGCAACGCGACCTACCGGGCACTCGACGCCAAGGGCATCGAGTACGAGATCCACGACCTCTCGGAGGACGCGGACGCGCTCGCGCAGGTCAAGGCGCTCGGCTACATGCAGGCTCCGGTCGTCGTCACCGACGAAGACCACTGGTCGGGCTTCCGTCCCGACAAGATCGACCAGCTGGCCGCACGGCTGGCGTAACCCTCCGGCGCCGCACGGCGGCCGCCCCGGAGAGTGAGCAGACGATCCGCGGAGCGGACTGACGAGACGAAGGAGAGAACATGACGGCGACAGCCACAGCGGCCCCGCTCATCGTCTTCTTCTCGAGCGTCTCGGGCAACACCGCGCGGTTCGTCGACAAACTCGGACTGCCCTCTCGCCGCATCCCCCTGTACCGCACGGACGACCCGCTGGTCGTCGACGAGCCGTTCGTGCTCGTCACCCCCACCTACGGGGGCGGTCAGGGGCGCGGTGAGGAGAAGGGCTCCGTCCCCAAGCAGGTCATCCGGTTCCTCAACGACGAGCACAACCGCAGCCTGATCCGCGGAGTGATCTCCGCAGGCAACACCAACTTCGGCGAGGCGTTCTGCCTCGCCGGTGAGGTCATCAGCCGGAAGTGCCGTGTGCCGCACTTGTACCGGTTCGAACTCTTCGGCACGCAGGACGACGTCGATCGCGTGAGCGACGGATTGGAACGATGGTGGACATTGCAGTGACGGAGCAGGTGGCGTTCAAGGTCAACCCCGCGTACGAGGGGCTCGACTATCACGCCCTCAACGCGATGCTGAACCTCTACGACGCGAACGGCAAGATCCAGTTCGACGCCGATCGCCGTGCGGCGCGGGAGTACTTCCTGCAGCACGTCAACCAGAACACGGTGTTCTTCCACTCCCTCAAGGAGCGCCTCGACTACCTGGTCGAGAAGGAGTACTACGAGCCCACGGTCATCGACAAGTACTCGTTCGACTTCATCAAGGAGCTCAACGACTTCGCCTACGGCAAGAAGTTCCGCTTCGAGACCTTCCTCGGCGCGTTCAAGTACTACACCAGCTACACGCTGAAGACCTTCGACGGCAAGCGCTACCTCGAGCGCTTCGAGGACCGCGTCGTGATGACCGCCCTCGGCCTCGCGGACGGCGACGAGAAGCTCGCCGTCGCCCTCGTCGAGGAGATCATCTCCGGTCGCTTCCAGCCGGCCACCCCGACCTTCCTCAACGCCGGCAAGGCGCAGCGCGGCGAGCTCGTCAGCTGCTTCCTGCTGCGCATCGAGGACAACATGGAGTCGATCGCCCGCGGCATCAACTCCGCCCTGCAGCTCTCCAAGCGCGGCGGCGGTGTGGCCCTGCTGCTGTCGAACATCCGCGAGTCGGGTGCGCCGATCAAGCAGATCGAGAACCAGTCCTCGGGCATCATCCCCGTCATGAAGCTGCTCGAAGACAGCTTCAGCTACGCGAACCAGCTCGGCGCGCGCCAGGGCGCCGGCGCGGTGTACCTCAACGCGCACCACCCCGACATCATGCGCTTCCTCGACACCAAGCGGGAGAACGCCGACGAGAAGATCCGCATCAAGACGCTGTCGCTGGGCGTCGTCGTCCCGGACATCACCTTCGAGCTGGCGCGTAACGGCGAGGACATGTACCTCTTCTCGCCCTATGACGTCGAGCGCGTCTACGGCGTGCCCTTCGGCGACGTCTCCGTCACCGAGAAGTACCGCGAGATGGTCGACGACCCGCGCATCAAGAAGACCAAGATCAACGCCCGCGAGTTCTTCCAGACCCTCGCGGAGATCCAGTTCGAGTCGGGCTACCCGTACATCATGTTCGAGGACACGGTGAACAAGGCCAACCCGATCAAGGGCCGGATCAACATGTCCAACCTCTGCAGTGAGATCCTGCAGGTGAACACGCCGACCACCTACAACGAGGACCTCTCGTACAGCCAGATCGGCAAGGACATCTCCTGCAACCTCGGCTCGATGAACATCGCGCTCGCGATGGACGCCGACGACCTCGGCAAGACGGTCGAGACCGCCATCCGCGCGCTCACCGCGGTGAGCAACCAGAGCCACATCGGCTCGGTGCGGTCGATCGAGGACGGCAACGACCGTTCGCACGCGATCGGCCTCGGACAGATGAACCTGCACGGCTACCTGGCCCGCGAGCGCGTCTTCTACGGCTCGGAAGAGGGTCTCGACTTCACGAACATCTACTTCTACACCGTGCTGTTCCACGCGCTCCGGGCGTCGAACGCCCTCGCGATCGAGCGCGGCGTGGCCTTCGACGGGTTCGAGGACTCCACCTACGCCTCCGGCGAGTTCTTCGAGAAGTACATCGAGCGCGCGTGGCAGCCCGAGACCGAGAAGGTCAAGGAGCTGTTCGCGGGCAAGCACATCCCGACGCAGCAGGACTGGGTCGAGCTGAAGGAGTCCATCCAGAAGCACGGCATCTACAACCAGAACCTGCAGGCCGTGCCGCCGACCGGGTCGATCTCCTACATCAACAACTCGACTTCGTCGATCCACCCGATCGCATCGAAGATCGAGATCCGCAAGGAGGGCAAGCTCGGCCGCGTCTACTACCCGGCGCCGTTCATGACGAACGAGAACCTGGAGTACTACCAGGACGCCTATGAGATCGGCTACGAGAAGGTCATCGACACCTACGCGGCCGCCACCCAGCACGTCGACCAGGGCCTGTCGCTGACGCTGTTCTTCAAGGACACCGCCACCACCCGCGACATCAACAAGGCCCAGATCTACGCCTGGAAGAAGGGCATCAAGACGATCTACTACATCCGGCTGCGTCAGATGGCCCTCGAGGGCACCGACATGACCGAGTGCGTCAGCTGCATGCTGTGATCGATTGCTGATCAGGGATTTTTGCGAGAAGGATTGAAATGACCCCCGAGCAGATCAAGCTTGCCACTCAGGTGCAGGCGATCAACTGGAACCGCATCGAGGACGACAAGGACCTCGAGGTCTGGAACCGCCTCACTGGCAACTTCTGGCTGCCCGAGAAGGTGCCGCTGTCGAACGACATCCAGTCGTGGAACACGCTGACGCCCGAGGAGCAGACGCTCACGATGCGGGTGTTCACCGGCCTCACGCTGCTGGACACGATTCAGGGCACGGTCGGCGCTGTGTCGCTGCTGCCCGATGCGCTCACCCCGCACGAGGAGGCGGTGTACACCAACATCGCGTTCATGGAGTCGGTGCACGCGAAGAGCTACTCCTCGATCTTCTCGACCCTGTGCTCGACGAAGGAGATCGATGAGGCGTTCCGCTGGTCGGTGGAGAACGAGAACCTGCAGCGCAAGGCCCAGATCGTGCTGCACGACTACCGCGGCGACAGCCCGCTGAAGCGCAAGATCGCCTCCACGCTGCTGGAGTCGTTCCTGTTCTACTCCGGCTTCTACCTGCCGATGCACTGGTCGAGCCGGGCGAAGCTCACCAACACCGCCGACCTCATCCGCCTCATCATCCGCGACGAGGCCGTGCACGGCTACTACATCGGCTACAAGTACCAGAAGGGTCTCGAGAACGTCGATCAGGCGACGCGTGACGAGCTCAAGGAGTACACCTTCTCGCTGATGTTCGAGCTCTACGAGAACGAGGTGCAGTACACGCAGGACCTCTACGACGCGGTGGGCCTCACCGAGGACGTGAAGAAGTTCCTGCACTACAACGCCAACAAGGCGCTGATGAACCTCGGCTACGAGGCGATGTTCCCGTCGACCGTGACGAACGTGAACCCGGCGATCCTCTCGGCCCTCTCGCCGAACGCCGACGAGAACCACGACTTCTTCTCGGGGTCGGGCTCCTCGTACGTCATCGGCAAGGCTGTCGCGACCGAGGACGACGACTGGGACTTCTAGAAGTCCCAGATGAAGTAGCCCCGTAAAAGGGCTGGTTGGAGGCCCGGACCTGCATGTTTCTGCAGGTCCGGGCCTCTTTTCGTGCCTTCTCCAGATACCCGTTCGGGCGGGCACGTAGGGGGCACGTATGCACCTTCAAGTTGGGTGAGGAGGCACGCCTCAACCGGAATTCGGGTGTCCGGTGCTCAATCCGCGACGATCGCGCTCTACCGACATCGCTACAACATCACCGATCGGCGATATGAAGCACGTCAAAACTGCGGAGCAAGCAGCCGAGTTCCGAGTCGTCCAACGTGTACTTGCAAACGCGCAACAGCTGACTGGGCATGGCCGAGACGAACTTCGTCAGCGGAGCGCGAACCACGCAGTGCAGGCGCGCGGCCGGTAGATTGGGCGCTTCTACCTCGAAAGCGGGGTTACGTTTTCAGACCTCAATGTTCTGAGGGTAGAGGCGTTCATGATCTTCCTGACCCCAGCCCTCGCGTAAAGCTGAGTGTTTCCATCCCTGTCCCGTGTGATTACGGGGCAGGTGTCTTTCGTGTGGCCTGGATGGATGGCGAGAATCGTGCTCTATATGCTGGAGGCGTATGGCGGGCACGACACCTTCGACAACGATGTCCCAGGCCGGGCAGGCGCTTCAGGCCTCCGGCCGGGTGGGCCCGCCTAGTGCGCCGACATCGGGCTCGGGCCTGCTGGGCATCTGCAAGGTGACGGCGATGGTGGTGCGCCTGCTGATCCGCGGCCCCGTCCCCGCGTATGGCGGGCTCGGCTGAGACCTCATGAGAATCTACGACCTCTTCACACCACGCTCGGACGACGGCCGATTCTGCGATGTCGGCGTCCCCGAGCTCGCCGAGCCCGAGCACGTCCGACTCCGGGTGCTCAGCATCGCCGCGAGCCGGCAGTACGACGGTGCCTTCGTCGTCGAGGTGCATGCACCAGGGCAGGAGCCGCGTCGCGCGGAGATCCGCTCGGGCACGAGGCCATCGAGCCTCGGCGGTCTGGTGCACGGCTTCTTCGTGCCGGGCATCCGTGACCGAGCGAACCCCTCGCGGATCCTGCTGCTGGAGCCGCCGTGCGGCCCGGACCTGCCGCTCGTTGATCCGAAGATGCAACGGCACCGGGACGCGCGGGATCTGCGTACTGCAGAGCTGCAGCACAAGTATCCGCCGCCGACCACGGCGCAGCTTTTCGAACTGATGAGGCCCACCGCCTCTGCGACGCACCCTCTGTGGGATGCGCTCCGATACCGGATGGGTCTCATGACGAACCCGGAGGCGCGAGCGGTGCTCAACCGGATCCGTGCTGACGGCAACGCCTGGGATGAGTCGCTCGTGTTCGTGAACCCCGGGCATCACTTCGTCGGCTCGAACATGACGGTCGAGCAGGCCGACTGCCTGAGCCACGTCGCGAAGGTCGCCCCGGGGGGTCGAGAGATCGATGAGCAGCCGTTGATGTCGATCGGGCTGGCAGTGCTGCTGCGCGAGCTGCACCCGGAAGAGGTTGACCACGGCGCATATGCCAGGCTCGTACAACCCTTTGTCGAGGTGTGCGGGTCTATCCACGGGCGCTGAAACCCGTCAGCGTCCGCCCGCCCACTCGACGAAGATCAGCGACGTCCTGCCCGGCCTGGCGGAGTCGTAGCGGATCCAGTGCTTGCTGCCGATCAGGGGCTTGTCCGAGTGCACGGCCTGATGCCAGCGGTCGGTGCCTTGGGAATCCTGGAACCTGAGCGTCACCCGGTAATACGTGGGCACGTTCGTCCCCTTCCATCGAGTGACTTCGGTGACGACGGCGGGTACTCGCGGGCCGGTGAGTTGGATGCTGCGGGCCCGGTCGGCGTTCTTCGCGTTCCGTGAGCGCGACAACGCGGAGCTGGCCAGCACCGCCGGGGCGACGAGCAGCAGCGCAGCGCCGAGTCCGATCAGCTGAGGTGCGGGGTCGTACTCGACGCCCGCAGAGGAGGACCGGATGCTCAGCCACGCGCGGCCCAGGAGCAGCCCGGCACCAGCGCACCCTGCCCAGAGCCCGAGCCCCCACAGGACGTACGGCCACGTGTGCGCAGTCTGCTGCCCGGGGATGGTGGTGTTCACGTCGATCCATCCGACCAGCAGCACGCAGACGACGGCGGCCGGGAAGAACCAGAGCGCCCAGTACGGCTCGCGCCCTGGGGACCCGACTAGCACGAAGGGGATCGCGAACAGGATCGCTCCCGAGACGCTCCAGAGCAGCGTCCGCAGCGGCTGCATCCACCTGGTGCGGCGCGCGGCGGCGTGGGTGGGGTTCGTGGTGTTCATCGCTCATTCGCTTCTTCAGGTCCGCGCGGAGCCTCCAGCGCATGGCGGTCCTGCCGTGCGTGGCGCATCTCCCGACGTCCGTCCGGCTTCATGACGGCACCGCCTCGATACGAGCTTGCGCCTGCTCCCTGCGGTACGCGCATGCGGCATACAACCAGAAGCCCAGCGGGATCGCGACTACGCTCGCCGGAAACAGCACCGCGGGGTTCATCCAACCTGGGAAACCGTCGAACAGGTCATGACCGATGAAGAGCATACCGATGAGCAAGCACGCAGTCGGAACGATGAACACGATCCCGCCCCAGCCGATCATGAAACTCAGGCTCGCGAGAACACTCCAGATCCGATAGCTGAGAGTTCCCGGCCCTTCCGGTCGGAACGGCCTCAGCTCTCTAGCGACCTCTGCCGGCCATCCGACGACGAGCACGTCGTTGTCATAGGTCGGGTCGAGTGTCGTGTGGCGGACGACAACCTGCTCTCCGGTGAGTCTGCGGCCCGCGGAAGGGCCGAACAGGGGAGACCTGACGGTTCGCGGCAGCGTCAGGTGCTGGCCGTCGACGCTCGTGTCGATGTGGATGACCAGATCGTCATCTGTCGGTCCGCCTTCGGGGGAATCGTTCGACACCGCATAGCGGATGATGCCGACTGCTTCTCGCCCTTCGAGGAGTTCCTTGCGGGGCGGCGCTGGGCGCGGCTCCGGTCGAGGTGTGAACTCGTCGACCAGGGCCCGTCTGATGCGTCGGAGCAGGGACGGTTTCGCTGTGTGCGTCTCGGTCATGAGAGCTCCCGTTCCTGGCGGGCGCGCTGTGCCCGGTACATCTCCTGGTGCCCGTCGGGGTCGAGGAGGAAGTGCAGTGTCTCGCGCATGACAGTGAGGTTCGGGCTCGTGCGTTCCCAGCCGGGGATGCCGTACCCGCCAGTGGTGCGGAAGCCGTTCGCCTCGTCATCGGTGAGGAAGACGATCGTAT
This sequence comes from Microbacterium sp., assembly GCF_040394595.1. Lineage (GTDB taxonomy): Bacteria > Actinomycetota > Actinomycetes > Actinomycetales > Microbacteriaceae > Microbacterium. The sequence goes on from NZ_JBEBSA010000015.1 coordinate 35,587, forward strand.
TCGCGAGGCTGGGGTCGTCGGCGAGAGCACGGGTCATGGCATCTCCATCACCGGTCACGTTCCAGTACTGCACCTGTGACGACGCGTGCTCGTACTCGCGGCCGTCCGGGAGCGTCAGCCGATCGGCTGACAGCGTGACCCCAGGCTTCCCCTCCCGACTGCCGGGGAACGTCACATCCTTTCCAGCGCGCAGTTGCTGCAACGCCTCCTGCACCAGGACCGGCTGGGCGGCCGCCCGGATCTCGGAGGGGGCGTTCCTCAGTTCACCTTTCCAGGGCGCGGTGAGCAGCCCGTCACCGGTTTGCGGGTGCGGGGAGAAGAACACGCCGTGGCCCGGGTCGATGACGCCGCCGGAGTACGGCATGGCCTGCCTCACTTCGCCGAAGCGCGACTCGACGACGCCGTGCTCATGCACCTCGACCGTCCAGCCCACGCGCCGCCAGGCCGTCAGCAGCCTGAAGAGCTCGACGACGCTCCAGAGCACGAGGAGCCAGCCCGGCAGGCCCAGAACGTAGACCCACCACGGCGGTGGTGGACCACCCGGCTCTGCCAGCGCGAACAAGGAGGTCACGGCAGCGGTGACGAGCGCCGCGGCCGCGACGACGAGCACCACCCAGCGCACCGTGCGGCGGCGCACGCTGCGGACCGGGTTCTCCGCGTGGAAGAGCAGCGGGCCATAGAGCTCGTGGGCGGTCTTGCCCGTAGCGGATGTCTCGGTACTCATTGTCGCGCTCCGTCCTGCTCCGCGACCGCGTCGACGAACAGCGCGTCATATTGGTTCTCCGGGTCAAGAGTGTTGTGGCGGAAGCGGATCCGCTGCCCGATCTCCAGCGCGTTCGAGTGGTTGACGACGCGGCGGATCTCGCCGGTTCCAGGTGTGGTGGCGGTGATGGTGAGGTCGTATGAGACGCCGACCATCTCGGGGTCTGCCGGCTCGACCCTGGTCACCTGCGTGATGACACCGACGGAGACTCGGCCGTCCGCGTACATCGCCTTGATTCGTCTGCCGTCTGCGAGCAGGATCAGGCCCCCGGCTCCGACAATCAGCCCGACGAGGACACCGAGGAGCACCCACCCCAGCCACGGCACGCTATCGAAGAACGCGATGTCGGCGATATCGATCACGATCACCGACAGCACCAGGAGAGCGACCAGCCAGACGCTGACGATTACCAGCACCATTCCGAATCGCGCCCAGCGCGCCCAGCGCCGGATGCGCGCCCGTGTTTCGGGCGTCTTCGCGTGGCTCAGCCACTCGTCCAGTTCGGCGTTCATGATTCGAACCTGCGCTTTCCGTTCAGGAACGGTGATCCCGTTGCGGGAGTCTGGATGCTTGTGAACTCGGTGTTGCCGTGGAGTCTGGTGATCAGGGAGCCTCCTCGTGATCGGGCCACCCGTCGAAGAGCAAATCGTCCAGGTCGTCGGCGTCGAGCGTGTTGTGACGGAACCGCACGGGACGGCCCACCCGCCGATCCAGGTGCTCGCCCTCGAGGTGCAGACGGCGGCGCATGGCCGTGCCGCCGGGCAGCTCGGCAGTGATGCGCAGGTCGAACCAGGTCTGGTCGTCCCCGCTGCCGGGGTGCTCGATGGCGCGCTCGACGGTCCCGACGGCGACGTGTCCGTCCGCGAAGCACGCCCACTCGCGCCGGCTGCTCGCGACCACGGCCACGACGACGCCTCCCAGCGCAAAGATGCCCGGGACGCTCCAGATCCACCAGTACAGATACGTGCGCTCGACATCGGTGACGGCGTTCCAGATCGCCACCGCGATCGAGGCGAACGGCGCGACGAGGAGCAGCGCGATGCCGGCGAGCATCACGAACACGGCGACGGTCTCGACCTTCGACCAGCGCCGGATGCGCGCCCGGGTCTCAGGCCTGCGCGCGGCGGCCATCCATTCCTGGGTCTGCTCGTCGGTCGCGACCAGGCCCACCAACGAGATGTACCTCATGCTGTTCACCTTGCGCTCCTCTCGGCCTTCCGGTGCAGCCTCGCCCGGATCTTCTGCAGCCGCTTCCGGGGCGGCACCGGCGTCACGATCACCTCGTCTGCGTCGCTTTCGTCGTGCTCATGGGATGGAGTGATGAGCAGCCACTCGTGCTTGGTGGTCTCGCCCGCGGTCTGTGAGACCGGCAGGTGGAGGAAGAAGTACCCGCCGGCCAGCTGCGGGCCGAACAGTGTCGCCGATGAGATGGGCTCCGAGCCCGAGGGCGGGAGCCCCTTCGTGCGCAGCCACTCTTCGAACGCCTCGCAGATCCCCGTGGCGCGCCGGTCGTCGATCCGGTGGTCGAGCGCGATGTAGGTCGCCCAGCTCCCCTCCCCGTCGTCTCGGTCGAACGAGGTCCGGTGGATCGAGTGCGCGACATGATGCTGGAAGATCCACTCGTTCTCCTCGCGCAGCCCGTGGAACAGCACCAGCCGCCGGATGAGCACCCCGATGGCGACGAGCAGCCACACGCTCGCAGCGACGTACAGCCACAGCGAACCGATGCCGTCGTCGGCGAACAGGTCACCGGACGGGCCTTCGTTCGGAGAGGTTATCGAGCCCCAGATTAGGAACCCGAGGGCTGCGAGTGGGAGGAGTACCCAGACGACCGGGGCGTGGATGAAATGGGTGGTGCGCAGGTCCTCGCTGCCGGCCCACGTCGCGACCTCGGCCACGGACTCCGGCCGGGGCACGTCGACCGGTCGTACGATGTCTCGTTGCATGTCGGCTCACCCCCTCGTCGGTCGGGGAGCGCCGGTGCTGTAGAGCTGGTGGCGTCCGGGAAGCGACGGGTGCTGCCTCGTCGACGGGCACCTATGACGCCCCTCTCGTCTTCTCCAGTCTCGCACGTCAGATGCTCCCGACCACAGGGAAGGGTCTGAGATATCTAGCGAGAATGGCACCCGCACGATCGAGGCGGTCATCGAAAGAGGGCGGGCGACAGGGCTGCCAGCCGACTGAGGGTGCGCGCGGCATCGTGGGGCGGGCGATGCGCGTCCAGCATGCGCTGCGGCATGGAGACGGCCTGGACGTCGAATTGCTGGTCCCGGTCATAGAGCACGTCGATCAGCTGGCACAGTCGTGTCAACGGGTCGCGTTCGGCGGACGCCAGATCGGGGACCGTGATGAGGCGCAATCGTTCGAACTCTTCGGCCAACCGCAGGTACTCGCGGACGCCGAGCGGCCGCTCGCACAGCTCCGCGAAGGTGAATGTCGCGGTGCCGTCGTCGACGGATACTGCCCGAACCGGGAGGCCGTTGACCGTCAGCTCGACATCACTGCGCGACGCACTGGACGAGTCGCCTTGCAGAGGTGGAATGTTGCGTCATGCGCAGCAAGGCAAGTTCTGGTTGCTCTGGACTCACGGTGCTTGTTGCGCCTTCGTGGGCACACTTCGAAGTGTGTCGCCGGATGTGATCGATGCGTGAAAACGGGATCTCGGATGTGAGGGGCGCGCAGAGGGCACGCAGCGCCCGACGACTTGAGAACAGTGCAGGATTCCGCAGTTTCCAACGAGTACTGGGACTTCTGATAACACCAGCTCAGGGTTACAGGCTCTGAACGCGCCGACGCCCCTGGCGGCAGCTCATGACGAGCTGGCCGCCAGGGGCGTTTCGTGTGTCTGCCCAGGTTGCCCGCATCGTCGGGAGACGGTGTCCGCGCGTCGCCGGAGAGCCGTCTTGCGTAAAGTCTGCTTTACATCCAAGATGGAGCAAGATGTAAAATACGCTTTACAGGAGGCGTCGTGACAACAGGATCCGAATCTGCCAGGGCCACGGACAGGAGCCGATGGGGGCGGGTGAAGTTCGGTGAAGGACGCCTCTCCGCGCTCGGGGTCGCGATACCGTTCGGGGTCATCATGGCGGGAGCGGCAGGCGCCGTGGCGCTGGCCACCGATAGCGTCGGCCCGTATCCCGTCTTCGGTGCGACGGTCGTCGCTCTCGTCTTGCTCTGGCCGTGTGTCGGGCTCGTCTGGGCGCTCATCGTGGACCGGGAGACGCTCCAGGGGGCGACGGAGAACCCCGAGCAGTCCGTGGAGTCGGCCTGGTACTCCCGCGCGTCGAGCGGTGCGTTCGGGGACACCCTGCTGGTCACCGGACTCGGGGCGGCCGCGATCGGGGTCGCGAACATCCCGATCACTGCCCCGATCGCGCTCTCCGCGGTGCTCCTGATCGCACTCGGCTCCTGGGCGATTCGCTACCTCTTGCTCCGTCGGCGAGGCTGAGCATGCAGAACGTCCTCGCCGAGCTCCGGAAGGAGTGCGGATGGTCGCAGCAACACCTTGCCGATCTGCTCGGCGTATCCCGGCAGACGATCATCTCCATCGAGCGTGGAAGGTTCGATCCCTCGCTTCCGCTGGCTTTCCGCATCGCTCGGCTCTTCCGTAAGCCCCTCGAGGAGATCTTCTCCGACGAGCAGTAGTGTGCCGGCCGAACGGCAGGCCGACTGCTCTCGAACTCCCTCCGCTCCGTCCGCGGCGTCGCCGCATGGAGTCCGCGATTCACGCCGGCGGTGCCACCTCGGACAGCCAGCGGCTCAGCTCCGCGGTGAGGGCGACGGGCTGGTCGAGCTGGATGAGGTGACCTGCCCCTTCGATCAGGGTGAGAGAGGAGCCGGGGATGGCGGCCTGCAGCCGGTGCGCCCTGTCCGGCGGGATCCAGGCGTCCTCGGAGCCCCAGACGATGTGCACGGGCTCGGAGAGCGTCGCGAGGAGCGGCTCGAGCTCCCGGGTGTGCCCCTCGTCCGCCTGGGCGATCTGGCGGTAGAAGGCGCCCTGCCCCGCGGCATCCGTCCAGGGGGCGACCAGCATGTCGAGGTCGTCCGGGCGGAGCCCGCGGTGGCTCGCTCCGCGCACGTAGGCCTCGACCGTCGCCCGATGGATCGCCGGAGGCAGCTGCGCGAACACGTCGGCATGCTCCTTCACCAGCGTGAAGAACGGGGAACCCCACGGCGTGAGCGCGACGACGTCGACGAGGCACAGTGAGCGGTACGTCGCGCCATGCCGCAGCCGCGCCCGCAGCGCCACGGCGCCGCCGATGTCATGGGCGATGACGTGAGGGCGGGAGAGCCCCCACTCCCGCAGCAGCTGCGTGAAGAGCTCGCCCTGGACTCCGAGGTCGACGGTGTGGTCGGCCGACTTCGATGAACGGCCGTACCCGGGCATGTCCCAGAGATAGACGGCGAAGCGCGAGGAGAGCGCGGCGGCCAGGGGACGCCACAGCGCGGAGGACCACGGAGTGCCGTGGAGCAGTACGAGCGGTGGCCCGTCGCCCATTCGCTCCCAGACGACTTCCCGGCCACGCCATGAGAGAACCTCCGCTGCCATTCCCTCATCCTCGCAGTGGCGTCCGACATCCTCCGTCGGTCATGCACCGATGTCCAGATTGTCCCTATGAGGATTAGTCCTAAAGAGAACTAAATCGGTATATCAGTCTCGCTTACGAAGAATCGACGAGGCGGCTGTGGGAGCCGCATCGTTCGACACACATCTGGGGAGCACTACTCGCATGACCTCTGAAAGAACGCCCACCACGGCGGGACTGTCCCGCCGCACCATCGTGAAGGGCGCCGCCTGGTCGGTGCCCGTGGTCGCCGCGGCGGCCGCTGTGCCGATGGCATCCGCCTCCGTCCCGATCCCGCAGCAGAACGTGATCGTCTCCGCGTCCTGCTACGGCATCAACATCCTCGGCTTCGGCCAGTCCTTCCCTCAGTTCACGATCACCGCGGTGGGGAACACGGTGCGTGCGGGATCCACCTTCCTCATCACCGGCACGGGAATCGGGAACCTGACCTTCGGCGACACCAACGGTCTCGGCGTCCTCAACTTCCTGAACGGCAGCACCGCGCAGTTCACCCTTGCCCGCGACATCCCGGCCGGGACGTCCGCGACCCTCCAGGTGACCGGCTTCGCCTCGGCGCAGGCGCTCCGCACCTACACGATGACCGTCGGCAACATCATCGGCAACGCCAACAGCAACAAGGGCGACGACTCCGCGGGGCAGACCCTGGTCGGACTCTCGATCTTCGGCGTGCTCGTCGGCTACTGCGGCCGCAGCTGACACCGGACACGAACAGGAGACTCACATGACCGACTCGACCTTCACTCAGCAGCGCGCCGACGAGATCGTCGCCGCCGTCAACCGGAACGACGTCGCCGGCTTCACCGCCGGAGTCGCCTTCGCACCGGGCATCGTCCCCACCGCGTCCGCGGTGGCCGACATCGCGTTCCCCGCCGGCTTCCGGATCGACGCCTCGAGCTTCTCGGGCGACACGATCAGCGGCCACGTCTCCGCCTCGGCAGAGGGGCAGAACGTCAGCCTCGCCGTCATCAAGCAGGGCGGCGTCTGGAAGCTCGACAGCACCGGATCCGCGGCGAACATCACCGAGGCCCGCGCCAACGGCTGAGCCGAACGGCACACGAAAAGCCGTCTCGCCCCTCGACAGGGCGAGGCGGTCTTTTCGTCGTCAGGCCTGTGCGGCGTAGTCCGGCAACTGCTGCAGCGTCCAGGTGTTGCCGTCCGGGTCGTCGAAGGACACGAAGCGTCCCCAGCCGAGGTCGTCGACGCCCGTGGCCTCGACGCCGACTGCCCGCAGCTGCGCGAGCGCCTCATCGGCGTCGGGCACGACCACCTGGATCGTGTTCTGCTGCCCCGGCTCGAGGTCGATGCCGAGCCCGGTGCCGAAGGCGATCGAGCAGGCCGAGCCCGGAGGGGTCATCTGCACGAACCGCAGCCCCTCGACCGGAGTCTGGTCATGATCGGCGTTGAAGCCGATCTTCACGTAGAAGTCCTTCGCCCGGTCGACATCTGTCACCGGGACGAAAATGAGCTCGATCTTCCAGTCCATGTTCACGCTCCTCCGCAGCGGGAGTCGATCTGCCGCCGGGTCTCACGTTAGGGCAGGCCTCCGACATCCGACAGGGCCCACCGGATGGTCACCGCCGGTGGGCCAGGTAGTACTCCAGGAGCGCGCGGGTCGACGGGTCCTGGGCATCGATCGCCGCCCGGTCTCCCTCGATCGCCGGGGCGATCTGCAGGGCGAGCTGCTTGCCGAGCTCCACGCCCCACTGGTCGAACGAGTTGATCCCCCAGACGGCGCCCTGCGTGAAGGTGATGTGCTCGTACAGCGCGATCAGCTGCCCGAGCACTGCGGGGGTGAGCGCGGGCGCGAAGATCGAGGTCGTCGGCCGGTTGCCGGAGAACGTGCGCGCGGCGACCAGGGGGCCGGTGGTGCCCTCGGCCTCCACCTCGGCGGAGGTCTTGCCGAAGGCGAGCGCCTTCGTCTGCGCGAGGAAGTTGGCCAGGAACAGGCCGTGCACGTCGCGGCCGTCGTCCTGCAGCGGGTAGGCGGGGTTCGCGAAGGCGATGAAGTCGGCGGGGATCAGCCGCGTGCCCTGGTGGATGAGCTGATAGAAGGCGTGCTGGCCGTTGGTCCCCGGCTCGCCCCAGAACACCTCTCCCGTGTCGGTCGCGACCGGTGATCCGTCCCAGCGCACCGACTTGCCGTTGGACTCCATGGTCAGCTGCTGGAGATAGGCGGGGAAGCGGCTCAGCTGCTGGGCGTAGGGGAGCACCGCGTGCGACTGCGCCCCGAGGAAGTTCACGTACCAGACGTTGAGGAGCCCCATCAGCATCGGAACGTTGCGCTCGACCGGCGTCGTGCGGACGTGCTCGTCGACGGCGTGGAAGCCCGCGAGCAGCTCGCGGAAGGCGTCCGGGCCGAGGGCGATCGCGAGGGACAGGCCGATCGCGGAGTCGACGGAGTAGCGCCCGCCGACCCAGTCCCAGAAGCCGAACGCGTTGGCCGGATCGATCCCGAACGCGGCGACCTTGTCGAGGGCGGTCGACACCGCGACGAAGTGGTGGGCCACGGCCTCGTTGCGCTGCTCATCGGTTCCGGTCGGGATCCCGGCCGCGGCGAGGCGCTCCCACAGCCAGTCCCGGGCCAGCCGGGCGTTGGTCAGCGTCTCCAGAGTGGTGAAGGTCTTCGACGCCACGATGAAGAGCGTGGTCTCGGGGTCGAGGTCGGCGGTCTTCTGCGCGAGGTCGGTCGGGTCGATGTTCGAGACGAAGCGCGCCGAGATGCCGGCATCGGCGTAGGGCCTGAGCGCCTCGTAGACCATGACCGGCCCGAGGTCCGATCCGCCGATCCCGATGTTGACCACGTGCGTGACGCGCTTGCCCGTCACGCCGACCCACCCGCCGGAGCGGACGCGGTCGGCGAAGGCGCTGAGTGCGTCGAGCACCCGCTGCACGTCCCCGTCGACGTCCTGCCCGTCCACCGAGAGCGGCGGCTGCGCGCCCGCCGGGCGGCGCAGGGCGGTGTGCAGCACGGCGCGGTCCTCGGTCGTGTTGATGTGGTCGCCCTGGAGCATCGCGGCGAAGCGCTCGGCGACACCGGTCTCGGCGGCGAGCCGGACGAGCGAGCCCACGACCTCGTCCGTGACGAGGTTCTTGGACAGGTCGACGTGCAGGTCGGCGAGGGGGAGCGAGAGCCGGTCGGCCCGGTCGGCGTCGGCCGCGAACCAGCCGCGGAGGTCGGGGGAGAACGAGTCGCGGAGCGCGGTCAGCTCGGTCCAGGCCGAGGTCGCGGTGGGGTCGATCGGAGCGTCCATGCCTCCACGGTAGCGGCGATCCGTCCTGCGCGGACGATCCGCATCCCGTGTGACGTCCTGCACCCGGATCGGCGGAGAACCGGGTGCAGGACGTCCGGTCGGATGCGGATCGTCCGAGCGGCGGCGCGGGGCGCGGGATGCTACCGGCGGCGGGAGAGCCGCGCCTCCAGCGTGGCCTTCACCGCGGGCCACTCCGGCTCGATGATCGAGTACTCGACGCTGTCGCGCAGCGCGCCGTTGCGGTACCTCTTCATCGCCCGCATGACGCCGTCCTGCTTCGCGCCGAGCCGCTCGATCGCCGTGCGCGACTGGAAGTTCACCCACTGCGTGGTCAGCCCGATGCGGAAGACGCCGAGGTCTTCGAACGCGTGCGTCATGAGCAGCAGCTTCGACTCCGCGTTCGTACCGGAGCCGTGCGCGCTCGGCCGGTTCCAGGTGAAGCCGATGTGCATGCGCGGCACGTCGGCGTCGATGTCGTAGAAGGTGGTCATGCCGATCGTCCGGCCTTCGGCGTCCAGCGCGGTGAAGGGGATCATCTCGCCCCGCTCCTGCATCGCGAGGCGGCGGTCGATCTCCGCCGGCACGTCCTCGGGCGCGGGCACCGAGGTGTACCAGGCGGTCTTCCAGAGGCCTCCCTCCGCTGCGGCCTCGGCGAGGCCCTCCGCGTGATCGCGGGAGAGGGGGACGAGCGACACCAGACGGCCGCTCAACGTCACGGGTGAAGGAGTGTTGCGGAATGCCATGACGTCATTCAATCAGCACGCTAGCGTGGAGATCGAGTGCAGGAGGAGACCCATGAAGACCGTTCCGTTCGGCTCGGAGACCGCCCCCGCGGTGATCGCCGGGATGATGCGCATCCCCGACAAGACGGATGCCGAGGTGCGCGAGCTCTACGACACCGCGAGGACGTCCGGGATCGACTTCTTCGATCACGCGGACATCTACGGCGGGGCGATGCACGTCTGCGAGGACCGCTTCGCCTCCGCGCTCGGGCTGAGCAGCGCGGAGCGGTCGGAGATCGTGCTGCAGACCAAGTGCGGCATCGTACCGTCGCAGCAGATGTTCGACTTCTCGTACGAGCACATCGTGACGCAGGTCGAGGGGTCCCTGAAGGCGCTGCGCACCGACTACCTCGACGTGCTCCTGCTGCACCGTCCGGACGCGCTCGTCGAGCCCGAGGAGGTCGCCCGTGCGTTCGACGAGCTCGCCGCATCCGGGAAGGTGCGGGCGTTCGGCGTCTCGAACCACACTCCCCGGCAGATCGACCTGCTCCGTACCGCGGTCACCCAGCCGCTCGTCGCCAATCAGCTGCAGCTCTCCATCACCCACGCACCGATCATCGCCCAGCCGGTCGCGGCGAACATGCAGGGCACCGAGCAGAGCATCGTGCTCGACGGCGGCGGCATCGTGGAGTACTGCCGCCTGAACGGCATCACGATCCAGGCCTGGTCCCCGTTCCAGGCCGGGTTCTTCACCGGCGTGTTCCTCGGCAACCCGGAGTACCCCGGGCTCAACGCCGTGCTCGACCGGCTCGCGGCCCGGTACGGCGTGACGCCGCTCGGCATCGCCACCGCCTGGATCACCCGGCACCCGGCGCACATGCAGGTGGTGCTGGGCACCACCACGCCGCAGCGGGTCGCCGATGCGGCGGCGGGGGCCGACGTGGAACTGACGAGGGCGGAGTGGTACGAGCTGTTCCGCGCCGCCGGGCACCTGGTGCCCTGACCGAGGACGGGACATGACCACCCAGAGCCCCCTGATCTCCGTCGCCGAGCTGCAGGCGCTGCCCTCCTCGGCGGTGCGTGTGCTCGATGCGCGCTGGCAGCTCGGCCGCGACGACGGTCGTGAGCGCTATCTCGCCGGGCACATCCCCGGTGCCGTGTTCGTCGACGTCGAGAACGAGCTCGCGGGGCACGGCGCTCCGGCCGACGGCCGGCATCCGCTGCCCTCCGACGACGTGCTGGCCGATGCGGCGCGTCGCTGGGGCCTCCGGGAGGGCGTGCCGGTCGTGGTCTACGACGGCGTCGGGATGCTCGCCGCTGCGCGCGCCTGGTGGGCGCTGCGGAGGGCGGGGTTCGCCGACGTGCGGGTGCTCGACGGCGGGTGGCCCGCTTGGGTCGCGGCCGGTGGTGCGAGCGAGAGCGGGGACGTCGTCGTCCCGCCCGGCGATGCGCGTCTCGGCGCCCTGGGCGACCGCGGAGCGATCGACATCGACGGTGCGGCGGGCTGGCCGCGGAAGGGCGTCCTGGTCGACGTGCGCGCCGCCGAGCGGTACCGCGGCGAGACCGAGCCGCTGGACCCCGTGGCCGGGCACATCCCGGGTGCCGTGAACCTGCCGATCAGCCGCCTGCTGACCGTGCAGGGCACTTTCCGCCCCGCGGAGGAGATCGCCGAGGAGTTCACCGGGGTGGGCGCTGACGCCGGTATTCCGATCGCGGCATACTGCGGATCCGGCATCACCGCGGCCGAGTTCGCCCTCGCGGGAGCGGTGATCGGACGCGACGTCTCCGTCTTCCCCGGATCGTGGAGCAGCTGGTCCAACTCTCCCGGCCGTCCGGTCGCCACCGGACCGGACCCGCAGGGCCGCGCGGACATCTAGACTGACGGCATGCCGTTCCTGTCGCTGATCGTCATCGCGCTGATGATCGTCGCGCTGATCGACATCATCACGCGCGATGATTCGCAGGTGCGCCACATGCCGAAGTTCGTGTGGCTCCTGCTGGTGATCCTGCTGCCCTTCATCGGTGCGGTGCTGTGGTTCGCGATCGGCCGTGAGTATCCGGAGGGCGGCATCCGCGTCTCCCGCGACCGCGCCTCGCGTCCGGCGCGCACCGACGCCCCTCCGGCGCCTCCGGCGGCTCCGGCGGACACGCGCTCGACCGAGGAGCAGATCGCCGACCTGGATCGCGAGATCGAGGAGTGGCGGCTGCGCGAGGAGATCGCCAAGCGCAAGAAGGAGCGCGGCGAGGAGGACTGATCAGGCGGCGTCCGGCAGCGCGAAGGAGCTGCGGATCGCCTCCTCCAGCCCGGGGTGGCGGAATGTGTAGCCCGCGTCGAGCAGGCGCTGCGGGATCGCCCACCGGCTCTTGAGGATGAGCTCGGTCTCGGTGCGGATGCCGACGGCGCCGAGCTCCAACATCCACCGCGGCATCGGCGGACCGAAGGGCACGCCGAGCACACGCCGCACCGTCGCCATGAAGGTGCGGTTGTCCGACGGATGCGGGGAGGCGGCATTGACGGGCCCCTCGAGGGACGGATGCCCTTCGAGGAAGTCGATGATCCCCAGGACGTCGTCGACGTGGATCCAGCTGAACTTCTGCGTGCCGCCCTTCGCGCCGGGGAAGTGCCCGGTGCCGGCCGCCCGGCGGCGGGCGCCCACCGGCCACCGGCCGTCGAGCTGAGTGCCGCCGAGCCCGAGGCGCGCGAGCGATCTCAGCGGCCCCAGCACGCCGGCGTCGCCGAGGACGATCGCGGTGCGGAGCGCGACCCGTCGCGTGGCGGGCAGGTCGTCGGCGAGGAGCGCGCGCTCCCAGGCCTTCGCCACCTCCACGGAGAACCCCGTCCCGAGCTCTCCGCCGTCCTCCGTCATCGGACGGTCCTCGGCGTGACGGTAGATCGTCGCGGTCGAGGAGTTGACCCACAGCAGCGGGGGAGAGGAGGCGCGCGAGATCGCGGTGCTCAGCGATCCGGTGGTGTCCAGGCGGGACCGGAAGATCTCGGCCCGGTTCTCCGGGGTGTAGCGGCAGTTCACGCTCTTGCCGGCGAGGCCGATCACGAGCCCCGCGCCGTCGACGGCCCGGTCGATCCCGGCCTGGTCTCCCCAGGCGAGGTCGGCGCGGCCGCGCGAGATCGTGACCACCTCCCGGCCCTCTGCGCGGTACTTCTCCTGCAGGTGGCGTCCGATGAAGCCGGTCGATCCGCCGATCACGACACGCGTGGAGGTCATGGCCGCTCCTCTTCGACGCGATAGGAGAACTCGCCCGCGTACTCGTAGATCCGGCCGAGGAGCGGCAGGTCGATCGTCACCTCGACCCGCTGCCGTCCCGTCGCGGGGACGACACCCTCGGTGAGGCGGATCCTCGGGGCGAGCGGAGCGGGGATCCGGATGCGCAGCCGGCCGATCCGCAGGCCCACGGCGGTGCTGCGCAGCAGCAGTCGGCCACCCTCCACGGAGAGGCCGAACGCCGCGCGCACGGTGCCCGGCTCGCCGAGCTCGTCGGCGAGGACGCCGCCGGTCGTGACGACGACGGCGTCGTGCATGCGCCAGTCGCCGCCGGGGAGGTGGAAGGTCCGCTCGGCGATCGCCCGCCCGGCGATGGTGCGGTTGCGCACCGTGAACGGCACATCGGCGTGCCATCCGGCGAACGCGACGCCGCGGGACTGGAAGAGTCTCAGCAGCGGCCAGAGGATGCGGCGCGGGGAGCCCGCCCGCTCGAAGACGCCTTCGCCCACGCCGACGTGCCCGGCGGGGATGGTGTCGAAGTACGTGCGCAGCGACGGATGGAGCTCCTGCGATCGCTCGCCGAGGGCCCTCGCATAGGGGGACTGGGCGATGTGGCGCATGCCTAGAGCCTATCGGCGGGGCCCGGGCGGCCGGTCAGCCGGGGAGCGGTGCGAGCAGGGCGAAGAGGGTGCGGAGGTCGTCGGCCATGTCGATCCCGGGGTCGAGCAGCCACTGCGTCTGCAGTCCGTCCATGGTCGCCAGGATCAGCCGCGCGGCGGCCTGCGGCGCGATGTCGTCGCGGAGGGCGCCGTCCCTCTGCAGCGCGGCGATGCGCCGCGCGAACCCCTCGCGGTTGCGCGCGTACCGGGTGCGGAAGTACTCGCGACGCGCGGTCGGAGCGGTATCGGTCGCGGCGAGCGAGGCGACGACCGCGAAGAGCGCGACGAGACCGGGGACGGTCGCGTTGTGCGCCACGAGGGAGACCGAGGCCTCGAAGCGGCCGTCGTCCCTCGCCGGATAGGCGGCCCTGTCGACCTCGTCGCGGTGCCGCACGATCTCGAGCATGAGCGCCTCGCGCGATCCGAAGTGGTGGAGCAGCCCGGCCTTGGACCTGCCGACCTCCTCGGCGACGAGCTGCAGCGTGGTCGCGTCGAAGCCCCGCTCGGCGAGGATGCGCAGCGCCGCGTCGAGCACGTCGAGCCGGAACTGCTCGGTCTTCGCGTACTGTCCGCGGGGTGCGCCGGTGGCCATGGGATAAAACTCTACCGCTGGTCGGGTTTTGGAGATAGCCTGTCAAAACCGACCCGTGGTCGGGATCATCGTCGTCGCCGTGGAAGCCGAGGAAGCATGACTCAGCCTGAACTCTCCATCCAGCTCTACTCGGTGCGGGAGGCGCTCGCCGCCGACCTGCCCGGCACACTCGAACGCCTCGCGGGGGCCGGGCTGCGCAACGCCGAGGCCTTCGGGTTCGTCGGCCGCGCCGCGCAGATGCGTGCCGCCGCCGACGCGGCCGGCCTCGCGGTGCCGAGCGGGCACGCGCAGTTCCTCACCCCCGCGGAGGACGCGCCCCCGCTCGGCCGTGTCCTCGACGACGCCGCGGCGCTGGGCATCACGACCCTCATCGACCCGATGGTCGCCCCCGATCGCTGGGCCGCCCGCGACGAGGTGGAGAAGACCGCGGCGCTCCTCAACGCGGCGGCGGACGAGGCCGCCGCCCGCGGCATCCGGCTCGGATACCACAACCACTCGCAGGAGTTCCATCACACGATCGACGGCGTCCCGGCGCTGGAGCTCTTCGCCGGCCTCCTCGACGAGCGCGTCGTGCTCGAGGTCGACGTGTTCTGGGCGGCGATCGGTCGCCAGGATGTGCCGGCGCTGCTCCGCCGGCTCGGCGACCGCGTTCGCCTGCTGCACGCCAAGGACGGCGTCCTCGGCGAGGACCCCTTCCTGGGCGGCGACTTCGGCGGACTGGATCAGCGCGTCGCCGGGGAGGGCGATCTCGACCTCCCGGCCATCCTCGCCGCCGCGCCGGCCGCGGAGTTCGCGGTGATCGAGTTCGACGCCTACGACGGCGACCTCTTCGACGCGATCGCGCGCAGCGCGGTGGCGCTCCGCGCGGAGGGCGTGCGATGAGCGGCGGCCCCGTCGGCGTCGGCTTCATCGGCACGGGCATGATCAGCGACACCTACCTGAGCCACCTCCGGTCGTTCCCCGACGTCCGAGTGCTCGCGCTGGGCGATCTCGACACCGCGCGGGCCGCGGCGCAGGCCGAGAAGCACGGCGTCCCGGTCAGCGGGACCCCCGAGGACGTGCTCGCCCATCCCGAGGTGGAGATCGTCGTCAACCTCACCATCCCCGCCGCGCACGTGCCGGTGAGTCTCGCCGCGATCGCCGCGGGCAAACACGTCTGGAGCGAGAAGCCGATCGGCGTCGACCGCGCCTCCGCGCGGGAGCTGCTCGCGCGCGCCGAGGACGCCGGCCTGCGGGTCGGCATCGCCCCCGACACCGTGCTCGGCCCCGGTCTGCAGACCGCACGCCGCGCGATCGCCCGCGGCGACATCGGGACTCCGCTCTCGGCGCAGACCTCCATGCAGTACGTCGGACCCGATGTCTTCCACCCGAACCCGGACTTCCTGTTCGCCCGCGGTGCGGGTCCCGTCATCGACATGGGTCCCTACTACGTCACCGCCCTCGTGCACCTCTTCGGCCCGGTCGCCCGGGTGGGCGCGGTCGGCCTGAGGGGCAGGGAGACGCGGACGGTGCAGGTCGGCGACCGTGCCGGCGCGGAGTTCCCGGTCGAGGTGCCGACCCTGGTGCAGGCGATCGCGCAGTTCGAGCACGGCGCGACCAGCCAGAGCGTCTTCAGCTTCGACTCCCCGCTCACGCGCACCGGCGTGGTGGAGATCACCGGCACCGAGGGCACGATGATCGTCCCCGACCCGAACACCTTCGGCGGCGAGGTGCGCGTGATGGCGCGGCCCGCGCCCGCCACCGTGCAGGGCGACCCGGAGTGGCGGATCGTGCCGCCGGTCGGCGTCGAGGCGGGCCGGGGGCTCGGCGTGCTCGACATGGCCAGGGCGATCCGCGGCGGCGGTGCCCACATCGCCACCGGCGCGCTGGGGTACCACGTGTTCGACACCCTGCTCGCGATCGAGGAGTCGGTCGGCACAGGCCGTTTCATCGAGGTCGAGAGCACCGTCGGCACGGTGCCCCTCGTGCCGGAGGACCGCGATCCCTTCGAGGCGACCCTGTGACGGTCTCCGGCCGCGCGGCGCCGCACCTCAGCGGGACCGGCCTGCGGGCCGGCTTCCTCGGCGGCGGCTTCATGGCGGCCGTGCACAGCCGCGCCGCCCGGGCCGCCGGGGCGCGGACCGTGCTGCTGGCGGGCTCAACGCCGGAGCGCGCGGCCCTCGCCGCCGCGGAGCTCGGCATCGAGAAGGGGGCGGCCGGCGTCGCCGAGGCGATCGAGGGCAGCGATGTCGTGCACGTCTGCACGCCGAACGCGCGGCACGCCGCGCAGACGCTGGACGCGCTCGCCGCCGGTCGGCACGTCGTGTGCGAGAAGCCGCTCGCGACCACCCTCGACGACGCCTCGGAGGTCGCCGCCGCCGCCGCGGACTCCGGACGCGTCGCCGCCGTCCCCTTCGTCTACCGCTACCACCCGATGGTGCGGCGGGCCCGCGCCCTGATCGCCGCGGGGGAGGCGGGCGCCGTGCTCACCGTCGACGGCGCGTACCTGCAGGACTGGATGCTGCGGTCCGCCGAGGCGAACTGGCGCGCGGACACGGCGGCCGGAGGCGCCTCGCGGGCGTTCGCCGACATCGGCTCGCATCTCTGCGACCTGATCGAGTTCGTCACGGGCGACCGCATCGTCGCCCTCAGCGCCCGCACGCGCACCGTCCACGCCGACCGCGCCGGCACGAGGGTCGTGAACGAGGACCTCGCGGCCGTGGTCGCGGAGCTCGGGAACGGCGCGCTCGCCACCCTGCTGGTGAGCCAGATGGCGCCGGGCCGGAAGAACGGCCTGGTGCTGGAGGTGCACGGCTCGGAGAAGTCGGTGCGGTTCGCGCAGGAGCGCCCCGAGGAGCTCTGGATCGGCGGCGCCGAGGCGTCGCAGCTGGTGCTCCGCGAGCCGGGGATGCCTGGGGACCGCGGACTCTCCCTCGTGCCGTCCGGGCATCCGATGGGTTATCAGGACGCCTTCGACGCCTTCATCGCCGATGTCTACGCCGCGGCCCGCGGCGAGGAGCGCGAGGGCATGCCCACCTTCGCCGACGGTCTGCGCGCGGTGCGGATCACCACGGCCGTGCTCGCCTCCGCGGCCGACGCGGGGCGCTGGGTCGACGTCGCCCCGCACTGACACACCATCCGAGGAGGAACCATGACCACGCATCCCGTCACGCTGTTCACCGGCCAGTGGGCCGACCTGCCGTTCGAGGAGGTCGCCCGTCTCGCCGCATCCTGGGGATACGACGGCCTGGAGATCGCCGCGTCCGGAGACCATCTCGACCTGATGCGCGCCGACGAGGACGACGCCTACGTCGCCTCGCGCCGGGAGATCCTCGACCGGCACGGACTCCAGGTGCACGCGATCTCGAACCACCTCGCCGGACAGGCCGTGTGCGACGCCCCCATCGACTTCCGCCACCGGGCGATCCTGCGTGACTACGTGTGGGGCGACGGTGAGGAGGAGGGCGTGCGGCAGCGCGCGGCCGAGGACATGAAACGGGCCGCGCGGGTCGCGCGCAAGCTCGGCGTCGACACCGTGGTGGGCTTCACGGGGTCGTCGATCTGGCCCTATGTCGCGATGTTCCCGCCCGTGGGCGCCGACGTCATCGAGGCCGGGTTCGCGGACTTCGCGGCCCGCTGGAATCCGATCCTCGACGTGTTCGACGCCGAGGGCGTGCGCTTCGCGCATGAGGTGCACCCCTCGGAGATCGCCTACGACTACTGGTCGAGCGTGCGGGCGCTCGAGGCCGTCGACCACCGGGAGGCGTTCGGGTTCAACTGGGACCCGTCGCACATGATGTGGCAGAACATCGACCCCGTGGGATTCATCTGGGACTTCCAGGACCGGATCTACCACGTCGACTGCAAGGACACCCGCATGCGCCCGCAGAACGGCCGCGCCGGCGTCCTCGGATCGCACCTGCCCTGGGGAGACCCGCGCCGGGGATGGGACTTCGTGTCCACCGGGCACGGGGACGTGCCGTGGGAGGACGCCTTCCGCGCCCTCGACGGGATCGGCTACGACGGCCCCATCTCGATCGAGTGGGAGGACGCGGGGATGGACCGTCTGCACGGCGCCGCGCAGGCCGTCGGCTTCGTGCGGTCGCTCCTCTGGCCGAAGGCGGAGGCCTCCTTCGACGCCGCCTTCCGCAACCAGTAGGCGGGGGGACGGGGCGTCAGTCGCGCAGGCGGACGAGCCGCTCGTGTCCGTCCTCGGACAGCTCCGCGACCGCGTCCCGAGACTTCAGGAAGTCGGAGAAGGAGCGGTAGCCGAGCGCCTTCTCGCTGAAGGACGGATCCATCCGCCGCATCTGCGTCTTCACCGCCGAGCTGTGCAGCCACTCGTCGGCGTCGCCCTTGTCGTGGCCGAGACGGAGGGCGCGGACCAGCAGCGCGGAGGCCTCCGCCTGCTCGTCGCTGACCGGAGCCTCGGCCGGAGCCTCCGGCACGGCGGCCTCCTCCGGGGCATCGGGCTTCGTCGCGGCGCGGCGGGACCCCTTGCCCTTCGCCTGAGCGCTCTTCGCCTTCTGCTCCGCGGCCTTCGGGGCGGGGCGCTCCACGCCGGGGAGGGAGTCGTACGACTCGAACTCGTCGCAGGCGGCGGCGAGCGACTTGGCGGTCGATCCCGCGACACCGACGCCGATCACGTAGCGGCCGAGCCGCTTGCAGCGCTGCGCGAGGGGCACGTAGTCGCTGTCGCCCGCGACGATCACCACGTGCGTCAGGTCGGGCAGCCGGAACATGTCCTCGACCGCGTCGACGGCGAGCCGGATGTCGGCGCCGTTCTTGGCATAGGCCGCGGCCGGGAACAGCTGCACGAGGTCGACCGCGCGGGCGACGAGCTGCGAGCGGTACTCGGCGTTGACCGGGGACGACCAGTCGGCATAGGCCCGGGTGAGCACGAGCGTGCCGAACGAGGACGCGTAGTCGATGATCGCACCCACGTCGACGGTGGCGCGGGCCAGCCGCTCGGCGACCTCCGCGTCCCCCGGGTCCTCCGCGATGCGCTGCCGGTCCTTGCCGTAGGCGTTCCTGCCGTGCACCCGGTCGTACCAGGAGATGACGATGTTGTCGAAGTCGAGGTACACCGCGACGCGTGCGTCGCCTCCGTCTGCCATCAGCTCAGTCCTCTCCGGGGTAGCTCACGCCGATCTGGCGCCGGATCTCGTCGAGCGTGCCCATGATCGCCACCGACTCGGCGATCGGGAGCAGGTCGCCGGCGAGGTCGCCCGCGCGCACGAGCCGCTCGGCGCCCATCGCCTCGAACTGCATGCCGCGCCCCTCGACCTCGGAGGCGTACTCCTCGAGCACGTCCCCGTTCGAGGCGATGACGCGGAAGGACGTCGGCGTGTACCAGACGCGGTCGATCTCGATGCGCGCCTTCGTGCCCACGATCGCCGCGCGGTTCGGGCCGGCGCCGCGGGAGGACGAGAGGCTGGTCGAGATCGCGCCGCCCTCGTGCGTCATCACCGTGGCGACCTCGGCGTCGGCTCCGGTCTCGACGAGGCGGGCGGACGCCTGGATGCTCTGCGGGGCGCCGAGCACGTCCCAGATGAACGAGATCGGATAGATGCCGAGGTCGAGAAGCGCCCCGCCGCCGAGCTCGAGCGCGTTCAGCCGGTGCGCGGGGTCGGTCGGCAGGTCCTGCGTGTGGTCGGCCATGACCGCACGGATCTCGCCCAGCGTCCCCTCCGCGATGATCTCGCGGATGCGGATCATGTGCGGCAGGTAGCGGGTCCACATCGCCTCGGTGACGAGCAGGCCGCGCTCGGCGGCGAGCCGCTGCAGGTCCTCGGCCTCGGCGCGGTTGATCGTGAAGGCCTTCTCGACCAGCGCGTGCTTGCCGTGCTCGAGCACCAGCCGCGTGTTCGCGTGATGCATCGGATGCGGGGTGGAGACGTAGACGATGTCGACCTCGGGATCGGCCGCCAGCGCCTCGTAGGAGGCGTGCGCGCGGGGGATGTCGAACCGCGCCGCGAAGGCGTCGGCGGACTCCTGGGAGCGCGAGCCGACCGCGACGAGGTCGAGCCCCGCGGTGCGCAGGTCGGCGGCGAAGGAGGCGGCGATGCCGCCGGTGGCGAGGATTCCCCAACGAAGACCGGTCATGGGCTCCAGCGTAGCGGGGCGTGCCCTCGCGCCGCCGGGGGATCCCGCCGGCTCAGAGCCGGGCGAGCGCCTGGTCGAGGTCGGCGATCAGATCGGCCGGGTCCTCCAGCCCCGCGGAGAAGCGGATCGTCGCGTGCGAGATGCCGGCCGCCTCGCGCTGCTGCGCATTCAGATGCGAATGGGTCATCGACGCGGGGTGCGCGACGAGGGTGCGGGCATCGCCGATGTTCGCGACGAGCCGGGCCACCCGCAGGGCGTCGATCACGCGCGCGGCGCGGAGCTGCGCCTCCTCCTCCGACTGCCCGACGACGCCGGCGAGATCGAAGGAGAACACCGAGGGAACGCCCCGCGGCAGGTAGCGCTGCGCGAGCGGATGCCAGGGGTTGCCCGCGAGACCCGGGTGGTTCACCTTCGCGACGGCCGGGTGCGTCTGCAGGTGCTGCGCGATGCGCAGGGCGGTGGCGCTCTGCCGCGACACGCGCAGATCGAGGGTCTCGACGCCCTGCAGGATCTGCCACGCGTTGAAAGGGGAGAGCGACGGGCCGAGGTCGTGCACGTACTTCGACTTCACCAGCGCCGCGAACGACTGTCCGAGGCCGAAGCGCTCCCAGAGCACGAGGTCGCCGAACCTCTTGTAGGGCCCGGTGAACTGCGGCCAGCGCTCGGGGTCGGCTCCGAAGTCGAAGGCGCCGACGTCGACCACCACGCCGCCGAGGGACGTGCCGTGTCCGGAGAGGAACTTCGTCGCGGAGTGCACCACGAAGTCGGCGCCGTGCTCACCGGGGCGTACCAGGTGCGGCGTCCCCACCGTGTTGTCGATCACGAGCGGCACACCGGCCCCGTGCGCGATGTCGGCCACGAGGCGGATGTCGAGCACCTGCGCGACCGGGTTCGCGACCGACTCCGCGAAGAGCGCCCTGGTGCGCGGTGTGACGGCGGCTCGCCACGCGTCCGGGTCGTCCTGGTCGACGAAGGTCACCCCGATGCCGAAGTCGTCGAAGGTGTCCTGCAGCAGGTCGACCGTCCCGCCGTAGAGCTGGTTCGCGGCGACGACGTGTCCGCTCCGGCCGGCGAGCGCGAGGAGGGTCACGGCGACGGCCGCCTGTCCCGAGGCGACCGCGACGGCGGAGGTCCCGCCCTCGAGCGCGGCGACCCGCTCCTCGAGCACCTGCTGCGTGGGGCTGGCGTTGCGGCTGTAGAGGTTGCCCGTCGTGCGCAGGGCGAAGAGGTCCGCGGCATCCGCGAGCGAGGCGAACTCGAACGCGGCGGTCTGGTAGATCGGCGGGACGGCGCTGTTCTGCGGGGTCCCGACGACGTAGCCGGCCTGGATCTGCCGCGTGGCGAACTCGGTCATCCGTCCATCATCCGGTCGGGGCCGTCCCGCGCCGCGGCGTGTGTCGAACTGTTGCGGCACGTGACCGGATGCGACGCGGGGCCTGTGGTCCGCCTCGTCGGGCCGCCTACCGTGTCGGGCATGACCGAACCCCTCATCATCGGCGCCATGGTGCGCACCCTCGGCGCCTACCCCTCCGGTTGGCGGCACCCCGGTGCGCACCGGAACCCGGCCGGGGACGCGGCGGTGCTCCGGGACATCGCCAGGGAGGGGGAGGAGGCGGGGCTCGACTACCTGTTCTTCGGGGACTGGCTCGCGACGGGTCCCGACCTCGAGTTCCGCGATCCCTACCTGCTCGCGCGCATCGACCCGGTGAGCGCCGTGCAGTTCCTGGCCGGCCTGACCTCCCGGATCGGTCTCATCGCGACGGTCAACACGACCTACGCCGACCCCTACGCCACCGCGAGGGCGCTGGCGTCCCTCGATGTGCTCACGGGGGGACGCGCGGGCGTCAACCTCGTCACCGGCGCCGAGCCCCGCGCCGCGGGCAACCACGGGCGCGACGCGCACGCCGACAACGAGACCCGCTACGACCGGGCCGAGGAGTTCGTGCACGCCCTGCGCCGGCTCTGGGACTCCTGGGCCGAGGACGCCTGGCTCGCCGACGCCGAGCGGGGCGTGCTGATCGATCCGGACGGGCTGCGGGACGCCGACGTGCGCGGGGAGCACGTGCGCGTCGCCGGCCCGCTCAACGTCGCACGCCCGCCGCAGGGACGGATCCCCATCGTCCATGCCGGCACCTCGCCGCGGTCGCGTGCGCTCGCGGCGACGGAGGCCGACCTCGCGCTCATCGCCGCGCCCTCCCTCGACGACGCCGTGGCCACCCGGCGGAGCCTGCGCGCCGACGCGGTCGCCGCCGGTCGCGACGCCGACGGGGTGCGCGTGATCGCACCGGTGCTGCCCGTCGCCGCCGAGAGCACCGGCGAGGCACGGCGCATCGTCGCCCGGCTGCTGGAGCTGGTGCCGCTCGCCGAAGGCCATCAGGTCGGGCGGGCGGCCTTCCCCGCGGGGCGGACCGTCGCCGCCCTCGCCGACCTGTGGGAGATCGCCCCCGACGACGGCCTGCGGAACGCCGCGCTCGACGCGCCGGTGACCCCGGCCGAGGCGGCGCGTCTCGGCTCCCGCGGCGAGGCGCTCGCCGCCAGGCTCTCCGCGATCGCCGGACTGTCCGTCGGCGCCGCGGCATCGCATCCGCTCACCTGGCGTCATCTCGTCGCCGCACAGGCCGTCCCCGCCGCCTTCGTCGTGGGGGACGCCGCCCGCATCGCGGACCACTTCGAGGAGTGGCGCGACGCCGGCGCCGCCGACGGCTTCAACGTGCTCTCCGCCTTCCAACCCGGGCAGTTCGAGGCCTTCACGCGCCTCGTCGTGCCCGAGCTCCGCCGGCGCGGCCTGCTCGGCAGAGACGGCCGGACGCTCCGCGAGCGCCTCGGGATCGCCGCGCCGGCGCTCGCCGCGCGCTGAACGTTACGCCCTGTTTCCCCCTGTGACCGGCGGTGTCTTCACATGACGACACCGTTCGCGACCGCCCCGCCGCACTCCCTAGCGTGAACCGCACCCCTTACCCCGCATCTCCAGGAGGCCCCGCATGAACCGTCGCTTCGTCCGCGCTGCCGCAGTAGCCCTGCCGCTCGTCATGGCCGCCGGTCTCGCCGCCTGCGCCTCCTCGCCCGCGCCGGCGGGCGCGCCGACCGACGCCGGCTCGCCGGTGACCGGTGGCACGCTCACCTATCTCGAGCACCAGACGTACACGAACCTCTATCCGCCGCAGGCCGGCTTCTATCCGAACGGCGGGATCGTGAACAACATCACCGCCCGCCTCACCTGGCAGAACCCGGAGACGCTGGCGATCGAGCCGTGGATCGCGACCGACTGGAAGGTCAACGCCGAGGCGACCGAGTACACCTTCGACCTCCGGAAGGACGCCACCTTCGCGGACGGCACGCCGATCGACGCGGCGGCCGTGAAGAAGAACTTCGACACCTACGGCCTGGGCGACCCCGCGCGCGGACTGACCGTCTCCGAGGCGATCAACAACTACGCCGGGAGCGAGGTGGTGGACGCCGACACCGTGCGATTCCGCTTCTCGGCGCCCGCGCCGGGCTTCCTGCAGGCCACCTCGACGATCAACTCGGGGCTGCTCTCGTCGAAGACCCTCGACGGCAAGATCGAGGACTTCGGCGCGGGGAACGCCGAGCACGTCATCGGCTCCGGCCCGTTCACGGTGACCGGCGAGAAGGTCGGGACCGAGTACACGCTCACCGCCCGCAAGGACTACACCTGGGCGCCGAAGAGCGCCGACAACCAGGGACGGCCCTACCTCGACGCCGTCCACGTGCTCGTCACACCCGAGGACTCGGTGCGCATCGGCTCGCTGCTCTCCGGGCAGGCCGACTACGTCCGCTACGTGCAGGCGTTCGACGAGGCGCGGGTGGAGCAGGCCGGCTTCACCCTGCACGCCCCGCAGACGCGCGGCGTGAACAACTCGCTCGCGCTGCGGCCCGACAACCCGCTGCTCTCCGACATCCGGGTGCGGCAGGCGCTCGTCGCGGCCGTCGACGCGAAGGAGGTCGTCGACACCCTCTTCACGAAGAACTATCCCGTCGCCACCTCTGTGCTCTCCTCGAAGGCGCTCGGCTACAAGGACGAGTCCTCCCACTACGCGCACGACGTGAAGAAGGCCGAGTCCCTCCTCGACGACGCCGGATGGAAGCCCGGCAGCGACGGGATCCGGGAGAAGGACGGACAGCGCCTCTCGCTCTCGGTGTTCGAGTCCCTGCCCCAGCCGCAGTCGAAGCAGACCCTCGAGCTCGTCGCGCAGCAGCTCAAGAAGGTCGGCGTCGAGCTGAAGGTCAAGCCCGGCGACGCGGGAAGCCGCGCGGCGGACATCCGCGACGCCCAGAAGACCCCGATCTCGCACGAGATGGTCGGACGCGCCGACCTCGACGTGATCAAGAGCGAGTACTTCTCGAAGAACCGCGACGTGCTCGTCTCCTCCGACCAGGAGCTCGACCGGCTGCTGACCGTCGTGGCGTCCGAGGCCGACCCGGACAAGCGGATCGCCGCCTCCCAGGCGGTGCAGGACTACCTCGCCAAGCAGGCGTACGTGATCCCGCTGTTCGAGGAGCCGCAGGTCTACGGCACCGCACCGTATGTGCGAGGCGTCGCCTACGAGTCGGTCGGCCGCCCGTCCTTCGCCGGGGTCTGGCTCCAGGAGCACTGATGGCCTTCGTGCTCAGACGCGCCGGGCAGGCCGCGATCGTGCTGATCGCGGCCTTCACGGCCACCTTCTTCCTGCTGCAGCTGCTGCCGGGCGACGCGATCCTCATCAAGTTCACCGATCCGAGCCTGGGTCTCACGCCCGATCAGCTCGACGGGATCCGCGCGGCGTACGGCGCCGACCTGCCCTGGTGGCAGCAGTACCTGCACACCGCGCTGGGCTTCCTGCAGGGCGACTTCGGCTACTCGAGCCAGTTCGGCACGCCCGTGCTCACGCTGCTCGCCGAATCGCTGCCCGCCACGCTCCTGCTCGCCGCGCTCGGGTTCGCGGTGGCGGCCCTGCTCGCGGTCGGGATCGCCGCGCTCTCGTCGCTGGTCCGCTTCGCCTGGCTGCGCAACGCCATCCGGCAGGTGCCGGGGCTGTTCGTCGCGGTGCCGGTGTTCTGGCTGGGCATCCTCCTGATCCAGGTCTTCTCCTTCGGGCTGGGATGGATCCCCGTGGTCGGGGCCGACCCGGTGCGCGGGCTGATCCTGCCGGTGCTCACCCTCGCGGTGCCGATCTCCGCTCCGCTCGCCCAGGTGCTCATCCGGGCCATCGACCAGGTGCAGGCCCAGCCCTTCATCACCGTCGTCCGGGCCAAGGGGGCATCGCCTGCCGGGGTGCTCACCCGCTCGGTCGCCCGCAACGCGGCTCTGCCGGCGCTCACGATCGCCGGTGTCCTCTTCGGAGAGCTCGTGGGCGGTGCGGTGGTGACCGAGACGGTGTTCGGCCGCACCGGGATCGGGCGGCTCACCCAGCAGGCGGTCGCGAACCAGGACGTCCCGGTGCTCCAGGGCATCGTGCTGCTCTCCGCGCTCGGGTTCGTGCTGATCAGCTTCGCCGTGGACCTGGCCGCCCCGCTCATCGACCCGCGGCAGCGTCGCGGATCCGCCGCCCGCGCATCCGCGGCAGCTCCGGCGAAGGTCCAGGAGGCGATCGCATGACCGCGCCGGTGCTCACCGAGACCCCGAGCCCCGCGACCGAGCGGACGCCGGAGCGACCGGCTCCCGCGGGGCCCCGCACGGCGCACCGCCGCAGGCGCCGGCTCCCGTGGGGGCTGTACCTCGCGATCGCGGTGGTCGCCCTCGTCGTGCTCTGGGCCGTCGTGCCCGGGATCTTCGCCCCCGGCGATCCGCTGCAGGGCGTCCCCGCGGAGAAGCTGCTGCCGCCGAGCGCCACGCACTGGTTCGGCACCGACATCCTCGGCCGGGACCTCTTCGGGCGTGTGGTGCACGGCGCGGTGAACTCCCTCTCCGGAGCGCTCATCGCGGTGACGGTCGGACTCGCCCTCGGCACGCTGATCGGCGCGCTCGCCGGCGCCGTCGGCGGTGTGCTCGACGACGTGCTGATGCGCATCGTCGACGTGCTGCTCGCGATCCCCGGCCTGCTGCTGTCGCTCTCGGTCATCATCCTGCTGGGCTTCGGCACCGTGAACGCCGCCCTCGCGGTGGGCCTCGGGAGCGTCGCCGCCTTCGCCCGGCTGATGCGCTCCGAGGTCGCCCGGGTGCGCCGCACCGAGTACGTCGAGGCGGCGTACGGCAGCGGGGGGACGTTCCTCGCGGTGCTGCGCCGGCACGTGCTGCCCAACTCGCTCACGCCGGTGCTCGCCCTCGCCGCATTGCAGTTCGGCACCGCGATCCTCGCGATCTCGACCCTCGGCTTCCTCGGGTACGGCGCCCCGCCGCCCACCCCCGAGTGGGGGCTGCTCATCTCCGAGGGGCGCAACTACATCGGCACCTCGTGGTGGCTCACAGCTCTCCCGGGGCTCGTCGTGGTCGCCGTCGTGCTGAGCGCCAACCGCATCAGCCACCGTCTCGGAAGGAGCACGCGATGACCGTCCTCGCCGTCGACGACCTGAGGGTCTCCTACGCGGGTCGCGCCGCCCGCCGCGACGTGGTGCACGGGGTCTCCTTCGAGATCGCCGAGGGGGAGACGCTCGCCCTGGTCGGGGAGTCCGGATCGGGCAAGTCGACCACCGCGCACGCCCTGCTCGGGCTCCTGCCCGAGGGCGGCCACGTGGAGGGCGGTCGGGTGCTGCTCGGCGACCTCGACATCTCCGGATGGGGCGATCGCGCGCTCCGGGGCATCCGGGGACCCGAGATCGGCCTCGTGCCGCAGGACCCGGTGACCTCGCTCGACCCGGTGCGCACGATCGGCGCGCAGGTGGAGGAGGTGCTGCGCCTGCACGGGCACCGCGACCGCCGCGCACGCCGGGCACGCGTGCTCGAGCTGCTCGAACGCGTCGGCATCGACGACCCGGAGCTGCGCGCGCGCCAGCATCCGCACGAGCTGTCCGGAGGCATGCGGCAGCGCGTGCTGATCGCCTCGGCGATCGCCCTGCGCCCGCGGCTGCTCATCGCCGACGAGCCCACGAGCGCACTGGACGCCACGGTCCAGCGTCGTGTCCTCGACCTGCTCGACGAACTGCGCCGGGAGGAGGGGACCAGCATCCTCCTGGTCACCCACGACCTCGGTGTCGCCTCCGACCGGGCGCAGCGGATCGTCGTGCTCAACGGCGGACGGATCGTCGAGCAGGGGAGCAGCGCCGAGGTGCTCGCCGCGCCGTCCGACCCCTACACCCGGCAGCTGCTGGCCGATGCGCCGGCCTTCGCCACCGGGTTCCGGCGGCCCGAGGCGCCGCCGTTCCTGCGGGACGCCGCCGCGGCCGCGGCGGAGAACCCCTATGCGATCGTCGCCGAGGGGCTCGTCAAGGAGTTCCGGGTCGGCGGGCGGGCGAGGTTCCGTGCGGTCGACGACGTGTCCTTCCGGGTGCGGCGCGGCACCACGCACGCCCTCGTCGGCGAGTCCGGCTCCGGGAAGACGACGACGGCACGGCTGATCACGCGATTCCAGCAGCCCGACGCCGGCGCGATCGAGCTCGGCGGCGACGACGTGACGGCGGCCTCCGGCGCGCGGCTGCGGGGGCTCCGCCGTCGCATCCAGCTCGTCTATCAGAATCCGTTCGCGTCGCTGGACCCGCGCCAGCGGATCGTCGACATCGTCGCGGAGCCGCTGCAGAACTTCCACGTCGCGGGGGCCTCGGAGCGCCGTGCTCGCGCGCTCGCCCTGATCGATCGCGTGGCGCTCCCCTCCGACGTCGCGCAGCGGACGCCGCGCGAGCTGTCCGGAGGGCAGCGACAGCGCGTGGCGATCGCGCGGGCACTCGCGATCGATCCGGAGATCGTCGTCCTCGACGAGGCCGTCTCCGCGCTCGACGTGAGCGTGCAGGCCCGCATCCTCGACCTGCTCACCTCGCTGCAGAGCGAGCTCGGGCTCACCTATCTGTTCATCTCGCACGACCTCGCGGTGGTGCGCAGGATCAGCCACACGGTCTCGGTGATGCGCCGGGGCCGGATCGTCGAGGAGGGCGCCACCGAGGAGCTCTTCGACGACCCGCAGCACGACTACACCCGGGAGCTGCTCGCCGCGGTCCCCGGCCGATCGGAGGTACACGCATGACCGCACCCGCACTGGCGTTCTTCACCCGGCTGCTCGATGACGCGCCCCCCGCGGAGCGCTACCGGCTCGCGACCGAGCAGATCCTGCAGGCCGAGAGGCACGGCGTCGAGCGCGCCTGGGTGGCCCAGCACCACTTCCACGCCGCGGAGGGCGGCCTGCCCTCTCCGCTGGTGCTCCTCGCGCACATCGCGGCGCGGACGTCGTCGATCCGGCTCGCGACGGGGATCATCACGCTGCCGCTGGAGGATCCGGTGCGTGTCGCCGAGGACGCGGCGGTCGCCGATCTCCTCTCCGGCGGCAGGATCGACCTGGGTATCGGCAGCGGCGGCACGCCCTCGTCCTTCCTCCCCTTCGGGCAGCACGTGCGCGACAAGGCCGAGGTCTACGACCGGAAGCTCGCCGTGCTGCTCGATGCGCTCGAGGGACGTGACGTCGGCGGGGGGAACACGCTCTACCCCGAGGGAGCCGGGCTGTCCTCGCGCATCTGGCAGGCGACGTTCTCGGCCTTCGGCGGCACGCGCGCAGGACAGCACGGGCACGGGCTGCTGCTCTCTCGTACGCAGCCGCGTCCGGCCGACGACCTGCACGCGCCGCTGTCCGCCCTGCAGGACCCGATCATCGACGCCTACCTCGACGCCCTCCCCGACGGGGCGGAGCCGAGGATCACCGCGTCGCGCACGGTGTTCGTGGCGGACGACCGTGCCGAGGCGCTGCGCTTCGCCGAGGTCGGGCTGCGCCGGGCGGCGGAGGGCTTCCGCCGTCAGGGACAGACGATCCCGGGCGACGGGCTCGACGACCTCATCGCCGCGCTCGACACCCACATCGGCACGCCCGAGGAGGTCGCCGAATCGCTCGCCGCGGACACCACGCTCGGCCGCGCCACCGAGATCGCCTTCCAGGTGCACTCGGTCGACGCCCCGCACGAGCACGTGCTGCGGTCGATCGAGCTCTTCGCCGGGGAAGTCGCCCCGGCGCTCGGATACGCCGTGAAGGAGAACGCATGAGCCAGGACATCGTCGATCGGATCGCGGAGGTGACGCCGGAGCTCGACGCGCTGCGGCGCCGGCGCCCCGTGACGAGGGAACAGCTGCAGGCGAGCTTCGACGCGCTGTTCCGGCCGCTGTCGACGGCCGAGGTCTCGCAGGAGGAGCGCGAACTGATCGCGGCCTTCGCGACGAGGCTCGCCGGCGAGGACGCGACGGCGGCGTTCTACGCCGCCCGCGCCGAGGCGGCCGATCCGTCCCGTGCGGGGACCGTGCTCGGCGAGGCCGCGCGGGCGGCGACGCGCGGGCCCTTCGGCGCCTACGCCGAAGCGGGCCTGCGTGATGAGAGCACCGACGGGGAGCGCTACGCGCCGTCGGCGGAGGTCGCGGACGCGGTGGGCGAGAGGATCGCCGCAGCGCTCGCGCACGCGCATCTCCTGGTGTTCCGCCCCCGGGAGGCGGCCAGCGGCGACCTCGCCCGGCTGCTCGATGCCGGCTGGTCGGCCGACGGCATCGTCACGCTCTCGCAGCTCGTGTCGTTCCTCGCGTTCCAGCAGCGCGTGGTCGCGGGCCTCCGCACGCTGGCGGCGGAGGGACTCTCGGACGCGGCGGTCGCGTCCGACCGGGATGACGAGGAGGAGGCGGCATGAGCGAGCCCCGGCAGGTGCTCCGGCACGAGGACACCCCGCATCCGTTCGCGTTCACGCGCGCCGAGGTCGGCTGGACGCCGCATCTCGCCCCGCTGGCGGAGGACGAGCTCACCGAGCGCCACCTCGACGGCCTCGTCGACGCCGGCCGTGCGAAGAGCGACTACTTCCGTCTGCTTGCCCGTGACCCGGAGGTGCTGAAGGCGCGCACCCTGGTCGACAAGGACATCTTCTACAACGTCGCGGAGGGTCTGCCCCGCGCGGAGCGGGAGCTCGCCGCGACGGCCGCATCGCGCCGCAACGGCTGCGTCTTCTGCGCATCGGTGCACTCCCGGTTCGCCGCGCACTACAGCAAGCGCGTCGACGACGTCGATCGTCTGCTCGAGCAGGGCGTGACGACGGAGCTCGGCGAGCGGTGGGACGCGATCGTCGCCGCTTCGGTGGCTCTCACCGACACGCCGAACGCGTTCGGCGAGGGGGAGATCGCGCGGCTCCGTGCGGCCGGGCTCGACGACCTGGAGATCGCGGACGTCGTCCACGGTGCCGCGTTCTTCAACTGGGCGAACCGCCTGATGCTGTCGATCGGGCGGCCGGTGACCCCCGCCGTCTGAGGCTCCGCTCCCGCGCGCCCGCCCTGGTCTCCGGGGCGGGCGCGCGGGGTGTCCGCGGGTCGTGACGCGGTGTGGGGCGGGGTGGGGTGGGGTGCTCCCCCGGTGTGTTCGCGTCGGCCCGGTGCGTTGCAGGTGCATGGAAGGTACCGGGTGGGCAGGACCGTACCGGGTTTGCGCGGGGTGTCGGCGTGTCGTGACGCGGTGTGGGGTGGGGTGGGGTGCTCTCCCGGTGTGTTCGCATCGGCCCGGTGCGTTGCAGATGCATGGAAGGTACCGGGTGGGCAGGACCGTACCGGGGCCGTGCGGTGGAACGCCGTCCTACGAAGGCGGGTTCACGGGGCGCGGACGGAGACGAGCCGGCGTCCGGACAGCACGCCGGGAAGGCGTCGAGAGGCAGGGGTCAGGGGACCAGGACGATCTTTCCGCGGGCCGCGTGCTGCTCCACGAGCTCGTGCGCGCGTGCCGCCTCAGAGAGCGGGAGCTCCGGGCCGAGCTCGATGGTGAAGTCGCCGGCGGCGAGGAGGTCGATCGTCAGCGGCAGAGCCTCGGCGCGCCAGGCCTGCTCCTCCTCGCTGAGCGGCTCGGGGCTTCCGCCCGAGAACGCCCGGATGCCGAACGACGCCGCATCCGGGCCGCGCACGATCGTCGCGATGCGGTCGCGGTCGACGACGAGGGTGAGGGACGTGGCGATCGCTTCGTCCGTGCCCGCGCAGTCCAGGGCGACGGTGACGCCTCCGGGTGCGGCCTCGCGCACGCGGTCCTCCAGACCGTCGCCGTAGGCGACCGGGACGGCTCCGAGGGTGCGCAGCTGTTCGTGCCTCTCCGGGCTGGCGGTGGCGATCACGGTCGCCCCCCAGTGCACCGCATACTGGATCGCGGCCTGGCCGACCGCCCCGGACCCCGCGTGGATCAGCAGGGTGTCGCCCTTCACGACCCGCAGGGAGCGGAGGGATTGATAGGCGGTGCCCGCCGGGATGGCCAGCGTGGCGCCCTCGGCCGCGGTCACGCCGTCGAGCAGATGGGCGAGATGCGCCACGGGCACGGCGAGCAGGCTCGCGTAGGTGCCGAGCGTGTCGCGGATCGCCACCCGGTCGCCGACGGCGAAGCCGGTGACACCCTCGCCGAGCGCCTGGATCGTGCCGGCGCCGTCGAAGCCGACGCGCCGCGGAGCGGTCAGCGGGGGCAGGGGGCGGGCGCCGCTGCGCTGCTTGGCGTCGATGGGGTTGACACCCGCCGCCTCGATCCGCACCACGGCCTCACCGGGGCCTGCGACGGGGTCGGGGACCTCCACGAGCTGCAGGACGTCAGGGCTTCCGATTTCCGAGAACACGATCGCACGGGCCATGCTGCCAGGCTAGCCCGAATGCCCCGGGGCGGGGCCGCTGGCGGGGAACCGGGCCGGGTCCTCCCGGCGTGTTCTCGTCGACCCGGTGTGTTGCGAGCGCATGCAAGGTACCGGGCGGGCGGGAAGGTACCGGGTGAACGCGGGGACGCGGAGCACCGGGCTCGTGCGGGGCGCCGGAGG
>NZ_JBEBSA010000016.1:0-66339 GCF_040394595.1 Microbacterium sp.
TGGATGCGCCGCAAGCCCACCGTGCACGACACCGCCATGACCGGCGGCGACGGGCCGCGCATGCACCACGTCGCGTTCTCCACGCACGAGAAGCACAACATCCTGGCGATCTGCGACAAGCTGGGCGCCCTGCGCCGCTCCGACGCGATCGAGCGCGGGCCCGGCCGGCACGGCGTCTCGAACGCGTTCTACCTCTATCTGCGCGACCCCGACGGCCATCGCGTCGAGATCTACACGCAGGACTACTACACCGGAGACCCGGACAACCCGGTCATCACCTGGGACGTGCACGACAACCAGCGCCGCGACTGGTGGGGCAACCCGGTCGTCCCGTCCTGGTACACGGATGCGAGCCTCGTGCTCGACCTCGACGGCCACCCTCAGCCGGTCGTCGCCCGCACCGACAGCAGCGAGATGGCGGTGACGATCGGGGCCGACGGCTTCTCGTACACCCGCCGTCCCGAGACCGAGGGCCAGGAGACCGAGCACAAGCTCGGCAACCAGCTCTGAGGAGAAGCGGATGCTGACACCCGAGACCATCGCACGGCTCGCCGAGGAGCTCGCCGAGGCCGAGCGCACCCACGGCATGATCCCGCGGATCACCGCCCGGCACCCGGAGGCCACCGTCGAGGACTCCTACGCGATCCAGGGCGTCTGGCGCGACCGGCAGCTGGCCGCGGGCCGGAGGCTCTTCGGCCGCAAGATCGGGCTCACGTCGAAGGCGATGCAGCAGGCGACGGGGATCACCGAACCCGACTACGGCGTGATGTTCGACGACACGGTGTACCGTTCGGGGGCGGAGATCCCGTTCGACCACTTCTCCAACGTGCGCATCGAGGTGGAGCTGGCCTTCCTGCTCGCGAAGCCGCTGGAGGGGCCGGATGCGACGCTCGAGGACGCCCTCGACGCGATCGACTACGCGGTGCCGGCCCTCGAGGTGCTGAATTCGCACATCGAGCTGGAGGGACGGACGATCGTCGACACGATCAGCGACAACGCCGCCTACGGGGCGATCGTGCTCGGTGACGTCCGCCTGCGCCCCGACGAGATCGACCTGCGCTGGGTGCCCGGGGTGCTCAGCCGCAACGGGGAGATCGAGGAGACCGGGGTCGCCGCGGGCGTGCTCGGCCACCCCGCGACCGGCGTCGCCTGGCTCGCGAACAAGTTCCACCAGCACGGCGCGCGCCTCGAGGCCGGGGAGATCATCCTCGCCGGCTCGTTCACGCGACCGATGTGGGTGTCGCGCGGCGACGAGGTACTGTGCGACTACCGGGAGATGGGAACGATCGCATGCCGCTTCGTCTAGACGCGTCCTTCCGCGAACGGATCGCGGGAGCGGACCGTGCGCTGATCGGCATGTGGGCCTGCGCCGGCAGTCCCCTGGTCACCGAGGTGGCCGCGGGATCCGGGTTGGACTGGCTGCTGATCGACATGGAGCACTCCGCCAACTCCCTGGAATCGGTGCTGATCCAGCTGCAGGTCGCCGCGGCCTATCCGATCGCCCCGGTGGTCCGCGTCCCGTCGAACGACGTCGTCGCGATCAAGCAGGTTCTCGACCTCGGCGCGCAGAACGTCCTCGTGCCCATGGTGTCCTCGGCCGAGGAGGCCCGCGCGGCCGTGCGCGCCGTCCGGTACCCGCCGGAGGGCGTCCGCGGGGTGGGCAGCGCCCTGGCCCGCAGCGCCCGCTGGAACCGCGTGGACGGCTACCTGCACGACTCCGCGCGGCACACCTCCCTGACGGTGCAGATCGAGACCGCCGCCGCGGTGGACCGGGCGGCGGAGATCGCCGCGGTCGACGGCGTCGACGCGGTGTTCGTCGGCCCGAGCGACCTGTCGGCCTCGATGGGGCTGCTCGGGCAGCAGACCCACCCCGACGTGCTGTCCGCCGTCGGCCGGGTCTTCACCGCGGTCGAGGCGGCGGGCAAGCCGGTGGGCGTGAACGCCTTCGACCCGGCCGCCGCGGACGCCTACATCGCCCAGGGCGCGGGCTTCGTCGCGGTCGGCGCCGACGTCGCCCTGCTCGCCCGGGCCTCGGAGGCCCTCGCGGCACGCTTCATCCCGGCGCCCGGCGACGGAGAGGCATCCGGCGAGCGCGCCAGCTACTGACTTTCTTTCCGACTGGATCGACGTTCCCGCGGCGTGCCAGAATCATCGGATGCGGTCTCCCGGGCTCCTTCGATGATCCGCGGCCTCGCCGCGATGGCGGACCGCAACTTCCGGTGGTTCTTCCTCGCCCGCGCGATCACGCTGGTGACCGGATCGATGTCCTCGGTCGCCCTCGCCTTCGCGGTGCTCGAGATCGACAACGAGCCGACCAGCCTCTCCTTCGTGCTCGCCGCGTTCACGCTCTGCAACATCGTGTTCGTGCTCTTCGGCGGCGTCGTCGCCGACCGTCTGCCCCGCGCCCTGGTGATCCAGGTCTGCTACGTGGTCGACATCCTCTCGATCGGCGCGATCGCCTACCTGCTGTTCTCCGGCACGGCGTCGGTGCCGGCGCTGGTCGTGCTCGCCGGGGTGAACGGCGCGTCCACCGCGTTCGTGATGCCGGCGATGCAGGGCCTCATCCCGCAGCTGACCACCCCCGAGCATCTGCAGCAGGCCAACGCGATGCTGTCGTTCGTGCGGTCGGCGGTGACGATCGGAGGCCCGGTGATCGCCGGCCTGCTCGTGTCCACCGTCGGCCCGGCCTGGGCGATGGTGGTGCAGCTCTGCGGCTGGGCCGCGGCCATCCCGATCCTCGCGCTCGTGAAGCTCCCGCCGCCCTCGGGCACCGGGGAGTTCTCGCTGTTCGCCGACCTCCGGATCGGGTGGAAGGAGTTCTGGAGCCGCTCCTGGCTCTGGACGATCGTGCTGGCCTTCATGATCATGAACGCCATCCACGCCGGCGCCTGGGGGGTCGTGGGCCCGTACATCGCGAAGAACGACGACCGTCTCGGGATCACCGGCTGGGGCGGGGTGGTCGCCGCCGAGGGCGCGGGCGTGCTGCTGATGACGCTGATCCTCATGCGATATCCGCTGCGGCGCCCGCTCCGGCTCGGGATGATCGGGATGAGCGCCTTCGCGATCCCGCTCACCATCCTCGGCGTGCACCCCGCCGTCGTACTGCTGGGCATCGCGGCCTTCATCGCCGGAGCAGGCGCCGAGGTCTTCAGCACGGGGTGGAACCTGGCGATGATGGAGAACATCCCCGGCGACAAGCTCTCGCGGGTGTCGAGCTACGACATGCTGGGCAGCTTCGTGGTGATGCCCGTGGGCACGCTCGTCTACGGCTGGCTGATCACCCACGCCGATCCGGTCACGGTGCTGGTCACCTCCGGCGTCCTCTACGCGGTCGTCGCCCTCGCCGCGCTCACGGTGCCGAGCGTCTGGCGGATGGGCAGGCCCGAGGGCGCGATCCTCCGCTGACCGCGCCCCGCCGCCTCATCCCTGCCGATCGGACTGCAGGTTCGCCACGCAGCGCCGCACCGCCGTGGAGAGCTGCACGAACCGGCTGTCGCCCCCGCCCGGGTAGGACATCCGCTGCGGGATGTAGCCGAACGCGAGACGGTACATCGGATCGGCGTATCCGAGCGCCCCGCCCGCGCCGTCGTGCCCGAAGGCCAGGTGGCTGGCGAACGGGATCCGCGGCTGCGGCTTCATGAACACCACGCCGAAGGCCATCTCGTCGTGCAGGATCCTGTCGACCCCGTAGACCTGCTCCTGCGCCATCTCGGCCAGCGCCCGCTCCCCCACGACGGGCGCGATGCCGTCGATGCCCGTCGCCGCGGCCGCGTACACCGTGGCGAGCCCGCGGGCGTTGCCCACGCCGCCGACGGCCGCGGGCCCGGCGCGCCGGACGTCGGCCCGGTTCGGGATGAGGACGGGACCGTGGGCGTCGACGCCCGAGAACGCGGCGGACGAGAGCCCGTCCGCATCCCCGGGGATCGGCATGCTCTCCGCCTGCTGCGCGGGCGTGAGGATCACCGGCAGCTGGTCGCGGAACCGGGCGTCCTCGGCCTCGGGCAGTCCGAGGAAGAAGTCGAGACGGTACGGACGCCGGTAGGTCTCCGCGTAGAGCTCCTGCAGCGACGCGCCGTGCACGCGCCGGACCAGCTCCTCCATCAGCACGCCGATCGTCAGCGCGTGGTAGCCGAAGACCTTCCCGGGACGCCACGCCGGACGGACGGCCGCGAGCGCGGCGGCCAGCCCGCGGGAGTCGAGGTAGTCGTCGAGGGTGGTCCCGGGCGGCGCGAACAGGCCCGCCTGGTGGGAGAGCAGCTCGCGCACCAGGATGCCGTCCTTGCCGTGGGCGGCGAACTCCGGCCAGTAGCGGGTGACCCGCGCATCGAGGTCGAGCTCTCCGCTGTCGACGAGCGTCGCGATGCACAGCGCCGAGACCCCCTTCGACACCGAGAAGACGCCGGTGAGGGAGTCGGAGACCATGTCGGGCCCGCCCCACAGGTCGATCACCGGCCGGCCATGCCAGTACACGCACAGCTGCGCGCTGTAGGTCTCGTCCTCGAGGAGGAACCGGTCGAGGAGCGCCTTGACCGGCTCGAACCCTCCCTCGACGGCCCCCGAGGAGATCCGGTTCTCGGTGCTTCCGGCTGATTGCTGCATGGACATCAGGATGCCTCCTTCTCGCTCTCGCGCAGTCGGGTGAGGAGCTCGCGGCGCGCGACACGCCGTTCGCGTTGACGGACGGGGTCGGGCACCGGGGTCGCCCCCATCAGCGCCTGGGTGTAGAGGTCGCGCGGAGCGTCGCACACGGCGGCTGCGGCGCCCTCCTCGACGATCCGGCCGCCGCGCAGCACGGCGACCCGGTCGGCGAAGCCGCGCACCAGGGCGAGGTCGTGCGTGATGAAGAGGTAGGCGACGCCGAGGTTCTGCTGCAGCTCGCGCAGGAGCTCGAGCACCTGCACCTGGGTGGAGACGTCGAGCGCGCTGGTCGGCTCGTCGCAGATGATCACCGCGGGGTCGACCGACACCGCGCGGGCGATCGCGATGCGCTGGCGCTGCCCTCCGGAGAAGCTCCCCGGGTAGCGGTCGGCGGCATCCGCGGGGAGGCCCACCCGGGACAGGAGGTCCCGCACCACGCGACGCGCCTCGGCCCGCGGCATCCCGCCGCCCGCCTCGAGCGGTTCGCTGAGGATGTCGCCGATGCGCAACGACGGGTTGAGCGAGCCGTACGGATCCTGGAACACCACCTGCAGCTCCCGGGCGAAGGCGGCGCGGCGGCGCACGGGGATCGCGGTGATATCCCGTCCGCCGAGCTCGATCCGCCCGGCCGCCGCGGGCACCAGCCCGAGGATCGCCTTGCCGATCGTGGACTTGCCGCTGCCGGACTCTCCGACGAGCGCCAGCGTCTCCCCCGTCGCGATCCGGAAGCCGACGTCGTCGATCACGCGCACCGGACCGCGGCGGCGCCCTCCCGGGTACTCGACGCGGAGGCCGGTGACGGCGAGCGCCGTCGGGCGCCCCTGCTGCTCCTCGGTCATCTCATGCCCCTTCGCCCGGCGCGGAGGCCCGCACGGTCTGGAAGTCGGGCGTCGCTGCGAGCAGCCGACGCGTGTAGTCGTGCCGGGGAGCCGCGAACAGCTCCTCGGCGGGCGCGTCCTCCACGATCCGCCCGGACCGCATCACGCAGACCCGGTCGCAGATGTCCGCGACGACGCCCAGGTCGTGCGTCACGAGCACGATCGCCAGCCCGCGCTCGTCGCGCAGCTCGCGCAGCAGGTCGAGGATCTCCGCCTGCACCGTCACGTCGAGCGCGGTGGTCGGCTCGTCGGCGATGAGCGCCTTGGGCTGCCCTGCGAGGGCGAGCGCGATCACCACGCGCTGCGCCATGCCGCCGGAGAGCTGGAACGCGTAGCGCCGGAGCAGGGCCTCGGGCTCGGGGAGGTGCACCCTTCGCAGCAGGTCGAGCGAGCGGTCCCGCACCGCGGACGACGACAGCCCCCGGTGGTGCCGCCGGATCACCTCGCCCAGCAGGCTGCCGACCGTGAACGACGGATCGAGGCTCACCATCGGCTCCTGCGAGACGTAGGCGATCTCGCTGCCGCGGATCTTCGCGAGCTCGCGGTCGGAGGCGCCGAGCAGGTCCCTCCCGCCCACCTGCAGACGCGAGGCGACGACCTCGGCCTGACCGGGGAGGAGGCCGAGGAGCGCAAGCGCGGTGACGGTCTTCCCGCTGCCCGACTCGCCGACCAGGCCGACGATCTCGCCGCGCGCGACGGTGAGCGAGACCCCGTCGACCGAGACGGCCGCCGCGCCGCCGAAGCGGACGGACAGGTCGGTGATCGAGAGGGCGGCCTCGGGCGCGTCCACGGGGAGCGCGCCGGCTCCGGCGCGGCGCCGCGAGCGCCCGCCACCCCGAGCGGAGGCCTTGCGGCTGTCGGCGATGATGTCGCGGGAGGCGTCGCCGAGCAGACCGAGGGCGAGGATGAGGATCGCCACGATCCCGCCCGACGGCACGAGCAGCCAGGGGAACTGGTCGATGACCTGGGCCGCCTCGCCGATCATCCCTCCCCAGGAGGGCGCGGGCGGCGGGACGCCGAGGTCGAGGAAGCCGAGACCGGCCTGGATCGTCAGCGCCGCGCCGGCGAACAGGGCGAGCTGCACCACCACCGGCCCGATCAGGCCCGGCAGGATGTGGCGGCCGAGGATCCGGACGTCGCCGAGGCCGGCGACGCGCGCCGCGGTGACGTACAGCTCGCCGCGGATGCCGAGCGTCGCGGCCCGCACGACACGGACGAGCCCTCCTGCGGAGAGCAGGCCCAGCGCGATCATCGAGGCGGGGAGGCTGCGGCTGAACATCGCGAGCACGGCGAGGATGATCACGATCGACGGCAGCGACATCACGATGTCGACGATCGCGGAGATCACCCGATCGGTCCACCCCCCGAGGTAGCCCGCCACGATGCCGAGGAGCACGCCGACCACGAGCCACACCAGGACCGCGACGACCACACCCCACAGGGCGCTCTGGCCGCCGTGCAGGATGCGGGAGAGCACGTCGCGACCGAGGGTGTCGGTGCCGAGCGGATGGGCGGCGGAGGGCATCCCCATCACGTCGGCGAGGTCTTGGTGCAGCGGGTCGTAGGGCGAGATGACGCCGGCGAGCAGGCTGGCGAGCACGCTGATCAGGATGACGGCCAGCGAGACGACGCCGACGGGATGACGCAGCAGGCGCCCGGCGAAGCCTCGCCGCGCCGCGGCCGGCGCGGCGAGGGGGGTGTCGATGACGTCGGTCATGATGCTCGCAGTCTCGGGTTGATCCAGGCGTAGGTGAGGTCGACGACGAGGTTGACGATCACCACGATGACGGTGAAGGCGAGGGCGACGCCCTGGATGACGGGGATGTCGTGCTGCGCCGTGGCGTTGACGACGAGACTGCCCAGCCCGGGGAGGGCGAACACGTTCTCGACGAACACGCTGCCGGAGAGCGCGCCGACGAAGGCGACGCCCAGCACGGTGACGAGCGTGACCCCGGAGTTGCGCAGCGCGTGCTTCCAGAGCAGCGAGCCGCGCGGCACGCCGCAGGCGCGGAGGGTGCGGATGTAGTCGCTCTCCATCGCGCCAG
This sequence comes from Microbacterium sp., assembly GCF_040394595.1. Taxonomy (GTDB): domain Bacteria; phylum Actinomycetota; class Actinomycetes; order Actinomycetales; family Microbacteriaceae; genus Microbacterium. The sequence goes on from NZ_JBEBSA010000016.1 coordinate 7,562, forward strand.
CCACGCCGTCGCGGGCGACCTTCGCCACGTTCGCGAGCCCGCCGATCGCGAGCGCCGTGACCGGCAGCACGAGCGAGGTCGCCCAGCCGTTGAGCGAGACGTCGATCGGCACGTAGCCGACCGCCGGGAACAGCGGGATCGTCACCGCGAACAGCGAGACGAGCACGAGCGCGATCCAGAAGTTCGGCAGCGCGAGCCCCAGCAGGGAGATCACGTCGACGATCCGCGACACCCATCCGCCGGCGGCGACGCTGGCCATCCCCAGCGCGATGCCGACGACGGCGACGACCAGGAGCGAGAGCACCAGCAGCGAGAGCGTCACCGGCAGCCGCGCCGCGAGGCTGTGCGCGACCGGCTCGTGGTTGAAGAGCGACGATCCCAGATCGCCCTGCAGCAGGCGCGCCATGTACGCGCCGTACTGCACGAGCACCGGCTGGTCGGTGTGCAGCTCCCGCCGCAGCGCCTCGTACTGCTCCGGAGTGCCGTTCGGCCCGAGGATCGCCCTGGCCGGGTCGCCCGGGATGAGCGACTGCACCAGGAAGGTGACGAGCGAGACGACGAGGATCAGCGGGATGCTGATGGCGAGGCGCCGCAGGACGATCCCCCACACGGCTCAGCGGCTCCAGTAGATGACGTTGTTGATCTCGCCGGTCTTCTGCAGCGCCACTCCCTTGAGATCGGCCACGTGGTAGTAGATCGTGTCGACCTTCGCCACCGGGATCGAGACCGCGTTCTCGACCAGGATCCTCTCGACCGCCTGCGCCGTCGCGTCGCGATCGTCGACCGACGCCTCGGAGTACTTCTGGAACGCGGCGTCGAGACCGGGGGCGACGTGCCCGAACGGGTTGACCTGCGAGCCCGCCAGCCACACCTGCTTGGTGTTCGCGAACTGGCTCTGGCCGCCCCACTGCAGCGACCACAGCGAGTTCTCCTTGCTGGTCAGCATGGTGATGAGCTCGGTGATGTTCGCGGCGCCGTGCAGCTCCGCCTTGATGCCGATCTCGGACAGCTGCGACGCCATCGCCTGGACCACCTTCGCGGTCTGCGGCTCGTAGGTGGGGTAGGCCCAGGTCACGGTGAAGCCGTCGGGGTAGCCGGCATCGGCGAGCAAGGAGCGCGCCTTGGCGAGATCGAGGTCGTAAGTGCCCTCGAGCTTCTCGTCGAAGGCGTCGAACCCGGGGTCGTTGGGCTGCTGCACGGGGCTGGCGAACTCCCCGAACACCGCCTTCGCGATGGCGGCGCGGTCGATCGCGTAGTTCATCGCCTGGCGCACCTCGACCTTGCCGAGCGCGGGCGTGACCTCGCCCGCGGTGTCGAGCACGAAGGCCCCCGTCCAGGAGCTCGGCGCGTTGAGCACGGTGAGACCGGCGTCGCGAGCGGACTTCACCGTCGTGCTGTCGCCGGCGACGGCGTCGATCTGGCCGGTCTTCATCGCCTGGATGGCCGAGGAGGGGTTTGTGACGACCTTGACGACCACCTTGTCGAAGTGGATGCCCTTCTGGTCGTAGTAGTTCTTGTTCGGGACGAACGTGTAGTGGTCCCCGCTCAGGGACTGGTCGGAGTCGAGCACGTAGGCGCCGGCGCCGAACGTCTTGGTGCCGAGCGCATCGGGCGAGGCCAGACCTGCGGGGCTGATGATGTTGCCGCCGAGGAATCGCGTGGACACGAGGTCGGCGATGACGGGGTTGGCGACCGACGACGTGATGGTCACGCCCTTCGCACCGTCCGCGGCGGCGGAGAGGGTGGAGAACGCGGCGGCGGCGGGGCCGGTCGCGTTCTTGGCGAAGTAGTTCAGTGAGGCGGCGACCGCGGCGCCGTCGAGCGGGGTGCCGTCGGCGAACTTCAGGCCGTCGCGGAGCGTGAGGCTGAACGTGGTGTTCCCCTCGCCCTCGTATCCCCACTTCTCGGCGAGCCCCGGCACCAGGGCCCCCTCGGAGTCGATCTGGATGAGCGGCGCGTAGGCGAGCTGCTGGTACACCGCGTCCGAGCCGTTCCCGGAGGCCGCGGGGTTGAGAGTGCTCGGCGCGCTCACGCTGGTGACGTTGAGGACGCCCCGCTCCTTCGGTGAGCCCGACGATCCGGTCGCGCCGGGACCGGCGCAGGCAGCCAGTCCGAGTGTCGCGATCGCCGCAACGGCGACGGCCGCTCCCAGACGGCGACCAAGGTTTCGGGTCACCCCGGTCATTCCCCTCATCGGGCTCTCCTCACTTCTCTGTGCGATCCCGCGCTGTCGGATCAGCGCCGATCTCGATAGGATGCAGTGAACGTAGCACGCGCAATTAGAAGTGTCAACGATTTGGGATCCGCGACCCGCGACTCGGGTCGGCAGACATTAGGCTCGTTCGCGACGCCCGGCAGAGGAGGAAGGCGACCGGTGACCTACTACCACCACATCGGCCTGTTCCCCGCCGACATGGAGCCGCGCGACCAGGTGGTCAGCCCGCGGCAGCTGTGCCTCGAACTGCTCGCCGCCTACGCGTCCGACCGCGACCCGGTCCCCTCGCGCGGCCTCGTCGATGCGCTCGAGGACTTCGACGTCAGCCTCAGCGCCGCCCGCGCCGCGATCACGCGTCTCGCCCGGCGCGGCCTGCTGCGCGTCGAGCGGAGCGGCCGCAACACGTCTTACGCCGTGGTGCCCGAAGTGCTCGAGGGCATCGCCGGGATGGACCGCGCGACCAGGGAGTTCGGCCTCGCGGAACGCGCCTGGGACGGCACCTGGGCCCTCGCGGTGTTCAACCTCGGCGGGCCCGCCAGCGCCCAGGCGTACAAGATGCGCAACACGCTCCGCTGGCTGGGCTTCGGCCCCCTCCGCGACGGCGTCTGGATCTCGCCGCACGCCGAGCTGTCCGCCGGCATCCCGAGCCTCGAGGAGTCGTCGGCCGACGGCGAGCTGCTGCTGTTCCGGGCGCAGGCCGAGTACGGCCGGGTCGACCTCGAGCGCGCCTTCCCCCTGCGCCGCATCCGCGAGGACTACGAGGCCTTCATCGAGCGCTGCCGCGATCTCCACTACCGTCTGCGCGCCGGAGAGGTCAGCGACCACGAGGCCCTCGTGCAGCGCACCGACCTGATCTCGGTCTGGCGGCGGTTCCCGGTGATCGATCCCGATCTGCCGGCGTCGCTGCTGCCGAGCAGCTGGCCGCGGCGACGGGCGCGGGAGATGTTCGAGACCGTCGACCAGGCCCTCCGCGCCCCCGCCACGCGCCGGGCACGGCGCCTGCTGTGGCGCGAGGACGCGGACGCCGAGGCCGCCGCGACGGGCGCCGTCGCACTCGCCCGCTGAACGCGCGGCCCGGTGGCATCCGATTCACAGCAAGCGCCGCCAGGATGGTGCGATGACCTTCGATGACCTGCCGCCGCTGGCCGATCGCGCCGCGCTGTTCTCCGCACTCCGTCAGGACCAGCTGGTGGCCGCCGTCGACGCCCTCGGCGAGCACCGCTGGGACGCCGACCTCGAGGCGGGGACCATCACGTTCTCCGCATCCGCCGACCCGTCGCGGCGGGTCGTCGCGGGCGCCGAGCTCATTGCCTCGATCGCGCCGGGACCGCGCACGGTCCTCTGGGCCTGGGCGCACCCGCGCGGCAGGGCCGGAGGCGCGGCCGCCCGGCTCCGCGACTACGGCACGCAGCACGGCCTCCGCGCGCTGATCGAGGACGAGACCCCCTTCCCCGCCGATGCGGGACCCGATCTGGACGCCTGGATCGGGGACGCCGCGCACACGATCGGACGCCTGACGGCCGAGATCACCGGCCACGCCCCCTATTTCGCAGCCCCGCTCGGCGGCGGCGCGCGGGCGGTCTTCGTGCTCGACGGCATCGTGCCGCCGCTCACCGTCACGGACGCGTTGACGGTGCTCCCCCGCATCCTGGCGTCGACGACGATGACCGATCCGCGCACCTCGGTGTGGGATCTCGCGCGCCTCGCCGCCTGGGACATGCAGTGGACCGACGAGTCCTACGGCGGTGCCGTGCTGCGCGACGCGACCGGCTCGGCGACCTTCCGCTTCGACGATCAGGCCCGCATCTCCGGCGTGCAGGGGCTGCTCGGCGGGACGCCGCAGGCCTGATGTCGCCCGTCAGCGCCCCAGTCGCTGACGGGCGGTGTTGCGTCCTGCGGTGACCGGTGCGTGCGACGTCGCCGCGGCCAGGCCGAAAGCGGGCATGTCCACATAGACGGCCTCGAGCTCGGAGGCCGGCACCTGGTAGGTCTCGTGCCACACGCCGACGCTGCCGCTCCCCTGCGCCGTGCGCATGAACTCGCGCCAGGCGGCGAGGTGCGGGGCGTCGCGGTCGGCGGCGAAGCGCTGCAGGTGCTCGGGACTCTCCCAGTACGAGAGCAGCAGCGTCGTCCGGCCGAACCAGCTGTGGCTGCCCAGCATGCCCGCCTCGGGGTGCTGGGCGAGATGCCGCAGCATCGGCGGCATCCTTCGGGCCGTGCGCCAGACGCGGGCGAGCTGCCACCAGCGGTTGGCGCGCATCCCGATCAGGAACACGGTGACGTCCCGGCGCTCGACCGAGGCGGTGTAGCGGCCGGGGAACACATCGGCGGTCATGTCTGCTCCTCATGGAACGATGTTATGTAACGACGTTATGGAACAACGTTACGATACGATTGGCCGCATGGCAAGACCCATCACCCATGACGAGGGCGTGCGCGAGAGACTGCTCGAGGCCGCCGCCGAGCTCGTCGACCGCGACGGACCGGAGCGCGTCGCCCTGCGCGAGATCGCCGCCGCCGCCGACACGTCCACCTCCGCGGTCTACACGCTCTTCGGAGGGAAGGCGGGGCTCCTCGCGGCGGTCGTGGAGGACGCCTTCCGCTCCTTCGGGCGGGCGCAGGCCGAGGCTGAGCCGCGCGGTCTCCGGGCGCTCGGGCTCGCCTATCGCGAATGGGCCCTGCGTCACCCCGCCCGCTATCGGCTGATGTTCGGGGGATCGCTCGCCGGGGTCGAGGACGGCATCGACGAGGAGTGCACCATCGGCGCGCTCCTCCCCCTCGCCCGCACGCTCACCGGAAAGACCGATGTCCGCAGCGCCGAGGACTTCCGCGATGCGATGGCGGTCTGGGCGCACGTCCACGGCGCGGTCAGCCTGGAGTTCGCCGCGGTCGCGCCCCCGGCCGCCTCGCCCGACGAGGTCTACGAGACCGTGCTCGACGCGGTGCTGCGCGCCTACCCCGGCCGCTGAGCCCGGCCCCGCCGGGCTCAGACCTATCGCCGCCCGCCCGTTCGTGACACCCTTGGCGCATGAAGAACATCGTCGTGAGGTTCGCGTCCCTCTACGTCTTCAACGTGGTCGTCCTGCTGGTCATCGGCTGGCTGACGCCCGCCCGGGTGGGCTGGCACGCCCTGTGGGCGTCGGTGATCCTCACGGTCGTCACCCTGCTGATCAAACCGCTGCTGACCCGTGTCGCAGACTCACTGTCCCGGGGCGCCGCGAAGGCGATGCAGTACGTCGCGGTCTTCGTCGTCGAGTTCGTGATCTGGCTCCTCACCGTCTGGTTCAGCGGCATCACCGCCGGCAACGTCTTCGGCTGGCTGCTGCCCCCGGTCCTCCTGCTGATCGCCTGGGTGGTCTACGACCAGGTCGACGATGCCATCGGACGCAAGGCGGGAGAGCTCTACGACGCGGCGTCCACCCGGCTCTCCGGCGCGCAGCCCACGCCCACGCCCACGCCCGAGTCCTCTGCGACCCGCGCGGGCCGCGACGAGCTGAAGGACGGGCTGACGCCCGAGCAGCGCCGCATGCTCGACGACCTCTGAGCGGAGCGCGCCGAGAGCCTCAGCCGAGGCGCTCGGCGGCCTCCACCACGTTGGTCATCAGCAGTGCCACGGTCATCGGCCCCACGCCGCCCGGGTTCGGCGAGAGCCAGCCGGCGACCTCCGCGACCGCCGGATCGACGTCCCCGAAGACCTTCGGCTTCCCGGTCGCGGGGTCGTCCTCGCGGGTGACGCCGACGTCGAGCACCGCCGCTCCCGGCTTCACGTCCTCGGCACGGACGAGGTGCTTGACCCCTGCGGCGGCGACGATCACGTCCGCTTCGCGCAGGTACTTCGGCATGTCCACCGTGCCGGTGTGGGTGAGCGTCACCGTGGCGTTGAGCTCGCGGCGGGTGAGCAGCAGGCCGATCGAGCGGCCGATCGTCACGCCGCGGCCCACGACGACCACGTGCTTGCCCTTGAGGTCGTAGTCGTTGCGCAGCAGCAGCTCGATCACGCCGCGGGGTGTGCACGGCAGCGGGGTGTCGATCGGTCCGTTGACGTTCAGCACCAGACGCCCGAGGTTGGTGGGGTGCAGGCCGTCGGCGTCCTTGGCCGGATCGATCCGCTCGAGGATCGCATCGGTGTCGATGTGCTTCGGCAGCGGGAGCTGCACGATGTATCCGTGGCAGTCCGGGTCGGCGTTGAGCTCATCGATCAGCGCCTCCACCTGCTCCTGCGTGGCATCGGCGGGAAGCTCGCGCTGGATCGAGTTCATCCCGATCGCCTCGGACTGCCGGTGCTTCATCCCCACGTAGAGCTGGGATGCGGGGTCGGCGCCCACCAGCACGGTCGCGATGCCCGGGACGATGCCACGCGCCTTCAGCGCCGCGACCCGCTCGGTGAGCTCCGCCTTGATCGCCGCTGCCGCGGCCTTGCCGTCGAGGATCTTCGCGGTCATGTCGGGACCTTTCGTGTGGTGGTGCGCGTGGGCGATTCGTCTCGTCGCCCCGCCCGCCCGACGACACGGGGGTCCCGTGTCGTCGAGCGAGGAGCGGAGCGGGGTGAGCGCCTTACTGCTGCAGGTTCGGGTACAGCGGGAACTCCGCGGCGAGGGCATCGACCCGGGCGCGCAGCGCCTCGACGTCGGCGCCCGGCTGCAGCGCGAGAGCGATCACGTCGGCGACCTCGGTGAACTCGGCGTCGCCGAAGCCGCGGGTCGCGAGGGCCGGGGTGCCGATGCGCAGGCCCGAGGTCACCATCGGCGGACGCGGGTCGTTCGGCACCGCGTTGCGGTTCACCGTGATGTGGATGTCGTGCAGGAGGTCTTCGGCCTGCTTGCCGTCGATCTCCGCGTCACGCAGGTCGACAAGCACGAGGTGCACGTCGGTGCCGCCGGAGCGCACGGCGATGCCGGCGTCCTTCACGTCCTGCCGGGAGAGGCGGTCGGCGATGATCGCGGCGCCGCGCAGCACTCGCTCCTGACGCTCCTTGAACTCCGGGGTGCCCGCGATCTTGAACGCGGTCGCCTTCGCGGCGATCACGTGCATGAGCGGTCCGCCCTGCTGACCCGGGAACACCGCGGAGTTGATCTTCTTCGCGATCTCGGCGTCGTTCGTGAGGATGAAGCCGGAGCGCGGCCCGCCGATGGTCTTGTGCACGGTGGACGAGACGACGTGCGCGTGCGGCACCGGGTTCGGGTGCAGGCCCGCGGCGACCAGGCCGGCGAAGTGCGCCATGTCCACCCAGAGGAGGGCGCCCACCTCGTCGGCGATCTCGCGGAAGGCCGCGAAGTCGAGCGTGCGCGGGTATGCCGACCAGCCCGCGATGATCACCTTCGGCTTGTGCTCGACGGCGAGGCGGCGCACCTCGTCCATGTCGATCGTCGAGGTCTCGGGGTTCACCCCGTAGGCGACGATGTCGTAGAGGCGGCCGGAGAAGTTGATCTTCATGCCGTGGGTCAGGTGGCCGCCCTGATCGAGCGAGAGGCCGAGCAGGGTGTCACCGGGGCGGGCGATCGCGTGGAGCACGGCGGCGTTCGCGGTCGCACCGGAGTGCGGCTGGACGTTGGCGAACTCGGCGCCGAACAACGACTTGGCGCGGGCGATCGCGAGCTCCTCGGCGACGTCGACCTCTTCGCAGCCGCCGTAGTAGCGACGTCCCGGATAGCCCTCGGCGTACTTGTTGGTGAGCACCGACCCCTGGGACTGCAGCACCGAGACCGGCACGAAGTTCTCGGAGGCGATCATCTCGAGGAAGGTCTGCTGACGCTTCAGCTCTCGATCGAGCACCTCGGCGATCTCGGGGTCGACCTCGGCCAGCGGCGCATCGAAGAAACGGTCGGTCATGGCGTGCTCCTGTTCTCACGGGGAAAGGGGATGTTCCTCATCGGCCCAGGCGCGCGGTCGATTCCCATGAGGTCGCTCCCCGGTGGTGACCCACCCAGACGCCAGTCGCGACGCCTCCGAGCATAGCGGATGCGACGCCGATCGACGCTTGGGTCGGCGCCGGCTTCCGGGTAGGTTTTGTTCATGGTCTTGCCACTTCGCCTGCCCCTGGTCCCCTGGCCCCTCTCCGCCACCGCCGGCGATGGGCGGATGCCGCTCACCGGCGCCGTCCGCGTGATCGGGGGCGGTGCGGCGGCCGACGTGCTCGCGGCCGAGCTGCGACGCCGCACCGGCATCGAGGCATCGCGCGCCGACGAGACGCCCCGCCCCGGCGACATCGTGCTCCGCGTGGAGCCCGGGGAGCGGGCGGAGTCGTACACGCTCGCGGTCGGCGACACGGCCGAGGTCGTCGGCGCCGACGACGCCGGCCTCTTCTACGGCGTCCAGACGCTGCTCCAGCTCGTGCGCGAGGACGCCGAGGGGTGGGGGATCCTGCGCGCCGAGGTCGAGGACGCCCCGCGCTTCGCGTACCGCGGCGTCATGCTCGACGTGGCGCGGCACTTCTTCGGCGTCGACGACGTCACGGCGTTCATCGACCGCGCGAGCGCGTTGAAGCTCAACCACCTGCATCTGCATCTCAGCGACGACCAGGGATGGCGCGTGCAGATCGAAGCCTGGCCGCTGCTCACCGAACGCGCGGCATCGACCTCGGCCCTGGGCGACCCCGGCGGCTTCTACACCAAGGACGACTACCGCGAGATCGTGGCCTACGCGGCGTCGCGCCACATGACGCTCGTCCCCGAGATCGACCTGCCCGGGCACACCCACGCGATCGGCGTCGCCTACCCCGGGCTGGTCGAGCAGCCCGTGATGAACGATGCGCTGATCGCCGACTCCGAGCGCCTCGGACAGCCGCTCCCGGTCGGCGGCGAGCCCTACCTGGGCTGGGGCGTCGGCCACTCCAGCGTGCGCATCGGCGAAGAGGGCACCTATGACTTCGTGCGGGACGTCGTGCGGGAGCTGGCGGACATGACGCCCGGCCCGTACCTCCACATCGGCGGAGACGAGTCGCTCGGCACCGCACAGGCCGACTTCGATCACTTCGTCGAGCGCGCGACCGCGATCGTCGCCGAGGAGGGCAGGACCCCGGTGGCCTGGCACGAGGTGGGCTCGGCGGCCGGCATCGCCGAGGGCACCATCGGCCAGTACTGGGGCAGCACGACCCCGCAGGGCACGCACGCCGAGGAGGCGGCGCGCTTCGTCGAGCGCGGCGGCGCCCTGATCATGTCCCCCTCGAACGTCTCCTATCTCGACATGAAGTACGACGCCGGCTACCCGCTCGGTCTCAGCTGGGCCGCCCTCATCGACGTGCGGAGCGGCTACGAGTGGGAGCCGACGGCCGTGGCCCCGGTACCGGACGAGGCGATCCTGGGGGTGGAGGCGCCGATGTGGACCGAGACCACGCGCACGCTCGCCGAGGTCGACGGACTGGTCTTCCCGCGCATCGCCGGACACGCCGAGGTCGCCTGGTCGCCGGCGGAGGGCGAGGAGCGCGTCTGGGAGTCGTATCGTGAACGGGTCGGCGCACTCGCGCCGCTGTGGCGGGCCGCCGGCATCGGCTTCCATCCCGCCGCCGAGATCGATTGGAGCGCGCGATGAGCTCGCTGGTGATCCACTCCGCACGTCTCGTGGACGACGGCGCGATCGTCGAGGACGCCTGGGTCCGGATCGAGGACGGCGTCGTCGCCGAGGTCGGCACGGGCGCCGGGCGGCCGGACGCCGACGAGGCGGTCGACGCGGCGGACCTCGCCGGCCCGGGCGCGGTGCTCACCGCGGGGTTCGTGGACATCCACGGCCACGGGGGCGGGGGCGCGGCCTTCGACGACGGGGCCGACGCGATCCGCGCCGCCCGCGCACTGCACCGCGACCACGGCACCACCCGCGCGATCGTCTCCCTCGTGACCGCCTCGGTCGACGACCTTGCGGCCAGGGTCGCCGCGATCGCCGATCTGATGGAGACGGACGACGACATCCTCGGCTCCCATCTGGAGGGTCCGTTCCTCGACCCCGGCCACAAGGGCGCCCACGATCCCGCGCTGCTGCGCGAGCCGGTCGCCGCCGAGCTGGAGCGTCTTCTCGCCGCGGGGAGGGGGACCGTGCGCCAGGTCACCCTCGCGCCCGAGCTGCCCGGCGGCCTCGACGCCGTGCGTCTGGTCGTCGCCTCCGGGGCGGCGGCGGCGATCGGCCACACCGATGCCGACGACGACACCGTCCGCGCCGCGTTCGACGCCGGCGCGACGATCCTCACGCATGCCTTCAACGCGATGCACGGCATCCACCACCGCGATCCCGGTCCTGTGCTCACCGCTGCAGCCGACCACCGCGTGACGCTCGAGGCGATCGCGGACAACATCCACCTGCATCCGCACATCATCAAGCTCGTCTTCGACGAGGCGCCGGGCCGCGTCGCGCTGATCACCGACGCGATGGCGGCGGCGGGCTCGGACGACGGCGACTACATCCTCGGATCCCTGCACGTCACGGTGCTCGACGGCGTCGCCAGGGTCGACTCGGGCTCGATCGCCGGATCGACGCTCACCCAGGACGTCGCGCTGCGCAACGCCGTCTCCGCGGGGGTCGCCCTCCCGGACGCCGTCCGCGCGCTCACCCAGACGCCGGCCGCGGCGATCGGCTTCGGCGAGCGGCTCGGACGCCTGCGGCCGGGGATGCCCGGAGACGCCGTGCTGCTGACCTCCGACCTGGAGGTCGTACGCGTCTGGACCGGCACCGCCGTGCGGCGCTGAGAGAACGGCCCCGGAAAGGTGGGAGGCCGCCGCGCTCCCCAGCGCGGCGGCCTCATAGTTTCCCCCAGTGAGCGGATGGACTCGGGGTCTCCTCCCCCGAGGAACCCGAGTCCATCCGAACCGGTGTCGTTTACCCCAGCACCGGTGCCTTCCTGCGCCGCCCCCCGGTGGCGCTCTCAAGCTGGCTCACCTGAAGAGACGACGTCCTCACGGATTCATTACGCGGATCCCGAACTTTTTTCTGGGAGCGCTCCCAAGAGATCCTGCGAGTTCTCCATCGGGCTGGCCAGATCGGCGATTTCAGGAGAGAATGGCCCAGGCGCGTGATGAACATCCGATTCACGCGTCTCTTCATGGGGAGCGGTATTCCGCTTCCGACCAGAGGGAGCGAGCGATCACGGGGAATCTCCTCGCCCTGTGAACGGAGAAGAACGTGCACGAACAGACCGGCGAACAGCCCGCCGACTCCGACCTCGTCCTGCGCACCCGCTCGGGTGACGCGGCGGCGTTCGGGGAGCTCTGGCGGCGCCACTACCCGTCCGGGATGACGGTCGCCCGTTCCATCACCTCCTCGATCGATCCGGACGACCTGGTGCAGGAGGCCTACGCCCGTATCTACCAGGCGATCCTCAAGGGCGGCGGCCCCAACGGCTCGTTCCGCGCCTACCTGTTCACCAGCATCCGCAACACCGCGGCGGCCTGGGGACGCTCGCGCCGGGAGACGGCCATCGACGAGCTCGATGCCGTCGCCGATCCCGCCAGCACCGACGAGGCGGCCAACGAGGCCCTCGACCGCGGCCTCACCGCCCAGGCCTTCCGCAGCCTGCCGTCCCGCTGGCAGGAGGTGCTCTGGTACTCCGAGATCGAGCAGATGAAGCCTGCCGAGATCGGCCCCCTGCTCGGCATGAAGGCCGGAGCCGTCTCCCAGCTCGCGTTCCGTGCTCGCGAGGGCCTGCGCGAGGCATGGATCCAGGCGCACCTGCGCAACGCCGCCGCCGGCTCGGACTGCCAGTGGAGCATCGAGCACCTCGGCGCCTACTCCCGCGGCAATCTCGGCACCCGCGACCGGGTGCGCCTCGAGGACCATCTCAAGGACTGCGCCCGCTGCATGATCGTCGCCGCCGAGGCGAAGGACGTGTCCAACCGGCTCGCGCTCGTGCTGCTCCCCCTCGTGCTCGGCGTCACCGGCGCCACCGGCTACCTCGCCTCTCTGCAGGGCGGCGGTACGCCTCTCGCCGCTCTCGCGGCGATGCCCTCCAGCGTTGTCGACGGCGCGGTCGTCGTCACCGCTGCGACCGCTCCGGCGGTCGGCGCCGCCGCTGCCTCGGGCTCGGGCGCCTCGGGTGCCGGGGCGAGCGCCGGAGGCGGCGGCTCCATGGGCGGTGGGGCCCTCACCGGCATCGGCGCGCTCGTCGGCGCCGGCTCCGCGGCACTCGTCGTCGCCGGTGTCGTCGCCGCCGTCGCGGTGGTGCCCGGGATGATCAACGCCTCCCCCGCGACCTCGCAGCCGAACGCCGGCGAAGGCGGCTCGAGCTCGATCGCCTCCGAGGTGGCGCCGTCGTCGTCGATCGGCGATCAGGACGGCGTCATGGTCATCGAGGTGGACGAGAAGAAGCCCGTCGTCCCCGAGGAGCCGAAGCAGGAGACGCCGGCGCCCCCCGCTCCTGAGACCGCTCAGAAGCCGAAGCCCACCGATCCGCCGGTCACGCCGAAGCCCACCGATCCCGGAACGGACCCGGGCGATGGGGGAACCGATCCCGGCAACGGCGGAACCGACCCGGGAACCGATCCCGGAACAGACCCGGGAACGGACCCAGGCACCGACCCCGGAACCGATCCGGGCACCGATCCCGGAACAGACCCGGGCACAGACCCGGGAACAGACCCCGGCACAGATCCGGGCACCGACCCCGGAACAGACCCGGGAACAGACCCCGGCACCGACCCGGGAACCGACCCCGGCACAAACCCGGGCAACGGCGGAACAGACCCCGGCAACGGCGGAACCGACCCCGGCAACGGCGGAACCGACCCCGGCAACACTGACGTGGCGATCACCTGGAGCGCCGCGCGCATCTGGATCGACGACCAGTTCCGCACCCACTACTCGATCCCGGTGAAGGGCACCCCCGGCGCCGTCGTCGAGGTGTGGATGGACGGCAACCCGGCCCGCGGCGACCGCATCACGCTCGACGCATCGGGCTCGGGCACCGCCGACATCCGTCCGAACGCGATGCAGCTGCTGCGCAACGCCACCGTCACCTTCCGCTACGAGGGCGGCGAGTGGACCGGCACGACCAAGCTGTGGTCCCTGGGCATCGCCGGCTGATCCGCACCCCGGACCACGAATAGACTGGGGGCATGCCCCAGGAGACCGCCGCCGTACCGGGCGTGAACCGGCCGAACATCACGCCGCTCGACATCATCCGGGCGATCGTGCTCATCGTCGCCCTCATCACGCTCGCTCTGTGGGGCTTCGGCACCTGGGCGCTCCCGTGGAACGTGATCATCGGCATCGGCCTCCCGGTCGCCGTGCTGCTGGTCTGGGCGCTCTTCCTCTCCCCCAGACCGGTGCTGCGCCTGCACCCGTTCCTCCGCGCGATCGTGGAGGTGCTCATCTACGTCGGCGTCACGCTCGCCTGGTGGGCGATGGGGCTCGGCTGGACGGGTGCGATGTTCGGCGTCGTCGCCGTGGCCGCCGGGGTGATGGCGGGACGTCGCGCGCTGCGATGACCGTGCTCGAGAGGCTGCGCGAGGCGCTCGGCGACATCGTCGACGCCTCGCCGGAGAGCCTCGAGGCCGCGCGGGCCGATCGCTCAGGCCACGCCGCGGAGGGCCGTCCGCTCGCCGTGGTCCATGCCCGCAGCGTCGAGGACGTGCAGCGGACGATGCGGATCGCCTCCGAGACCGTCACCCCGGTGGTCGTCCGCGGCGCCGGGACCGGTCTTGCGGGCGGGGCGAACGCGGGATCGGGCGAGATCGTGCTCTCCACGGCCGCGATGACCCGCATCGTGGAGATCCGCCCGGAAGACCTCCTCGCCGTCGTCGAGCCCGGGATCCTCAACGGCGTGCTCGGCGCCCGTCTCGCCGAGCACGGCGTCTGGTGGGCGCCCGACCCCGCCAGCCGCGACATCTCGACCGTCGGCGGCAACATCGCCACCGGCGCAGGCGGACTGCTGTGCGCCAAGTACGGCGTGGTGCGCGACGCGGTACTGGCCGTGGACCTCGTGCTCGCCGACGGACGGCTGATGCGCCTCGGACATCGCAGCGTGAAGGGCGTGACGGGACTCGACCTCACGTCGCTCGTGATCGGGTCCGAGGGAACCCTGGGCGTGATCGTGGGCGCGACCCTGAAGCTGCGCCCTCTCGTGGCCGGCGAGACCTGCACCCTCACCGCGTCCTTTCCCGGTGTCCGGGCCGCGGCGGAGGCCTCAGCGGCGGTGACCGCCGCGGGCGTCCAGCCGGCGATCATGGAGCTGATGGACGCGTCGAGCCTGGCCGCCGTCCATGCCCTGCTCGGCATGGACCCGCCGGAGCCGGGCCGGGCCCAGCTGACCGTCCAGACCGACGGCACCGGGGCCCGCGCGGAGATCGAGCTCATCGCCGGTGTGCTGGGCGCCGCCGGGGGCGAGGTCGCGTGGAGCGCCGACCCGGAGGAGGGAGAGCGCCTGCTGCGCTTCCGCCGCTCGATCCACCCGGCCCTCGCGGCCCTCGGCACGACGCTGATCGAGGACGTCTCGGTGCCGCGGAGCCGGATGCCGGAGATGTTCGACGAGATCGCCCGGATCGAGCGCGAGACGGGCATCCCGATCCCCACCGTCGCCCACGCCGGCGACGGCAACCTGCATCCGAACTTCCTGTTCGACGGGCCCGACGTCCCCGATGCGATCTGGGCGGCGGCGAGCGACCTGTTCCGCTCCGCGATCCGGCTCGGAGGCACCCTCACCGGGGAGCACGGCATCGGCACGCTCAAGAGCCGCTGGCTGTCCGAGGAACTCGGCGACGACCAGTGGGAGCTCCAGCGCCGGATCGTGCGCGTGTTCGATCCGCAGGGCATCCTCAACCCCGGAAAGGTGTTCTCCTCCCATGCCTGACATCCACGTGAGCGCTGCCGTCATCACCGACCGGGACGGCCGCGCGCTGCTCGTCCGCAAGAGCGGCACGGAGCGGTTCATGCAGCCCGGGGGCAAGCCCGAGGCCGGGGAGAGCGCGGCGCAGGCCCTCGTGCGGGAACTGCACGAGGAGCTCGGCCTGGTCGTCGGCGAGGATGCGCTGCGGCCGCTCGGGACCTTCGTCTCGGCGGCCGCGAACGAGCCCGGCCATCGCGTGGTGGCGACGGCGTTCGCGATGACCGCCGAGCCCGAGGACGTGCAGGTGCAGGCCGAGCTCGCCGAGCTGCGCTGGCTCGCCCCCTCCGAACGCGGCGAGGTGCTCCTGGCGCCCCTCAGCGAGGAGCACCTCCTGCCCATCGCCTGGGGCTGACGGGCAGGAGGGCCGAAGCGGTCAGATGCCCTGCCAGGCCGGCTTGTTCTCGTAGGTGTAGCGGTAGTAGTCGGCGAGCTTCAGCCGCGACGCCGCCGCCGCGTCGACCACGACGGTCGCGTGCTCGTGCAACTGGATCGCCGAAGCCGGGAGGATGGCCGAGATCGGCCCCTCGACCGCGCTCGCGATCGCCTCGGCCTTGCCCTCCCCGAAGGCGAGGAGCACGAGGTGCCGCGCCCGCAGGATGGTGCCGAGACCTTGCGTGATGCAGTGCCGCGGCACCTGGTCGATCGAGTCGAAGAAGCGGGCGTTGTCCTCGCGGGTCTGCTCGGTCAGTGTCTTGACCCGCGTGCGGGAGGCGAACGACGACCCCGGCTCGTTGAAGCCGATGTGCCCGTCGGTGCCGATGCCCAGGATCTGCACGTCGACACCGCCCGCGGCCTCGATCGCCTCCTCGTAGTCGGCACCGGCGTGCTGGATGGTCGCCTCGGCGCCGTTGGGCACGTGGATGCGCTCGGGATCGAGCCCGAGCGGCTCGACGACCTCCCGGGTGATCACCGAACGGTAGCTCTCCGGGTGGGCCGGGTCGAGGCCGACGTACTCGTCGAGGGCGAAGCCCCGCACCTGTGACAGGTCGCGGCCGGCGACGCGCTCGGCGAGGGCGCGGTAGACGCCCAGCGGCGTGGACCCCGTGGCGAGGCCCAGCACGGCGTCGGCCTTCCGGTCGAGCAGTCGGACGATCTCATCGGCGACCAGGGCGCCCGCGGCAGCGGCGTTCTCGACGATGATGACTTCAGCCATGTGCGGCGGTCTCCTTCTCGGGGGTGGGGTGGTCTGCGGCGGCGTGATCGCCGAGCAGTGCGGCGCCGATCGCCGCCACCGGCGAGCCCGCCGGCAGCAGCTCGATTCTCTCATCCAGCCGCAGCGACCGCATGAACGGTGACGTCGCCGCATCCTCCCGGATCGCGGCGAGCAGGTCGGTGTAGAGACGGACGCCGAGGGCGGTCAGCCCGCCTCCGATCATCACGCGCTCGACGTCGACCGAGAGCACGAGCAGTCGCACCGCGGCCGCCGCACCGCGGGCGAGGTCCCTCCGCAGCGCGAGCGCCTGCGGGTCGCCCGTCTCTGCGGCATCGAAGATGTCGCGCACCGGAAGGGCGCCGGGGCGTCCCCAGGCCTTCGCGAGCGCTCCGCCGCCGCAGAGCGTCTCCACGCAGCCGCGCTGGCCGCAGCCGCAGATCCTGCCGTGCGGGTCGACCGAGACGTGTCCCACCTCACCCGCCGTTCCGTGGGCCCCGCGCCAGATGCGCCCACCGACGACGATGCCGGCGGCGACGCCCGTGCCGAGGTTGAGATAGGCCATCGAGGCGCCGTCGTGCCGCAGGGAGGCCGCGCCGAGCGCGGCCGCCTTGACGTCGTTCTCGACGGCGAACCGCGCGCCGATCGCGCTCTGCGCCCGCGCGGCGATGTCGAGCGAGTCGACCCCGAGGTTGACCGCATGGAGCACGCGCCCCGTGCCGTTCTCGATCATCCCGGGGATGCCGACGCCGACCGACTCGATGTCGCCGATCGCGAAGCCCCCCTCGTCGGCGAGCGCGGAGACGGCCTCGAGGATGCCCTGCACCACCGCATCGGGCCCGAAGCCGGTGGGACGCCGCAGACGTCCCAGGAGCGCTCCGTCGGGCGCGAGGGCGACCGCGTCGGTCTTGGTCCCGCCGACGTCCAGGCCCACTCGAACGGACCGGCCCGCCGGGCCGGTGAACACTGCCGCCATCGTCAGGAGACCCCCAGCTGCCCGGACAGCACCATGACGGCGGCTCCACGGAGCACGATGTCCTGCTGATGCGTCAGCCGGATGTCCACATCGTCGAAGATGCCCTCCAGGGTGCGCTCCCGCAGCGTCTCGATCGCCGCCTCGATGAAAGGGCCGCCGAGCAGGTCCGGCGGGGCGGAGAGCACGATGTCGGAGAGGTCGAGGGCGGCGACGATGGGCGCGATGCCGATCGCCATCCGCGTGCCCGCGTCGCGGAGCACCTCGTCCCTGGCATCCGGGTTCTCCGCGATCGCGGCGGTCAGACGGGTGACGCTCAGCCAGGCCTCGAGGCAGCCCTCCTTGCCGCAGGCGCAGCGCGGGCCGCCGTCGGTGCCGACCACGACGTGGCCGATCTCGCCCGCGGCGAACCTGCTGCCCAGCAGCGGCTGGCTGCCGGTGATCAGGCCGGCGCCGACGCCCCGCCCGATCTTGATGAGCATGAAGTCGCTCAGCGCCTCGCCGAAGGTGTACTCCGCGAGCACCGCGGCGTTGGCGTCGTTGCGGGCGATGACCGGCAGGTCGAGGTCGGCGGCGAGTCGCGCCTCGAGCGGCAGGTCGACCCATCCGAGGTTGGGAGAGCTGAGCACCACGCCGTCGGGGCGGACGACGCCCGGGGTGGCGATGCCGACGCCGAGCAGCGGGCGGTTCGACGCCGCGATCACGTCGCGGGCGAGCTGCAGCACGGCGGCGTAGACGGCCTCGCCGTCCTCACCGCCGGGGCGCGGGGTCTCCCGGCGCTCCAGGACGTCGCCGTCGAGGCTCAGCACGGCGCCCTCGAACGCGGTCGGCCCCGAGAGGTCGATGCCGATGATCTGGTGCCCCGCCCGGTCGATGTCGATGAGGATCGGGGGCTTCCCGGGACCCGTGGCCTCGCGCACCCCCATCTCGATGACGATGCCGTCGGCGATGAACTCCGCGACGAGGTCGGAGATCGTCACGCGGGTGAGCCCCGTCTCCCTGGACAGGTCCGCCCGGCTCATCGCGCCGGCGTGGTAGAGCGTCTGCAGCACGAGCGCGCGGTTGTGCCCGCGCGCGTGCTCCGGGAGCACCTTCGAGCGCGAACGCAGACGTCGCACCGCCCCGAAGGCATGACTCTGACCGTCGACGTACTCGATGGACGCCGACGCACGCAGATCATCCGATTCGGACATATTTGTTAGTAGACCTTACGAACAGAGTTTGCGCAACCCCGGCTCCCGCACTGCAACCCAGGGTTATCGAAACGTTACCTTATTCCCCGCCGTCTCCGGCTGCCATTCTCGCGACGAGTCCGGCCACGATCTCCTCGCGCTGCTCCAGGGTGAGCGGCTTGCCCGGGATCCCGGGCCTCCTCTGGTCCGGCCGTGGTCCGTCCAGGGGACGATACGCCACGCCCGCGGCCGCCAGGCGGCGCAGGTGAACGGGCAGGCGCGCGGCGAAACCGTCGAACGACGGCGCCGCTCCCCCGGCCCACAGCCGCTCCGCGATCGCCGAGAGCCTCGGGAAGACCGCGAAGTCGACTCGCTCCCTCGTCGGCAGGTGCTCGCTCCACACGTTGGCCTGGCCGCCGATCGCGCCGTCCGGCACCTCCAGCGTGTACGTCCGCTCGATCGGCAGCGGCGGCCCCACGCGGATCGGCTCGTCCGCCGATCCGCTCTGCGGATAGTCGAGATAGACCTCCATGTCGGGGCAGGCCACCACGGGGATGCCGCGACGCAGCGCCTCCCTGAGGGCCACGGGCCCGCGCCATGCGGCGAGCAGCACCCCTTCCG
Organism: Microbacterium sp.; assembly: GCF_040394595.1. Lineage (GTDB taxonomy): Bacteria > Actinomycetota > Actinomycetes > Actinomycetales > Microbacteriaceae > Microbacterium. The sequence goes on from NZ_JBEBSA010000016.1 coordinate 26,495, forward strand.
GCACCTCGCCCTCCAGCACCTCGTCCCAGGCCAGGGCGCGGCGTCCGCGCGCGCGGACGTGCGCCACGAACGCCCGGGTGAACCAGGGCTGCACCTCATGCGGCGTCGACAGCCCCAGCTCCCGCATCCGCTCCGCGGCGGCGGGGCTGGCAGCCCACTCGTCCACGGGCACCTCGTCGCCGCCGATGCCGATCCACTCCGCGTCGAAGACGTCGCAGAGCGCGTCGATCGCGGCGCGCCCGAAGGCGAGCGCCTCTTCCGTGGGTGCGAGCGTGCGACGGTTCACGCCGAAGCGCTCCCACGCCGAGGTCGGCGGCTCCTTCACATCGGTGTTGCCGAGCGCCGGATATGCGGCGAGCGCCGCCTGGACGTGCCCGGGCAGCTCCACCTCGGGCACGAGGGTCACGAAGCGCTCGGCGGCGTAGGCCACCAGGTCGCGCAGCTCCTCCGCGGTGTAGAACCCCTCGTGCGTTCCCGGTTCGACCGTCGACAGCGGACCGTGCCCGCGCTGCGTGGCGTGGCGCACCGCACCCACCTCGGTCAGTCGCGGATACCCGGGCACCTCGTAGCGCCAGCCCTGATCGTCGGTGAGGTGCAGATGCAGCACGTTCAGGTGATGGGCGGCGAGCAGATCGATCAGGCGCCGCACCTCCTCGACCGGCCGGAAATGCCGCGCCACGTCGAGCATCATCCCGCGCCAGCCGAATGCCGGCTCGCCGCTCCAGGTGCCGGACGGGATGCGGGATCCGATCGCCCGCTCGGGTGCGCAGAGCTGCCGCAGCACGGTCGCGCCGCGGAACACGCCCTCCGCCGTCGCGCCGTCGATCCGCACGCCGTCGGCCGAGACCTCGACGCGGAAGGACTCCGGGCCGCGACCCGTTCCCGGCACGACGCGGAGCGCGATCGCCGAGCCTTCCACCTGTCCGTCGAGCCCCAGCGACTCACGGAGCAGGGCGGCGACGCGCTCGAGGCCGGGCTCGGCGCGGACGCCCGCGCCGGACAGCAGCTCGAACGATGGCGCCCCCTCCTCGATCTGCGCGGCGACCTGCGGCACCGTCGCCCGGTGCGCAGGGGGAACGGCGCACAGGGCCCGGCCTCCTGCGACGCCGGCGGGTTCGCCGTCGACGAGCACCGGCGTCCCGCCGACGAGCACCTCGACGATCCCCGTCGGACGGCCCCGCGGGTCGTCGAAGTCCGCGGTCGAGCCGACCGTGCCGGGGTCGAACAGCACCAGATCGGCGGTCGCACCCTCCCGGACGACGCCGCGCGGGGCGTCCCCCCGGTCGAGGCCGAGGCGCCGCGCGGGCGTGGCGGAGAGGTGCCGTACGGCCTCCTCCAGCCCGAGCACCCCGAGCTCGCGGACGTAGTGCCCGAGGTAGCGGGGGAAGGTCCCGAAACCGCGTGGGTGCGGCTTGCCCCCGATGAGGATGCCGTCGCTGCCGGCGGTGTGGCGCGGGTGGCGCATGATCTCGCGCACGTTGTCCTCGTCACCGATGTGCATCAGCACCGTCGTCGCGCCCTCGTCGGAGATGACCGTGTCGATCACGAGATCGACCGCCCGTCGTCCGCGCTCCGCCGCGGCCTGCGCCACGGTCCGTCCGACGAGGTCCGCGAGCGCGGGATCGCCCACTCCGGCGATCTCGATCGCGGCCCAGTCGGCCCGTTCGCCGTGGAAGCCGTCGCAGCCGATGTCCTCGAGCTCGGCACGCAGGCGCTCGCGGCCGTCCGCGTCGAGTGCCCGCAGCGCTCCGACCGGGTCGCCGCCTTCGGAGAGCCGGCTCGGCAGCAGCGCCGCGAGGGTCGTCGCCCCGGGAAGGTAGGGGTAGGTGTCGAGCGTGACATCGACGCCGTCGGCGAGCGCGTCGTCGATCAGCGCGATCAGCTCGGCGGCCCGACCCCGGTTCACGCCGAAGTTCATCGTCGCGTGGGTGAGGTGGATCGGGCATCCGGTGCGGCGGCCGACGTCGAGGGCCTCCCGGAACGCGTCCAGCGCGCCCGCGCCGTAGCTCCGGGTGTGCGGGGCCCAGAACCCGCCGCGCTCCGCGACCACGCGGCACAGGGCCTCGAGCTCGGCGGTGTCGGCGTACATGCCGGGGGCGTACGTGAGCCCGCTCGACATCCCGAACGCGCCATCGTCGAGCGCCTCGCCCAGCAGCCGCTGCATCTCCGCGATCTCCGAGGGCGATGCCGGGCGGTTCTCGTGGCCGATCACCAGCATCCGCAGATTGCCCTGCGGCACGAGCACCGCGACGTTCGCCGCGGGGCCGGTGCCCTGTGCCTCGTCGACGGCGCGCAGGAAGCCGGCCATCGTCCGCCAGGCGATCGGCCCCCCGGGGGAGCCGTTCCACCCCGCGATCCGGGCGGGCACGGCCACGGCCGACGCGTCGTCGAGGGGCGCGTACCCGATGCCGTCCTGCCCGATCACCTCGGTCGTCACGCCCTGCCGGATCTTCACGTCATGGGCGGCGCCGCCGAGCACGGCGAGGTCGGAGTGCGCGTGCATGTCGATGAACCCCGGCGCGAGCACGAGCCCCGTCGCGTCCCGGCAGACCGCGCCCTCCGGGACCACGAGGGCGTCGGCGTCGCCCGGGCGCCGGATGGCGACCACCCGCGCGCCCTCGATCGCCACGTCCGCGATGTAGCGGTCGGCGCCGGTGCCGTCGACCACGGTCGCGCCCCGGTAGACGCGGACGCGTCCCTGTTCGGCGAGGACGGTGCTCAGAAGCATGTCTGCACCGCCCCGATCACCCGCGGATCGGCGGCGTCCGGGTCGTCCACCAGCACCGCCACCCGCCACTTGTCGAACGCCGTGCAGGGGTGCGAGAGCCCGAGGCGGACGACCTTCCCGACCACGATCTCCTCCCCCGGAGCGGTGCGCAGGAACGCGTGCTGGTCGTTGAGCGCCGTGATCTCGCCCGTCACACCCTGCGGCGCGGGCAGGTCGATGTCGTAGGGCACGTCGCGCCGGCCTGCGTCGAGCAGTGCGAGTCCCGCCTCGGGCTGGGACACCGCACGCGCCCAGACGTGCATGGCCGAGCGCAGCCGCTCGGTCCCGATCTCCGGCCCGAAGGGCGACATCCGCGCGTAGAAGCCGTCGTCGTGGATCTGGAACGCCCCGGAGCGCAGCACGACGTCGGCGCCGTCGCGGCGTGTCGCGAGCACCGCCGCCGCGCGATCCGGGAACGCGCTGCCCCCGGCGCTCAGGACGGGACGCACATCGTCGGGGTAGTCCAGGAGGTCGTGGAGCGCGACGAGGGTCTGCAGGTAGGCGTCGACCTTCGCGAGGGAGCCAGCCGAGCGGTCGGGGCCGATCGCCCCCTCGTAGCCCGCGACGCCGGCGAGGCGCAGCCCCTCCGCCGCTGCGATCGCCTCGGCGATCCGGAGTCCCTCCTCCGCCGTGCGCGCACCGGTGCGTCCGCCAGCGCCGCCGAGCTCGACGAGCACGTCGAGAGGATGCGACGGATCGGAGACCGCACCGTCCAGCAGCCGCACGGTGTCGACGGAGTCCGCCCAGCAGAGCACACGGAGCCCGGCGTCCCGCTCCAGCGCCTGGCCGAGCACCGCGGCGGCGGCCGCATCCGTCACGGCGTTGGCGATGAGCACCCGCCGCACACCCGCCTGGATCGCGACGCCCGCCTGCCAGGCCGTCGCCACCGAGATGCCCCAGGCCCCGGCGTCGAGCAGCCGCTGCCAGAGGGCGGGCGCCATGGTCGTCTTCCCGTGCGGGGCGAGGAGCACCCCCTGCGACGCCGCCCAGTCGAACACGATCCGCTCGTTGCGGGCGAGCGCGTCCTCGTGCAGCGTGAACGCGGGGGTCGGCAGATCGGAGAGGTGCAGTCCCGCATCCGCCAGCTCGGAGAGGCGCAGACCGTGCGCGCGGGCGGGGAGTCCCTTCGCCCACGGGCCGATCACCGGGTCGGGGATTAGTAGAGGCATCTCACAAAGGTACTAGTCTGAGCGCATGACCCAGAAGACCCGCGTCGCCACCGACGCAGCCCCCGCGCCCGCGCACACCTTCTCCCAGGGCGTCCGCAAGGGACCGATCGTCCAGGTCTCCGGCCAGGGCCCGGTCGACCCCGTCACCAACGAGTACCTCCACGCCGGCGACGTCGCCGCGCAGACCACCCGCACGCTGGAGAACGTGAAGGCGATCGTCGAGGCCTCCGGCGCCACCTTCGACGACGTGGTGATGCTCCGCGTCTACCTCACCACGCGGGAGGACTTCGCGACCATGAACGAGGCCTACGGCGCGTTCGTCACCGCCCACACCCCGAGCGGGGTCCTCCCCTCGCGCACGACCGTCTTCACGGGCCTCCCGCGCGAGGAGATGCTGGTGGAGATCGACGGGCTGGCCGTCGTCTCCGACTGACCGCGACACGCCGTGCCGGATGCCCCGCCTCCCCCGTGGACGCGGGGCATTCGCATATCCAACCGTTGCCGTCCCGTTACCGTCCAGCGCGTACCATAGGGCAAAGACGTCACGCCGTACAACGGGGGGTGAGTTCGTGACCGATCTGATCTCTGCGCCGAACACCGGTGCCAGCGATGCCCAGCCGACCGCTCCGATGCCGCCGTCCGACGGCGACCAGCCGGTCGAATGGGCCCCCGCCGAGCCGGCGCCGAAGAAGCGCCGCGTCGGCCTCTGGGTCGGGATCGGCGCGGGCGCCCTGCTCCTCGCCGCCGGCGGCGCGTCGACGATCCTCATCGCACCGGGCACCACGGTCGCGGGGATCTCGGTGGGCTGGATGACCCCCGGCATGGCCGCGGAGACGATCAGCTCGCATCTCGCCCAGACCAAGGTCACGCTCACCGGCGCGGGCAAGGACGCCACGGTGAACGGCGCCGCCCTCGGCGCGCAGGCGGACGCCACGACCCTGGCCGACAAGGCGTTCTCCGATCACCCGATGTGGAACCTCGGCTCGTGGATGGGCGAGGACATCCCGGCGAAGATCAGCCTCGACGCCGCCGCGGCCGACCGCGCGCTGCGCGCCGCCGTCCCCGGGAGCTACACCGACGCGGTCGACGCGACCGTGACGTTCGACAAGGCCAGCAGCACCTATGTCGTCACCGATGCCAAGGCCGGCACCGGCATCGATGTCGACGCCCTGAGCGCCGCCTTCGTCAAGGCCGTCGGGGCGAACAAGTCCTCGTTCGAGTTCTCCGGCGCGCCCACCGAGGCCGCAGCCTCGATCACGACCGACGCCGCCAAGGCCGCCGCTGAGAAGCTCAACGCGATGCTCGGCACCGCCGGCTTCTACATCGGCAAGGAGCGCACGGTGCCGATCGCGCCGGCGACGCTCGCCTCATGGCTGAGCGTCAAGGACGTCGACGGCAAGCTCGTCGTCAGCGCCGACCAGTCGGCCATCCAGACCACCGTCGACACCCTGGCCAAGACCGTCGACCGTCCGGCGGTCAACGCGACCAACATCGTCGACTCCGGCGGCAAGGTGCTGAAGACCATGACCGCGGGCGCCACCGGCCGCGTGCTGGGCGACACCTCGAAGATCGCGTCCGACTTCGCGGCGCAGCTCGGCGACGGCAAGGGCGTCTTCACGCTCCCCGTCACCGAGACCCCGTTCGAGAGCACGAACCTCGTCCGCAAGATCGAGGTCGACCTCAGTGAGCAGCGCACCTATCTGATCGAGAACGGCAAGATCGTGAAGTCCTGGGCGATCTCGTCCGGACGATCGGGTCATGACACCGCGATCGGCAACTTCCGGATCTACGCCCATGTGCGCATCCAGGACATGCGCGGCAACAACGGCGACGGCACCAAGTACCTCACCAAGGACGTCCCCTGGGTCACCTACTTCAACGGCGACCAGGCGTTCCACGGCACCTACTGGCACAACAACTTCGGCACCCCGATGAGCCACGGCTGCGTGAACATGCCGATCGAGGTCGCGAAGTACGTCTACGAGTGGGCGCCGACCGGCCTCGAGGTCCAGGTCCACGCCTGACCCGGGACTCCGACGGGCCCGGGACGGAGCACCCGCAGAACGTGACACCCTCCGCGAAACGGGCACCCCGCCCGAACCCCGGACTCTGACCCGAAACGCAGACGCACCCGGGCGAAACACCCGCAGAACGTGACACCCTCCGCGAAACGGGCACCCCGCCCGCACCGCAGACACGAAGAGGGGGCGGATGCCGCAGCATCCGCCCCCTCTTCTGCAGGATCAGGCCAGCGCGTCGATGACGCCGTTCAGCGTCTCGGACGGGCGCATCACCGCGTCGACCTTCACGGTGTCGGGCCGGTAGTAGCCGCCGATGTCGGCCGGCGAGCCCTGTGCGGCGTTCAGCTCGGAGACGATCTGCCGCTCGTTCTCGGCGAGCTGTGCGGCGATCGGCGCGAACGCGGCCGCGAGGTCGGCGTCCTTGGTCTGCTTCGCCAGCTCCTGCGCCCAGTAGAGGGCGAGGTAGAAGTGGCTGCCGCGGTTGTCGATCGTGCCCAGGGCGCGCCCCGGCGAACGGTCCTCCTCGAGGAAGGTCCCGGTCGCCGCGTCGAGGGTCTCGGCGAGGATGCGGGCCTTCTCGTTGCCGGTCGCATCGGCGAAGTGCTCGAGCGAGGCCGCCAGCGCGAAGAACTCGCCGAGCGAGTCCCAGCGCAGGTAGTTCTCGCCGACCAGCTGCTGCACGTGCTTGGGGGCGGAGCCGCCCGCACCGGTCTCGAACAGCCCGCCGCCGGCCAACAGCGGAACGATGGAGAGCATCTTCGCGCTGGTGCCGACCTCGAGGATCGGGAACAGGTCGGTGAGGTAGTCGCGCAGCACGTTGCCGGTGACCGAGATGGTGTCGAGCCCGTGGCGCATCCGCGCGAGCGTGTACCGCGTCGCCTCCTCCGGAGCGAGGATCGTCAGCGTCAGGCCGTGCGTGTCGAGCGTCGCGAGACCCTGGTGGACCTTCGCGATGATCTGCGCGTCGTGCGAGCGGTTCGCGTCGAGCCAGAACACGGCGGGAACACCGGTGGCGCGGGCACGCGTCACGGCGAGCTTCACCCAGTCCATGACCGCGATGTGCTTCGTCTGCGTCGCGCGCCAGATGTCGCCGGCACCGACCTCGTGCTCGATCAGCACGGCGCCCTCGCCGTCGAGCACCTGCACGACGCCATCGGCGGGGATCTCGAAGGTCTTGTCGTGGCTGCCGTACTCCTCGGCCGCCTGCGCCATCAGGCCGACGTTCGGCACGGTGCCGATGGTCGCCGGGTCGAGCGGCCCGTTCGCGATCACGTCGTCGATCACGGCCTGGTACACGCCGGCGTAGGACGAGTCCGGGATCACCGCGAGGGTGTCGTCCTCTCCCCCGTCGACGCCCCACAGCTTGCCGCCGTTGCGGACGAGGGCGGGCATGGACGCGTCGACGATCACGTCGCTCGGCACGTGGAGATTGGTGATCCCCTTGTCCGAGTTGACGTAGGACAGCCGCGGCCCCTGCTCGATGGCCTTCTGGAAGGCCGCAGCGATCTGCTCGCCGTCGGCGACCCCGGAGAGTCCGGCGAGGATCGAGCCGAGGCCGTCGTTGGCGCTGAGGCCGGCCGCGGCCAGCTGCTCGCCGTACTGCGCGAACACGTCCTTGAAGAACGCCTTGACCACGTGGCCGAAGATGATCGGGTCGCTGACCTTCATCATCGTCGCCTTGAGGTGGACGGAGTAGAGCACGTCGTCGGACTTCGCGGTCTCGAGGGTCTCGGCGAGGAATGCGTCGAGGGCCTTGGCCGACAGGAAGGTCGCGTCGATGATCTCGCGCGGGAGGACCTTGAGTCCCTCCTTGAGCACGGTGACCGTGCCGTCGGACGCCGTGTGCCGGATGCTCAGCACGTCGTCGTGGGCCGCGACCCAGGAGCGCTCGTTGGCCTTGAAGTCGTCATGGCCGAGCGTGGCGACACGGGTCTTCGATCCCCCGGCGAACGGCTTGTTGCGGTGCGGGTGCTTCTTCGCGTAGTTCTTCACCGCGAGAGGCGCACGGCGGTCGCTGTTGCCCTCACGCAGCACCGGGTTGACGGCCGAACCCTTGATGCGGTCGTAGCGGGCGCGGACGTCCTTCTCCTCGAGCGAGCCGGGCTCGTCGGGGAAGTCGGGGATGTCGTAGCCCTTCTGCTGCAGCTCGGCGATGGCCGCCTTGAGCTGCGGGATCGACGCCGAGATGTTCGGCAGCTTGATGATGTTCGCCTCGGGGAGCGTCGCCAGACCGCCCAGCTCGGCGAGCGCGTCGCCCACCTGCTGCTCGGGGGCGAGCTTCTGCGGGAAGGCGGCGAGGATGCGTCCGGCCAGCGAGATGTCCCTCGTCTCGACCTCGACGCCCGCCTGGCCCGTGAAGGCCTTGACGATCGGAAGGAACGAGGCGGTGGCCAGAGCCGGCGCCTCGTCTGTGTAGGTGTAGATGATGGCGTCGTCGGCCACTGGGGAACTCCGTTCGCGAGGGCTTTTTATCTCGATACCAAGATACCCGAGCGGGGCGGAACGCCCTATTTCCCGCGGAGGAGGGCCGGTCACCTGCTGTTCACCTGAGAGGCCGCGGATCATTCTGACGTCACCGGCGGGAAAGGGTCTAGCCTGGGAGCATGTCGGAACTGCGAATTGTGGAACTCTCCGCGGCGACGATCGTCGCCGTCAACAACCTGTCCCTGAAGCCGGGCCAGGAGCAGTTCCTGGCTCCGGTGTCCTATGGCATCGCGGCGACCGTGATCAATCCGAGCACGAGTTGGCAGCGGGTCGTGCTCGACGGCGACGAGGTCGTCGGCTTCGTCAGCGCGAGCTTCGATCCGGATGCTCCGGAGGAGCACTTCCGCAGCGTGCTGTGGCGGATCAACGTCGACGCCGACACTCAAGGGCGCGGCATCGGACGCTACGCCGTCGATGCGCTGCTCAGCGAGGCCCGCGACCGTGGCGTCGACCACGTCGACGTGATCTACGAGGCCGGCGAAGGCGGCCCCGAGGCGTTCTTCCGCCGGGTCGGCTTCGTCCCTGTCGGCGAGACCGAGTACTCCGAGGTCATCGCCGAGATCCGGGTCGCCGACTAGACCGGCGGCGGGGTCTCGGATTCCCTCCCCCACCGAGGCTCCGTCGCCTTCTTCCGCGCCCGGACGGGCTCAGGCGTCGTCCCGACGACGGCGACCCCAGGTCTCCGTGGCGTTGCGGAGCGCCTCCACCGACCGTTCGAGCACCGATTGGGCCGCGTCCTGCCAGGCCGGTCGGGGGTCCGCCGCCGCGCCGGCCGCGCGCTCGGCCTCGGCGAAGGCGCGTTCGAGAGCGGTGACCGCGTCGCGATAGGCACCGAAGCTCTCCGGGGAGATCTTCTTCTCCGCAGGGTCGAGCCGGGCGTCCCGCGCACGCTCGACCGCGGTCAGGAAGGCCGCGTTCGCCGGAGAGCGCCCGTCGCTCATCTGCGGATAGGCGATGAGCCGGGCCGGGTCGGTCTCGTACTCCATCCACCGGGCGAGCACCGCGTCGTGTTCGGCGTTCAGCCGCTCGACCGGGTCTCCCGGCGTGGAGAGGGCGATGCGTGCCGCGCTCACCTGCGCACGGCGGGCGCGGACGAGGGCCCCTGCCGCCTTGGAGCGCTGTTCGGCGTCGCGCAGCACGCGCCGGGCCTGCGCGACCACGGCGTCATCCGCCCGTCCTGCGGCCCGCTCCGCGGTCACCCGGGTGACATCGGCCCGCGCCATCCGTGCCGCCGCGGAGCGCGCGGAGGACTCCTTCTGCGCGGCGGCGAGCTCCTTGCGGGCGGCGTCGAAGGCCAGTCGGCGTCGACGGCCGTTGTGGCGCGCGACCATCACCGTGGCAGCTCCCGCCCCGACGACGGCCGGGGCGATCCACCAAAGCTCGACGACCGACTGCGGATCCACGTCTTCATGCTATCCACGTGCCTTCCTGCTCGTCGGGCGGGCCGGGAGACGGCCGAGGAGCCGGAGACGATCAGACCGGACGGCTCCGGCGGGATCTTCCCCGACTCCTCAGCGTAGGCGTCTCAGACGAGCGTCTCCTGCCAGGCGGCGTGCAGCTGGGCGAACTTGCCCGTGCCGCCGATCAGGGCGGCGGGCGCATCGTCCTCGATGATGCGCCCGTGCTCCATCACCAGCACGCGGTCCGCGATCGCGACCGTCGAGAGGCGATGCGCGATGATGATCGCCGTGCGGTCGGCGAGCAGGGTCTGCAGCGCATCCTGGATCAGCCTCTCCGACGGGATGTCCAGCGAGGCGGTCGCCTCGTCGAGGATCAGCACCGCCGGGTCGGCGAGGAACGCCCGGGCGAACGAGATCAGCTGCCGCTGCCCTGCCGACACCCGGCCTCCGCGCTTGTTCACGTCGGTCGCGTAGCCGTCCGGCAGCGAGGAGATGAACTCGTCGGCGCCGACCGCGCGCGCCGCGGCCCGGATCTCGTCCAGCGTCGCGTCGGGCTTGCCGAGCGCGATGTTGTCCGCGACCGTCCCGCTGAACAGGTACGCCTCCTGCGTGACCATCACGATCGCACGGCGCAGATCCTTGGGGTGCAACATCCGCAGGTCGACGTCGTCGAGCGTCACCCTGCCCTTGGTCGGGTCGTAGAACCGCGACACGAGCTTCGCGAGCGTGGACTTGCCGGCCCCCGTCGTGCCCACCAGGGCGATGGTCTGGCCGGCCGGGATGTCGAGCGAGAAGTGCGGGAGGATCGTCTTCTCGCCGTTGTACCCGAAGGTGACCTCGTCGAAACGGATCGCGCCGCGCGACTGCCACAGGTCGACGGGCTTCTCCGGGTCGGGCACGGTCGGCACCTCTTCGAGCACTCCCGACACCTTCTCCAGCGCCGCGGTCGCCGACTGGTAGGAGTTCAGGAACATCGCGATCTCCTGCATCGGCGCGAAGAAGTTGCGCACGTACAGCACCGCCGAGAGCAGCACCCCGACGCCGAGCGCACCGGTGGACACCCGGATGCCGCCCCACAGCACGACGGTCGCCAGGGTGAGCGCAGCCACGGCCATCAGCCCGGGCTCGAAGGTGCCGAACAGCAGCATCGAGCGGCGGTTGACGTCGCGGTAGTCTCCGGCGAGCTTCTGGAAGGTCTCGTCGTTGCGGGGCTCCTTGCGGAACGACTTCACGGCGCGGATGCCGGTCATCGTCTCGACGAACTGCACGATCACCTTGGCGCTGACCACCCGCGACTCACGGTAGATCGTCTGCGAGCGCAGGTAGAACCAGCGCATGAGCAGGACCAGCGGGATGCCGGCGAGCGCGAGGATCACGCCCGACTGCCAGTCCGCGATCACCAGTGCGATGAACGTGAAGATGCCGAACAGCACGCCGGAGACGAGGTTGTTCAGCCCGCCGTCGAGGAGCTCCCGGATCGAGTCGAGGTCGCTCGTCTGGCGCGAGATGATGCGCCCGGAGGTATACGACTCGTGGAACTCCAGGCTCAGGCGCTGGGTGTGCAGGAAGATCCGCTTGCGCAGGTCGAGCAGCACCGCCTGGGTGATCCGGGCGGCGAGCACGACGTACCAGCCGATCAGCGCCGACCCCACGATCCCCGCGAACAGGTAGGCGCCGACGACCATGAAGGTCGGCATCCAGTCGGCCTTCTCCAGCAGCACCGGCAGCGCGGTGTCGAGACCGATGCCGATGAGGATCGGTCCGGACACCTGCAGGGCTGTGGAGATCACCAGCACCGCCGCCGCCGCGGCGATCCGGAGTCGGAGCGGGTGGATCAGCGAGCCGAGCAGCCGCAGCGAGCGCTGCCGGATCGCACGGCTCTCCTCGCGCGTGTATGTCGAGCGGTCCTCGTCCTGGGTTCCGGTGAGAGTCATGCCTGCACCTCCTCTTCCTCGGCGGCGGACGCGTCGACGGCATCGGCCGCCGTCGCGTCGGTGATGATCGGGATCGCCCCGGTGCGGGCGGCCTCCTCGGCCTCGAGGCTCGAGATGACGTGCCGATAGTGCGTGCTCGTCCGCAGCAGCTCGGCGTGCGCGCCCACGGCGGTGATGCGCCCCTTCTCGAGGAGCGCCACCCGGTCGGCGAGCGCGACCGTGGACGGGCGGTGTGCGACGATCAGCGCGGTGGTGTCCGCGAGCACGTGGCGCAGCGCCTCCTCGACCAGCGCCTCGGTGTCGACGTCGAGCGCCGACAGCGGGTCGTCGAGCACCAGGACCTTGGGCTTCGCGGCCACGGCGCGGGCGAGAGCGAGACGCTGCCGCTGACCGCCGGAGAGGCTCAGCCCCTCCTCGCCGATGATCGTCTCGGTGCCCTCCGGCAGCGTGTCGACGAAACCGGCCTGGGCGACGTCGAGCGCCTCGCGCAGGACGCGCTCCGCCTCGTCGCTCTGCAGGTCGAGGTCGGCGCGGCCGAGCAGCACGTTCTCGCGCACCGAGGCGGAGAACAGGGTCGCGTCCTCGAAGGCCATCGCGATATGACGGCGCAGCTCCGTCAGCGGAAGATCCCGCACGTCGACGCCGTCGAGCGTGACCTTGCCTCCCGTCACGTCGTAGAGGCGCGCCGGGAGCGTGGTGAGCGTGGTCTTGCCGCTGCCGGTCAGGCCGACGAGCGCCATGGTCTCGCCAGGACGCAGCACGAGGTCGATGCCGTCGAGCAGATCACGCTCGGACGGGCCCGCGTCCTGGTACCGGAAGCGGGCGCCCTCGAAGGCGAGCTCGCCCCGGGGCTCCTCGATGTGCGACGGGCTCTCCGGGTCGGTGATCGTGTTGGTCTCCTGGAAGATCTCGAACACGCGGTCGGTCGCCGTGCGGGCGTCGAGCATGAACGAGAACAGGAACCCGATCGACTCGATCGGCCAGCGCAGCACGGTCGCCATCGCGAAGAAGGCGAACAGCTGCGGCAACTCGATCGCGCCCTGGGCGATGAGCCAGATGCCGGACAACAGGCTGAGGCCGAACGCGATCTGCGGCATCAGGTCGAGCCAGAACCAGATCTCGCCGACGGCCCGCGCCTTGTTGAGCTCGGTCTCGCGGAGCGTCTCGGCCTGACGGCTGAACCGGCTCAGCGCGTGCTTGCCGCGGCCGAAGGCCTTCAGTACGCGGATGCCGTGCACGCTCTCCTCGACGCTCGTGGCGAGGTCTCCCGCCTGGTCCTGGCTCTGCCGGGCGAGCGCGCCGTAGCGCTTCTCGAAGAGGAAGCCCTGGATCCACATCGGCACGCCGGTCACGAGGAAGATCGTGCCGAGGAGCCAGTGCCACTGGAAGAGCAGGACCGCGCCGATGACGATGGTCAGCACGTTGACCACGAGCAGGATCAGACCGAAGGCGATCCAGCGCCGGATGAGGCCGATGTCCTGCATCATGCGGCTGAGGAGCTGACCGGACTGCCAGCGGTCGTGGAACGCGACCGGGAGCGTCTGCAGGCGGGAGTAGATCTCCGACCGCATCCGGTACTCGACCTCGGTGGCCGGGGTGAGCACGAACCAGCGGCGCAGCCACACCATGGCGGCCTCGCCGAGGGCGAGGGCGAACACGACGAGCGCGCCCGCCGTGATCGCGCCGACGAGGCCCGACTCGATCGGGCCCCGCACGATCTGCTCGAGGGCGATCGGGATCATCAGGGCGAGCACGGCGGCGGCGAGCGCGCTGGCCGCGCCCCCGACGAGACGCCAGACGATCGGACGGACGAAGGGCTTCAGGCGCCACAGGGCGGCGACGGTGGACAGTTCGGAGGATGCCGGAGCGGATGCGGATGACGCAGACATGGAATGACGACGATTCTCAGAGTCGAGGATGGACGGCGAACGTGGGGATGACGCAGTGCGCCCGCGGATCGGCGGGGTGCGTCGGCGGTAGGACTAGCTCCGAGAACGAGCGTAGGCCGAGCCGGGGACATCGGTGACGACCGGCGTTGCGGTGTTCGAGTTCATGACGTCCTCCTCGGGCTCGGCGATATCGCAACGGACGATGCGACAGCCTTGTAGCCTATTGCAGCCCCGACGCCGAGGGCAAGACCCATTTCCGGCCGCCTAGGGTGGAGGCATGAGCGCGCGCTTCCGCATCGACGGCATCGACGTCGGACCCGACGACCTGCCCGCCCAGCTCCCCCGCGAGGGCGCGCTGCTGCGGCAGGTGCCGGGTCCGGATCGCCCGGACTACTTCCTCGGCGTGCTGGACGCGCCCCTCACCTACCGCACGACGCTCGACGCCCTGCGCGAGAACGGCGTCGACCCGGCCTCCGCGGATCCTCGCCTCATCCGCATCGAGGACGACGGGACGGTCGAGCTGGGCGTCTTCGGTGTCTGCTTCGCGGCGCGCATCGTCGGACAGGCCCCGCACGCCGGCATGAGGGACTTCCCCGTGATGCTCGCCTACGTCGTCGACAACTCGGCCATGCGCGACGAGACGATCGACTTCTCGAAGCTGGTGTACTCGGCGGTCGCGTTCCTCAGCGACGCGACACCGGCGGAGGGCTGAGTCAGCGCGCCCCGGCGCTCTCCCTCGCCAGCAGCGAGCGCTTCACGTCGACGCCCCAGGCGAAGCCGCCCATCGAGCCGTCGCCGCGCAGCACGCGGTGGCACGGCACGAAGAGCGCCGGCGCGTTCCGGGCGCAGACCGACGCCACGGCGCGCACCGCGCGCGGGCTGCCGAGCTCGACGGCGAACTCCGTATAGGTGAGCGGCTCGCCGGGGACGATGCGCCGCAGCGCCTCCCATCCGGACCGCTGCATGTCGGTGCCGTGCTGGTGCACGGCCACTCCGTCGATCGCCGCGAGGTCGCCCTCATAGTAGGCGCGGACGGCGTCGGCGGCGGTCGTCTCGCCCTCCACGACGTCGTCCGGACGATGGGCGGGCGCGAGCCGCTCGAGGATCTCCTCGCGCGTGGCCGTCCATCCGGAAGCCAGAACGCGCTGCCCCTCGTCGACGAGGATCGTGAACGGGCCGTCGGGGGTGTCGATGGTCTGGATGGTCGCGGACATGGTGTCTCCTTCTTTCAGATGCTGTTCGATCGGGCGCCCGCGGCGCGGCGGGGGCGCTTCACCGGGGCGTTGCGCCAGAGATGCGCGGTGAGATAGCTGCGCCAGGGAGCGGTGCGCGTCGCCCAGGCGTCGAGCGCCGGGGCGTCGGCCGGCAGTCCGGCGGCCGACCCCCCGGCGCGGGCCGCGACATCGCCGGGGAGGAAGACGTCGGGGTCCCCGATCACGCGCATCCGCACGTAGTCGGCCGTCCACGGCCCGATCCCCGGCATCGCGAGCAGCGCACGGCGCTGTTCGGCCCCGTCGTCGCCGACGGTGAGGGTGAGGGTGCCCTCGGCCAGCGCAGCGGCGGCTCCGGTGATCGCCCTGATCCGCGTGGCGGGGCCGCGCAGCACCTCGGCGCCGCGCTCCGCGATCGCGGTCATCGTGGGGAAGAGCACGCCCCCGTCCGGCAGCCGCTCGCCCAGCGCGTCGGCCAGTCCGGTCAGCGCCGTGCGGGCCGCAATCACCGTGATCTGCTGCCCCACCATGGCGCGGATGAGCATCTCGTGCGGATCGGCTGCGCCGGGCACCCGGATGCCCGGCACCCGTCCCACCAGAGGAGAGAGCTCGTCATGGGCGCTCAGCGCCGCGTCGACCGCCGCGGGATCCGCGTCGAGGTCGAAGAGTCGTCGCGATCTCGCCACGAGGGGTGCGAGGTCGCCGAGGCGAGAGAGCCGGGCGCGCAGCCGCAGCCGGCCCTCCTCGAGACTCAGCGCGAACCACGCGGGCCCCCCGTCGAGGCGCAGCAGCCGGGAGAACGAGGCGGGGCCGGCCTCCTCCACGCCCGGAAGCGCTCGCGCGGCCATCCAGGCGAACAGCCCCTCGGCGTCGAACGGCTCGCGGAACGGGAGCACGAGGTCGATCGTGCCGGCCATCGCCTCGTCGGCGCTTCCGGCGCGGCGACGGGTCCTCAGCTCGCTCGGCGTCATGCCGAAGACCTCGCGCACCGTGTCGTTGAACTGGCGGATGCTCGCGAACCCCGCGGAGAAGGCGGCATCGGCGATCGGCATCTCGGTTCCGGTCAGCAGCATCCGGGCGGTGTGGGCGCGATGCGCTCGCGCGAGGGCGAGCGGTCCCGCTCCGAGCTCCGCGCCCAGCAGGCGGTTCAGGTGCCGCGGCGTGTAGCCCAGCCGCGCGGCGAGCCCGGGGACGCCCTCGCGCTCGACCACCCCGTCGGCGATGAGCCGCATCGCGCGCGCGGCCGCGTCGCCGCGGAGGTTCCAGTCCGGTGAGCCGGGGGCCGCCTCGGGCAGGCAGCGCTTGCAGGCCCGGTAGCCCGCCTCATGCGCGGCCGCGCTCGTCGGGTAGAAGGTGACGTTCTGGGGTTTCGGCGTGCGCGCGGGGCAGCTCGGCCGGCAGTAGATGCCGGTGGAACGCACCGCAGTGACGAACTGCCCGTCGAAGCGGGTGTCCCGCGCGCTGATCGCGCGGTACCGTTCGTCGAAGGTCATCCCCGTGCTGCTCATGCCTCCACTCTGTCACGTCGACGACGCCGCGGCTCGCGGAAATCGGACATGACGCTTCCGGTCATGGAGCGCCGGAGGCGAAGCACGACGCGGGCCGGCGGATGACCCCGTCCCCGTTCGGCCGGGTGCCTCCGCCGTGATCCGCGCACGGACCTCAGTGGAAGAAGTGACGCTCTCCGGTGAAGAACATCGTGACGCCCGCCTTGCGCGCCGCGTCCACGACCTCGCCGTCGCGCACCGAGCCGCCGGGCTGCACGATCGCCGTGATCCCGGCGTCGATGAGCACCTGGGGCCCGTCCGCGAACGGGAAGAACGCGTCGGAGGCCGCGACCGATCCGGCGGCGCGATCCCCCGCGCGCTCGACCGCGAGGCGGCACGAGTCGACGCGGTTCACCTGCCCCATCCCGACGCCGACGGTCGCGTTGCCCTTGGCGAGCACGATCGCGTTCGACTTGACGGCGCGGCACGCCTTCCAAGCGAAGATGAGGTTCTCCAGCTCGTCGTCGTCCGGGCGCTCGCCCGAGACCAGCTCCCACCCCTTGGCCACGGAGAAGATGTCGTCCGGGAACCGATCGGCGTCCTGCAGCAGCAGCCCGCCCGACACCAGGCGGACGTCCATCTTCTCCTGCTGCCAGTCCTCGGGGAGCTTCAGCAGCCGGAGGTTCTTCTTGGCCTTGAACACCTCGAGCGCCGCGGGCTCGAAGTCGGGGGCGACGATCACCTCGGTGAAGATGTCCTTGAGGTTCTCGGCCATCTTCAGGGTGACCGTGCCGTTGGCCGCGATCACGCCGCCGTACGCCGACACCGGGTCGCACTCGTGCGCGCGCAGGTGGGCGCTGGCGATCGGGTCGAGGGCGTTCGGCGCGGTCGTGGCGATGCCGCACGGGTTGGCGTGCTTGATGATCGCGACGGCCGGCTTGACCATGTCGTAGGCGGCGCGCAGGGCGGCGTCCGCGTCGACGTAGTTGTTGTACGACATCTCCTTGCCCTGCAGCTGGGTCGCCTGGGCGATGCCCTGCCCCCCGACACGCGTGTAGATCGCCGCGCGCTGGTGCGAGTTCTCCCCGTACCGGAGCGTCTCGAGGCGCTCGGCCTTGATCGTGAGGTGCGCGGGCAGGTCGACGCCGTCGCCCAGCGTGCCCTCGGCGAACCAGGAGGCGACGGCCGCGTCATAGGCGGCCGTGTGCGCGAACGCGCGGGCGGCGAGCTCGCGGCGCTGGGTGAGCGTGGTGCCGCCGGCACCCACCGCCTCGATCACCGAGGGGTAGGACTCCGGGGAGACGACGATCGCGACGTTGGCGTGGTTCTTCGCCGCCGCACGGACCATCGCCGGTCCGCCGATGTCGATCTGTTCGACCACGTCGTCGCCCTCCGCACCCGACGCCACGGTCTCGACGAAGGGGTACAGGTTCACGACGACGAGCTCGAACGGCGAGATCTCCCGCTCGGAGAGCTGCTTCTCGTGATCCTCCAGGCGGAGGTCGGCGAGCAGGCCGCCGTGGATCTTCGGATGCAGCGTCTTCACGCGCCCGTCGAGCATCTCCGGCACTCCGGTCACGGCGGCGACATCGGTCACCTCGTGCCCGGCGTCGCGGATCGTCGCCGCCGTCGAGCCGGTGGACACGATCTCCACGCCGGCGGCGGCGAGCGCCGCGGCGAGGTCGAGGAGGCCGGACTTGTCGCTCACCGAGACGAGCGCACGGCGGATCGGGACCGTGTCGCGGTGACGGTACAGCGAGGGGTCCAGACGAGGGCCGGCCATGATGATGCTCCTTCGGGGTCGGTGCGAGGGGAGGGAAGGGGTCAGGGGGCGAGGACGAGGTCGCCGACGGCGATGCGCCGGACCACGTCGATCAGCAGCCGGCGCTCGACCGGCTTGATGCGCTCGTGCAGGGTGTGCTCGGTGTCGCCGGGGAGCACGGGCACCCGCTCCTGGGCGAGGATCGGTCCGGAGTCGACGCCGTCGTCGACGACGATCACGCTCGCACCGGTCTCGGAGACTCCGGCGGCGAGCGCGTCGCGCACGCCGTGCGCGCCGGGGAACTCCGGTAGATAGGCGGGGTGCGTGTTGACGATCCGCGGCGCGTAGCGGGCGACGAGGGACGCGGGGAGCAGCCGCATCAGACCGCTGAGCACGATGAGGTCGGCGTCCCAGACGGCGAGCTGCCTGCCGAGCTCCTCGCCCCAGGCGTCCCGGCTCTCGTGCTCGTGCCAGGGCACCGTGAAGGCCGGGATGCCGAACTCCTCGGCGTGCGCGAGGCCGTCGGCGTCGCGATCGGCGCCCACGACGACCACCCGAGCCGGGAAATCGGGGTGGCGGGCGGCTTCGAGCAGGGCACGGAGATTCGAGCCGGTGCCCGAGATGAGAACGGCGACCGTCAGCACCCGGTCAGTCTACCGGGGTGCCGGCGCCGGGTTTCGCATGCGGCCCTGCCGTCAGCGATCGGCGTCGGGAGAGGCGCCCAGCTCGGCCATCTCGGCGCGCCAGCGATCGGTGCGCTCCTCGGCGAGCTCCTCGCGATTGCGCGGTGCGAGGAGCAGGATCGCGGCGCCGACGAGCACCTCGACGCCGATCGCGAGGGCGAACGGACCGGGACGGGGACCGAGCTCGGCCATCCGGCCGGGGCCGATCGACCCGGAGGCGAGGACCGCGAGCAGCGCCGCCGCACCGGCGGACAGCGCGGCGATCCCGCCCGCGATCGCGGCGCGCGGGCCGACTCCGACCGCGGTCCGCTCCCACACCAGCCGCGAGCGGACCATCCAGCCAGCCACGGCTCCCGCGGCGATCGGCAGCAGCACGACGACCAGCATCCAGAACGAGCCGACCTCCGGCAGCAGTCCGAGCACGGGGATGCCCGGCACGACGCCCAGTTCGGTGCCGGCCGGGGACACGGTCGTGCCGGCGCCCACGGCGAAGCCCGGACCGGCGAGCCAGGAAGCCGCCCACACCAGCAGGGTCGGGAGGTAGGCCAGCTGCCCGAGCGTGATCACCGTGGCGCCCAGGGCGTCGACCCGGGCGGTCTGGTAGAGCGCGACCACCTCGCCGCCGCGCAGCACGGTCATCACCGTGAGGCCGAGGGCGGAGACGCCCATGAGCGCGACGAGCACGATCGACGCGCCGCGCACGCTCTCGCCCGCCACCGGGCTCCAGTCGCCCCAGCCGTCGACGAGGTCGTGCAGGCGATCGATCGGCCCGCCGTCGCCCTCGGACCAGGCGTGGGCGATCGCGCCGGCCAGCGAACCGACGAGGTAGACCGCCGCAGGGAGCAGGATCCCGAGCCAGAGCGGCGTGCTGCCGGCATCGGCCTTCGCGGTGAGTCCGATCAGCGCGGAGATCGCGGCGAAGACGGCGCCCCCTGCGACGACGCCGGTGATCCAGGCGCCGGCGGCGGAGGCACGGCGCCCCGAGCGGGCGCCGAACAGCAGCGTGAAGAAGAACAGCGCCAGGGGGGCGAGGGAGAGCACGAAGGTCGCGGCCTGCGGGGCGATCCCCGTGGCGACCACCACCTGGTCGGGGACGGAGACGTCGATCGGGGTGCCATGCCCGAACCGCCAGAGCGTGCCGGTCACCGGCCACAGCTCGCCCCAGTCGGCGGAGGCGCCGAACGACAGGGTCCACAGCAGGGTCAGCGGAGCAAGCAGCACCGCGACGCCGATCGCGGCCGCGATGGCGGCGTCGAGGGCGGCGAGCAGGGCGACGGTCAGGCGTTGCATGTCTCCACGAGCCTACGATGCGCCACCCTCCCTCCCGCCCCGGGGCGCGCGGAAGCACGCGGACACGATAGCGTTTCCGCGGAGGTCCCCCGATGACTACTGCCCCTGAACCCCTGACCGTCGACAGACGCCCCCGGAACGCCGTCGACCGCTTCTTCGAGATCACCGCCCGCGGCTCGAGCTTCGGCGCCGAGATCCGCGGCGGCGTCGTGACGTTCGTGACGATGGCCTACATCGTCATCCTCAACCCGATCATCCTGTCGTCCAGCCCGGACGTCGCCGGCAACGTGCTCGAGTTCGCGCAGCTGAGCGCCGTGACCGGGCTCACCGCGGCGATCATGACGATCCTCTTCGGCCTGGTCGCCCGTCTGCCGTTCGGCTTCGCCGCCGGCCTCGGCATCAACGCGTTCCTCGCCTTCTCCGTCGTCGGCGAGGTGACCTGGCCCGAGGCGATGGGCCTGGTGATCATCAACGGCCTCATCATCGTGCTGCTGAGCGCCACGGGGCTGCGCCGCATGATCTTCGACGCCGTCCCCATGCAGCTGAAGATCGCGATCACGGTCGGCATCGGCCTGTTCATCGCGTTCATCGGCCTCGTCAACGCCGGCTTCGTCACCTCGACCAAGAGCGACTCGCCGCCGGTCGGCCTGGGCGTGGGGGGCTCGGTCGCCACCGTCCCGACCCTCATCTTCGTGCTCACCCTGCTGCTCACCGCCGTGCTCGTCGCGCGGAAGGTGAAGGGCGGCATCCTCATCGGCCTGGTCACCGGCACCGTCGTCTCGGTCATCGTCGAAGCGGTCTGGCACATCGGTGCCCGCGGCGAGAAGAACCCGGGCGGATGGGGTCTGACCCTGCCCGCGCTGCCCGAGCGGGTCATCGATCTGCCGGACCTGACCCTGGTCGGCCAGTTCGACCTCTTCGGCTCATTCGGACGGATCGGGGCGCTCGCGGCCCTGATGCTCGTCTTCACCCTCGTGTTCACCAACTTCTTCGACGCCATGGGCACCATGACCGGCCTCGCCAAGGAGGCCGACGTGGCCGACGAGAAGGGCAATTTCCCCCGCCTGAAGTCGGCGCTGATCGTCGAGGGCGTCGGCGCGGTCGTCGGCGGTGCCACGTCGGGCTCGTCCAACACGGTCTTCGTCGAGTCGGGTGCCGGCATCAGCGAGGGCGCCCGCACCGGATTCGCCAACCTCGTGACGGGGGCGCTGTTCCTCATCGCGATGTTCTTCACCCCGCTGGTCTCGATCGTGCCCACCGAGGTCGCGGCTGCGGCCCTGGTGGTGGTCGGGGCGCTGATGATGAGCCAGATCCGCTTCATCGACCTCACGGACTTCTCGGCGCTCTTCCCGGTGTTCCTCACCGTCACGGTGATGCCGCTCACGTACTCGATCGCGAACGGCATCGGCGCCGGCTTCATCGGCTGGGTGCTCGTGCGCGCCCTGTCCGGCAAGGCCCGCCAGATCAGCCCCCTGCTGTGGATCGTGACGGCCGGCTTCGTGATCTACTTCGCCCGTGGCCCGATCGAGCAGCTGATCGGCGGCTGAACGGCCTTCTCGGCGCGACAGAAGGGGCGGATGCCACGGTGTCCGCCCCTTCGGCGACTCAGAACGGGAGCGGCTCCCCGTGGACCGGGACGCGGAGGCGGCCGTCGAGGCCGGCGTAGACGAACTCCCGCACCAGGCGCTCCCTCGTCTCGCTGAAGTGATGCCACCCCTCCGCATGCACCGGGATGATCACGGCGTCGCCCAGCACCCGAGCGGCCTCGACCGCCGTGCGGGCGTTCAGGGTCAGGTCGGCGTCTCCGAACCTGCCGACGTTCGCCGCCCCCGTGAACAGCACCGCGACGCCGACCCCTCCCCCGCGTGCGACGATCGCCGCGACCACGTCGACCGATGCGTTGTCACCGGAGACATAGACCACCGGATGCCCGGGCGCCCGCAGCAGGAAGCCGGTGACCGTCCCCGACAGCGCCTCCGCGCCCTCCGGACCGTGCCGCGCGGGCACCGCGGTGACGTCCACCCTGCCGAAGCGACGGGACTGCCACGGTGACAGGCCGATGACACCGTCCACCCGGGTCGCTGCCTCGGGCGTCGACAGCACGGCACCTGCCCGCGCGAGGAACCCCCGTCCCGAGGTGTCGAGGTTGTCGGGGTGCTGATCGTGCGAGAGCAGCACGGCGTCGATGTCGCCGACCTCGTCGGGTCCGAGAGCCGGGCCGACGAGCTTGTGCAGGGCGACGCCGCCCTCGTAGCTCCCCGGCGCATCGAAGGTGGGGTCGGTGAGGAAGCGCACTCCGGCGTACTCGATGATCGCCGTGGGGCCCCCGACGAGCGTGAGGCTGTTCGAAGTCATGCCTCCATGGTGCCGCGAGCGTCGCCGGCGCGGAAGCCGTGCGCGGGGCGTCGGGAACGGAGGAGGGCCCGGACGCCGACGCGTCCGGGCCCTCCTCCGTTGCTGCTTACAGGCCTTCGATGATCGCGCGCATCAGATCGGCGGTCTCGGACGGCGTCTTGCCGACCTTGACCCCGGCGGCCTCGAGGGCCTCCTTCTTCGCCTGCGCGGTGCCCGCAGAGCCCGAGACGATGGCGCCGGCGTGGCCCATGGTCTTGCCCTCGGGAGCGGTGAAGCCCGCGACGTAGCCGACGACCGGCTTCGTCACGTTCGCCTTGATGAAGTCGGCCGCGCGCTCCTCGGCGTCGCCGCCGATCTCGCCGATCATCACGATCGCCTTGGTCTCCGGGTCGGCCTCGAACGCGGCGAGCGCGTCGATGTGGGTGGTGCCGATCACCGGGTCGCCGCCGATGCCGATGGCGGTCGAGAAGCCCAGATCGCGCAGCTCGAACATCATCTGGTAGGTCAGCGTGCCGGACTTCGACACGAGACCGATCGGCCCCTTGCCGGTGATGTTGGCCGGGGTGATGCCGACCAGCGACTCGCCGGGGGTGATGATGCCGGGGCAGTTCGGTCCGATGATGCGGGTCTTGTTGCCCTTGCTCTGGGCGTAGGCCCAGGCCTCGGCCGAGTCGCCGACGGGGACGCCCTCGGTGATGACGACGAGCAGCGGGATCTCGGCGTCGATGGCCTCGACCATGGCCGCCTTGGTGAAGGCGCCGGGGACGAAGGCGATCGACACGTCGGCGCCGGTCTTCTCGATCGCCTCGGCGACCGAGCCGAACACGGGGAGCTCGACGGGGTTGCCGTCCTTGTCGGTGTGCGAGACGGTGGTGCCGGCCTTGCGGGCGTTCACGCCGCCGACGACGTTGGTGCCGGCCTTGAGCATGAGGGCGGTGTGCTTGGTGCCCTCGCCGCCGGTGATGCCCTGGACGATGACCTTGGAATCCTTGTTGAGGAAGATCGACATTCTCTTGTTCCTTCTGTCTCTCGGATCCGGATCAGGCGTTCGCCAGCTCGGCGGCCTTGTCGGCGCCCTCGTCCATGGTGGCGGCGAGAGTGACCAGCGGGTGGGCGTACTCTGCGAGGATCGCGCGGCCCTCGTCGACGCGGTTGCCGTCGAGGCGGACGACCAGCGGCTTCGACGCGGTGGCGCCGAGGGTCTCGAGGGCGCCCTTGATGCCGTTCGCGACGGCGTCGCAGGCGGTGATGCCGCCGAAGACGTTGACGAAGACGCTCTTCACCTGCGGGTCGCCGAGGATGACGTCGAGGCCGGCGGCCATGACCTCGGCCGACGCGCCGCCGCCGATGTCGAGGAAGTTGGCCGGCTTCACGCCGCCGTGGTTCTCGCCCGCGTAGGCGACCACGTCGAGGGTGGACATCACGAGACCCGCGCCGTTGCCGATGATGCCGACCTCGCCGTCGAGCTTGACGTAGTTGAGGCCGGATTCCTTGGCCTTGGCCTCGAGCGGGTCGGCGGCGTCCTTGTCCTCGAGCGCCTCGTGCTCCGGGTGGCGGATCTCGGAGGCGTTGTCGTCGAGGGTGACCTTGCCGTCGAGCGCGATGATGTCGCCCTCCTCGGTGCGGACCAGCGGGTTGACCTCCACGAGCGTGGCGTCCTCGCCCTTGTAGACCTCGAAGAGCTTGACGAAGACGTCGGAGACCTTCTCGACGAGCTCCTCCGGGAACTTCGCCGTGCGGGCGATCTCCAGGGCCTTCGCCTTGTCGATGCCCGTGAGCGGGTCGACCTCGACCCGGGCGAGCGCCTCGGGCTTCTCGACGGCGAGCTGCTCGATCTCCATGCCGCCCTCCACCGAGCAGAGGCTCAGGTAGGAGCGGTTCGCACGGTCGAGCAGCACCGAGAAGTAGAACTCCTCCGCGATGCGGGCGCCCGCGGCGACCATGACGCGCTTGACCACGTGGCCCTTGATATCGAGGCCGAGGATCGCCTTCGCGGCCTCATAGGCCTCCTCAGGGGTCTTCGCGACCTTCACGCCGCCCGCCTTGCCGCGACCGCCGGTCTTCACCTGCGCCTTGACGACGACCACGCCGCCCAGCTTCTCGGCCGCTGCCTTCACCTCCTCAGGGGTGTCGGCGACGATGCCGGCGAGCACCGGCACCCCGTACTTCTCGAAAAGGTCTCGTGCCTGGTACTCGTAGAGATCCACTGTGTTTCCTTCACTCGGCTGTGGTCCGGAAAAGTATCTCGATGTCGAGACATCGTCCAATCCACCAGCTTACTACCTGCGCCTGGCCGGACCGTGCGGCGGGGTGCCGCCCCGGAACGGCGATCGGACAACCCGCGACGGGCAGGAGGTCATAGGCTTCTCGCTATGCATGAATCCGCTGAAGCGCATTCCGCCGTCGTCGCCGCCGCGCTCGAGCTGTTCCGCGCGCAGGGGTTCGACCAGACCTCGGTGGAGCAGATCGCCAAGGCGGCCGGCGTCTCCCGGTCGACGTTCTTCCGCCAGTTCGGCGGCAAGGAGGACGTGGTCTTCGCCGATCACGAGGTGGTCATCGAAGAGCTGCGCAGCTTCCTCGCCGAGGGGCACGACGACCCGTGGGCCGCGGTCTGCGAGGCGTCGGAACGGGTCTTCGCGCACTTCGCCCGCGATCCCGAGATGGCGCGGCTGCGGTATCAGGTGGTGCGGCAGGTGCCCGTGCTGCGCGAGCGCGAGATCGTCACGGTCTTCCGCTACGAGCGCCTGTTCGACGAGTACCTGCGCTCCTCGCTCCCCGGGATCGACCCGCTCGACGCGGTGGGCTTCGCGGCCCTGGTGACCGCGGTGCACAATCACGTGCTCCGGCAGCTGCTGCGGGGCACGGCCAAGGTGCCCCTCTCCCGGCTGCAGAGCGCCCTCCAGGACGTGCGTCGCCGGTACGGCGTGCAGGACGACCCCTCGGAGCCGGCCGCGGACGATGTCGTGGTCGCGGTGTTCCCGCGGTCGATGCCGATGGCCGAGGTCGCCCGGCGGGTACAGGACGAGCTCTCCTGACTCAGTCGCAGCCGCAGGCGCCCGAGGCGCCCCGCACCATGAAGCACACGTCGCAGACGCCGTAGTCGCGCTCGGCGGGCTTCAGCGCGCGCGGGGCCGCGACGGCCCGAGGCGCGGCCGGCTTCCTCGCGCCCGCCGGCCGCTTCGCCCGCACCGGAGCCGCCTGCGGGAACTCGCTCGGGTGGCTGACGTAGAAGTACGGAGCGCGCCCCTCGCTCGGCTGCAGGCGCAGCGCCACGGATCCGACGACGATCCGCTCGTCCTCGGCGAAGCCGTTGGTGTAGGTGCGGCCGATGTGCAGAGGCGTCCCCTGGTCGCGGCGGATCGCCTCGATGTAGCGCCCGCGGTCGATGAACGAGCTGACGCCGACGGCGTCCGCGATCGCCGCGATGAACGCGTGGTTCTCCTCCGGCACCCGATGGGCGCGGAGCGCCTCGGCGAGGGAGCGGTACGGTCGGGAGGTTCCGGTCGGGGTGGGACCCTGCACTTCGTTCATCCCCTCCAGGATCGCACGCCCGGGACGTCCCCGCGCGCCACCGGTGCCGAGGCGGGCCGCGCATCCGCCCGGCATCAGGCGACCCCGCTGCGCGTGACACACTGAGGGCATGCGGCGGGCGACCATCATCGGCAGCGGACCGAACGGGCTCTCCGCCGCGGTGTCCCTCGCCCGAGCCGGATACGAGGTCGAGGTGCTCGAGGCCGCCGCGACCGTCGGCGGCGGCGTGCGCACCCTGGAGGGGCCGGAGCCCGGGTTCCGGTACGACGTCTGCTCCGCCGTGCACCCCGCCGCGCTGACCTCTCCGTTCTTCCGCGCCTTCGGGCTCGTCGAGCGGGTGGAGTGGATCCGTCCGGAGATCTCCTACGCCCATCCGCTCGACGACGGCGGCGCGGCGATCGCGTGGCGCGATCTGGAGCGCACGGCAGACGGGCTCGGGCCGGACGCCGGCCGCTGGCGGGCCCTGCTCCGCCCGCTGACCCGTCGTCTCGGGGAGCTGGTCGAGACGACGTCCGGCTCGATGCTGCGGATGCCCCGGCATCCGGTGACCGCGGCGCGCTACGCGCTGCGGATGCTCGACCAGGGCACCCTCCTCGCCGGACGCTCCTTCCGCACCCCGGAGGCCGCCGCGCTCCTCACGGGCGTGACCGCCCACGCGAACGCGGTGCTCCCCTCCCTCTCGGCCGCCGCCGCGGGCCTGCTGCTCGCGGCCCACGGGCACGGCCCCGACGGCTGGGCGTACCCGCGCGGCGGGGCGCAGCGGATCGCCGACGCGCTGCGTCTCGACCTGGAGCGGCACGGCGGCCGCGTCCGCACGGGCGTGCGCGTGCGCGACCTCTCCGCGCTGGACTGGGGCGATCCCTCCCGCGGTGACGTCCTGCTGCTGAACGCACCGCCGCGCCTGATGCTGAGCCTGCCGGGCGTGCCGGCGCGCTACGCGAGGGCGCTGCGGGCGTTCCGCTACGGACCGGGCGCGGCGAAGGTCGACTTCGCGCTGAGCGGCCCCGTGCCGTGGACGAACCCCGACGTCGCCCGCGCGCCCACCGTGCACGTGGGCGGGACGAGGGCGGAGATCGGCGTGAGCGAGCGGGCGGTCGCGGAGGGGCGCGTGAGCGGGCGGCCCTACGTCCTGGTGGTGCAGCCCTCGGCCCTCGACGACAGCCGCGCGCCCGAAGGGCGGGCGGCGCTCTGGTCGTACATCCATGTGCCCGCGGGCTCGGAGATCGATGCGACCGCACGGGTGACCGCGCAGATCGAGCGGTTCGCCCCGGGCTTCCGCGACGTGGTGATCGGCTCACGCGCCGTCCCCGCATCGGCCAGGGAGGCGATCAACCCCGCCGAGATCGGCGGCGACGTCTTCGGCGGCTCCTTCACGCTGACCCAGGCGCTGCGCCGACCGGTGCTGTCCGCGGAGCCGTGGCGCACACCGCTGCGCGGGGTCTACCTCGCCTCCGCGTCGACGCCGCCCGGCCCGGGGGTCAACGGGATGGCGGGTTGGCACGCGGCGCGCGCGGTCCTGCGCGATGCGGGGACACCGGCGGGCCTCGGCGACCTCTTCTGACTCCGGGCGTGGGCGCGGGAGGCCTCCCGGGCGTCCGAGGCCGGGGGCAGAATGTACGCATGTACGACATCCCCGCCCCGATGCTCGCCAAGGCCGCGGCATCCATCCCGGACCCGGCGAAGACGCCGATGCTCTTCGAGCCGAAGTGGGACGGCTTCCGCGGCCTCATCGCCTGGGACGGCGACGAGCTCGAGATCGGATCCCGCGGCGCGAAGCCGCTGACCCGGTACTTCCCCGAGCTCGTCGAACAGCTCGCCGCCGCCCTTCCCGGCCCCTGCCTCCTCGACGGCGAGATCGTCGTGGCGACCGGGCCGGCCGGGGCGCAGCGCCTCGACTGGGAGGCGCTCAGCCAGCGGATCCACCCAGCGGCCTCCCGTGTGGCGAAGCTCGCGGCCGAGACGCCCGCCATGTTCATCGCGTTCGACCTGCTCGCCGACGGCGACGAAGACCTGCAGCCGTTCCCGTTCCGCGAAAGGCGCTCCCGCCTCGAGCGGATGCTCGCCGGCGCGCCGCACCCCCTGCACCTCACCCGCACCACGGGCGACCCCGAACTCGCCCGCCGCTGGCTGGCGGAGTTCGAGGGCGCGGGCCTCGACGGGGTGGTCGCGAAGCCGCTCGACGACCCCTACGCACCGGGCAAGCGGACGCTCGTCAAGATCAAGCACGCGCGCACCGCCGACGTCGTGGCCCTCGGCTACCGTGTGCACAAGAGCGGATCGGGCGTGGGCTCTCTGCTCGTCGGGCTGTACGGCGACGACGGCGTGCTGCGCCAGGTCGGCGGGGTCGCCGCCTGGAGCGACGCCATGCGGCAGCAGCTCGTGGACGACCTCGCCCCCCTCGTCGAGCGCGACGCCGACGGGGGCGTCGTCACGGCAGAGGGCGAGCGTTCGCGGTTCTCCGGGGCGAAGGACGTCTCCTTCGTGCGACTACGGCCCGAGCGCGTGCTCGAGGTGCGGTATGACCAGCTCGAGGGCGCGCGGTTCCGGCACACCGTGCAGTTCGCGCGCTGGCGTCCCGATCGCGACGCGGCCTCGTGCACCTACGCGCAACTCGACACGGTCGCCGGATACGACCTCGCCGACGTGCTCGACTGACGGATCAGCGCTCGGCGGGGCGCCCCTCCTCGTCCCAGTTCGCAGCGACCTTCTTGCTGGGCTGCACGCGCGGCGGCTCGCCCGGCATCTTCGGGAACTCCGGCGGGAAGGGCATCTCGCCGAGGCCGTTCGCGACGTCACGCTCCCACCATTCGAGAAGGGTGTCGATGCGACCGGGCGACTCCTGCATCCGCGCCCAGGGGTCTCCGACCTCGGCGAGTCTCGTCGGGATCGTGCGCACCGTGAACCGCGCGGGGTCGAGATCGTCCAGCTCCTCCCAGTGCACCGGGGTGGAGACCGGCGCACCGGGAAGCGCGCGGGGGCTGTAGGCGCCGGCCATCGTGCGATCGCGATTGGCCTGGTTGAAGTCGACGAAGATCCGCTCCCCGCGCTCTTCCTTCCACCACCTGGTGGTCACCGCGTCGGGCATCCGCCGCTCCAGCTCCCGCCCGGCGGCGATCACCGCGTGCCGCACGACGAGGAACTCCCATTCCGGCACGATCGGGCAGAACACGTGCAGACCGCGGTTGCCGCTGGTCTTGATGAACGGCTCGAGACCGGCTTCGCGCAGCACGCTGCGCAGCTCACGGGCCGCGGCGATCGCCTCCGGCATCCCGGTGCCGGGCTGGGGGTCGAGGTCGATCCGCAGCTCGACGGGATCGTCGGTGTCGTCGGCGAGGGAGGCCCAGGGGTGGAAGACGATGGTGTTCATCTGCACGGCCCAGACGATCGCGCTCGCGCGGCCCAGCACGATCTGCGGATGCCGGCGGCCGCTGTTGTAGGTCACCGTGACGGCGTCCACGAAGTCGGGCGTGCCCTTGGGCGGGTTCTTCGAGAAGAACCCCTCGCCCGAGATGCCGTCGCGGAACCGCTCCAGCGACACCGGGCGATGACCGTTCGCGGCGAGGAAGGGCTCCGACACCTCCTGCACATATGCGGCGTACTCCGCCTTCGTGATGCCGTCGGCTCCGTCGACGGGCCACACCACCCGGTTCGGGCTCGACAGGGCGATCTCCCGCTCACCGTCGGCGTCGGTCACGGTCAGGGTCACGCGCTCTGAGGCCATGCTCCGACGATACGCGGCGCGGCGTCCGGCCGGTATGGTCGCGTCGAGACGGCAGGAAGACCACGCACGGCGCGCACCGGGCGGACGGCTTCGCACCGGATCGGCGCCGGGCGCTCGAGCCGGAACTGGACGCGGGCGCCTCAGCGGCCCGCGGCGAGGGACGCAGGAGCGTAGAGGGCGCGGGCGAGGCCGTCCATGATGTCGGGGATCCGGGTGCCTCCCGCGAAGATCTCGGTGTCGGCGGCGTCGATGATCCGCCGGTTCTTCCCGGCCGTGGTGAGCGCGACGCTCGGCTGCGCCTCGATCAGGCCGTCGATCCCGCCGGCGCTCTCGAGGCCTTTGGTCATCACCAGGATGACGTCGGGGTCGAGGGCGACCAGCGCCTCGGGGGTCATCGGGCGCTCTCCCTCCCAGCCGCTCTCCGTGGCCGCGTCGATCGCGCCGACCGAGGTGATCAGCGAGTCCGCCCCGCTGCCCTTCCCGAACAGGTAGTAGACACCGGCGGAGCCGCGCACGTAGAGGAAGACGACGCGCGGCAGCCTTTCGCGGTCCTTCGGGAGGAGCCGGGAGATCTCGGCCCCCTTCTCGTCGATCGCCGTGCGCAGCCGCTGGATGAGACCGTCCGCGGAGGACGCCACGCCCAGCGCGCCGGCGATCTCCCGGATCGCCTGAGCGGTCGATTCGGGATCGATCGCCCGCGGCACCGTCACCACCGGGATGCCGGCGTCGCGGAGCTGCAGCACGACGTCGGTGGGGCCGATCGATCCGTCGGTGAGCACGAGGGTCGGCTGCAGCGAGAGCACGGCCTCGGCGTCGATCGTGTGGCCCTTCTTGGTGACGACCGGCAGCCCGGAGGTCTCCGGCAGCTCGGTCGAGACGTCGCGCCCGACCAGACGGTCGCCGAAGCCGAGGGCGTGGACGAGCTCGGCCGTCGTTCCACTGAGGGAGAGCGCGATGATGCGGGAGGTGTCCTCGACGCGCACATCGCGCACCGCCGCTCCGTCGTGCGACCGCACGGTCACGGGGAGCGTGGGCGTCGGGGCCTCGGCAGGCGGCATGAGGCTCGGCGGTCCGATCACCACGGTCGACGGCCCCTGCACGGAGCGGGGGTCGGCGACCGGGTCGAGCTGCGACAGCGGGGGCAGCGCGACGGGCGCCGCGGTCTTCGGCACGGGCGCCGCAGCCGCGTGGCATCCGGCGAGCACGAGCACGAGGAGGGCGCCGGCGATCGCCGCGGTGAGCCGTCGGATGCCGATCTCCATGTCGTCCTCCTCGCCTCGAACTTAAGTGAGCCTATCCTAAGATAAGGGTATGTCCTCGGCCGCTCCCCCGTCATCGATCGCGCCCGGAGCCGCCGCCCCCGCGCATCGACGCCGTGCCCGCATCGTTGTCTTCGCGGGGCTCGGCGTCGCCCTCGGGATCGCTGTCGTGCTGTCCGCGGGCGTCGGGCAGCTCGCCGTGTCACCGTCGGAGGTGCTCGGCGCCCTGCTGCGCCCTCTCGGCATCGACCTCTTCCCCGCGCCCGCCAGCGAGGTCGCGACGGCGGGTCTCTGGACGATCCGCTTCCCGCGCGTCGCCATGGCGGCACTCGTGGGCGCCGCCCTCGCGATCGCCGGACTGCTGATGCAGGCGATCTTCGGCAACCCGCTCGCCGAGCCCGGAGTGGTCGGCGTCTCCTCCGGGGCGGCGGTCGGCGCCGGTGTGGCCATCGTGTTCGGCCTGACCTTCCTCGGCGAGTGGACGGTTCCCGTGCTCGCCTTCGTGACCGGGCTCGGCGTGAGCCTCGCCGTCTATGCGCTGAGCCGCGCGGAAGGGCGCGCCGAGGTCGTCACCCTCGTGCTGACGGGCATCGCCGTCAACGCGGTCGCCGGCGCCGCGATCGCCCTGCTGACCTTCCTCGGGGACACCCAGGCCCGGGAGCAGATCGTGTTCTGGCAGCTCGGGAGCCTGGCGGGCAGCCGCTGGCCGCAGGTGTTCATCGTCGCCCCGCTCCTCGCCGCGGGGATGATCGCCGCCTACGCCGTCGCCCGCCGTCTCGACCTGCTCTCCCTCGGCGAGCGCGCGGCGGGGCATCTCGGGGTGCACGTCGAGAGGCTGCGACTCGGGGTCATCGTCGTCGTGGCCCTGCTCGTGGGGGCGGGCGTCGCGTTCGCCGGGATCATCGCCTTCGTCGGCCTGGTGATCCCCCATCTCATGAGGATGGTCCTCGGCCCGGCGCATCTGCCGCTCG
Source organism: Microbacterium sp. (assembly GCF_040394595.1). Classification (GTDB taxonomy): domain Bacteria; phylum Actinomycetota; class Actinomycetes; order Actinomycetales; family Microbacteriaceae; genus Microbacterium. Next base: position 58,429 of record NZ_JBEBSA010000016.1, read on the forward strand.
TCACCGCGAGCGCTCTCGGCGGCGCCCTCCTCCTGACGCTCGCCGATGTCGGCGCCCGCACGCTCGTGCCGATGGCCGATCTCCCGCTCGGCATCCTCACCTCGCTCGTCGGCGGCCCGTTCTTCTTCTGGCTGCTCCGGCGCACACGCCGGTCGGCGGGAGGCTGGGCGTGATCCCGGCGACGGAGACCCCGGTCTGCGAGGCCGCCGGGGTACGAGTGGTGCGGGCGGGGCGCGCGCTCCTCGACGACGTCTCGATCGCCCTGCACGCCGGGGAGCTGCTCGCGGTGCTGGGGCCGAACGGCGCGGGGAAGTCGACGCTGCTCGGAGCGCTGACCGGCGATCTGTCACCCGACGCCGGCGACGTGCGCTTCGCCGGGAGGCCCCTAAAGGACTGGGGGCTGGGCGAGCTGTCGCGGCGTCGCGGCGTGCTGCTGCAGGACACCGCGACGTCGTTCCCCTTCACCGTGCGCGAAGTGGTCGAGATGGGCCGCGCCCCCTGGCGGCGCACGGCGCGGGCGGCCGAGGACGAGGAGGCGGTGGACGCGGCGATCGCCGCCGCCGACATCGCGCACCTCTCCGGGCGCCGGGTGCCGTCGCTGTCCGGGGGCGAGCGAGCCCGCACCGCGTTCGCGCGCGTCGTGGCGGGTCGCACCGGGGCGCTGTTCCTCGACGAGCCGACGGCGGCCCTCGATCTCGGCCACCAGGAGGATCTGCTCCGCCTCGCGAGGGACAGGGCGAGGGCGGGTGACGCCGTGCTGATCATCCTGCACGACCTCAATCTCGCCGCGGCCTACGCCGACCGGGTGATCCTCCTGCAGAACGGCCGGATCGTCGCCGCCGGCGGCCCGGACGAGGCCTTCACCGCGGAGACGCTCTCGGCGGTCTACCGCACGCCGGTGGAGGTGATCCCCCATCCGGTGACCGGACGGGGGATCGTGCTCCCGCTGCGCGGCTGAGCGTCGCGGGGAACGGGCGGGGCGTCAGTCCCGCGCGCGCCTCCGGACGGCGAGGAACGTCGCCCCCGCGCCCAGGACGATCACGACCCCGGCACCGACGCCGATCGGCAGCCAGGGGACACCGGCTTCCGCCGGCCCCGCGGCCGTGGCGTCCGCCGTCCGCGAGGACGACGGGCTCGGCGTCGTCTCCCCTGCCGGGCAGTCGAGCCGCACATCGACGCTGAGCGGATCGAGCTCGTCCCCGGGCTGGTAGAAGCCGCCGAACGCCGGCGCACCCGCCTCGGTCAGGGACAGCGGCGCCTGCGCCACCGCGAGCGCACCGGCGGCGGCATCGTTCGTCACCGCGGCCCCCAGCCGACCGACCTCCGCCTGCCTCTCCTCGACCGCGAGCCCGCCGGACGTGTCGTTGCTCCGCACATCGAGCAGCAGGGTGCCGGCGCCCTTGTCGTCGATCACCAGGGTGGGGGTCGCGATGGTGAGGTCCAGGATCCCCCCGTGACCGGTGAAGTGGACCGTTCCGGGGAAAGTCACCTTCCCCGCTCCGGTCCCTGGATCGATCTCCCCCGTCGCTCCGCTCCAGGTGAACGAGGGCGTCTGATAGGTCGCGCCGCCCGAGGCCTCCCACGACCCCTTGGCGATCGTGCCGGAGATGTACGAGCGGAAGCTCTCCTTCACCCCCCAGGTCATCGTCCCGCCGTCCACCGCACAGGCGGAGCCGGCCGCCGCGGCGCCGGGGGCGGCGGCGAGCGACAGAGCGATCAACGCCGCGGGCAGCGCCCCGACGACCAGTCTTCTCTTGTTCTTCATGTGCTTCCCTCTCGTCAGAGGATGCCCGCCCCGGGGCACGGGGCGGGCATCCTCTCCTCACGTCAGACCAGGCGACGACGCACGGCGACGAGCGCCATGCCCGCGATCAGGAGGATCGCCCCCATCGCGAGCGGAAGCACCGGGCCATCCGCTCCGGTGGTCGCGAGCGAGCCGCTGCCGCTCGGGTCGGTCGACGAGTCGCAGGCCGTGTTCGCACCGAGCGACACCCGGAAGGACATCGGGTCGAGCACGGTGCCCGCCTCGTAGAAGCCGGCGAACGCGGTCGCGCCCGCGGCCGTCAGCCTGACCGTCGCGCCGCTCACCGACACGGAGCCGCCGGTGACCGACGCCGCACCGAAGGACAGATCGGCGAAGTGCACCGTGCCGTTGGTGGACGACTTGCCGCTGGTGTCGGTCGACGAGACCTGTGCGTACAGGGCCGCGGATCCGCCGCCATTCAGCACGACGCTCGGGTTGCTCAGACGGAAGTTGAGCAGCCCATTGTGCCCGGTGGCGGTGATGGAGCCGCCGAAGCGCACCGTGCCGCGCGCGCCGGACTCGACGTTCACCGACCCGCCGCTGGCCGCGAACGACCCGCCGCTGAACTCGCCCTTGGCGATCGGCCCTTCGACGTAGGAACGGAAGCTCTGCTTCAGGCCCCAGGTCATCGAGCCCCCGTCGACGGCGCGCGCGACGCACACCGGCGTCTTCGGGTCCTCGGTGACGACCGGCGGGACGACCACCGGCGCCGCGGCCGTCGTCATCGCCTTGGTGAGGAACGGCGTCTTCTCGCTCACGCCGTCGACGACCCGGTAGACACGTACCTCGTGCTGGCCCGCCGCGAAGCCGGCCGGGACCGACCACAGGAGCCGCGCCGCGCCGTCGGCACCGGCGGCCGCCGTGCCCGCATCGATCGGATCGGAGTGCACCTCGAAGCGCACCTTCTCCCCCGCCTCGAGGTTCTTCACGGTGAAGGTGACGACATCGCCCGGGCGCGGCGTCGCGTTCGCGCCGGAACCGATCTCGAGCACCGGGTCGGCCGAGGGCTCGACGGGGCGCTCGCCCTGGAAGTCGACCTTCACGCCGAGCTCCTGGGAGGCGTTCTTCTGACCGCCGGCGGCGTAGGTGTACACGCCGTAGCTGCCGCCCTCGACCGGGGCGTCCACGGCCTTGACCGAGGTGGTCCAGGTGAAGGTGCCGTCCTCGGCGAGCGGGATCCACTGCGCACGGACGGTCTCACGGTACTTCTCGGGAATCTGCTCGAGAGTGGCCTCGGTGAGGGCCCAGCCCTGCGTCGCGACCTTGCGGGCGCTCGACGGCGCGTCCGCGGAGGGCTTCCAGTCGGCGCCGAAGCTGCCGAAGACGACGTAGTTCCCCTGCGGCAGGTCGGCGGGCACGGGCGCGCCGCGGCCTCCGACGTTCGCCTTCGGGTCGTACCCGGAGCCCTTGACGATCAGCGTGTCGCCGACGTGCACCGGCTTGCCCTCGGCCGGGGTGACGCCGTCCGCGAGGAACACCGATAGCTTCGGGTTCCACTCGTCGGGCTGATCGGTGCCCGAGGTGACGGTGACCGTGACGGCCGCCGACGTGGAGGGCTGATAGGCCGCGGAGTCCTGGGGGACGAACCGGGCGGTGATCGAGTGGGTGCCGACTGCCAGGCCCATCGCGTTGTGACGGGCGGTGTCGCCCGAGACGCCGACCGTGCCGAGCACGGTCTCGCCGTCGCTGAAGACCACCGAGCCGGGAGTCATCGCGGGGGTGACGACCGCCGACAGCTCGACACCCTCCCCCTCGAGGATCTTCGGCGCCGACGCGGTGAGCGTCGTGGTGGTGGCCGCCGCCTGCGGCTTGTCCTGCAGCGTGGCCGTGAGGGTCAGCGGGTCCAGCGCGGTGCCCGCGCTGTAGAAGCCGCCGAACGCCTCCGCCCCGGCGGCGGTCAGGGTCACGGGCGCGTTCGCCCAGGTGCGCTGGGCCCCCGATGCCGATGCGGCGGGAAGGGCGACCGTGGCGAACTCGACATCCTTCTTGGTGAATATCTCGCCCGCGGCATCCATGCTCTTGAACTCACGACCGGTGACGTCGAGCACGAGACGAGCAGACGAGGCCGAGGTGAAGACCACCCGCGGATGTGTGAAGGACAGGTCGAGCGCGTACACGCCGTTCATCTCGTGACCGGTGAAGCGCACGCCGTCCTGAGTCCCGAAGGAGATCGAGGCGGAGCCGCCGTCGGAGGCAGCGGTTCCGCTTCCTCCGGGCCAGCGGAACGTGCCGGTGGTGGCGCCGAGGGTCTGGATCGACCCGTGCGCGATCGGACTGGTGACGTATCCGCGGAAGGAGCTCTTCACGCCCCAGTCGAGGGTCGCACCGGTGACGGTGCTCTCCGCGGGGGCGGCGGAGGCGGCGACGGGCGCCAGCAGTCCTCCGATCGCGAGCAGGGCCGACGTGGTGAGCGCGAGCAGGGCCCTGTTCCTGCGCGTACTTCGGACGGTGTTCACGGCTGAAGGTTCTCCTCGTGTGAGGTCGGCGGAACCGCCGACTCGGGCGTTCTCAAGGGGCTGAGAGGTTCAGCCCGCGTTAAGGTTAGCCTTACCTAATTCATGGCGCAAACATTGTGGAGGACATTCTTTCCGCCACGTTTTCTCCTGATGGCATGCCAAATATCCGCCGGCTTCACATCGACGCCGGCGGCCGTGCCGTGCCTCTGAGGATCGGACGGCGACCCTCAGGCCGCGGTCCGGCCCTCCCCCAGATCGATGAACACCTCGGTATTGAAGCGGTAGGCGGAGCGCACCTCGTCGAGCATCCGGACACGCTCCGCCTCGTCGAGCACAGCCCCGAGGTCGTCGAGTCCCTGGCGGTAGGCGGTCTTGAAGTCGCCCGGATCGCCCAGCTCGGCGAAGTCATAGAACTCCACGCCGCCACCGTCGAACCCGAACTGCTTCGCCACGCGCCGGGCGATCACCTGCCCGCCGGACAGATCGCCGAGGTAGCGGGTGTAGTGGTGCGCCACGACCCCCGCGGTCCACCCCTCGGCGGCGACCGCGCGGATGCGCCGCGCATAGGCGGCGGTCGCCGGCACCGGCGAGATCAGCGTGCGCCAACGCTCCCCGAGCAGATGGACGAGGTCGCGCTCGAGGGCCGGTGTCCGGCGCAGCGCCGCGGGGTGCAGCCGGGAGAGCCGTTCGTCAGCCGTGAGCAGGGCCGCGGCCTCCTCCAACGCCTCGTACATGAACCAGTGCTGCGCGACGAGCTCGGTGTAATCGGCGAGCGTCCCGCGACCCCGCATGATGTCCGCCATGAAATCGGCGCCCTCGCTGTCGGAGTGATCGCTCCAGGTCGCCTCGCGCACGCGCCGCGCGAACCCCTCGTCGCCGACACCCGCCGAAACCGGCGCCGGACCGTGGCCGCCGTGCGGATGGCCGCCGCGACCCTCCGGCGCCCCGCCATGCTCCTCCCGGGGAGTCACGCCCAGACGCTCGCAGGCGGCGCGGTAGAGCATGACGGCCTCGCGGCGGATCTGACGGCGCTCGGTGACCACTCCCCCCAGCCAGGAGAGGGCGAGCTCGTGCACGCCACCCGGGTCCTCCACGCGCCAATAGCCGCGTTCCGCATCGAGGTCGGTCATGGCCGCCGCCGTGGCCTCCGGGAATCCGAAGGCGCGCGCGATGAGCAGGTTGTCCTCGGCGTGATCGCCGTTCATGTGCCCGGTCACCGCCGAGATCACCGCGTCGTCGAAGATCATGTTCCACCAATCGGATTAGGTAAGCCTTACCTATTGAACCACGATCGGTGTCTCCGTCGCATCCGTTCTTCGAACGGGACCGCCTCAGTCGTCGATGTCGACGGCCAGCACCAGCACCGGGCCGAGGGCGTCGCGCTCGACCACCATCGACGGGCCGGCGGCGTCGATCAGCACCCCCGAGACCTCGGGGTGAGTGCTGAGCACCTTCGCGAGCTGCTCGGGCTCGAACGGCATCGGACGGTCGTTGCGACCGAGGGCGACCACCTCGAGCGGGTGCGAGAACACCTGCAGGAATCGGCTCCCGTCGGCGGCGTGCGCCTCGGCGATGCCGACCGGCTGGCCGTCGACCCCGTCGTTGACCGCGACCCAGACCTTCGTCTTCGCCAGCGCCTCGGCGGCGCGATGGGCCGAATCGGCCTCACGGGGCGAGGACACGATCCCCTTCAGGGTCATCTCCGCATCGCCCTGCTCCAGCGCCTGCGCGAGCAGCTCGGTGGGGAACACCACCCGATGCGGCCCGGAGGCGTTGTCGATGATGATCCCGGTGAAGCCTCCGGCGACGACCTGCTGATAGATCGAGCCGACCGGTTGCGCGACCGCCGACGTGGCCGTCGGATCCTCCTCGCCGTCGACCGAGGCGCGCAGCGCCTCCCCCGAGCTGAACGCGAGCATGAACGACTTGTCGCCGTCGCGGATCACCCCGACCGAGAGCTGCTGACCGTCGCTGAGCTGCTGCCGCGCGTCCCCGTGCACCCGCAGGTAGAGATGCCCCTGCAGCGACTGACGCATCACACCGAGGAGCTGCTCGTTCGACGCCCCCTCCTCGATCTCGGTGAGCGCCTCGCGCAGCAGCACGTTGTCGATCAGTCCCTCGATCGTGTGGGTCTGCTCCGGGGGCATCGCGGGGGCGAGCGGAAGTCGAGGACGCTCGCCCTCGGCGGGCAGCTCGGGCGTGGGCACGCTCGGGCCGGGTGCGCGCTCCGCGGCATCGGGTTCGTCCTCGACCTCGAGCGGCGGTGCCACGGAGGGGCCGGCCTCCGCGCCGACGCCCCGGTAGGCCTGCACCGAGATGGAGACCTCGGGCACCGCCTCGGTCGCTTCCGCCGTCTCTGCGACGACCTCTTCTGCAACGGCCTCGGGAGCCGCGGGCTCGACGGGCTCGGACTTCTTGCGGCGGGAGAACAGTGCCATGTCTGTCAGCCTAACGGGGTGTCTAGAGCTTGGTGATGGGGGCGATCTTGATGAGGAGCTTCTTCTGGCCGGCGCTGTCGAAGCGCACGTGCGCGATGCGCTTCGCTCCCTCGCCGGTGACGGCCTCGATGCGACCCTCGCCGAAGTCGTCGTGCCGGATGCGGTCGCCCGGAACGAGCTCGAGGTCTCCGTTGTCCCGCACCTTGGCGGTGACCTTGTTCGGGAAGCGGTCCATCGCCGTCGACAGCGGCGTGAGCTGCTCGCGCTTGGCCAGCGGCTGCACGCCGAAGCGGTCGCGTCCGCCGAACCCTCCTCCGGGCCGGCGGGCGTTCAGCGCGCGCGACTGGGTACCTCCGCGGGAGTTGACGTCCCCCGGGGACTGGCGCCAGTCGATCAGCTCCGCCGGGATCTCCTGCAGGAACCGGCTCGGCATCGCCACGGACACCTCGCCGAACTGCGCGCGGGTCATCGCGAGCGAGAGGTGGAGCCTCTTGCGCGCGCGGGTGATCCCGACGTAGAAGAGGCGACGCTCTTCCTGAGGGCCGCCGGGCTCGCCTGCGGAGATACGATGCGGGATGAGGTCCTCCTCGACGCCGGTGACGAACACCGCGTCGTACTCCAGCCCCTTCGCCGTGTGCATCGTCATGAGCGACACCGTGCCCGACTCGTCGTCGAGGTCGTCGGCGTCCGACACCAGGGCGACCTCGGTGAGGAAGTCGACGAGAGTGCCGTCCGGGTTGTTCCGCGCGAAGTCGCGGGCGACCGCGACGAACTCGTCGAGGTTCTCCAGCCGCGCCTCGTCCTGGGGGTCGCGGCTGGCCCGCAGCGCGTCGTAGTAGCCGCTCTTGTTCAGCAACAGCGTGAGCCCTTCGGCCACCGAGGTCGCCGAGGGCACCTCGCCGGTCGCCGGGAGCATGATCGCGGACGCCTCGGCGAGCACCTGGTCGAGCTGACCGATCGCGGCCTGCAGCTTCGGCCCCAGCCCCAGCTCCGCGGGCCGAGACAGCGCATCGCGGAAGGTGATGCCGTGCTCTTCGGCGAACCGGGCGATCGCGGTCTCGGTGACGTCGCCGATGCCGCGACGCGGCTTGTTCAGGATGCGGCGCACGGACATCTCGTCGGCCGGGTTCGCGACCGAGACGAGGTAGGCGAGGGCGTCCTTGATCTCGGCGCGCTCGTAGAACTTCGTGCCGCCCATGATCTTGTACGGCAC
>NZ_JBEBSA010000017.1:0-63576 GCF_040394595.1 Microbacterium sp.
AGGCCCGCCGTCATCAGCGTCACGAGCACCCAGCCGGGGACGTCCCCGCTCTCGTCGTCGGCGAAGTCCTGGATTCTCGTCGCCCAGCGACGGGCCGCGGTGAGGTTCATGCCGACGAGTATGTCGGTTCCCACCGCCAGGCCCCGGAAGTTATCCACAGGGCCGGCGCATCGGTCATCCGGCGGCCGGGGCCTCGTCCTGCTGCTCGCGCATCACCGGGAGCCAGGTGCGCAGCTCGGCGCCGAGTATCCGCGCCATCCGGCGGCCGAACACGCAGAGCGAGTTCTCCCACGGATGCCCGAAGGTCCCCTCGGACAGATCGGGCGTGGCATAGATGTAGTAGTCGCCGTCCGGCACCACCGTCGGGATCGGCGGGAGATCGTCCGGCCCGGCGGCCGGGACAGCGGGGCTGAGCCGATAGCCGTGATGCTGCCAGTCGAGGACGAGCAGCTCGACGTCCTCGCCGAAGGCCGCGAGGAACGCGCGCCGTGCCGAGGCCTCGACGGCGCCGATCGCCGCGTCGGCGTACCCGGGGCCTCCCGCGCTCCGGAGCCCGCTGAGATCGAACGTCACCGACGGCGCCGGCTCTCGGATCGACCGCGCCGGGCGCCCACCGCTCGGAGCGAAGTCGAATCGACGGTCGAAGTCGTCCCAGGCGGCGTCGTTCTCGTCGTCCCGGAGTCGGCGCCATGCTCCGATCATCGGCCCGGGCTATCCCGCGGTCGTGGAGGACGAGGCGTCGCCACCGGCCGCCCGAGCGGCGGCGGGCCGTCGCGCGCGTCGCCATGCGATCGCCACCACGGGCGCACCGGCGCAGACCACCATGACCGCCGCCGACGTCCACCCGTTGACGAAGAAGGCACCGATGCTCGCCCCGACGACGATCACCGCCCCGATGAGATCCCGCGTCCGCCCGTTTCCGCGCATGGGGACACCGTAGCAGCCCCGTGAACGTGAGCAGGGGCTCTCTCGACCGCCGTCCGCGGTCTGGTCGTTCATGACGGCGCGGATCCGGGTCGCGCTCCTCCGTGCGGCGTTCGGCGACGATCACCCGATGCCGAGACGCAGGATGAAGAGACCGGGATAGACGGCGAAGAGCACCGAGAGCGGCAGGATCAGGAAGACCAGCGGCAGGAGCATCAGGATCTCCTTCCGCCCGGCCTGCTCGATGAGCACCCTCTTCGCCTCCTCGCGCGCATCGATCGCCTGCGCGTGCAGCACGGCCGCCAGCGGAGCGCCCTGCTCGATCGCCGCGATGAGCTGATCCGCTGCTCTCGACAACGGCGGCAGGCTCAACCGCGACGACATGTCGCTCAACGCGTCGGCGAGCGGCGATCCGGTGCGCACGGCGAGCACGACGCTCCTCAGCTCGGCGGTCAGCTCGCCGGTGCCGATCTCGGAGACGCGTCGGAGGGCGTCGAGCAGGGTCTCCCCCGCCGAGAGGCAGAGCCCGAGGAACTCGAGCATCGTCGGCAGCTCATCCGCGAGACGGGCGCGGCGCGCCTTCGCCCTGGTGGCGAGCTGCATGTCGTAGGCGGTGGCCGCGCCGGCCGCGAGGATCACGGGGAGCAGCACACCGGGGATCGTGAGCCTGCCCGCGACGGCGAGCACCACGACGATGAGCGCCCCGGTGGTCAGGCCGGCGATGCCCCAGCCGAGCTGCCGCGCCCGGAACCGCGACGGCTCCTGCACGGAGCCCGCCTGCGAGAGCCTCCGGCGCAGCGCCTCACCGCCGCCGAGCCATCCTGTCGAGGGCACGCGACGCGCGGTCCCGCCATCGCCGCGCGCCGACCGGAAGCACCCCCGCCGTGGGGAGCGTGCCGGCGGGGAGCCGGTCGTCTGCGACGGCATCGCGCACATGGGGCGCGATCCTCCGGTCGAGCGGCAGGGCGCGCCAGCGCGGAAGGGCCGAGAGCACGCAGAGGAGACCTCCCGCGAACGCGCCGCCGAGCAGCACCGCGATCGCGGCGTCCGTCGCGGTGCTCATCCGAACCACCTCGACGGCTCCGGGAGACGACCGATCCGCACCATGATCCGGTACGCGACGACGGAGACGCCGGCGCCGGCGCAGATCACGAGCACCCCCTCCGGAGTGGCGTAAGCGGTGGCCCCCTCCGGGCGCATGACCAGCAGGGCGAGGATCACCCACGGCGCGACGGTGCCGAGCACGGCGGCGCCGCGGATCCACGACTGCCGCGCCTCGACCTCCCCCCGGAGGGCCGCGTCCGCCCGCACCGATGCCGACAGCGCACGCAGCACCGAGGTCAGCTCCGTGCCGCCCACCTGCCGCGCCATCCGGAGGGTCTCGACGATCCTGTCGGCGATCGGATCGGCGAGCGCCGCCTTGAGGCGGTCCAGGCTCGTCTCGAAGCGGCCGCTCGCCCGGAGGTCGCGGGCGAACACGGCGAAGGCCGCGCGCACCGAGGACGGCGCCGAGTCGCCGAGCGATGCCACCGCGTCCGGGAGCGAGAGCCCGACGCGAATCGCCGCGACCAGGAGGTCGCACACGTCCGGCCACACCTGTCTGCGCGCCTTCCGCAGCCGCAGCCGCCTGCCGCGGAGGAAGGGGATCGGGGCCGCGGCGCCCGCGGCCCCGGCGAGCAGCGCCAGCACCGGCAGGGCGGAGACGAGCCAGGCGGTCGCGGCGGACAGCGCCCCGGCGCCGAGCATGACCGCGAGGAGCATGCGGGGAGCGACGCGACCGAACCCTCCTTCCTCGAGCAGCCGGGCGAGCACGCCGTGCCGGGGCGGTCGCAGCGCCCTCTCCCGCGGCGGCCACAGCCACGGCGACGCGGTGAGCACGGCTCCTGCGGCGAGCATCGCGCCGAGCAGGAGGGTCACGCCGCATCCCGTGCGAAGACGCGTCGCGTGAGGATGCGACCCTCCCGCACCTCGCCCGTGGGCGCGACGATCTCGGCGACATGCCTGCTGCCGTCGGCGGCGCGACGGCAGTGGACGACGAGCGAGACGGAGGAGGCGAGGGCGGGGGCGATGAACGCGCGGTCGATGTTGCGTCCGGCGAGCAGCGGCAGCATGCACAGCTTGTCGAGCGCCTCCGCGGCGGAGTTCGCGTGCACCGTGCCCGCTCCGGGGATGCCGGTGTTGAGGGCGAGCACGAGGTCGAGCGCCTCCGCGTCGCGCACCTCGCCCACCACCAGCCGCTCCGGACGCATCCGCAGCGCCTCCTTGACGAGCCGGCGCAGGGTGATCTCACCGGTGCCCTCGAGGCTCGCCTGCCGTCCCTGCAGCGCCACGACGTCGGGGCCTTCCACCGCCAGCTCGAACGTCTCCTCCACGGTGATGATGCGCTGACGATCCGCGCAGGAGGCGAGCAGCGCCGCGAGCAGGGTGGTCTTCCCCGCGTGCGTCGCCCCGGACACGATGACGCTACGCCCGTCGACGAGGGCGCGGTGCAGCAGCTCGGCGACCTCGCCGGGCATGCTCCCGCCTGCGACGAGCGCGTCCAGAGAGCGATGGCGGCGCCCGAACTTCCTGATGTTCACCGCCCACGACCCCCGGACCACGTCGGCGATCGCCACGTGCAGCCGGGAGCCGTCGGGCAGCGATGCGTCGACGAACGGCTGGCTGATGTCGACCCGTCGGCCCGTCGAGTGCAGCATCCTCTCGACGAGGTCGCGGACGACGCCGTCGGTGAGGGGCAGGTCGACGCGCATCGTCGCGCCTCCGCGCGAGAGGAACACCCGATCCGGCGCGTTGATCCAGATCTCCTCGATCTCGGGATCGTCCAGCAGCGGCTGGAGCACGCCGAAGCCGCCGACCTGCGCGAGCACTTCTCGCACGCAGCCCGCCTCGTCGTCGATCAGCGCCTCGCCGCGGGCCATGGCGAGATCGTTGTGCCGGCGCACCTCGGACTGGGCGACGCGCATCGCCTGTTCCGGCGCCACGGTCGGGTCCGTGCTCTCCTGCCGCAGACGACGTCGCACGCGCTCCGCAACCAGCATCGAGGGATGACTCACCCCGGCATCGTGCCAGAGGCCGCCGATCGGCCCCGGAAGTTATCCACAGCCGGGATGCGACCTACTTGATCGCGCCCGCGCTGACGCCCTTCTCGAAGAAGCGCTGCAGCAGCAGGTACGTCACCACCACGGGCAGGCAGATCAGCACCAGCGCCGCGAAGATCTTCGGCTGGTCGGAGCCGTAGGTGCTCGTGAAGTAGAGCGGGATCGTCGTCACGGTCTGCATCGACTCGTCCTGCAGGAACAGCAGGGGCAGGAAGAACTCGTTCCATGCCTGCAGGAACGACCACACGATGATGACCGCCGTGATCGGCTTGGCCAGGGGGATGACGACGCGCAGAAGCGTGCCGAACGACGTGCAGCCGTCGATCTGCGCGGCCTCGAGCACCTCGTCGGGGATCGAGGACATGTAGTTGCGCGCGAGCAGCAGGGTGAACGGGACGATCGTCGTCGCCAGCGGCAGGATCACGGCCAGGTAGTTGTTGAACAGGCCGAAGCGGTCGACCATGATGAACAGCGGCACGATGAGCGCGATCGTCGGCAGCACGAGCCCGACGAGGATCGCGGTGAAGACCAGCTTCTTGCCGCGGAAGCGGAGCTTCCCGAACGCGTAGCCCGCGAGCATCGTGCAGACGTAGACGAGGGCGATGACCCCGGCGGAGATGATCGCGGAGTTGATCGTCGACCGCAGCAGCGGCGTCTGGGTGATCACGGCGCTGTAGTTGGCGAGGAATCCCGCTCCCTCGAAGGACTTCGACACCATGGCGACGAGCGGGAAGAGGAAGGGGATGACCAGCAGGGTCGCGACGATCTGCGCGATCCATCGGGTGGCGCGGGTGGGGCGCTCGAACATCAGTCTTCTCCCATCCGGTAGACGCGCAGCTGCACCGCTGTCAGCGCGAGGGCGAGCACCAGCAGCACGACGGACAGCGCCGCGGAGTAGCCCGCGTGATAGCGCTCCACGATCTGGCTGTAGATGTACGTGGTCAGGAACTCCGTGCTCCTGCCCGGCCCGCCTCCGGTGGTGAGATACACGACGTCGAACGTCTTCAACGCCCCGATGCACCCGGTCAGCGCGAGCGTGGCGTGCGTGCCGGAGAGCTGAGGCACGAGGATGTGCCGCACGGTGCGCCAGAAACCCGCGCCGTCGATCGCCGCGGCGTCGAAGGTGTTCTGGTCGAGTTGCGAGATCGCCGCCTGGTAGAGCAGGAAGCTGAAACCGGTCCACTGCCAGACGTTGATCGCGCAGATCGCGAGGAGGGCGAACCTCGGATCGGCGAGCCAGGCGGTGTCCGCTGCGCCGAGGCCGAGGAAGCGGAGGGTCTGGTTGAACTGCCCGTCGGTGTTGAGGATCTCGCGGAAGGCGGTGGCGATCGCGGCAGGGGCGAGCACCACCGGCACGAACATGACGACGCTGTAGATCGCCCGCCCGCGGACCGCCTTGCCGCTGAGCAGCACGGCCATCGTCAGCCCGAGGACCATCTGCACGACGATGGTGACCACTCCGAACACCGCGACGTGTCCGAGGGAGCCCCAGAAGACGGGGTCGGCGGCGATGTCGAGGAAGTTCTGAAAGCCGACCCCGCGAGGCGCGTCGTCGATGCCGTTCCAGTCGAGCGTGCTCACCCAGCCCGTGTAGCCGATGCCGACGTAGACGATGCCCACCACGAGGATGAGAGCCGGCAGGATGTAGAGCCACGGGGCCAGCGAGGCGCGCCTGCGCCGGGACCGTCCCGAGGACGCGTCCGTCCGCGGCCGCGGCCCGGTGGGACGCTCCGCCGTCGGCGGCGCGAGTGTCTGAGTCGTCATGTGCGTGGCCGGTCCCGTCTCTGCGCCGGGACCGGCTCCCTTCCTCGGATCAGCGTGCGCCGTCGATCGCGGCCTGGACGGATGCGGCGGCGTCCTTCGAACTCATCTGCCCGGAGGCCACCGACGAGAGGGCCTGGCCGAGGGCGGAGGCGACGTCGGCATCCGCGATCTGACGCGGGCCGATGAGCTTCGCGAACTGTGCGGCCTGTTCGTCGAGAGCCGGCTGCTGCAGCTCGGGGGCGACGAGATCGTCGCTCGTCACCGGGATGGAGGCCAGGGCGGGCTGGTCGAGCGCCGAGGCGATCATCGTCTGCGCGGTCTTGCTCGTCGTGAACCACTTGACGAAGGTGAACGCCGCGTCCCGGTGCGTGCTCTTCGCGGAGATCGCCCAACCGGCGGGCGCCCCGAAGAGACGTCCGGTCTCCTTCGCTCCCCCGACCACGTCGGGGAAAGCGATCGGAAGGAACACCTGGTCGACGATCTGCTCGCCGTAGGTCTCGACGGAGTTCTTCAGGCGCGTCTTCGTCATGTGGTCGTTGTTCCACGTGCCGAACGCGATGGTCGCCGCCTTGCCCTTGTTGAAGAGGTCGTTGGCGTCGGGGTACTGCGTCATGCCGAGCGCCCCGCGCTGCATGATGCCGTCGTCGAAGAGGCCCTTCCAGGCGTCGAAGGCACGCACCATCTCCGGGGTGTCGAACTTCTGCTTCCCGTCGAACGCCTCGTAGACCGCCCCCGGGTCGATCTGGTTCGCGATCGCCTGGAACACGTCGAGGTTCACCCAGGCGTCCTTGGCGCCCTGCACGAAGCAGGTGACGCCCTTGGCCTCGACCTTGGCGCACATGTCCTTCCACTCCGCCAGGTTCGTCGGGGGCGTGGCGCCTGCGGCGTCCAAGATGTTCTTGTTGTACCAGATCAGCCCCCCGCCGCCCATCTTCCACGGCAGCGAGACCTGCTTGTCGTCGACGGCCAGCTGATCGGTGCCGAGCAGCTGCTTCTGCCAGTCCGCACCGATCTCCTTCTCCGCCAGCGGTGCGAGATCGAGGGTCAGCGGGGCGAACTGCTCGGACATCGCCCCCGGCTCGATGCCGAACACGTCCGGCCCGGAGTCCGACTTCGCCGCGAGCCGGACCGCGTTCTCGTAGTCGCTGTACTGGATGAAGCGGAACACGACCTTGATGTCGGGGTTCTCCGCCTCGAAGGCATCGATCCACTTCTGGTAGTTGGAGTTGTCCGGATCCCACGACCACCAGTTCACGGTGGTCTTGCCGTCGGCCGACTCGGCCGGCTGGGATCCGCAGGCCGTCAGGCCCACTGCGCCGATGGCGGCGATCACGGCGAATCCCGCGACCGCTCTGGTCTTCCTGCTGAACATCTTCGTTCTCCGTCTGTGTCGTGTCGGGTATGACGTCTGTCGGGTCAGTGGACGGCCGGGGCCGGATGGAAGGCGTGCTCGATCCAGAGCGCGCTGGGCAGCTCGACGAGTCCGATGACCCAGTCGGCGTGCGCACGATGCGCGGGCGGTCGCTTTACGGCGATGCTCAGGGTGTGCTCTCCCTCGGGCATCTCGAAGTCGATGAACTGCCCGACGGGCGCCATGTGCGGAGCGGGGAAGAAGAGCGAGCTCCCCTGCGCGCCGTGCAGGAAGGCACCGTCGAGCCAGATGCGGTAGTCCTCCGTGCAGTTGAACATCAACCTTACGGCAGAGCGTCCCCGCCCGTTCACCCGGAACGTGAGCATCATCAGGCGGTCGTGGAAGTCCTCCCGTGCCATCGACACCACCGTCCCCGGCACTGTCGACGGCTCCGTCTCGACCTCCGGCAGCGCCGATCCGATCGGAGGCAGCTCCGACTGGTCGCGGACGTCCCAGCGTCCCGTCGTCGTGTTGAAGTGCCCGATCCCCACCGGGATGCGGTGCGCGTCGGGATCGAACGGCGTCGGCTCGACGACCGGGGCCGTTCGGGGCAGCCGGGCGCCGAGGTCGACCACCAGATCGGTGAACTCCGCGATCGTCGGCGGGGAGTCGAGGTCGCGGATCTCCTCGTTCAGCACCAGCTCGTCGCCGATCGGCGCCAGCCACTCCGCGCCGATCGACGCGGGGTCGAGGATGCCGAGCAGGGCGCCGATCGACGCCGTCGAGCTGTCACAGTCCTGGCCCGAGTTGTTCGTGATCCGGATGCGCTCGGAGAAGTCCGCCCCCATCAGCCATCCGAGGATCACGAATCCGGTGTTCGGCCGGACGTCGGTGAAGTCCTGGCGTCCGTACTTCTCCATGATGAGCGCCTGCACCTCGCGCCAGTCGTCCGCTGCGGCGACCCATCGTCGGGTGTCCTCGACGACCGACGCGATTCCACTGTCGGCCGGGATCCCGGCGAGGGCGATGTCGATGAGTGTGTCGGGATCGGACTCGACGAATGCGGCCGACTGCAGTCTCGCCAGGAACTGCGCGGCGACGATCCCGTCGCCCGCGTGGTCGAAGCAGGCGTCCTCGTACGCGTAGGCGGCGGCGAGGTCCGGGTCCCCCGGGGCGAGACAGGCCCAGAGCTCGGAACGGATGGCCGCGCCCTCACCGCAGGTGAACCAGTTGTCGAAGGATCCCGTGTACGGGGGGACGATGCCCTCGGCCTGGTTCCGCATCGCCACGCCGTACTCGTTCCAGGGGAAGTCGACGTGGCGTCGCCACGCCTCGGCGAGCACGTGACGGTCGACGGCGGGCGCCTCCATGCGCGCCAGCACACAGGCGTAGACGACCTGGAGGTCGAGGTCGTCGTTCGGCACCATCTCGGTGGGCACCGGCACGTAGAACTCGGCGTCGAGCGGACCGCTCAGCCCCTCGAAGGTCTGCCCGAGCGTCCCGCCGACGGCCTTGCCCCGCCAGCATCCGAGGATCTTCCGACGGAGCATCTCGGTGTCCGGCCCGGTGCTCGGGAGGGTGCTGCTGAGTGTCACGGTGCCTCTTCGCAAATCAGTGGTGAACAAGTTCACTGATCATGACACATGAAACTTGCGCGCCGCAAGCCCTTCGATCAGGACGCAGGAAATTCGATCAAGTTCCTTGCGCGCTCGCCGCAGACGCTGCCATCCTGACCATTGAACCTGTTCACCACAATCGAAGGCGATCATGAACATCAGCAGACAGGCCCCTCCCCTGCGGTCGCGCTCTCGTTGGGCGCTCCTCGCAGCCATCGCGCTCGCCGTCTCCCTGCTCGGCGGCGCACTCGGCGCCCCCATGCGGAGCAGCGCGGACACCGGCACGATCCGCACCTGGAGCCCGCCGGCCGGCACGGCCGCGAACCCGGACTACTCGGTGTCCGTCCGCGCCGGCAGCGGCGCCTGGACCGATCTCTTCACCTACCGCGTGAAGCTCGGCCACCAGGACGGAAGCACCTTCGACGCCTCGATGGTCAACTTCGACTTCTCCGGCACGATCGAGGTGCGCGTCACGTTCGCCGCGGCGACGCTCAGCAGCTACGACATCCGTCCGACTTCGTACGGGATCTCCGGGACGAAGTCGGGCAACTCGGTCACCTTCTCCCTCTCGCAGAAGGCGGACGCCCCTCGGAAGGTGGTCTTCCGCGCGAACGGGGACTGGGAGCAGCACACGCTCCACATCCTGACCGCCGCACCGGAGACGGACGCCCCCGACCCCACGGCGCCCAACGTCTTCGTGGTGCAGCCCGGCCAGGCGGCGCCCTTCCAGCTCCCCGCGGGCAAGGACACCTACTACTTCGCTCCCGGCGCGCACACCCTCCCGCGCGGGATGTGGGCCGAGTTCGACCTCGGCGCCGAGTATCCGCTCGACAGGATCCAGCTGGCGCAGTCCACGTTCAAGATCGGCATCGGGATGACGCCGACCGCGTACCCGAACAAGTTCACCGTCGAGACCAAACGCACGGCCGCCGACCCCTATCAGCTGGTCGTCGACGGCACCGGCAACACACAGACCGGTGAGGTCACGAAGACCTTCGCGCCGAAGACCGCCCGCTACGTCCGCCTGAACCTCCTCGGGAGCAGCACCGCGACCGGCTTCCAGTTCTCGAACGCCGTATCGGAGTTCCGCGCCTTCGCCGGCGCGTCCGCCAATCTCGCGCAGGGGCACGCCGCCGCCGGCGCGACCCCCGACTTCTTCGCCCTGGCCGACGGCAGCACGGCGACCGCATACGCCTCCGCCAGCGGGTACGGCAACTGGCACGCCGGTGAGACGTTCTTCATCCGGGAATCGTCGACGGTGTACCTCGCACCGGGTTCGGTGGTCCACGGCGCCTTCGCGTCCGACGGGGTGAGCGACATCACGATCCGGGGTCGCGGCATCCTCGACGGCAGCACCTTGACGCACGACGTCGCCGGCCAGGGCGAGGTCCGCACCGGCGCCGTCTGGCTCACGGGCGGACATGACAACACCGTCGAGGGGATCACGATCCTCGACTCCACGATGTGGACCGTTGTGATGAACTTCGCCACCCGGCCCGTCGTGCGCGACATCAACATCCTCGCCTATGAGGTCAACGCCGACGGGATCCACTTCAGCGGATCGTCCGGCGGACTCGTCAGCGGCGTGTTCATCCGCACGCCGGACGACAGCATCGTGATGTACCACTACGGCCCCGGCCACGACAACACCTTCACCCGGAGCGTGTTCTGGGGCGACGACGCGCACATCTTCCTCTTCGGGCTCGGCACCGTTCCGAACGCCCCGATCAGCGATCTCACGATCAGCGACAACGACATCCTCAACCAGCGCGGCGTCTACGACCTGGACAAGTTCAACGGGGTGATGAAGGTGTGGCCGAACGGCGGCAACCACACTTCGCGCATCACCTTCTCCGACATCCGGATCGATGCGTTCCGCGAGCCGGCGAAGGCGGCGGTCTTCCAGTTGCGCACCGATGAGCGCTTCGCCGGCGAGGGCGGCGGCACGATCTCGGACGTCACGATGTCCGGCATCCGCGTGGCCGGCACGGGAGAGCGGGCCTCCAAGATCGCGGGCACCGGCGCGATCGACGGCGTCCACATCTCCGCCTACACGAGAGGGGCGACCACGGTCACCGACACCTCGAACGGGAACATCGCGATCACCGGGGTCGTCTCCGACGTCACGATCGACGGCGCGACGGTTCCCACCGCGCCCCCGTCGACGCTGCGGAACACGGGGTTCGAAGCCCCGTCGATGCCCGGATCTTTCCAGTACTCGCCCGCAGGATCCGGCTGGACCTTCTACAACGAGGCCGGAATCGCGGCGAACGGCAGCCTGTTCGGCGTCGGGCTCTACGGGGCCGCGAACGCTCCGCAGGGAACGCAGGTCGGATTCGTGCAGAAGAGGGGACGGTTCGAGCAGAGCTTCGGCGGAGCACCCGTCGGGCAGACGTACCGCGTGAAGTTCCTCCTCGCCGCACGCCCCGGCGACACGACGCCTCAGGCCGTCACCGTCACCTTCGACGGGACGGTTCTCGGGACCTACACGCCGGGCGGCACCTCCTACACGGAGTTCACGACGCCGCCCATCACGCAGGGCGGCGGAACCCACACGATCGGGTTCACCGGGACGACGGATGCCGACCGCACCGCGTTCGTCGATGACGTCCGACTGATCCCGGGCGCCTAGCTCGATCGCCGAGGAAGAGGGAGAGGGGGAGGGCCACGGCTCTCCCCCTCTCCCTCTCTCACTCTCCTCATCTCAGACCGGCGGCGCCGCCGTCGACGAACGGACGACGAGCTCCGGCTCGAAGGACCTCGTGCGTCCGGCGGCGCTCTCCCCCGCGGCGAGCGCGAGCACGAGCTCCGCCGCAGCCCTTCCGAGCTCGTACTGGGGCTGATGGACGGTGGTGAGCGGAACGGGCGCCATCGCCGCCCCGTCGATGTCGTCGTAGCCGATGACCGAGAACCGCCCGGGGACGGATATCCCGCGCTGGAGCAGCACCGACTGCAGGGTCAGCGCGATGAGGTCGTTCGCGCAGAAGGCGGCCGTGACCTCGGAGACGCCGTCGGCGATCCGCTCCGCGACCTCCCGTCGCGCCGTCGTCGAGTTGCCCTCGGCCGTGACCCGTCGCAGCCGCGAACGATCGATGCCGTACTCGTCATAGGCGCGGAGGCAACCGAGGTAGCGGTCGTCGATCTGCGGTTCGGCGCCCGGCCCCCCGACGAAGACGATGTCGCGGTGTCCGAGGGAGAGCAGGTGCCTCATCGCCAGGTAGCCGCCATGGGTGTTCTCCACGTCGATCCCCGGGAAGCCGAACCCGTGGCTGCCGCCGCCCAGCAGCACCACGGGGGCGCCGCTGGCTTCCAGCCGCCGGAGGGCGGTCTCGCCCGCGCTCATCGCCATCACGACGGCCCCGACGACGCGCATCTCGGACAGCACCCGCGCGTAGTGCTCCTCACGATCGGGGTCGCCGTCGGTGTTGCAGGTGACCACGACGTGCCGGGCGCCGATCGCGACGTCCTCGATCCCGCGCGAGACCTCGACGAGAAACGGATTGCCGGAGTCGGGGATGAGGAACGCGATCGCATGGCTGCGCCCGCCGCGCATCACCCGGACGCCGGCATTGGGGATGAAGCCCAGCTGCTCGATCGCCGATTCGATGCGCTCCCGCGTCTCGGGAGCGATCGGCTTGTTGTCGTTGAGGTAGTTGGACACCGTGCCCAACGACACCTCTGCGAGCCGCGCGACCTCGCGGATGGTCGCTCTCCGCGTCATGGGCTCCCCCGTCGTGCTGTTCCGGCCAACCAGGCGGTGCCCGTCAGCCTAGTCGAGAAGCGGCCTCCGTCCCGGCCCGGACTGCGGGCTGATCCCCAGATTGGGGCGGGTTCCGGTCAGTAGACTTGACGGGACGCGGGAGTGGTGGAATTGGCAGACACGCAGGATTTAGGTTCCTGTGCCCCTGGGCGTGTGGGTTCAAGTCCCACCTTCCGCACGGACGATGCACCGCATCGTACGATCACGGCCGCCTGAACGACGGGAACCCATGCACCACGCCGCTCTGATCCCCTGGCTCGACCCCGCCCACATCATCGAGGTCGCCGGCCCCTGGGCGCTGCTCGTGGTGTGCCTCATCATCTTCGCCGAGACCGGCCTGCTGATCGGGTTCCTCCTCCCCGGCGACACACTGCTGATCATCGCGGGTCTGCTGACCCACACGAGCAACGTGTTCGGCGTGAACATCTGGTGGGTCACGCTGCTCATCGCCCTCGCCGCGTTCGTCGGCGGGGAAGTCGGCTATCTCATCGGCCACAAGGCCGGACCGGCGATCTTCGAACGCAAGGACTCCGGGCTGTTCAGCAAGAAGAACGTCGACCGCACCAACGCGTTCTTCGAGCGCTTCGGCGGGCTGACGGTGATCCTCGCGCGCTTCGTGCCGATCGTCCGCACCTTCGCCCCGGTCGCCGCCGGCGTCGGCCACATGCCCTGGAAGCGCTATTCGCTGTACAACCTCATCGGCGCGCTGCTCTGGGGCTTCGGGCTCACGATGATCGGCTACCTCATCGCCTACATCCCGTGGATCCGCAACCTGGTCGTGCAGTACATCGACCTGATCCTGCTCGCGGCGGTGCTCGGCACCGCGCTGGTGACCCTCGGGCACTACGTGATCGAGCGCGTCAAGGCGAAGAGGGAAGTACCGGCCGAAACCGCCGAGTGAGCGCAGGGGCGCCGCTCAGCCGGCGTCCTTCGCCCGTGCGGCCTTCGAGCGCTCGACGCTGGCGCGCAGCGCCTCCATCAGATCGATGACCTCGCCGCCCTTCGCGGAGGAGTCCGTCTCGCCGAACGTCTCCGCCGCGTCGAAGGTGTCGCCCGCCTCGATCTTCGCGTCGATCAGCGTGCGCAGTTCCTTCTGGTATTCGTCCACGAACGCCTCGGGATCGAAGTCGCCCGAGTAGCTCTCGACGAGCGAGGCGGAGAGCTCCAGCTCCTTCTCGGTGATCGTGACGTCCTCCCCGAGCACGGGGAAGTCCGCGTCGCGCACCTCGTCCGCCCACAGCAGCGTCTGCAGCACGAGGACGTCTCCGCGCACTCTCAGCGCCGCGAGACGGGTCTTCTGCCGCAGGGTGAAGCGCACGATCGCCGTGCGGTCGGTCTGCTCCAGGGTCTTGCGGAGCAGCACGTAGGCCTTCGGCGACTTCGAGTCGGGCTCCAGGTAGTAGGGCTTGTCGAGCGTCAGCAGGTCGACCTGATCGGATGGCACGAACTCGACGACGTCGATCTCCCGGCTCTTCTCCGCCGGAAGGGCGGCCAGGTCCTCCTTGGTGAGGACGACGGTCTGCCCCTCCTCGACGTAGGCGCGGTCGATGTCGGCGTAGGCGATCGTCTCTCCGCACACCTCGCAGGTGCGCTGGTAGCGGATGCGCCCGCCGTCCTTGTCGTGCACCTGATGCAACGGCACGTCGTGGTCCTCGGTCGCCGAGTACACCTTCACGGGCACGTTCACCAGTCCGAAGGTCAGGGCGCCCTTCCAGATCGTCCTCATCGCACCAGTACACACCAGTCACACCCGCCCCGCTACTCTTGCCCCATGGCAGCCGGGCAGATCGTGCAGATCGACGGCCGCCGCCTGCGCATCACCAATCTCGACAAGGTCGTCTACCCGGAGTCCGGGACGACGAAAGGCGAGGTGATCTCCTACGTCACCCGGGTCGCTCCGGTGATGCTCCCGCAATTGCGCGGGCGCCCGGTCACCCGCAAACGCTGGGTCGAGGGAGTCGGCACCGCGGACGCGCCGGGCTCGGCGTTCTTCGCCAAGCAGCTCGAGCCCGGAGCCCCCGACTGGGTGCGCCGGATGCCCATCGAGCACTCCGACGGGGTGAAGGACTATCCGCTCGCGGAGGACCTTCCGACGCTCGTCTGGATGGCGCAGATCGCCGCGCTGGAACTGCACGTGCCGCAGTGGCGGTTCACCCCCGCCGGACGGCCGGGCAGGCCCGACCGCCTCGTGCTCGACCTCGACCCCGGACCGGGCGCCGGCCTCGCCGACTGCGCCGAGGTCGCGCGCCTCCTGCGAAACCTGCTCTCCGGTATGGGGCTCGATCCGGTACCGGTCACCAGCGGCAGCAAGGGCGTCCACCTCTATGCGAGCCTGCCGACCGACGACGCCGGGCAGGGCCTCCAGACGAGCGAGCAGATCTCCGCCGTCGCGAAGGAGCTCGCGCGCATCGTGGAGTCCGATCATCCCCGGCTCGCGACGAGCACCATGGCGAAGGCGGTCCGCACGGGACGGGTGTTCATCGACTGGAGCCAGAACAACGGCAGGAAGACGACGATCGCGCCCTATTCGCTCCGCGGCCGGGCCCGTCCGTGGGTCGCGGCGCCCCGCACCTGGGAGGAGCTGGACGATCCCGCCCTGGCCCAGCTGGATCTCACGGAGGTCCTCGCGCGCGTGACGGCCGGGATCGATCCCCTCTCACAGCTCGCCGCCGCACCGCCGCCGACTCCCCCGGTCGCCGTCCCCGGGCGCACCAGGGAACGCGTGCGCGCCGCAGCTCCGACCGCGCCGTCCCCCGCCACGATCACCCCGATGCTCGCAGAGCCGGGGACGGCAGGACGCGCCCGCGCCTACGGATGGGCGGAGATCAAATGGGACGGGATCCGGGCGATCGGCACGTGGACCGGCGGCCGCCTCTCCCTCCACGCCCGGAGCGGAATCGACATCACCGCCCGGTATCCGGAGCTGACCGCCGACGGCGCACCGCGCCTCCCGGCGGAGGAAGCCGTCATCGACGGCGAGATCGTCGCATTCGACGCCGACGGCATCCCCAGCTTCACGCGCCTGCAGGATCGGATGCACCTCACCCGCGCCCGGGAGATCGAGCGCGAAGTCGTGCGCACGCCGATCGTCTACCTGCTCTTCGACCTGCTGCACCTGAACGGCCACGACCTCACCGGACTCCCCCTGCGCCAGCGCCGGGAGCTGCTCGAGCAGGTGGCGGCCGACCTCGACGCCCCGGTGCGTGTCTCGCCGGTGTTCGACGACGTCGACGCCGCGCTGGCCGCGAGCCGCGAGCACGGCCTCGAGGGGGTCATGGCGAAGCGCCCGGAATCGCCCTACCGCCCGGGCGCCCGCTCCTCCGACTGGCTCAAGCTCAAGCTCACCCGCATGCAGGAGGCGGTGATCGTCGGCATCCGTCCCGGCAAGGGCGACCGCGCCGGCACGATCGGCTCCCTCCTGCTCGCCGTGCCGCGCGGAGGGGTGCTGCGCTACGCGGGCCGCGTCGGCACCGGATTCAGCGACCGGGCGCTGCGCGACCTGCTGCAGCTCCTCACGCCCCTGCGCACCGACGTCCCGCCGCTGGGCGACGTCCCCGCGGACGACGCCTCGGACGCGCTCTGGGTGCGACCGGAGATCGTCGGCGAGGTCGAGTTCGCCAACTGGACCCCGGGCGGCATCGTGCGCCATGCGCGCTGGCGGGGACTCCGTCCCGACAAGGCTCCCGACGACGTGCGCATCGAGGGCTGACCGTCAGGCGTGGGTCGCCTCGCAGTCGGCGCTGCCAGCCGGCTCCACCTGGAACGTCGAGTGCTCCACGTCGAAATGGTCCGCGAGACAGGCCTGAAGCTCGGCGAGCAGCGCAGCCGACCGTCCCTCCTCGAGCAGCGACGGCTGGACGGTGACGTGCGCGGTGAAGACCGGGGCGCCACGGGTGAGCTGCCAGACGTGGACGTCGTGCACGTCGACCACGCCCTCGAACGCCGCGAGGTGCGTGCGGATCTCGCTGACCGCCGTCCCCTTCGGCGCCGACTCGGCGAGCACCGAGAACACCTCGCGCAGCAGCACGATCGCCCGGGGGATGATCATCACCGCGATGAACAGCGATGCGATCGCGTCGGCGGGCATCCAGCCGGTGGTGACGATGACGATCGCCGCGACGATCACCGCGGCGGACCCGATCAGGTCCCCCATGACCTCGAGATAGGCGCCGCGCACGTTGATGCTGGACTTCTGCGCCGCGCTGAGCAGCCACATCGACACCGCGTTCGCGATCAGACCGATGATCGCGATCACGAGCATGAACGGGCCCTTGACCTCGACGTCCGAGGGGTGGAGCAGCCGAGAGACGCCCTCGAACGCGACGATCGCGGCCAGCACGATGAGGATGATCGCGTTGATCAGCGCGCCGAACACCTCGGCCCGCTGATAGCCGAACGTCCGACGGTCGTCTGCCGGACGGGCGGCGACGATGCTCGCGATCAGCGCGATCACGAGCGCCGAGGAGTCGGTGAACATGTGCGCCGCGTCGGCGAGCAGGGCGAGGGAGCCGCTGAGGATCGCCCCGACGATCTGCACCACCATGACGGTGGCGGTGATCGTCAGGGAGAGGGTGAGCAGGCGACGGTTCCCCGACCCCCTGATGCCTCCGGCAGGCGCGTGCGCGTGATCGTGCATGTTTCAAGGCTAGGCCGGAGAATCGCCGTTCGTGGCCGATTTCCCTAGTCGGGAACGGTAACGAAAACCACTCTCATCAAGCGGCTCAGACCTCGGCGAGCAGGGGCGCGAGCTCCGCGAACGCGCGGGCGCGATGCGACTGCGCCTGCTTCTCCTCGTCGGAGTACTCCCCCACCGATCGCTCGGCTCCGGCGGGCTGCCCCTCCGGGATGAAGATCGGGTCGTAGCCGAAGCCGCCCCCGCCCGAGGGTGCGTGGGCGAGCCGGCCGGGCCAGGCGCCCTCCACCACGTGCTCCGTCCCACCGGGGAGGACGAGGGCGATCACCGAGGTGAAGTGCGCGGAGCGATGCGGGTCGGCGATGTCTCGCAGCTGGTCGAGCAGCAGCTCGAGGTTCGCCACGGCGTCCTTCTTCTGCCCGGCCCAGTACGCCGAGAAGACGCCCGGTGAGCCGCCGAGCACGTCGACGCAGATCCCCGAGTCGTCTGCGAGCGCCGCGAGTCCCGTGTGCTCGGCCGCGGCACGCGCCTTGATGAGCGCGTTCTCGGCGAACGTCACGCCATCCTCGATCGGCTCGGGGCCGTCGTAGCCGACGATCTCGAGATCCGGACGGGTCTGCGCGACGATCTGCTGGAACTCGGCGACCTTGTGCGGGTTGTGGGTGGCGAGGACGACCTTCATCCTCATGCCCCCAGCGCCGCGAGCTGCTGCTCCCGGAGCGATGCGCATCCCGCGACGCCCAGCTCGAGGAGCGCGTCGAGCTCGCGCTTGTCGAAGGGCGCGCCCTCGGCGGTGCCCTGCACCTCGACGAACAGCCCGCGCCCGGTGACGACGACGTTCATGTCGGTCTCCGCGCGGACGTCCTCGACGTATGCCAGATCGAGCATGGGCTCGCCGTCGATGATCCCCACCGACACGGCGGAGACGGAGTCGAGCAGCGGCGTGGAGTTCCTGCCGATGAACTTCTTCTCCCGACCCCATTCGATGGCGTCGGCGAGGGCCACGTAAGCCCCCGTGATCGCCGCGGTGCGGGTGCCCCCGTCGGCCTGCAGCACGTCGCAGTCGATGACGATGGTGTTCTCGCCGAGCGCCTTCGTGTCGACCACGGCACGCAGCGCGCGTCCGATGAGCCGCGAGATCTCATGCGTACGCCCGCCGACCCTCCCCTTCACGCTCTCCCGGTCGTTGCGGGTGTTCGTGGCACGGGGAAGCATCGCGTACTCGGCCGTCACCCACCCCTTCCCCTTGCCGGTGAGCCAGCGGGGCACGCCGTTGGTGAACGACGCGGTGCAGAGCACCTTCGTCCCTCCGAAGCTGATGAGCGCCGACCCCTCGGCCTGGGCGCTCCAACCGCGCTCGATCGTGATCTCGCGGAGCTGGTCGACGGCGCGCCCATCGGCGCGGACGGTGTCTGACATGGGTGTCCTCTCGGGTGCGATCATCCCTGGTCGGCGAACGCCGACAGGTCGGGCAGGGTGATGACGCCGGTCTGCACGAGCTGCACGTCGCGCACCTCCCGGCCCATCAGGCGGTTCGCGAGCGCGGTGAAGTCGTCGGCGGAGTCGCCGGTCGCCTCGTACACGTCGGTGGGGGCGGCGTCGGGCGAGGCGAGGAGGTCGCCCCGCACCAGCTGGCGGTAGACGTCCGCGGCCGTCTCGTCGTCGCTGGACACCAGACTCACGCCGTCGCCCATCACATAGCTGATGGCGCCGCGGAGGAACGGGTAGTGGGTGCAGCCGAGCACGAGGGTGTCGACACCGGCGCCGCGCAGCGGAGCGAGGTACTCCTCGGCCACCGCGAGCACCTCGGGCGTCCCGGTGATCCCCGCCTCGACGAACTCCACAAAACGCGGGCAGGCGGCGGTGAACACCTGCAGCCGCTCATTGACCTCGAGCATGTCCTGGTAGGCGCGCGAACCGATCGTGCCGACGGTGCCGATGACGCCGATCCTGCCGTTGCGGGTCGTCGACACGGCCCGGCGCACGGCGGGGCCGATCACCTCGACCACCGGAACGTCGTACCGCTCCCTCGCATCGCGCAGCATCGCGGCCGAGGCGGTGTTGCAGGCGATCACGAGCATCTTGACGCCCTGTTCGACGAGGGTGTCGAGCACCTCGAGCGAATAGCGCCGCACATCGGCGATCGCCTTGGGGCCGTACGGCGAATGCGCGGTGTCGCCGATGTAGACGATCGATTCCTGGGGCAGCTGGGCCCGGACCGCCCGCGCGACGGTGAGCCCGCCGACACCGGAGTCGAAGATGCCGATCGGCGCGTCGTTCATGATCCTCAAGCCTAGCCTCGCCCCGCGCGATCGGCCGCGAGCGCCCGCCGATTGCACCCACGCCACGCGGACCCATAGGGTCGAGATCGTGCCCGACACTCCCGAGATCACCGCGGTCGGGGTGGGCGAAGGACTGGTCGTCTTCGTCCCCGAGCCGCCCGCCTCCCTCGTCACGGCCGAGACGTTCACGCGATCGCTCGGCGGCGCCGAGCTGAATGTCGCGATCGCGCTCGAGCTCGCCGACGTCCGGTCGGCCGTCGTTTCCCGCGTCGGCGACGACGGGTTCGGCGCGTTCATCGTCGACGAGCTCGCCCGTCGCGGCGTGGACGTGCGCGCGATCGAGAGGGATGCCGATGCTCCGACCGGCCTCTATGTGAAGGACGTCGCCGGCACCGGCGAGACCCGGATGCACTACTACCGGGCCGACTCGGCCGGCAGCCGCCTGTCACGACGGACGCTGACGTCTCCCGCCGCCCGGGAGGTGCTGGGCCGAGCGCGCATCGTGCACACCTCGGGCGTGACGTCCGCGCTGTCGGATGCCGCCCTCGACGCCCAGCGGATGCTCTTCGAAGAGGACCGTCCCGACCGGATCCGCTCCTTCAGCGTGCACTGGCGGCCGGCTCTCTGGCGCGGGCGCGAGGATGAGGGCCGGGCCGTGCTGGCCGGGCTCGCGCGCAAGGCGGACGTGGTGTTCCTCTCGGACGAGGACGCTCGCACGGTCTTCGGCACGGCCGGGGCCGATGACCTGCGCACCGCGCTCCCCGAGCCGCGCCACCTCGTGGTCATGCACGGGACGTGCGCGACGGCCTTCGACGGCGAGGCTCGGGCCGAGGCCCCGCCGATCGACTTCACCCTCGTCGAGCCGACGGGGGCGGGCGACGCCTTCGCCGCCGGATTCCTCGCCGGCCTCGTGCACGGGCTCTCCCTCTCCGGGTCCCTGGCCCGCGCGAACCGGCTCGCGACCAGGGCGATGGCGAGCACCCGCGACCACCTGGGCTGAGCCCGGTCAGCCCTTCGGGGCGTTGTGGCGGTCGATGACCTCGCGAGTGCGTCGCAGCACGTCGCGCGCGAAGTCGGTGCGCGCCTGCACGATCCGCGTGAACACGATGTCGACGACGGCGAGCTGCGCGATCCGGCTCGCGGTCGCTCCGATCCGGAACGGCGACTCCCTGGCCTTCGTCAGCAGCACCCAGTCGGCGTGGCGGGTGATCGGCGACTCCGGGGCGTTGGTGATGGCGATCGTGGCGGCCCCTCCGTCGCGGGCGAGCGCCAGCGGCTCGATGACCTCCCTGGTCGTCCCGCCGTGCGAGATCCCCACCGCCACGTCACCGGGACGCCGCTGCGCCGCCTGCACGAGCGCGAAGTGCACGTCCGGCGCATGCCAGGCGGTCATCCCGATGCGGGCGAGCTTGAGGTGCAGGTCCGAGGCCGCGAGCGCGGACGCCCCCACGGCGAAGATGTCGGTGGAGCCCGAAGAGCCCAGCAGGCCCGCGACTGCGTCGATCGCGGCGGCGTCGAGCCCGTGCGCGGTCTGCTCGATCGCGCGCATCTCCTGGTAGGCGATCTTGGCGGCGACGCTCTCCGCCGCATCGTCGGCCAGCACGTCGTCCTGATCGAGTCCGAAGCGCTCGCGCTCGGCGCTCTCCCTGCTCAGCGCCTGCGCGAGCTCGAGGCGGAACTGCCGGTACCCGCTGAAGCCGAGGGTCTGGGCGAAGCGCGCGACCGTGGCGGGCGAGGTCTCGCAGAGCACCGCGAGATCGGTGATCGTGAGGTCGACGACGATGGTCGGGTCGGCGACGATCCGGCGCGCGAGGCGCGTCTCGGCGGCGCTCAGTCCCGTCGGATCTCTGCGCAGCGCCGCCAGCGGATCAGTCACGCGTCCTCGGCTCCTCCCGGCGCTCCCCCGGCCTGCGCCGACGATACCGCGCGAAGGGCGCCGAGCGCAGCCCGCGGACGCCCGTGCGCCGCGTCGAGAGCCGCGCGCGCCGACGCGACGTCCGTCCCGGTCGATGCGATGAGGATCGCGACCTTCGCCGAGCCGTCCGCGGCGGTCAGCGCGGCGGACGCGGTCACGGGGTCGCAGCCGCTGGCGCTCATGACGATGCGCTCGGCACGGACGCGGAGCTTCTCATTCGTCGACCTCACGTCGACCATGAGGTTCCCCAGCACCTTGCCGTCCTGCACCATCGCGAGAGTGGAGAGGGTGTTGAGGACGAGCTTCTGCGCGGTCCCGGCCTTGAGGCGGGTCGACCCCGCGACGACCTCCGGGCCGACCTCGACCTCGATCGCGACGTCCACCCCTGCGGAGATCTCGGCGTGGACATTGCACGCGAGCGAGATCGTGAAGGCCCCGGCGGCCTGCGCGCGGCCGAGCGCCCCGACGACATAGGGCGTGCGCCCCGACGCCGAGACGCCCACGACGGCGTCGTCCGCGCCGACGCCGATCGCGTCGAGCGCCGCGGCGCCCGCGTCAGCATCGTCTTCGGCGTTCTCCACGGCGTTGCGCAGGGCCTGGTCGCCTCCGGCGATGAGGCCGAGCACCTCCTGCGGATCCGTGCCGTAGGTGGGCGGGATCTCGCTCGCGTCGAGCACGCCCATCCGCCCGGCCGTCCCCGCGCCGATGTAGATCAGCCGCCCGCCCCGGGCCCTCCGCGCGACGATCCCGTCGACCGCCGCGGTGAGCTCCGCCTGGCGTGCGGCGACGGCCTGCGCGGCCTCCACGCCCTGCGCCGCCATGAGCGCGACCTGATCCGTCGTCGTGAGCGTGTCGAGTCCGGCGTATCGCGGATCGACCTCCTCGGTCGCGAGCGTGCTCAGCTCGGCGCGAAGTTCGTCGTGGGTGCTCATCGGCGGATCTCCAGTCGTGTGAAGGGGGGACGCGGCTGCGGCAGGACGAGCGGCGCGGGGCCGGGGGTGATCCGTCCTGCCACCCGCGGAGACGGCGTCGTCAGGGAGACCGGGATCCCGTGCCAGGACAGCACGCCCAGCACGGCGAACATCAGGTTCTCCCGGGAGTCGGGATCGATCCCGCGCTCCGAGCTCGATGCGACGGTCACGCCCTGTGCCCAGAAGGCGAGGCGGCGCATGAGCACGGGGTTGTGCACACCGCCGCCGGAGAGCACGGCCTCGGCCGCGCCGCTCTCCACGAGGGCGGTGCCGAGGCTCCATGCGGTCAGCTCGACCAGGGTGGCGGCGAGGTCGGCGTCGGACGGAACGGGACCGTCGAGCCGGACGATCGCCTCGTCGACGAGCGCGAGAGAGAACTCGTGGCGCCCGGTGGTCTTCGGAGCCGGGCGGGAGAAGTACGGATGGGTCTGCAGGAGGCCGAGCAGCTCCCCGTGCACCGCGCCCCCGGCGGCGAGCGCGCCGTTCCGGTCGTACCCTTCGACGCCCGCCGTCGTCCGCTCCACGAGAGCGTCGATCAGCGCATTGCCGGGCCCGGTGTCCCAGGCCCGCACGGTCCCGTCCGGATGGACGACCTGCACGTTCGCGATCCCGCCGATGTTCGCGGTCGCGATCGGCCGCCCACCGTCCGCGGCATCCGCTCCGAGCCACAGCCGGTCGAGCACCGCCATGAGCGGGGCGCCCTCCCCGCCCGCGGCGATGTCGGCGTGCCGGACGTGCGAGATCACCGGGCACCCCGCGGCCTCGGCGATCAGCGAGGGCTCGCCGAGCTGCATGGTGCCGCGGATGCGTCCGCCGTCGGCCCAGTGGTAGAGCGTCTGCCCGTGCGAGACCACGAGGTCGAGGTCCCCGGATCCGGCGACGGCGTCCGCGAAGGCCTCACCGAGGCGGGTGTCGAGCGCGCACCAGGCCGCGGCGTCGAGGGCGGTGCCGTGCGCCGCATCGATGATGTCGCGGCGCAGCCCGACCTCCCAGGGCACGGTGCGCCAGACGACGGGCGTGACCGCGAGCAGGTCGCCGTCCGCCTCCGCATCCACGACGAGCACGTCGATGCCGTCCGCGGAGGTTCCGGACTGGAGCGCGCACACCCTCATGTCAGGCTCCGACGAGCATCCGGCGCGCGATCCGTGCGCCGATGAGGTTGGCGCCTCGCAGGTCGAGGACCATCGCTCCCGGGACGTCCCCGACCGGGAGTCCGGTGTTGACGACGATCGTCTCCGGGGCGCTCTCGCGTACGGCGGCGGCGAGCGCCGACTGCGCCGATCCGTCGAGACGGTCCAGCAGGAGGACTCCGGCGCGCGTCCAGGACCCCGCGGCAGCGGCCGCCGTGTCCGCGGAGGACGGATCCTCCGCGTCGAGCCGGACGACGTCTCCACCGGCGGCGAGCTCGTTCGCGACGTGCGAGGCGGCACTGTCGACGGCGAGGGACGAGCTGCGCCGCGCATCGATCACCGGGGTCGGCCCGTCCGCGATGGAGCGCCGTGCGCCGCGCACCGTGATCGCCCGGCGCACGATGTCCTCGGCGTCGTAGGAGGGCGCGGGAGCGGCGTCGGGAGCCGGCCGGGTCAGCGCCGCGGCGAGCGCGGCGACGCGGGCGGCCGCCTCCTCAACGCGGGCCCGGGACAGCGTTCCGTCGCGCAGGGCGTCGACGATCGCATCGCGCGCGGCGTGGAAGTCGCGCTCGTCCTGGTCCTCGGCCATCGCGGGACCGGGGTTGGTCGGGTTGCCGATGCAGAGCAGGTCGGCGCCCGCGGCGAGGGCCCGCACCGCTCCGCCGCCGATGCCGACCGTCTCGCGGATCGCGGCCATGTCGAGCGCGTCGGTGATGATGACGCCGTCGAAGCCGGACGCCCTGAGGCCGCCCAGCACCACCGGGTTGAGCGTCGCCGGCTCCTCCCCCCACTCCTCCACGCAGATGTGTGCGGTCATCACTGCGCGCACGCCGGCGTCGACGGCCGCCTGGAACGGTGGGAGGTGCGCCGCGGCGATCTGCTCCGCCGTGAGCTCGAGCCGGGGGAGGTCGTGGTGCGAGTCGGTGTGCGTGTCGCCGTGCCCCGGGTAGTGCTTGACGCAGGCGGCCAGGCCGGCCTCCTGGATGCCTCGCACCGCGGCGGCCGTGTGCTCCGCGACGAGTGCGGTCTCGGCCCCGAAAGCCCGGGTGCCGATCACGGGATTTCGGGGATCGGTGTTCACGTCCGCCACCGGACCGAGCACGACGTCGATGCCGAGCACGCCGCAGCGCCGCGCGATCTCGGCGCCGGTCGCCCTGGTCGCCTCGAGGTCGCCGACGGCGCCGAGCTGAGCGGCGCCGGGGACGGTCGACCCTGTCGCCGTCTCGAGCCGGGTGACGCTGCCGCCCTCCTCGTCGATGCCGATGAGCGCACACGGCGAGATCGCGTGGATCCGCTCGCTGAGCGCGGCGACGTCGCCGTGGAGGTTCTGCGCGAAGTAGACGACGCCGGCGAGACCGGAGCGCAGCTCGCGCTCCAGCCACTCCGGCACGTCGATGCCGAGGAACCCCGGCCACACCACGCCGTTGGCCAGGCGGACCAGTTCGTCGTCGGTGCTCATCCCTTCACCGCCCCCGCGACGAGTCCGTCGCTGAGTCTCCGCTGCACCACGACGAAGAAGATCATCACCGGGATGGTGATCAGCGTCGATGCCGCCATGATGTAGCCCCACTCGTTGGAGTGCTCGCCGAAGAACTGCCGGAGACCGATCGACACGGTGTACTGGCCCTTCTCCCCGCCGAGGAGCGTCATAGCGAAGATGAACTCGTTCCAGGCGGTGATGAAGGAGAACACGCTCGTCGCGACGAGGCCGGGCATCACGAGCGGCAGGAGCACGGAGCGGAACATCCGCCACCACGAGGCGCCGTCGATGTAGGCGGCCTCCTCGAGCTCGACGGGGACGGCCGCGACGAATCCGCGCAGCATCCAGATCCCGAACGGGAGCGACAGCGCGATGTAGACGATCGTCAGCCCGATGAGCGTGTTCAGCAGCCCGAGGTTGCGCACCTGGATGAACAGCGGGATGACGAGCGCTTCGAGCGGCACCATCTGCACCACCAGGATCATCAGCAGCATCGAGGTGCGGAGCCGGAACTTGAACCGGGTGACCGCCACCGCGGCGAGCAGGGCGATCAGGGCGCTCGCGAGCACCGTGATGAGGGCGACGATCGCGGAGTTGCGGAGGAACACGTCGAACCCGCCCTGTGTGAGGACGTAGGTGAAGTTGTCCCAGCTGAACTCCTTCGGCAGCAGGTTGCCGCCGCCGCTGGACGCCTTCTTGTCGAAGGAGCTCATCACCATCCAGTACACCGGGAAGAGCGTGAAGAGCAGCAGCGCGACGACCGCGACGGCGACGCCGACGCGCGCCAGGGGCGAGGACTTCCTCATAGCTGGTCCTCCTTGAGCAGGGTCCGGATGTAGACGACGGTGATCCCGAGGAGCACGAGGGTCAGCAGCACGGCGAGCGCGGACCCGAACCCGTACCTGTTCTGCCCGAACGACTCGACGTAAGACCAGACCCCGAGGTTGAGCACGGATCTGTTGGACCCCGCGCCTCCCGGCATCAGGAACACCTGCGTGAAGACCTTGAAGTCCCAGATGGTCGAGAGGATGATCACGACGGAGAACACCGGACGGAGGGTCGGGAAGACGATCTTCCAGAAGCGGCGCCAGGCGCCGGCGCCGTCGATGGCGGCGGCCTCGAGCATCTCCTTCGGCACCCCGAGGAGGCCGGCGAGCACGGTGATCGCCACGAACGGGAAGCCGTGGTGCACGATGTTCAGCAGCACGATCCCGTAGAAGGCCCAGCGGTCGGTGAACCAGTTGACCGGCCCGTCGATGAGGCCCATCGACTGGAGGGCGGCGTTGAAGACGCCGCGGTCGGCGTCGAAGATCCACGTCCACACGTAGGTGCCGGTGACGGCGGGCATCGCCCAGGCGATCATGATCGCGCTGCCGACGACGGTGCGCCAGGCCAGGTTCAGCCGTGCCATCAGCAGAGCGACCAGCGTGCCGAAGGCGACGGTCGCGAACACCGAGACGACGGCGAATCCGACGGTGTTCGGGACGACGACGGTCCACAGCTGCGGGTCGGTGAGCGCCTCGACGTAGTTGTCGATGCCGTTGAAGTTCGTGGTGCCGCGGCGGATCTCGCGCAGACCGTAGTCCTGGAACGACAGCAGCACCACCTGCAGCAGCGGCCACAGCAGCAGCACCCCGAGTACGACGAGGGCCGGGCCGAGGAGCAGCCACGGGCGCACCCGGGTGATCAGCGGCTTCTTCCTGCCGGCCCCGGCCGGGGAGGGGGCGGACCCCTTCCCCGGCGCGGGCGCCGTCACGGGGAGCGTGGAGCTCACGGACGGCCTACTTGGTGTTCAGCAGGTCGGTCATCTCCGCGGCGGCGTCCTTCGACGCGGCGGCGACGTCCTTCTGACCGCTGAGGATCGACTGCATCATCGTGTTGGTCGTCTGCTTGGCCTGCACCGCGCCGAACTTCGGCGTCACCGGCACGGAGGCGCCGCCCTCGACCATCTGCTTGGCGAACGGGGCGATCAGCGGGTCGGTCGATGCGAGTGCGTCTTTCATGAGCGACTCGACCCCCGGGAAGTACCCGGTGGCGTCGGCCCACTCGGAGGCGAACTTGCCGACCGTCATCAGCTTGACGAGCTCCCAGGCGAGCTCGGGCTCCTTCGAGTCCTCGAAGATCGACAGGTGCGAGCCGCCCAGCACGGAGGGCGCGATGCCGCCGTCCTTGCCCGGGATCACCGCGACGCCGATCTTGCCCTTGAGCTCGGGGTTGGCCTCGAGCAGCGACTTCGGGGTCCACGAGCCGGAGATCATCGTTGCGACCTTGCCCTGGGTGAAGGCGTCGCGCACGTCGGTCTCCTTCCACGTGGTCGCACCGGCCGTCGAGAACCCGTGCTTCAGGGCGAGGTCGGTGTAGAAGGTCAGGCCCTCCTGCGACTTCGCGGAGTCGAGCTCGGACTTCCACTTGTCGCCGTCCTTGACGGCGACCTCTCCCCCGGCGCCCCAGACCCAGGGGTACACCTGGAACTCGGCGTTGCCCGGAACGGCGAACGCCGCCATGTCGGGGTGCGCGGCCTTGATCTTCTCGCCGTTCGAGACGATCTCGTCCCACGTGGTCGGCGCCTTGAGGCCGAGCTCCTCGTAGACGTCCGCACGGTAGACGATCGAGCGCACGCCCGCGTACCAGGGCATGCCGTAGAGCTTGCCGTCGTAGGTGCCGGCCTCCTTCAGCCCCTTGACCAGGTCGTCTGCGAGACCCTTCTCCTCGGCCACGTAGTCGTCGAGCGGGACCAGCGCCGCGGCGTCCGCGAACTCGGGCGTCCAGGTGGTGCCGGTCTCGGCGACGTCGGGAGCCGTCCCGCCTGCGATCGCGGTCACGAAGCGGTTGTGGGCGTCCGCCCACTGCACCTCCTCGAACTTCACCTTGGCGCCGGTCTTCTCGGTGAACGCCTTGGAGACGGCGTCGAGATATGCCGAGGAGTCGGGGTTCGTGCCCTGCATGATCCAGGCCGTGATGGTCTTGCCCTTGCCGTCCGGCGCACCGGCGGGCTTGTCTCCGGCCGAGCAGCCGGCGAGCGCCAGTGCGGCGACGGCTCCCAGCGCGATGGTCGACGTGACGCGAATCTTCATGTGAGTCCCT
Organism: Microbacterium sp.; assembly: GCF_040394595.1. GTDB lineage: Bacteria > Actinomycetota > Actinomycetes > Actinomycetales > Microbacteriaceae > Microbacterium. The sequence continues at coordinate 28,009 of NZ_JBEBSA010000017.1, forward strand.
GTCCCTGATCCTCGTTGAACACAGCGGCGGGTCGTTCCCGCATCTGTAAGTAGTATTCACAAATTAGACGGGCAATGCAAAAGACTTTCACGGCTCCCTCCGCGCTCCCGGTCTGGACACCAGGGCGCTCACTATGCTGAGCCCATGACCTCGTCGACGGCGCTCTACACCGACCGCTACGAACTGACCATGATGGCCGCGGCGCTGCGCGACGGGACGGCCTTCCGTCCCTCCGTGTTCGAGCTGTTCTCCCGCCGGCTGTCCGGAGGTCGCCGCTTCGGCGTGGTCGGCGGCACCGGCCGCCTCCTCACCCTCCTGCGGGACTTCCGCTTCGGCGACGACGAGCTGCGCCACCTGCGCGACGGACGGGTGGTGGACGCCGAGACGCTGAAGCACCTCGCGGACTACCGGTTCACCGGCACGATCCGCGGCTACCGCGAGGGCGAGCTGTACTTCCCTGGTTCGCCCCTCCTCACCGTCGAGGGGACCTTCGCCGACGCGGTCGTGCTCGAGACGATCGCGCTCAGCGTGCTCAACCACGACTCCGCGGTCGCGACCGCCGCGTCACGGATGAGCATCGCCGCCGGCGAGCGCCCGCTCGCGGAGATGGGCTCGCGCCGAGCCGCGGAGGAGTCCGCGATCGCCGCGGCCCGCGCGGCGTTCATCGCCGGTTTCGGCGCGACGAGCAACCTCGAAGCGGGGCGACGCTGGGGCATCCCGACGATGGGCACCGCGGCGCACTCCTGGACGCTCCTGCACGACGACGAGGAGTCCGCGTTCCGTTCGCAGATCGAGGCACTCGGCACCGACACCACGCTCCTCGTCGACACCTACGACATTCGCACCGGCGTCGAGACGGCGATCCGGGTCGCGGGGACAGGGCTGGGAGGCGTACGCATCGACTCCGGCGACCTGCCGATCGTCGCCGCCGAGGTCCGGGCGCAGCTCGACGAGCTCGGCGCGACGGGCACCAGGATCACCGTGACGAGCGACCTCGACGAGTATGCGATCGCCGCGCTGGCCGCCTCCCCGGTCGACTCCTACGGCGTCGGGACCTCGGTGGTGACCGGATCCGGCTACCCCACGGCCAGCATGGTCTACAAGCTGGTCGCCCGCCAGGACTCCTCCGGCGCGTGGATCCCGGTCGCGAAGGCCTCGGCGGACAAGGCGTCGAAGGGTGGTCGGAAGGCGGCCTTCCGCTCCCTCGAGCACGGCACGGCCGTCGCCGAGACGATCGCCGTCTCGGCGGGGTTCGATGAGCTGGACATGCCCTCGGAGCACCCGGACGCCCGCCCGCTGCAGGTGGTCCTGGTCGACAACGGCGACATCGACGCCTCCTACGAGGGCGTCGAAGGCACGGCGGCGGCGCGGGCGCACCACCTCCGCGTGCGCGAGGAGCTCCCGGTGCGGGCGCTGGCGCTCAGCAAGTCGGACCCCGCCATCCCGACGGTCTTCGTCGACGCCAGCTGAGAGGCGGGCCGGCCTCAGGCCGTCATCGACTCGTAGATCTCCTTGCAGGTCGGGCAGATCGGGAACTTCTCCGGGTCGCGCCCGGGAGTCCACTTCTTCCCGCACAGGGCGCGCACCGGTTTTCCGGTGAGCGCCGATTCGAGGATCTTCTCCTTCTTCACGTAGTGGGAGAAGCGCTCGTGGTCGCCGGGCTCGAGGTTCTCCTCGCGGAGGAGCTCTTCGAGTTCGCGATCAAGCGTTGCCACGCCGCCCTGATCGGGGCTGTCCAGCGGAGTACTCATGCCGTGAGTCTAGCCGCGTGGACCGCCCCGGGGGCTGGTCAGGTGGTCTCCGCGAACTCCATCAGGCGTTCCCCGCTGCGCTCGAAGATGCGGCCGCCCACGACGGCGCCGGCGGCCAGCGCGAGCACGCCGATCACGATCCCGGTCCAGAACGCGACCGGGCCGTAGCCGTTCCCGCCGAGGATCGTCAGCACGAGGAGCCAGACGGCCGGCACGCTGAGCACGAGTGCCCCGAGGAACGTCAGCGCCGGCCCGAAGGAGCCGTACGAGGAGGAGCGCTGCGGTTGCTGGAACGGGCTGTCCCCGGGACGCGACACCGCGTAGGGGGCGATCACCGAGGCGATCGACGACATGCCGAGCGCGGAGAGGAAGAGACAGGCGACGACCCCGGTGAAGGGCATCAGCAGGGACCAGTCGGAGATCGCCGCGAGGGTGACGGACACGGCGACGGCGAGCAGCGGCACCGCGATCAGGGTGATCGGGACCAGGCGCCCGAGACGGTCGGGCACGCCGCGCAGGCCGCTGGCGATGTGCACCCAGACGGCCGTCGAGTCGTAGGCCACGTCGTTGTGCGGCAGCCAGCCGAGGAAGAGCGCGATCACGGGGGCGGGCACGAGAGCGGCGATCGGCATCGGCACTCCGGCGACGATGAGCGGGAGCACAGTGAGCGCACCGGCGATCGGCACGACGATGACGTTGACGATGTAACGCCGATCGCGCAGCCAGTACACCAGGCTCCGCGACGCCACCGCGCCGAAGGCGCTCGACGGCAGCACCGCGAACCACCCGAGACCCGCCCTCTCGCGGGAGGCGACGGGCCGCTCGGTGGTGGTGAGCAGCCGGCGCACGAGCGCACGCCACAGGAACGCGGCCCCGATCGCGGTGAGGCCGCCCACGACGCCGCTCAGCCAGGCGCCGGCGGCATCGCCCTGCGCCATGGCGAACACCAGGCCCTGCGCGGCGCCGAACGGACTCGAGCCGATGATCGCGGCCGCGGTGGCCACGGCGGAGGGGACGGCGCCCTCCCAGTTCAGCGAGGCGAAGTACACCGCCACGGGGAAGGCGACCACGATGACCGCGAGCGCGAAGAGCGCGGTCAGCTCGCGGGAACGGCGCTCCGGCAGCAGCATCGTGCTGACCGCCATCCCGATGCGGGAGGCGACGATCGTCACCGCGACGCCGACGAGGGTCGCGAGCACCGCGAGCGGCCAGGGGGTGCCGAACCCGATCGCGACGATCGCGACGCACGTGCCGACCGCGATCAGGGCGGCGCTGGGCACGCTGAGCACCGCGGCGAGCGCGAGCACCCACGGCATCCTCTTCTCGTCCACGCCGAACACGGCGAAGCGCCGCGGGTCGAGCTGGTCGACGGTGCCGACCAGCATCGGACCGACGAGGAACGCCAGGAACACGGCCGCGCCGCCGAGGACGATGACCGAGCGGGCGGTCTCGAGCGGGGCGTCGGACAGGCTCAGCACCGCAGCGCACGCGGCGCCGGTGACGACGACCGCCGCGAGCAGGCCGAGGATCACCCGCAGCGGCCGCGCGCCCCGGAGGGCGCCGACGAGCAGCGCGAGCCTCAGTCGGAGAACGTGTGCAACCACTCGAGCCCCTCCACCTCGCCGCCGGAGCCGGAGAGCTCGACGAAACGCGCTTCCAGGGACTGCCCGGCGCGGACGTCGTCGACCGTGCCCTCGGCCAGGACCTCTCCCCCGACGATGATCGCGACCCGGGTGCACACTCGTTCCACGAGGTCCATGCCGTGGCTGGACAGCACCACGGTGCCGCCGTGGGCGACGTAGCTGCGGAGGATGTCGAGGATCACGCCGGAGGACACCGGATCGACCGATTCGAAGGGCTCGTCGAGCACGAGCACGCGGGGCGAGTGGATCATCGCCCCGGCGAGCATGACCTTCTTCGTCATGCCGGCCGAGTAGTCGGAGACGACCCGGCTGAGCGCATCGGTGAGGTCGAAGGCGCGCGCCAGATCGGCGGTGCGCTTCTCGATCACCGCGGAGTCGAGGCCGCGGAGCAGCCCGTAGTAGTAGAGGAGCTGACGCCCGGTCAGCCGGTCGAACGTGCGCAGCCGATCGGGCAGTACGCCCATCATCCGCTTCGCGCCGAGGGGGTCGGCACGCTGATCGACGCCGCCGATCACGATGCTGCCCGCATCGGGGCGCAGCAGGCCGGCGACCATCGAGAGCGTGGTGGTCTTGCCGGCGCCGTTGGGACCGACGATCCCGTAGAAGATCCCGGACGGGACCACCAGGTCGATGCCGTCGACCGCGGCCAGATCGCCGAAGTGCTTGACCAGTCCGCTGATGACGATCGCCGCGTCAGCCGACGCCGCAGGAGTCTCCGATGCGACCGGCTCCTCGCCCGCCGCCGCGACGTCGCCGGGCTCCGGCTGCTCCTCCGCGATGTCCTGCACCGGCGCTTCCGGGGCGGATTCGTCCGCACGCGCGTCGTCCTGCGCCTGGACCTCCGAGGTCCCTTCCTCCACGATCGCCTCCTCCCCGGCGGACGCCTCCGCCTCGAGGGGGGACGGCGCAGCGGACTCCGCAGCCGCGGATTCCCTGCTCGTATTCTGGGGCACGGCGACCTCGGGCGCATCACCCGGAATCGCGGTCTCTTCCGGAGCGTCAGAACCGGCCTCGACGTCGGACGCCTTCGCGGCCCCGGCCTTCGGGCGGGCGGTGCGCGCCGACGCGGTGCCGGCGGCCGCCGTCTTCCTCGCGACCGGCTTCCGGGGGGTCGTCTTCCGCGGCGCCGCCTTCTTCGCCGGAGCCTCCGCCGCCTCGGACGGCGCCTCTTCGGAGGCGCGCTTCTGCGCGGCCTCCGCGGCCGCCGCCTTCGCGGCGGCGGTGCGGCGGGACGCGGCCTGCGAGGCCTTCGTCGTCGTCTCCGCCTTGGCCGCGGCGGTTCGTGCCGCCGCCGTCTTCGCGGCGGAGGTGCGGGCCGACGCCGAGGCGGACGCCGCCCGTCCCGCCGCCGTCTTCGCCTCGGCGGATGCCGCCGCCGCAGACTTCGCCGCCGCGGTCCTGGCCGCCGCGGTCTTCGCGGCGCCCGTCCGGGCGGAGGCCGTCTTCGCCGCGGTCGTCTTCGCTGCTGCGGAGGACTTCGCTTCCCCGGCCTTCGCGGACACCGCGGAAACGTCCTCCTCGGGGGCCGTCTTCGCCGCAGCGCTCTTGGCCGCTGCGCCAGTCGTCGTCGCCGCCTTCTTCGCCGCGGCGCTCTTCGCCGGTGCGCCCTTGGCGGCAGAGCTCTTCGCCGTCGTGCTCTTCGCCGTCGCCCTCGGCTTCGCGGCGGCGGGCTTCTCCGCCGACGCCGCTGCGCTCTTCGCGGTGGACGCCGGTCGCCTCGCCGGCGCCTTGCGCGCCGCCGGCCTCGGCTCGGCCCGGGCCGCGTCCTCCGGAGTCGCGTCGGTTTCGGAGCGGTCGGCGGAATCGGGAGGAGCAGTCACACCCGCTACGGTATCAATGCCACTGTGAGGTTCCCGGGGTGTGTCGCGATCCCACCCCGGAAGTCACCACTTCCTGAACGTTCGGTGTGTACTGCATCACGAAACGACAACGGCCGAGCTCTCGCCTGCAGACTCCCAGACGCCTTCGCTACCATGATCCCGGCACGAAGAAGTGTCCCGTCGATGAATCGACAGTGAACACACATTCTTAGGAGCTTTCGTGACTCTTCAGACCGTCATCCTCGCGGCCGGCATGGGCTCGCGGTTGGGCCGGGCCCTCCCCAAGCCTCTCACCGAGCTGAGCGACGGCCGCACCATCATGGGCCAGCAGCACGACAACATCCGCGCCGTGTTCGGCGACGACGCCCGCATCACGACCGTGGTCGGCTACCGCGCCGAGACGATCGTCGAGGCCTTCCCCCGCGCGAACTACGTGCACAACGAGCGCTACGACGTGACCAACACCTCGAAGAGCCTCCTGCGCGCCCTGGGCGCCACCGGCCGCGGCGGCGTGCTGTGGATGAACGGCGACGTCGTGTTCGACCCGCGCATCCTCGGCCGCGCGATCGAGTTCATCGAGCGCGACCAGTCGTTCGTCACCGTCAACACCTCCAAGGTGAGCGATGAAGAGGTGAAGTACACGGTCACCGCCGAGGGCTACATCAAGGAGCTCTCCAAGGTGGTCAAGGGCGGTCTCGGCGAGGCCGTCGGCATCAACTACATCTCCTCCTCGCAGAAGAAGGCGTTCATGCGCCAGCTGCAGCGCGTCGAGGACCAGGACTACTTCGAGCGCGGCCTCGAGCTGGCGATCGCCGAGGACGGCCTGCTGCTCGAGCCGATGGACGTCTCCGACCTCTACGCGGTCGAGATCGACTTCGCCGAGGACCTGGAGCGCGCGAACCTCTTCGTCTGACCAGACCTTCCGAGAGCCCGGGCCCGCGCACGCGGCCGGGCTCTCGGCATTCTCGCGGCGGCGTCTCCCTAGGATCGCCTCATGCGCGAGAAGGTGCACAGGATCCACTCCCTCCCGGAGGACGCGCCGTGGGACTCCCCGGTGCCGCCGACGGGCTCGTCGGAGCACCCGCTCATGGTGCGCGGACTCGACCGCGTGCTCGCGGTGCAGCGTCCTCTCGTGGTCGCGCACATCCGCAGCATCCGTCTCCGCAACCCGCGCGCCACGCCCGCCGAGATCGTGCGCATGCTTGAGATGCGCTACCTCGCGGCCGTCACGGCAGGCGGTGCGGCCGTCGGCGCCACCGCCGTCGTGCCGGGCATCGGGACGGGGATGACCCTCGCGCTCTCCGGCATCGAGACGGTCGGCTTCATCGAGTCGACCGCTCTCTTCGCGCAGTCCGTCGCGGAGGTGCACGGGATCCCGGTGGAGAACCCGGACAGGGCCCGCGCTCTCGTGATGACGCTGATGCTCGGCAAGGAGGGCGTCGACCTCGTCGCCCAGCTCGCCGGCCAGGCCGCCGGACGGGGCGCATCGCGTTCGACCTACTGGGGCGAGATGGTGACGAAGTCCCTCCCCCGTGCGGCCATGGGTCCGCTCGTGGACCGGCTGAAGAGCATGTTCATCCGGCAGTTCGCCGGACGGGGCGGCGCCTCGTTCCTGGGCAAGGCGCTCCCCTTCGGCATCGGGGCCGCGGTGGGCGGCGCCGGCAACCACCTGCTCGGACGTCGCGTGCTGACGACCTCGCGGAAGGCCTTCGGCGCGGCGCCGGCCGTCCTGCCCGCCGAGCTCGAGCCGGTGCCGGGCTCGCAGCGGCTCGAGGCCCGGATGCTCCGCGGAGCCCAGCGGGTCGGCAACGCCGTGGCGGGCGCCGCGGGAACCGCCGTGCGCGGAGCGTCGCTCGCCGGACGGCGCGCCGGTTCGGCGCTGCGTCGGCGCGCCGAGTTGCCCGACTCCCCGTCCCCCGCCGACGAATGATCCGTTGATCTCCCCAAGCCCGTGATCGGCGGGCGAGATCGGCCCCGGATCGTCCGTGCCGGTTCCTACGGTGGCCCCATGGCCCCGCACTTCCCGTCCGACGTCTGGCTCCCCGCCGCATACCGGGTTCCGTGGCGCGTCGACCGGAACGATCGCACGCACCCTCGGATCGTCAACGCAGGAGACGAGCCGGTCGATTTCGTGCGAGCGGTCAGCGACATCCCGGGGAAGGGCGTCTCGACCGAGCTCTGGGGCCGGGTGCTGCCGGCGGAGCACGTGGAGCTGTGCCTGTGCGACGGCGGCGTCGAAGACGTCGTCGTGACCCTGGCCTGGTTCCGTCAGCACGACGGACTCGAGTACGTCTGGCGGTTCGTGGCATGAACGCGGCCGGGTGTACGGTCGGATACGCTCCCGCGCCGGGCGCCATGGACGGAAGGCACTGAGATGCACGCCCTCACCGAGAATCCGAAGCTCACGAGGCTCGCCCTGCTCGTGGGCATCGCCGCGGCGACGGTCGGGATCATCTACGGCTACGACTCGTCGAACATCGGCGGCGCGCTGATCTATCTGACCGATGACTTCCACCTGGACGCCGCGGGCCAGGGGCTCGTGACGACGACGGTGGTGGTCGGCGAGATCCTCGGCGCCCTCTTCGGTGGCGCGCTCGCCAATCGCATCGGCCGGAAGCCCACCATGGTCGCCGTCGCGGCGACCTTCACGATCTTCTCGCTCCTCAGCGGCGTCGCCCCCGGCCTGGAGTTCCTCATCGTCGCGAGGTTCCTCCTGGGGCTGACGATCGGCGTCTCGGTCGTCGTCGTCCCGGTGTTCGTCGCCGAGTCCGCTCCGGCGCGCTCCCGGGGGGCGTTCCTGGTGCTCTACCAGGTGGCCACCGTCACCGGGATCGTGCTCGGCTACCTCATCGCGATGGGCCTGGCCCCCACCCACAGCTGGCGCTGGATGCTGGGGCTCGCCGCGATCCCCGGCATCGTCATCACCCTTCTGCTCCTGAGGCTCCCCGACACCGCCCGCTGGTACGTCATGAAGGGACGCACCGCGGAGGCGCGCTCCGCGCTCTCCCGCATCGAAGGCGACGGCGTCGACGTCGACGCCGAGATCGAGACGATCACCGCAGGCTTCGCGACCGCGCACACGTCCGGCTGGCTGGACCTCCTGCGCAAGCCGTACCTCCGGGCGACGGTCTTCGTGATCGGCCTCGGCTTCTTCGTGCAGATCACCGGCATCAACGCGATCGTCTACTACAGCCCCAGCATCTTCAAGGCGATGGGCTACGCCGACGACGTCACCCAGCTCGGCCTCTCCGCACTCGTGCAGGCGGCCGGCCTCGTCGCGGTGTTCATCGCCCTCGCCGTCATCGACCGGATGGGCCGGCGTCCCGTGCTGCTCATCGGCATCGGCACGATGATCGCGGCCAACGCACTGCTCGTCGGGGTGTTCGCCGCCGGCGGCGGGAAGTTCACCGGCGCGCTGACGGTGCTCGGCTTCATCGGACTGATGCTGTTCACCGCGGGCTTCACGTTCGGCTTCGGCTCCCTCGTCTGGGTCTACGCCGGAGAGGCGATGCCCGCGCACCTCCGCTCCCTCGGCGCGAGCGTCATGCTCACCTCCGACCTCGTCGCCAACGTCATCGTGGGAGCGTTCTTCCCCGTGCTGCTCAAGGCCGCGGGAGGTGCGGGCACGTTTGCGATCTTCGGCGTCGTCGCCGTGCTCGCCTTCGGCTTCGTGTCCTGGCTGGCCCCGGAGACCAAGGGGCGGCCGCTCGAGGACATCGGCACGTTCTGGGAGAACGGCGGCCGCTGGATGCCCCGGCACTGAGCGAACCGGCCAAAGGATCCCGCCAGCCGTTGTGGCGAGCATCCAACGGCCGAGCGCACCCCGGCGCTAGGGTGGAATCCGTGACGGACACGCCTGACCTCTCGACGACAGCTGCCAAGATCGCGGACCTCCGGGCCCGCTACACCGAGGCCGTCGTCGACGCCGAGAAGAACGCCCAGGAGAAGCAGCACGCCAAGGGCAAGATGACCGCCCGCGAGCGCATCGAGCTGCTCGTCGATCCGGGCAGCTTCGTCGAGTTCGACGAGTACGTGCGGCATCGCACGACCGCCTTCGGCATGGACCGCAACCGCCCCTACGGCGACTCCGTCGTCACGGGCATCGGCACGATCCACGGCCGCACCGTCGCCGTGTACTCGCAGGACTTCACCACGTTCGGCGGCTCGCTCGGAGAGGTCTCCGGCGACAAGATCATCAAGATCATGGAGTTCGCGCTCACCAGCGGGATGCCCGTCATCGGCATCCTCGACTCCGGCGGCGCCCGTATCCAGGAGGGCGTGCTCGCGCTCAGCAAGTACGGCGAGATCTTCCGCCTGAACACCCGCTCCTCCGGCGTGATCCCCCAGATCTCGATCATCATGGGCCCGGCCGCGGGCGGTGCCGTGTACGGACCGGCGCTCACCGACTTCGTCATCATGGTCGACAAGACCAGCCAGATGTTCGTCACCGGCCCCGACGTCATCAAGACCGTCACCGGCGAGGACGTGGGCATGGAGGAGCTCGGCGGCGCGTACACGCACAACACGCGCTCCGGCGTCGCGCACTACCTGGCCGCGGACGAGGACGACGCGATCGACTACGCGCGCACCCTGCTCGGCTTCCTGCCCGACAACAACATGGCCGAGATCCCCGGCTACGAGTCCTCCTTCGAGTTCGAAACGACCGACTCCGATCGCGTGCTGAACACGATCATCCCGGACTCCCCCAACCAGCCCTACGACATCCACACCGTCATCGAGCACGTCGTCGACGACGGCGACTTCCTCGAAGTGCAGCCGCTGTTCGCACCGAACATCGTGATCGGCTTCGGACGCGTCGAAGGGCGCTCGGTCGGCATCATCGCCAACCAGCCCTCCCAGATGGCGGGCACGCTGAACATCGAGGCCGGCGAGAAGGCGAGCCGCTTCGTGCGCTTCTGCGACTCCTTCTCCATCCCGATCGTCACCCTCGTCGACGTGCCCGGCTACCTCCCCGGCACCGATCAGGAGTGGACCGGCGTCATCCGCCGCGGCGCGAAGCTCATCTACGCCTATGCGGAGGCCACCGTGCCGCTCGTCACGGTGATCCTGCGCAAGGCCTACGGCGGCGCCTACATCGTGATGGGCTCGAAGCAGCTCGGCGCCGATGTGAACCTCGCCTGGCCCACCGCGGAGATCGCCGTGATGGGCGGGCAGGGCGCGGTGAACATCCTCTACCGCGGCGAGATCAAGCGCGCCGAGGAGGCCGGCGAGGACGTCGCTGCCGTGCGCACCCGCCTCGCCAACGAGTACACCTACAGCGTGACATCGCCCTTCCTCGCCGCCGAGCGCGGTGAGATCGACGGCATCATCGAGCCCGCGAACACCCGCGTGTCGATCGCGAAGGCGCTCCGCGCCCTCCGCGGCAAGCGCTCCGAGCTGCCGCCCAAGAAGCACGGGAACATCCCGCTGTGACCGGGGAGCAGCAGCCGGAGCAGCCCCTCCTCGACGTGGTCCGCGGAGCGCCCACCGAGGAGGAGCTCGCCGCGCTCATCGCCGTGGTCACGGACGCCTACGCCCGGGAGGCGGCCGGCGCGGTGGTGCGGGAAGAGCGCGTGTCGGCGTGGACACGCACACAGCGGCCCCTGCGCGCTCCGCTGCGCCGCGACATCCCCTGGGGACGCTTCTCGGGCTGATCGCCGGCCCGGATCCTTGTCCCCCGAAATACCTACAGACAGATCTCTTGCAGCCCGCGAGACTTGTACCAACGCTTCGCGTTCGACGGTCCTTTCTGTCCCAGGGTAGGCAGGCATGAGATCGTCCCCCATGCGGACAGTTTTCGGGTAACTCGTCCGCGCGGCGAGGGGCGGGCGGCTTCGCCGCCCCTCGCCTCTCTCAGTCCTACCCCGGTCCGCCGTCGGAGTGGCTCAAGGGTCCTCGCGCGGGATCTCGTGCCAGAGATCGACGTCGTCCTCATCGCGGGTGCGCCCCGATCCGGCCCGCCCCACGACGGTCACCGCGATCCGGTCGTCGCGCCGGGCCCGGATGATGACCCGGTCGGACCGGGCTCCGGAGATCACCTCGGCGAGCTCGTCGCGGATCCTTCCCGTGCGGGCGTCATCGATGCCGTCGAGCCCGCCCTCGTCGAAGACGGTCACGGCGATCCCGCGACGCCGGGCGTCGGTGATCGCCTCGCGCACCGCGTCGTTGAGCAGGCTCTCGCCGCGCAACTCGTCCCGGAGCCGCCCCTCGGCCAGCGTCGCCTGCGTGCGTTCCTCGTCGTCGAGCTCGCCGTGCGCCGCCACGGTGCGACTCAGCAGAGGCCCGGCGACCGCGAGCGCCAACTGCACCCGCATCCGGCGCTCGCGCTGCCGGACCTGCTGGGTCGCATGCCAGGCGGTGACGGCCTGCTGGATGTCGACGAGCCGCTCCGTGTCGTGCACCGCGCGATCCCAGAACAGAACCAGCAGCTGCGCGACCACGACCCAGGTGATCGAGCCGACGAGCCCGAGCTCGAACCCGCTGCCGACCCCCATGAACACGCAGGTCTCAGCCGTCAGCAGCACGAGGATCAGCCACCCGACGAGATAGCGGCGGCGTACGATGCACACCACCGCGAGCAGTCCGACGGCGCCCACGTACCAGGTCGCGAACGGCGCGTACAGGTCGTCCGCGTCGAGGGCCCCGCTCGCCAGCGCGGGCACCGCGACCGCGATGACGGTCACCAGCACGCCGCACCACAGGGGCATCCTGACGCTCTGCGCGGTGCCGGCGAGGACGGCGGTGAGCATCGCGGAGAGATACAGCGCGATCGCCGCGACGAGCAGCAGCGGGGCGGAGGGCTGCACCGTCCACCAGATCGCGCGGGCGGCGAAGTACACCGCGAAGCCCAGCGCGAGGGCGGTCGCCATGCTGCGCACCGTGAGCTTCATTCGTCCTCCCAGCGCAGCCGGACGACGGTGCCGTCCGCGCCCGTGTCGATCTCCGCCGAGCCGGCGATGGCGGCCATCCGCGCGATGATCGAGGCGCGGATGCCGAGACGGTCCTCGGCGATCGCCGCCGGGTCGAAGCCCGGCCCGGTGTCCGACACGATGATCTCGAGGCGATCACCGGGCGCGGCGTCCACGACGACGTGCAGGCCGCGTCCGGCGGCGTGGGACATCGCGTTGCCAATCGCCTGACGAGCCGCCAGCACGATCGCCCTCGCGACCTTCCCCGGCACCGGGAGCCCCTCGCCGCGCTCTTCGACCACGGCGTCCGCGCCCTGCTCGGAGAGCGTGCGGCGGAGCTCGGCGATGACGAGGGCGATCTCGACCGGCTCGTCGCTGCCCTCCTGCGCGACCGACATCTCCGTGTTCGCCAGTCGTGTGAGCGCCTCGCGGGCCATCACCACCGCGAGGTCCCGCTCCCTCTCGCTGTCGGCGCGGGCCGCGGCGATGAGCGCGGCCAGCACGCTGTCGTGCATGAGCGCGGCGAGGGCCACGCGCTCCTCCTCCGTCGCGGAGGCGGCGGCCGCCTCCGCGTACTTGGCGACCGTCCTGTCGCGGGCCTCGTCGACGCCCGCGGCGACCGAGCGGAACATCCACGCCAGTGAGACCAGCACCATCCCGAGGATCAATGTGAAGGAGACGTCGAACGCGGTGGTGATCCAGAACTCCTGCGAGAAGCCGCCCTGCACGAGCCGGACGTACCCGTAGGCGAGCGGGAGTCCCGCGGCCCAGGCGAACTGCAGCGGCACGGGGAAGGCGAACACGGCGGCGACGACGCCGACGTTGACGAGGTAGAAGACCCAGGGCTGCTGCGCCGCGACGTGCGCGCTCGGGATCACGACGACAGGCCAGAGCAGCAGCGCGATCGCGTAGCAGACCGCGAAGGCGCCGCAGGCGACCCGCACGAAAGCGCCCGTGACGCAGGCGACCAGCATCATCACCAGCGGGAGGAACACGATCACGAGCATCGCGATGTGCGGGGCGTCCACGCGCTGCATCCTGCTCAGGGCGTTGAGGAGCGCTTGCAGCCCCAGCGCGGCGGCCCCGATCGCGATCACGATGGCGAGGATGCGCTCCATCCGGCGCCCCGTGAAGCGCTCGTATCCCACGTCCACGGCACCCGGTGAGGGGACGCGGCGCCACGCCTCCCGGATGTCGTGCGCGTCAACCGCCACTCGGCGTCCCGTCCGGCGCCACGATGCCGTCCTCCATCGCCCGCCGCAGCAGATCCACCTTGGTCGGCGCCGGTCGCCCGACCTCGACGTACTTCACGCGGATGCGGGTGATGTTCTCCTTCGCCGTGGAGTACGCGACGCCCAGCCGCTCCGCCACGACCTTCAGCGGCAGGCCCGCCGCGTAGAGGCGCAGCACCTCCCTCTCGCGAGAGGAGAGCTGCGCATCGGCGAACTCGCGGTCGCCGTCGACCGCGCTGGCCCACTCCACGTTGTTGAGCGCCTCGCCCCGGGCGACGGTCGCGATCGCGTCGAGCACGTCGTCGAGGGCCGAGGACTTGCTCACGACGCCCGCCGCGCCGGCGACCAGGGCCTCCCGCACCGCGGCGGGACGATCGGCCACGCTGTGGATCACCACGCTCGCGCCGTCGGCGACGAGGGTGGCGACGTTCTCGGTCACCGTCGTCCCGTCGCCGAGCGTCAGATCGAGCACCACGACGTCGACCGGGCTCGCGCCCGCGTCGGAGCGCCAGCGCAGATAGTCCTTCACGGTGCCGCCGGAGAACACGACCTGCTGGCCGTCGCGCAGGCAGGCGGCCTCCAGGCCGAGGCGGACGGACTCGTGATCGTCGATGAAGGCGACCGTGCTCATGAGGTCAGCCTACTCAGCGCCCGCGGCCGGGCGGGAGGAGCAGGGCCACGGTCTCGAAGTGATGGGAGTGCGGGAACAGGTCGAACGCGCGCAGCTCCGCGGCCTCCCACCCGAGCCGGCGGAAGGTCCCGAGATCGCGGGCGAGCGCGACCGGGTCGCAGGCGACGTACACCACGGCCTCGGGCTCGAGCGCGTGGATGCCCTCGACCACCTCACGGCCCGCGCCGGCGCGCGGCGGGTCGAGCACCACGGCGCCCGTCCCCGCACCGCTCGGCCGGGAGGAGAGGAATCGGTCGACCCGTGCGGTGACGGCGGTGACGTCGAGCGGGGCGAGGTTCTCGCGCGCATGCGCGGTCGCCCGCGCATCCGACTCGACCGTCACGATGTCCTCCGCGCCGAGGGTCGCGAGCGTCGAGGAGAAGAGCCCCACTCCGCCGTAGAGGTCGAAGTGGGTGGACTCGGGGTCGATCCGGCCGTCGAGCAGGCTCCGCACCGCGGCGTCGAGCGTGGTCGCCGCCTGCGGGTGCACCTGCCAGAAGCCGTCCGCGTCGAGACGGAAGTCCCGATCCCCCACGCGTTCGAGGATCGTCTCGGCGCGGGGGCGCCGGGGCGGCCGGGCCCCGCGACGCTGCTTCGAGGGACGCTCCGGGTGACGGAGCACGCGGGCCTCCCCGTCGGCGGGCTCCACGAACGAGACCCGTCCCGGTTCGGCGCCCCGGAGCCCCGCCGCCGCCGCTGCGAGCACGGGGCGGGCGAGCGGAAGCGTCTCCACGTCGATCACGCGATGGCTGCGCCCGGCGAACGGCCCCACCCGGCCGTCGGCGTCGACGTGCAGCGACATCCGTGTGCGCCATCCGGTGCCGTCGCCGTCGTCGACGCCCGCCACGACCGGAGCGGAGAGGCCGCCTCCGGCGAACTTGTCCAGCGCCTCCTGCAGCACGCGCTGCGTGAGCTCCCGCTGATGCGCGAGCGCGATGTGTCCCAGATCCGCACCGCCCACCCGGACCTCCGGCGGGCGGGAGATGTCGGCCTCGGGCCAGATGTGCGGTCGACGGTGCGGCGACGCCTCCACCACCTCGACGGCGTCCGCCCGCCAGAACGACGACTTCGAGGCATCCGTCACGATCGCGCGGACCCGCTCGCCCGGGATCGCATCCGCGACGAACACGACCCGGCCGTCATGTCGCGCGATCGCCGTGCCGCCGTGCGCGAAGCCGGTGATGTCGAGTTCGATCGGTTCACCCGCGGAGGAAGTCATCCTCCGATGATCCCAGATAGCGTTGTGCCCATGCGCGTTCTGCTGGCTTCGACGAGCCCCGCCCGGTTGATGCTCCTCCGACAGGCAGGGATCGAACCCGAGACCCTGGCCCCCGCGGTGGACGAGGACGCGGTCGCCGCGGACGCCGAGCGCGGCGGCCCCCTCCGCCCCGAGGAGCTCGTCCTGCTCCTCGGCCGGGCGAAGGCCGCCGACGTGGTGGGCCGGATCGCCGGAGAGGATCCGGACTTCGACGGCATCGTCATCGGTGGCGACTCGATGTTCGCCCTCGACGGGCGCGTCTACGGCAAGCCGCATACGCCCGAGGAGGCCCGCAGACGCTGGCACGGAATGCGCGGCCGCACCGGCGTGCTGCACTCCGGGCACGCCGTCTGGCGGGTGCGCCCCGGCGCCGCCCCGGTCGAGGCGACCGCGGTCGCCGCGGCGTCGGTGTCCTTCGCCGCCGACGTCACCGATCAGGAGATCGACGCCTACGTCGCGACCGGAGAGCCGCTGTTCGTCGCCGGCGCCTTCACCGTGGACAGCCTCGGCGGGCCGTTCATCACGCGGGTGGAGGGCGATCCGTCCACCGTGGTCGGGATGTCCCTCTCGACCCTCCGGCGACTCGCCGCAGAACTGGGCGTGACCTGGACGGACCTCTGGAACCGCACCTCCGCGGCGTGAGAGACATTCCGACACGATCCACTGTTTTTCTTGTGGAGAGTCGTCAAAGCGATCGAGCCCGCACTCGCTAGGCTGGCAGTCATGCCTGATATCGCCAAGGTGCTCATCGCCAACCGCGGCGAGATCGCCGTACGCATCATCCGCGCCGCCCGGGACTCCGGGATCTCCTCCGTCGCCGTCTACGCCGACCAGGACAGGGACGCGCTCCACGCCCGGCTCGCCGATGAGGCCTACGCCCTCGGCGGGGCGACCAGCGCGGACACCTACCTGCAGATCGACAAGATCCTCTCCGTGGCTCGCCGGGCCGGCGCCGACGCGGTGCACCCGGGCTACGGCTTCCTCGCCGAGAACGCCGAGTTCGCCCGCGCCGTCATCGGCGCGGGGATGATCTGGGTCGGTCCCTCCCCGGAGGCGATCGAGGCTCTCGGCGACAAGGTGACCGCACGCCACGTCGCGGAGAAGGTCGGCGCGCCGCTCGCCCCGGGGACCCCCGGTCCCGTCGACTCCGCCGACGAGGTGATCGCCTTCGCCGAGGAGCACGGTCTGCCGATCGCGATCAAGGCCGCCTACGGCGGCGGCGGACGAGGCCTCAAGGTCGCCCGTGAGCTCGGCGAGGTCGCCGAGCTGTTCGAGTCGGCCACCCGGGAGGCGGTCGCCGCCTTCGGACGTGGCGAGTGCTTCGTGGAGAAGTACCTCGACAAGCCGCGCCATGTGGAGACCCAGTGCCTCGCCGACGCGGCGGGCAACGTGGTCGTCATCTCGACCCGCGACTGCTCGCTCCAGCGGCGGCACCAGAAGCTCGTCGAGGAGGCCCCGGCGCCGTTCCTCACCGAGGAGCAGAACCGCGCGCTCTACGACGCCTCGAAGGCGATCCTCCGCGAGGTCGGCTACGTGGGCGCCGGCACCTGCGAGTTCCTGATCGGCGCCGACGGCACGGTCTCGTTCCTCGAGGTCAACACCCGCCTGCAGGTCGAGCACCCGGTGTCCGAAGAGGTCACCGGGATCGACCTCGTGCGCGAGCAGTTCCGCATCGCCGCCGGTGGGACCATCGACTACGACGACCCGGCTCCGCAGGGGCACTCGATCGAGTTCCGCATCAACGGCGAGGACCCCGGACGGGGATTCCTCCCCCAGCCCGGCCCGATCCACGTCTTCAAGACGTTCGGCGGCCCCGGCACCCGCCTCGACTCCGGCGTCACCGCCGGTGATGAGGTCTCCGGCGCGTTCGACTCGCTGCTCGCGAAGATCATCATCACCGGCCGCGACCGCGCCGAGGCGCTCGAGCGCGCACGCCGGGCCCTCGACGAGTTCGAGGTCGCCGGGCTGCCCACCGTGCTGCCGTTCCACCGCAAGGTGGTGCGCGACCCCGCGTTCACCGCGGAGGACGGTGTGTTCCGTGTCTTCACACGCTGGATCGAGACCGAGTTCGTGAACGACATCCCCGCGTGGGACGGCGAGCTCGAGGCCCCGTCCGCCGCCGCGTCCCGCCACACGGTCGTCGTCGAGGTGAGCGGCAAGCGGCTCGAGGTCAGCCTTCCCGATCGCGTGGCGGTCGCCGCGGGCACCGCCGGCCGTCCGGCCGCCGTCCCGCCGTCGCGCCGCAGCCACGCCACCACCGCCAACTCCGGCGCATCCGGCGACGCCGTCAAGTCGCCGATGCAGGCGACGGTCGTCAAGATCGCCGTCGAAGAGGGGCAGCAGGTCGTCAAGGGCGACCTGGTCGTCGTGCTCGAGGCCATGAAGATGGAGCAGCCGCTGCAGGCGCACAAAGACGGCGTCGTCGGCAACATCAACGCCGACGCCGGCGCCACGGTCTCCGCCGGGCACCAGCTGCTCACGATCTCCTGACGCCCTCCCCGCCGCGGATCCGGCGCGACGCCCCTCCGAGGAGGAGGACGCCCGCGGCGATCCCGGCGGGCACCAGCAGGTGCCATCCGGCGAACGGGACCGTGACGAGCAGCAGCGCCGCGGACAGCAGCGCGAGCATCCGCAGACGTCCGCGGAACAGCCGCACCGCGGCCCCGACACCGAGCAGATAGGTCGCCAGCACGAGCACCGAGGGTACGAACACGATGTCGTCGGCGCCCCCCGCCGAACACGGCCACGGCGAGCAGGCCCCCTGTGCCGATGCCGCCCACGGTCAGCAACGAGATCACCGGCGTCCCCCGCCCCGACCGGCGCGCGAGCGCCGCAGGCGCCCAACCGTCGCGCCCGAGCGCTGCGCCGAGCCGGGAGACGGACGCGGCGAAGGCATTGGTCGTGCCGAGGCAGATGATCACCGCGGCGACCGCCATCACCCCGGCCGCCGAGACACCCAGCCCGCGCTCGACGATGAGCCCCGGCGATATCCGATCGTCGCCCGTCGATCCGTACGCGCCGGTGCCGACCACCGCGACGGCGACACCGAGGGAGAGCACGGTGACCACCAGGACGGTCAGCAGGGTCGCGCGGGGCAGGGTGCGACGGACGTCGCGGAACTCCGCAGACAGATGCGCGATCGCCTCCCAGCCCGCGAACGCGAAGAACAGCACGATCACGGCGCGACCGATCCCGGAGACGCCGTGGGGCGCGAACGGAGCGAACCGCGCGAGCTCGATCTGCGGCACGGCGACGACGATCACGGTGAGGAGGAGGACCGCGACGCCGATGGCGAGGCCGATCTGCATCCGCGCCCCGACCCTCGCGCCCGCGAGGTTCGCGGCGATGGCGAGCGCCAGCACGACGACGGCCACCGCGGGAGCCGCCCGCTGATCCCATCCCAGCGCGGCGGCGACGTAGTATCCGGCGGTCAGGGGGACGATCACCTGCCCCACCGAGCCCGCGATGAAATACCACCACCCCGCGATGCCGCCGGCGCGAGCGCCGAAAGCCTTCGCCGCGAAGGTGGCCACGCCGCCGGCGTCCGGATACCGGGAGGCCAGCGCCGCGAAGGTAAAGGCGAGCGGCACCCCGAGGAGGGCGCTGAACCCCCAGGCCACGAGCGACGCGGGGCCGGCCAGGGAGGCGGCCTGCCCCGGGAGCACGAGCACTCCCGCCCCGAGGATCGCGCACACGTAGAGGGCGACGCCCTGTGCCACCCCGATGGACTGCGGAGGCGCGTCGAGTCCCGGGGCGGCGCGCATCGTCATCCCCCTATGAGACCCGACCGCCGTTCGGGGCGGCCAGTGGCAGGATCGACAGCGATCGGAGGATTCCCGCCAATCGCGCGGAGCGGATCCACTTGGTCAGGAGATGTTCACGAGGTGCATCGCGCGGCTGGCGTCGGTGATGCTCGACGACAGCGACGGGTACGCGGCGAACACGCGGGACACCTGGTCGACCGACAGGCGCCGCTCGACGGCGACCGCGATCGGGTAGATGAGCTCGGAGGCCTTCGGCGCGACGATCACGCCGCCGATCACCGTCCCGGATCCCTTGCGCGCGATGAGCTTCACGAAGCCGTCGCGGATGCCCATCATCTTCGCGCGAGGATTGGCGGCGAGGGGCAGCTTGTAGACGATGCCCTCGGCGGCCCCCTCCTTCACGTCCTTCTCGGAGTATCCGACCGTCGCGATCTCCGGCGCGGTGAAGATGTTCGCGGTGATCTTGCGCTGCTCGAGCGGGATCACGATGTCGCCCAGGGCGTGGAACACCGCTGTGCGCCCCTGCATCGACGCGACAGAGGCCAGCGGGAAGAAGTTCGTGCAGTCGCCGACCGCGTAGATGTTCGACACGGAGGTCCGCGCGACGCGGTTCACCCGGATATGCCCCGACTCGGTGAGCTCGACGCCCGCCTCCTCGAGACCGATGCCGGCGGTGTTCGGGATCGACCCCACCGCCATGAGACAGTGGCTGCCCTCCACGGTGCGCCCGTCCGAGAGCGTGACGACCACGCCGTCCTTGGTCTTCTCGACCTTGTCCGCGCGCGACTTCGACAGCACCTGCATCCCGCCGCGCTTGAAGACCTTCTCGAGCACGTGCGCGGCGTCCTCGTCCTCGCCCGGGAGCACCTGGTCGCGGCTGGACACCAGGGTCACCTTCGCACCGAGGTTCATGTACGCGGAGGCGAACTCCGCTCCGGTCACGCCGGACCCCACCACGATGAGGTGCTCGGGGAGCGCCTTCATGTCGTACAGCTGGGTCCAGGTGAGGATGCGCTTGCCGTCCGGCTTCGCGGAGTCCAGCTCACGGGGCGCGGCGCCCACGGCGACCACCAGGGTGTCCGCCTCGATGCGATCGAAGTCGGTGCCGCCGGGCGAGGTCGACACGACGATCGCGTTGGACCCCTCGATACGGCCATGACCGGAGAGGATCTTCACCCCCGCGTCGAGCAGCGTGGTGCGCATGTCCTCGGACTGCTGACCGGCCAGGGCCATCAGCCGCTTGTTCACGGCGGCGAGGTTGATCGCGATCTCCGGCTTCAGCGGGGTGCCCGCCGCCCCCTTCGCGTAGAACTGGACGCCGAGGTCCGAGGCCTCGGAGATCGCGACCGCGGCGTCCGCCGTCGCGATGAGGCTCTTCGAGGGGACCACGTCGGTGAGCACGGCGGAGCCGCCCACCCCCGTCCTCTCGACCAGGGTCACCTCGGCTCCGAGCTGTGCGGCGGCGAGCGCCGCCTCATAGCCACCGGGGCCGCCGCCGAGCACGGCGACGCTCTGCCTGTTCGCGAAGGGGGTCTGCGCCATGCCTCCATTCTTCCGTACCCGCGGGGGTGCCCGCATCGCACGAGACAGCGGGGCCGCACCGCCATAGAGTGGTCTCATGTCAGACACCTTCACCAACCCCCTCGACGATCCGAGCGCCCGGCCGCTCGACGTGGCCGCGGAGGCGGCGGCGGACATCGCGCGACTGAGCGGGGTCGACCATCACGACATCGCCCTCACGCTCGGCTCGGGCTGGGGCAAGGCCGCAGAGCTGATCGGCGAGACCGTCGCGACCATCCCCGCGACCGAGGTGACCGGATTCTCCCGGCCCGCGCTCGAGGGGCACGTCGGCACGCTGCGCAGCATCCGCACCCCCGGGGGCAGGAACGTGCTCGTGATCGGTGCGAGGACGCACTACTACGAGGGTCACGGCGTGCGCCGAGTCGTCCACTCCGTCCGCACCGCCGCCGCCACCGGAGCGAAGATCATGGTGCTCACGAACGGCGCCGGCGGCGTGCGCGAGACGTGGAGCCCCGGGCAGCCGGTCCTCATCAGCGACCACATCAACCTCACCGCCGACTCGCCCCTCGAGGGCGCGACCTTCATCGACCTCACCGACCTGTATTCCTCGCGGCTACGCGACGTGGCACGGGGCATCGACCCGACGCTCGACGAGGGCGTCTACACGCAGTTCCGCGGACCGCACTACGAGACGCCGGCCGAGGTACAGATGGCCAAGCGCATCGGCGGCGACATCGTGGGCATGTCGACCGCACTGGAGGCCATCGCGGCGCGTGAGGCGGGCATGGAGATCCTCGGGTTCTCACTCATCACCAACCTCGCCGCGGGCATCCAGCAGACCCCGCTGAGCCACGCCGAGGTGATCGAGGCGGGACAGGCCGCGGAGCCAGTGATCTCCGCCCTGCTCGCGAAGGTGATCGAGGCGCTGTGAGCGACATGCTGACCCGGGCCCGCGCCTGGCTCCGACAGGACCCCGACGCCGAGACCCGCGACGAGCTGGCCGGCATCATCACCCGAGCGGCCGGCGGAGACGCGGCGGCCCTCGCCGACCTCGACGACCGCTTCGGCTCCCGCCTCGCCTTCGGCACCGCCGGTCTCCGCGGCGCCCTCGGTGCCGGCAGCAACCGGATGAACCGGGTGCTCGTCTCCCAGGCCGCCGCCGGCTTCGCCGCGTACCTCCGCACCCGCGCCTCCGGCACGCCCACGGTCGTGATCGGCTACGACGGACGGCGCAACTCCCGCCGTTTCGCCCTCGACTCGGCGGAACTGTTCGCCGGCGCCGGGCTCCGCGCCGTGCTGCTGCCCCGGCTGCTGCCGACGCCCGTGCTCGCCTTCGCAGTGCGCCACCTGCAGGCGGATGCTGGCGTGATGGTCACCGCGAGCCACAATCCGCCGAACGACAACGGCTACAAGGTCTACCTCGGCGGCGACGATCACGGATCGCAGATCGTCTCCCCGGCGGACGCCGAGATCGCCGCCGAGATCCAGCGCATCGCCGACGCGGGCGACATCGGCGCGCTCCCCCGCTCGGACGGGTACGAGATCGCCTCGGAGGAGATCGTCGACGCCTACATCGCCGCGACCGCCGCCGTCGCCCCCGCGCCCCTGGGCGTGCAGGAGATGCGGTGGGTCTACACCGCCATGCACGGCGTGGGGTGGGAGACCTTCTCCCGGGTCGTGAAGAAGGCCGGCTACCCGGCGCCGCGGGTCGTCGACGAGCAGCGCGACCCTGACCCGACCTTCCGCACCGTCGCCTTCCCCAACCCGGAGGAGCCGGGCGCGATGGACCTCGCCTTCGAGCGCGCGCGGGTCGCCGACGCCGAGTTCGTCGTCGCCAACGATCCGGACGCCGACCGCCTCGCGGTCGCGATCCCGGACGCCGCGGCCGAAGGAGGCTGGCGCCGTCTCACGGGCAATGAGGTGGGCCTGCTGCTCGGCTGGCGCGCCGCACGGGCCGCCGAGGGCGCCGCGGGCGCGTCGCTGGCCTGCTCGCTCGTCTCCTCCCCCGGACTCGGCGCGATCGCCGAGTCATACGGCCTCGGCTTCCATGAGACCCTGACCGGCTTCAAGTGGATCTCTCGGGCGCCGGGCATGGTCTTCGGATTCGAAGAGGCGCTGGGCTACCTCGTCAACCCGGACACGGTGCGCGACAAGGACGGTATCTCGGCCGCGATCGCAATGCTCGGCCTCGCCGCCGAGGCCCGCGGTCGTGACGCGACCATCGCCGACCTCCTCGACGAGCTGGGCGAGCGCATCGGCCGCTTCGCGAGCGGGCAGGTCTCGATCCGCGTCGACGACCTCACGGTGATCGGCGCCCTGATGTCCTCGCTGCGCGCCACGCCCCCGGCGGCGTTCGGAGCGCGCGC
The DNA here is from genome assembly GCF_040394595.1 of Microbacterium sp. Classification (GTDB taxonomy): domain Bacteria; phylum Actinomycetota; class Actinomycetes; order Actinomycetales; family Microbacteriaceae; genus Microbacterium. The sequence continues at coordinate 50,942 of NZ_JBEBSA010000017.1, forward strand.
GGTGGAGGTCGCCGAGGACCTGGCAGCCGGTGTAACCGGCGCCCCGGTCGGAGACGTGCTGAGGTACCGTCTCGCCGACGGCTCGCGCGTGATCGTGCGTCCCAGCGGCACGGAGCCCAAGCTCAAGGTCTACATCGACGCCAGGGCCGACACCCCGGACGCGGCCCGCGACGCGGTCGCAGAGCTCGAGTCGGCGGTGCGCGCGCTGCTCGACGAGCGATCCTGAGCGGTCTGCTCGTCTCGCTGATCGCGGCGGTGACGGTCGTCGCCGCGATCATCCAGCGCGTCACGGGCCTCGCGTTCGTGCTCGTCCTGATCGGCCCGGTGGTGCTCGCCTTCGGGCCGGTCGAGGGCGTGACGATCGCGGTGCTGCTCGCCGTGATCGCCTCGCTGTTCGCGGTGCCCGGAGCCTGGCGGGAGGTGGACTGGCCGCGCACCCGGTGGCTGCTCGCCGCCGGGCTGCTCGCCGCGCCGCTCGGAGCCCTCACGTCGCAGCTGCTGCCCGAGCCGGCGCTGCTGCTGCTCATCGGGGCGATGGGGCTCATCGCGCTGAACGCCCAGCGGTTCGGGAAGCTCGCGGCGCAGCTACGGGGCCGCGGAGGCGCGATCGGCTCGGGAGCCCTGGCGGGCTTCATGCACGCGTCGAGCGGGCTCTCCGGGCCCGCTCTCGCCGCCTACGCGCTGGGGGACGACTGGCCGCAGCGCCGCTTCGCCGCGAGCGCTCAGGTCGTGTTCCTCGGCTACGGGGCGGTCTCAGTGGCTCTGCGCGGCCTGCCCTCGTCCCCGCCGTGGACCGTGGCGGTGCTGGCGGCCTGCACCGCCGTCGGGATGCTCCTCGGCGCATGGCTCACCCGCCGCGTGCCCGTGCACGTCGCGCGCCGGGCGATGCTGCTGTGCGCCTGGGCGGGCGCCGTGGTGGTGCTGATCCGCGGCATCGTGTCTCTGTTCGGCTGAGGCGCAGGGCCCCGGCCCCGGCCCGAACCGCAGACCCTGTCACGAACCACAGACCCCACCACCCGAACCACCCGCGAAACGAGACACCATCCGCGAAACGGGACACCCACCCACCCGGCCCCGGCCCGAACCGCAGACCCCGTCACGAACCACAGACCCCACCACCCGAACCACCCGCGAAACGAGACACCGTCCGCGAAACGGGACGAGGGGATCGGCCGGCGTCAGGCGTCGAATCCGTCGGCGACGATCTCGACGAGCTCCTCGCGCTCCTCGACCGGCAGGAAGACCGCCGACGCGGCGTTGAACTGGAACGCCTCGAGGTCCTCCAGGTCGTAGCCGAAGGCGTCGACGAGCAGGGCGAGCTCGCGGGTCAGCGAGGTCTCGCTCATCGTCCGGTTGTCGGTGTTCACCGTCACCGCGAAGCCGAGCTGATAGAGCAGGTCGAAGGGGTGGTCGGCGAGCTCGTCGCCCCACAGCGCGGACGCGCCGGTCTGCAGGTTCGACGACGGGGACAGCTCGAGCGGGATCTCCCTGTCGCGCACCCACCGCGCGAGGTCGCCGAACTGCACCTGCACATCATCGCCCTCGCGGTCGACGATCTGCAGGTCCTCGGCGATGCGCACGCCGTGCCCGAGCCGCAGCGCGCGGCCGTCGATCAGCGCGGAACGGATGGACGACAGCCCCGCGGCCTCTCCGGCGTGCACCGTCACCGGGAAGAACTCGCCAGCGAGGTAGTCGAAGGCGTCGCGGAAACCGGATGCCGGGTAGCCGTCCTCCGGGCCGGCGATGTCGAACCCGACCACGCCGCGATCGCGGAAGGAGACTGCGAGCTCCGCGATCTCGCGGCCCCGATCGGCCTGCCGCATCGCGGAGAGCAGCTGGCCGACGCGGATGCTGCGCCCCGTGCCCTCCACGGCGTCCTCGCCCTCCTCGATGCCGCGCTGGACCGCCTCGACGGCCTGCACGAGGCTGAGGCCGCCCTGGAGGTGCTGCTCGGGCGCCCAGCGCACCTCGCCGTAGATCACGCCGTCGGCGGCGAGATCCTCCACGAACTCGCGGGCGATCCGCTGCAGCGACTCCGCCGACTGCATCACCGACGTCGTCAACGCGAAGGTCTTCAGGTACTCGACCAGTGAGCCGGCATCGCTCTGCTTGGCGAACCAGCGTCGCAGCGACTCCGCGTCCTTCGCCGGGGCGGAGAGCCCCTGCGCATCGGCGAGCTCGATGATGGTCTGCGGCCGCACGCCGCCGTCGAGGTGGTCGTGGAGCGAGATCTTCGGCAGAGCGCGCAGGGAGAGTCCCTGCACGGTGAGGTCGCCGGACTGTTCGATCGTCATGCGTCCATTCTCCCGAACCGCACGGCCCCGCCGCGACTCGTCGTCTACGCCGTGATGCGCTCGCGCACCAGCGAGCCGGTCTGCGGCGCCTCGATGCCGAGCTCCCACGCGCCCTCGAGCGCCTCCAGAGCCCGGCCGAACCGCGCCGGATCGTCCGCGGAAAGCGTGAACACCGGCTGACCGGCCTCGACGCGCTCCCCCGGCTTCACATGCAGGTCGATGCCCGCCGCGTGGATCACCGGGTCCTCAGCGCGGGCGCGGCCCGCTCCGAGCCGCCAGGCCGCGACGCCGAAGGGCAGCGCATCCATCCGCGTCACGACACCGCTCTCCGCCGCGGTGACGACGTGCGTCTCCCGGGCGACCGGGAGCGGAGCATCCGGATCCCCGTCCTGGGCGCGGATCATCGCGTTCCAGCGGTCCATCGCCCGTCCGTCGTCCAGCGCGGCCTCGACGTCGGCGTCCGGCTGGCCGGAGAGCGCGAGCATCTCCCGTGCGAGAGCGACGGTCAGCTCGCGGATGTCGGCGGGCCCGCCGCCCGCGAGCACCTCGACGGACTCGCGCACCTCGTTGGCGTTCCCGATCGCGCGCCCGAGCGGCACGTTCATGTCGGTCAGCAGCGCGGTGGTGGCGACCCCCGAATCGGTGCCGAGCGCCACCATCGTGCGGGCCAGCTCGCGTGCGCGGTCGATGTCCTGCATGAACGCACCCGAGCCGAACTTCACGTCGAGCACGAGGGCGTCGGTGCCCTCGGCGATCTTCTTCGACATGATGCTCGAGGCGATCAGCGGGATGGCCTCGACGGTGCCGGTGACGTCGCGGAGCGCGTAGAGCTTCTTGTCGGCGGGGGCGAGGCCCGAGCCCGCCGCGCAGATGACGGCGCCGACGTCGCCCTGCATCTGGGCGAACATCTCCTCGTTGGACAGTGCCGCGCGCCATCCGGGGATCGACTCGAGCTTGTCGAGCGTGCCTCCGGTGTGGCCGAGCCCGCGACCGGACAACTGCGGCACCGCGACGCCGAAGACGGCGACGAGGGGCGCCAGCGGAAGGGTGATCTTGTCACCCACCCCGCCGGTCGAGTGCTTGTCGACCGTCTTCTTGCCGAGCGCGGCGAAGCTCATGCGTTCGCCCGAGGCGATCATCGCATCGGTGAGCACACGGATCTCGTCGCGCTCCATGCCGCGCTGGAAGACCGCCATCGCGAACGACGCCATCTGCGCGTCGGACACGTAGCCGCGGGTGTAGGCGTCGACCATCCAGCGCAGCGCCGGCTCGGGGACGACGCCCCCGTCGCGCTTCGCACGGATCACGTCGACCGCGTCGAACGGCTCCACCGTCATCGGACCTCCTCCAGGTCGCGCGGCCCGAACGCGTCGGGCAGCACCTCGTCGATCGTGCGGATGCCCGAGACGGTCTCCAGGAGCATCCCCGGCATCGCGTGCTCGAACAGCAGCTGACGGCAGCGGCCGCAGGGCATGATCGTCTGCCCCTCACCGTTCACGCATACGAAGGCCACCAGCTGGCCGCCGCCGGACATGTGCAAGTCGCCGACCAGGGCGCACTCCGCGCACAGCCCCACGCCGTAGGAGGCGTTCTCGACGTTGCATCCGGCGACGATGCGCCCGTCTCCGACGAGGGCCGCGGCCCCCACCTTGTAGCGGGAGTACGGCGCATATGCGCGCCGCATCGCATCGGTCGCCACCTGGCGGAGCTCGTCCCAGTCGATGTCGGTCATGTCGTCGTCATCCTCCTACGACTTGATGTACGGTTTGCCGTCGGCCGCAGGTGCGCGGATCTGTCCGACGAACCCTACGACCGCGATCAGCGTCACGACGTAGGGCAGCATGAGCAGGAACTCGCCCGGGACGGGGGTTCCGATGGCGGCGAAGGTGTTCTGCAAGTTCGTCGCGAAGCCGAAGAGCAACGCCGCGAGCGTCGCGCGCACCGGATCCCAGCGACCGAAGATGACGGCGGCGAGGGCGATGAACCCGGCGCCGTTGGTCATCTCGCGGTTGAAGTGCGGCACCGAGACGAGCGTGAAGTACGCGCCGCCGATGCCCGCGAGCGCGCCGGCGAGCATGACATTCCAGAACCGCGTCGGGTTGACCTTGATGCCGACGGTGTCGGCCGCACGCGGGTACTCGCCGACCGCCCGCAGTCGCAGGCCCCAGCGCGTGCGGTAGAGCCCGAAGGCCACCAGGGGGACGGCGATGTAGAGCAGGTAGACGATGAAGTTCTGGTTGAACAGCACGGGGCCGATGACCGGGATCTCGCTCAGCAGCGGGATCTTGATGGCCGTGAACTGCGGGGTGTTGTTCAGCGTGTCCGAGTTGGGCACCAGGAGGATCGTGAACAGGAACGTGGTCAGACCGCCCACCAGCACGTTCAGCACGACACCGACGATGACCTGCTCGACGAGGTACTTGATCGCGAAGGCCGCCAGCACGAAGGCCACCAGCATGCCGCCGATCATCGCGCCGATGAGGCCGACGAACGGGTTGCTCGCGAGAGTGCCGAACACGACGCCGAGGAAGGCGCCGAGCAGCAGCTGTCCCTCGATCGCGACGTTGACCACGCCGGCCCGCTCGCCGATGACGCCGCCGAGGGCGCCGAACGCGAGCGGAACGGCCAGCGAGATCGCGCCGTAGAGCATGTTGACGACCGGTACCTGCCCGCTCGCCCCTGCCGCCGCCCAGGTGACGAAGGCGAAGACGGCGAGGATCGCGAACAGGACGGGCACCCAGCCGCCCGCGCGCACGCGTCGGGCGGCCGCGACCCAGGACCAGACGCTGAGGAGCACCAGCAGGATCGTGACGACCGTGAGGACGACGTCGGCCGGGACGGTCTGATCGGGCAGCTTCAGCGCGGTCGTGCCGTCGTTCAGGCGGAAGACCGCGTCACCGTGCCGGGGAGCGATGAGGAACAGCGCGCCGAGCAGCACGGTGGCGATGCTCAGCGAGACGGGAAGGCGCTTGGCGATGGGCAGCTGAACGGTGCGCACCTCGGCGGCCTCGGCGATCGCGGTCATGCCGCCACCTCCTTCGCGGCCGCGCGGGCGGCCTTCCTGTCGGCCTTCGCCTTCGCCTTCGCGGCGCGCTCGGCCTCGCTCTTGGGGAGGAAGAAGATCGTGCGCACGAGCGGCGGCGCGGCGATGAACAGCACGATGATCGACTGCACGACGACCACGATCTCCTTGGGGATCCCCTGCCCCGCCATGCCGAACGAGCCGGCCTTCAGAGCGCCGAAGAGGAGCCCGGCCGCGACGATGCCCCAGGCGCGGCTGCGCCCGAGCAGGGCCACGGTGATCGCGTCGAAGCCGATGCCCGAGTCGAAGCCGTTGTTGAACCCGTCGACGGTCGACGTGCTGAGCTGGTTGACGCCGGCGGCGCCCGCGAGCGCGCCCGCGAACACCATCGCGTAGAGGTACATCCGCTCCACGCCGATGCCCGCCGCGCGAGCGGCGTTCGGGTTCTCGCCGACGGCGCGCATCCGGAAGCCCAGGCTCGACCGCTCCATCAGCCACCACACGGCGGCTGCGAGGATGATCGCGATGAGGAAGCCGATCGTCAGGCCGGAGAACTGCGAGCCGAACAGCGGCGGGAACTGCGCAGACTCCGGCGTCGGCACCGACTGCGACTGGTTCGAGCCGGGCTTCTGCAGCCCCGGGGTGCGCACCAGATAGCCCACCAGGTAGAGGGCGATCCAGTTGAGCATGATCGTGAGGATCACCTCGTGGGCGCCGGTGCGGGCCTTGAGCAGACCGGCGATGCCCGCCCACAGCGCACCGCCGAGCATGCCGATCACGAGGGTGAACGGGATGTGCAGCCACATCGGCATGTCGAAGGGGAACTGGAAGGACAGGAAGCCGACGAACACGCCGGCGATGAGGATCTGTCCCTGACCGCCGATGTTGAAGAGGCCGACGCGGAAGGCGAGGCCGACGCCGAGGCCCGCCATGATGAGCGGAGCCGCGAACTTCATGCTGTTCGTCAGCGGGGTGATGAAGCCCGCGAAGTCGACGGCGTTGAAGTTGAAGACCGACCCCTGGAACAGGGCGCCGTAGCCGTTGGCGACGGCCTGCCAGATCGCACCGAGCATGTCGCCCGGCTGCGCGAAGAAGTAGCCGGCGGTCTCCTGGACCGTCGGGTCTGTCACCGCGATGAGGACGCCGCCGATGACGAAGGCGGCGACGATCGCGAGCACCGTCGTGACGACGCTGCCGCGGAGCAGTTCGCGGACGAACAGCGCGGAGCGCGGCGGCTCCGGCTGCTCGGCCTCGGGACGGGGTTTCACGTCGGTCATGCTGCGTCCTTCTCCCCCGCCATCAGGAGGCCCAGGACATCGCGCGGCGTCGTCGCCGGCACGATGTCCATGATCTTGCCGCGGTACATCACCGCGATCTTGTCGGCGAGGGCGGCGACCTCGTCCAGCTCCGTGGAGACCACGATCACCGGGACCCCGGAGTCGCGGGTCTCGATGATCCGCTTGTGGATGAACTCGATCGACCCCACGTCCACACCGCGCGTCGGCTGCGAGGCGACCAGCAGGGTGAGGTCGCGGCTCAGCTCGCGCGCGATCACGACCTTCTGCTGGTTCCCGCCCGAGAGCGCGCCCGCCGGGGTCTGCGGACCCTGCGTGCGGATGTCGTACTCCGTGATCCGGTCGCGGGCGAACGCGTCGCGCCGGGAGCGGCTGATCGTCCCCGCGGTCACGAACTCGGGCGCCGAGGACCGGTCGAGCATCAGGTTCTCCGCGACGCTGAACACCCCGACCAGCCCGTCGACCGTGCGGTCCTCCGGCACGAACCCGACCCCGGCGTCGAGCACGCTGCGCACCGATCGGCCGAGCAGTTCGGTGCCGTTGAGGCTCGCGGTGCCGGTGAGGCCCTTGGTCTGCAGCCCGATGAGCGCCTCCACGAGCTCGGTCTGGCCGTTGCCCTGCACGCCCGCGATCGCGAGCACCTCACCGGGGCGCACGTCGAAGCTCACGCGGTCGACGGCGAGTTGCCCCGATGGCAGGGCGACGCTGAGGGCGCGCACCTCGAGGCCGCCCTCCCGGATGTTCGGCGGGTCCTTCTGCACCGTCAGCTCGACCGCGCGTCCGACCATCATCGACGCGAGCTCCGCGTTCGACGCGGTCGGCGACGCCTCGCCGACGATCTTCCCGAGGCGGACGATCGTGATGCGGTCCGCGACCTCGCGCACCTCGCGCAGCTTGTGCGTGATGAACACGATCGCGGCGCCCTCGTCGCGGAGCTGGCGCATGATGCCCATCAGCTCGTCGGTCTCCTGGGGCGTCAGCACGGCGGTCGGCTCGTCGAACACGAGCACCTTCGCGTTGCGGGCCAGGGCCTTGATGATCTCGACGCGCTGCTGGACGCCGACCGGAAGATCCTCGACGACGGCGTCGGGATCGATGTCGAAGCCGAAACGCGCGGCGACGTCGCGCACGTGCTGCCGTGCCTCGGAGATGTTCAGGATGCCGGTGTCGACGGGACCGCTGCGCACGGTCATCTCGTGACCCAGCATGACGTTCTCGGCGACGGTGAACACGGGGATCAGCATGAAGTGCTGATGCACCATCCCGATTCCCGCCGCCATCGCGTCGCCGGGACCGGCGAAGTGCTGGACGACGTCGTCCAGCAGGATCTCGCCTTCATCGGCCTGGTAGAGGCCGTACAGGACGTTCATCAGCGTCGACTTGCCGGCGCCGTTCTCGCCGAGGAGCGCATGGATCTCCCCGGGCTGTACGACGAGATCGATGTGATCGTTGGCTGTCAGGCTGCCGAACCGCTTGGTGATTCCGCGGAGTTCGAGCTTCATAGAGTGCACCCTACCCAGGAGTTGTGCGCCACGACAGATGCGGCCGGGCGTTCGAGTCGCCCGGCCGCATCCGAGAGGTCATCAGGCCTTCGGCGAGGAGACCGAGGTGACCTTGATCTTGCCGGAGATGATGTCCTCCTGCAGCTTCTTCAGCTCGTCGAGGAGGCCCTTCGGGAGCTTCGACTCGAATTCGTGGAAGCTCGAGAGGCCGACGCCGCCGTTCTCCAGGGTGCCGACGTAGGGCGTGGTGTCGATCTTGCCCTCTGCGGCGTCCTTCACGGCGGAGGACACAGCCTCGCCGATGTTCTTCTGGATCGAGACCAGCGTCATCGACGCAACCGAGGTGTCGGCGACGGCCAGGTCGGAGTCGACGCCCATGAGCAGGGTGCCCTTGTTCTGCGCCTTGATCGCGGCACCGGCCGACTGGTAGATCGGGCCGCCGACAGGGAGGAGCACGTCGACGCCCTGGTCGAGGATCGCCTGGGCGGTCTGCTTGGCGGTGTCGTTCGCCGCGAAGCCGCCGGTCATCGAACCGGTCTGCTTGGCGACGTCCCAGCCCACCGACTTCACGTCGGTGCCCTTGTCCTCGTTGTACTTGGCGACGCCCTGGACGAAGCCGTCCATGAAGATCGTCACCGGCGGGATCTGCAGTCCGCCGAAGGTGCCGACCTTGTCGACGCCGGCCTCGTGCGACCACGACGCCGCGGCGTATCCGCCGAGGTAGGCGGCCTGCACGGTGTCGAAGAGCAGCGGCTTGATGTTCGGCGCGTCCGGCTTGCCGTCCTGGTCGCCGTCGGCGAGGTCGTCGATGATCGCGTAGTTGATCTTCGGGTTGGCCTTGGCCGACTTGATGGTGTCCGCCGAGAGGTTGAAGCCGACGGTGATGATGTAGGTGCAGCCCGAGCTGACCAGCTGCTCCAGGTTCGGGCCGTACTGGTCGGCCGAGTCGGACTGCAGCTCGAGGCTCTTGACGCCGAGCTCCTTCGTGATCTTGTCCAGGCCCTCCTTGGCGGACTGGTTGAAGGAGCGGTCGTTCCAGCCGCCGTCGTCGGAGACGATGCAGGGCTTGAACTTGCTGTCGACAGGCTTGTCGCTGCCGCCGGGCTTGCTCGTGGGGGCCTGGCCGCAGCCGGCCAGTGCGATGATGACGCCCGCGGCGAGGGTCGCGCCGATGAGCTTCTTGGTGGTGGAGATGGTCACTCGTGCCTCCCGAAATCGATCCGCGCCCATCGCGGATCGATCAAAGTTACACAGTGTGACGGCGATCCCGCACCATCGGCGACCGTTCGCTGGCGAAAGGTTACAAAGCTGAGATGATGCGGGTCGCGACGGATTGGCGGGCGTGCACGAACACGGCGTCAGAGCACGTCGCCGCGCCCGGTGAGCTTGAGCGACTCGACGACGCCCTTGACGCGCTGCGCGTGCTCGGTCGTCGTGACCAGTAGCGCGTCCTCCGTGTCGACCACGACGATGTCCTGCACGCCCACCAGGCTGATCACGCGGGAGGTCTGGCTCACCAGGATGCCGCTCGCGGCGTCGGAGAGCACCCGCGCCTTCGGGCCCAGCACGGCGAGGTCGTTCTTGCGCCCGTGGGTGATGAGCTTGGTCAGCGAGGCGAAGTCCCCCACGTCGTCCCATTCGAAGTGGCCGGGGACGACCGCGAGCCTCCCCCGCTCCGCGGCCGGCTCGGCGACGGCGTAGTCGATCGCGATCTTCTTCAGACGGGGCCAGATCCTGTCGACGGCGGGCCCGCGGCGGTCGCGGTCGTCCCAGACCTCGGCGAGCTCGATCAGCCCGGCGTGCAGCTCGGGCTCGTTCAGCGCCAGCTCGTCGAGGAGCACGCCCGCCTTCGCGATGAACATGCCCGCGTTCCAGAGGTAGGTCCGCTCGGCGAGGTACTGCTTCGCCGTCGCGAGGTCGGGCTTCTCGACGAACCTCTCGACCAGCGCGGCCTCCCGCGCCCCGTCGACCACGAGCTCGCCGCCCCTCTTGATGTATCCGAAGCCGACGGCCGGCTCGGTGGGCGCGATGCCGATCGTGCAGATGTACCCCTCGCGGGCCACCTCGACCGCGTCGCGCACGGCGAACTCGAACACGCGCGAGCCGTGGATCACGTGGTCGGCGCTGAACGAGCCGATGATCACGTCGGGGTCGCGGCGGTGCAGGATGGCCGCGGCGAGGCCGATCGCCGCGGCGGACTCACGCGGCTCGGACTCGAGGAAGACGTTGCGGTCGGGGATGTCGGGGAGCTCGGCCTCGACGGCGGCCCGGTGCGCCCGGCCGGTGACGACGGCGATCCGGTCGGCACCGGCGAGCGGTACGAGGCGGTCCCACGTGTCGCGCAGGAGCGAATTGCCGGAGCCGGTCAGGTCGTGCAGGAACTTCGGCGCGTCGGCGCGCGACAGCGGCCACAGCCTGCTGCCGATGCCGCCGGCGGGGATGACTGCGTAGAAGTCCTCGATGGGCTCGCTCATGGCCCCAGGCTAGCCGTCCGCCGCCCGCCACCCCTCGGAGCGCGCTGCTAAGGGTGCCCTTCGTCGCTCCCAGCGATCTGACAGGAATAGGATGGACGTGATCGGGCATGCCTCGGGGCATGGTCCGACGTCGCAATCGATCAGGGAGGACGACCGTGTCCGCAAGCACTCGCTTGACACCGTCGATTTCGGAGACGACCTCGAAGACGCCGCGCGGAACCCTCTACCGGGGTCGCGAGGGCATGTGGTCGTGGGTGCTTCACCGCATCACCGGAGTCGCCATCTTCTTCTTCCTCTTGGTGCACGTGCTCGACACCGCGCTCATCCGGGTCTCCCCCGAGGCGTACGACGCCGTCATCGGGACCTACAAGAACCCGATCATGGCGGTCGGCGAGGTCGTGCTCGTCGCGGGCATCATCTTCCACGCGATGAACGGGCTGCGGATCATCCTCATCGACTTCTGGTCGAAGGGCGCCCGCTACCAGCGCCAGATGTTCTGGATCGTCATCGGCGTGTGGGTCGTCCTGATGGCCGGCTTCGTGCCGCGGCACCTCTCGCTCGCGTTCGCACCGGGAGGTGGCCACTGATGTCCGCTGCTGCGACCGTCACGACCGAGGGGCGCAAGCCCCGCCGCTTCAACCTGGAGAAGATCGGCTGGCTGTTCATGCGCTTCTCCGGCGTGCTGCTGATCGTGCTGATCTTCGGCCATCTGTTCATCAACCTCATGGTGGGCAAGGGCATCCACGCGATCGACTTCGCGTTCGTCGCCGGCAAGTACGCCACGCCGTTCTGGCAGTGGTGGGACGTGCTCATGCTGTGGCTCGCGCTGATCCACGGCGCGAACGGCATGCGCACCATCGTGAACGACTACGTGACCCGGCCCGGCGTGCGCAAGGTGCTGGTGTGGGCCCTCGGCCTCGCCGCGGCGCTGCTCATCCTGCTGGGCACCCTCGTGGTGTTCACGTTCGACCCGTGCAACGGCGTTCTCGAGAGCGGCGCCATGTGGCAGACCTGCCAGGCCGCGAAGTAACGAAGAAGAGGCATACGAGTGACCACGCAGACCCAGGATTCCGTCGTCCGCGACGGGGTGCACTACCACCAGTTCGACATCGTGATCGTCGGCGCCGGGGGCGCCGGCATGCGTGCCGCCATCGAGGCCGGCCCCGGCGCGAAGACGGCCGTGATCTCGAAGCTCTATCCGACCCGGTCGCACACCGGCGCCGCGCAGGGCGGCATGGCCGCCGCCCTCGCGAACGTCGAGGAGGACAACTGGGAGTGGCACACCTACGACACGGTCAAGGGCGGCGACTATCTCGTCGACCAGGATGCCGCGGAGATCCTCGCCAAGGAGGCGATCGACGCGGTCATCGACCTCGAGAACATGGGCCTGCCGTTCAACCGCACCCCCGAGGGCAAGATCGATCAGCGGCGCTTCGGCGGCCACACGCGTGAGCACGGCAAGTCGCCGGTGCGTCGCGCCTGCTACGCGGCCGACCGCACCGGTCACATGATCCTGCAGACGCTGTTCCAGAACTGCGTCAAGCTCGGCATCAACTTCTTCAACGAGTTCTACGTGCTCGACCTGGTGACGGTGAAGGACGCCGACGGCAAGACCCAGGTCTCGGGCGTCGTCGCGTACGACCTCTCGACCGGCGAGCTGCACGTCTTCCAGGCCAAGGCCGTGATCTTCGCGACCGGCGGCTTCGGCAAGATCTTCAAGACGACCTCCAACGCGCACACCCTCACGGGCGACGGCGTCGGCATCGTCTGGCGCAAGGGCCTCCCCCTCGAGGACCTCGAGTTCTTCCAGTTCCACCCGACCGGCCTCGCCGGCCTCGGCATCCTCCTCACCGAGGGCGCGCGCGGTGAGGGCGCGATCCTCCGCAACGCCTCGGGCGAGCGTTTCATGGAGCGCTACGCCCCCACCATCAAGGACCTCGCACCCCGCGACATCGTCGCGCGCAGCATGGTGCAGGAGGTCGCGGAGGGCCGTGGCGCCGGCCCCCACAAGGACTACGTGCTGCTGGACTGCACGCACCTGGGCGCCG
>NZ_JBEBSA010000018.1:0-61356 GCF_040394595.1 Microbacterium sp.
CCCCCCCCCCCCCCCCCCCCCCCCCCCCCCCCCCCCCCCCCCCCCCGCGGCGGGGGTCATGCCTGGGGGTCCCCCATCACCATCCAGTCGACGCCGAAGCGGTCGGTGACCATCCCGAACTCGCCGCCCCAGGGCGGAGTGCCGTAGGGCATCGTCACGGTGCCTCCTTCGCCGAGGGCCTCCCAGATGCCGCGGGCGCGCTCGGCGTCCGCGCTGACCGTCACGGAGACGCCCTGCGGTGCCCGGTACTCCGTGCCGGTCGGAGTGTCCGCCCCCATCAGGACCATCCCGTCGGGGGTCTCCAGATAGGCGTGCATCACGCGATGCTCGTCGGCGGGATCCTGCATGGCGCCGGGGAACGCCGCGAACTCGATGACGTCGAGCGCACCGCCGAGCACGCTCTGGTAGAAGGTCATTGCCTCGCGGGCGTCGTCGCGGAACGAGAGATAGGGGGTGAGCGTCGCCATGATGATCCCTTCGTGGTCGGAGCCGGGGTCGTCCGGCTCGCGGCCAGTCTTCGCCCGCGGCGCCTCGGGCGCAAGGGGCGCTCAGGCGTCGACGGGCGCGGCGGCGATGTCCTCGGCGAAGTGGCAGGCCACCTCGCGCGCCGTGATCGGCTCGCGGGAAGGGCGGAGCTCGGGCAACGAGGCGGCGCACTCGTCGCGGGCGAATGCACATCGCGGGTGGAAACGGCATCCCGACGGAGGGTTCAGCGGCGACGGAGGCTCGCCCGTCAGCAGGCGACGACGGGAGAGCTTGCCCCGCTCGGCGCGGGTGTGCGGGGGCACCGCCGACAGCAGCGCCCGCGTGTAGGGGTGCGCCGGATGAGCGTAGACGTCGTCGGTGGCCCCTGACTCGGCGATCCGCCCGAGGTACATCACCGCGACGCGGTCGGCGAGGTGCTGCACGACGGACAGGTCGTGTGCGATGAACACCATGGCGACGCCCAGCCGGTCGCGGATCCCGGCGAGCAGGTTCACCACCTGGGCCTGCACCGACACGTCGAGCGCCGACACGGGCTCGTCGCAGATGAGCACGTCGGGGTCGAGCACCAGGGAACGGGCGATCCCGATGCGCTGGCGCTGCCCGCCGGAGAACTGGTGCGGATAGCGCCCCATCATCGAGGCGTTCAGCCCCACCACGTCGAGCAGCTCGGCGACCCGGTCGCGGCGCGACGCGGAGCTGCCGCGTCGCGTCGCGGCCATCGGCTCGGCGATGATCTCGCCCACCGTCATCCGCGGATTGAGCGAGGTGTACGGATCCTGGAAGATCATCTGCACCCCACGGCGCAGTCGGATGCGGTCCTGCCTCCGTCCGCGGGTGACGTCGTCGCCGCGGTACACGAGGGTCCCGCTGTCGGGGGTCTCCAACCCCACCAGCATCCTGGCCAGAGTGGACTTCCCGCATCCGGACTCGCCGACGATGCCGAGGACCTCGCCGGCGTGCAGGGAGAGGTCGACCCCCGCGACCGCGGAGACGCGCGTGGGGCGCAGACGGCTCCCGGCACTGAAGGTGCGCGTCAGGCCCCGTGCCTCCAGGACGGGCGGGGACGTCGGGGCGATCGACACGGAGTCAGGCGACGGCATGCAGGAGCTCCTCGGTGCGGAAGCAGGCGGTGACCCGTCCGCGGCCGACGTCGGCGAGCGGGGGTCGTTCGGCGGTGCACCTGTCCACCGCCATGTGGCATCGCGGTGCGAAGGCGCAGCCCGGAAGGTGCGCGCTGGGTGCGGGCGGTGAGCCGGGGATCGCGAAGAGCGGCTCGCCGCGGGTCAGCCCCTGCGGGATCGACCGCAGCAGCGCCTCGGTGTAGGGGTGCGCCGGCGTCGTCAGCACGACGTCGGCGTCGCCGGCCTCGACGATGCGGCCGGAGTACATCACCGCGACCCGGTCGGCGACCTCCATCACGACGCCCAGGTCGTGCGTGATGAGCAGCACGCCCATGCCGAGCTCGGTGCGGAGGCGTCCCAGCAGGTCGAGGATCTGTGCCTGCACGGTGACGTCGAGCGCCGTGGTCGGCTCGTCGGCGATCAGCAGCTGCGGCTCGAGGGCGATCGCCATCGCGATGAGGATGCGCTGGCGCATCCCGCCGGAGAACTGGTGCGGATAGTCGTCGATGCGCGTGGCCGGGGAGGGGATGCCGACGAGAGCGAGCAGTTCCGCCGCGCGTGCGCGCACGGCGGAGCGCGAGGCCGGGCGATGGGCGCGGATGAGGTCGCCGATCTGGTCGCCGATGCTCAGCACGGGGTTGAGCGCGGAGAGGGCGTCCTGGAGCACGAGGCTCATCGACTCGCCGCGGAGCCGCCTTCGCTGTTCGGGCGTGGATGCGAGAAGATCATGGGATACCAAACGGAGCCGGTCGGCCTGGACGACCGCGTCCTCCTGCAACCCCATGATCGCCCGCGCGGTGACGGACTTACCCGATCCCGACTCGCCGAGCAGCGCGACGACCTCGCCGCTGCGCACCTGGAGATCCACGCGATGCACGATCTGCGTCGCGTCCTTCGGCCCGCCCAGGGAGACGCGCAGGTTCTCGACATCGAGGACGACGCCGTCTCCGGCAGTGGCCGATGCGGTCCCGGTGGCCGCCCCTGCATCTCTGCTCATGTGCTCACTCTGCACCAAGTAACCAAATCATGCAAGATCTGTGCCGAATCTTCGCATTGAGGTTGACAAACGCGCCGAAATACCCGAGATTCAAGGTGTCCATGCTGAGGATGCGGGATGGGCCCCATCCGCGAGGACGAGCAAGGAGCGCTACGTGATCGAACCAGCAGAGCGGTACACCGGCTACACCGCCTACGACTACCTCGAGGCCGGAAGGGACTTCCGCGAGTTCCGCTATGCCAAGCAGATCGGCCGCGTCCCGGCGTATGAGGGTCTGCAGCTGACGGATGCGCAGACCGAACGCACGGCGCGCCTCCTGCGCGAGGAGACCGTGATCTCGCTGCACGAGCACGTGCAGGTCTTCCCGGAGGACATGGGCGAGCTGCGTGACCACATCCGCCAGGGCCGCGAACCCACCGCCTACGAGGGCCTCTCGCGTTCGGGGCTGACCGCCGTGTTCGACAACGGCATGGACGGCACCTGCTGCATCTCCTCGGACGCCGGGTGGAAGTACCAGGACGTGCTCTTCGACCTGGGCGTGCGGATGGCCGACATGGCGCATCAGGACTTCGTGGTCAAGGCCGAGTCCGTCAAGGACATCGAGCACGCGGCGGCGACCGGCCGGATCGCCCACGTCTTCGCACTCGAGGCGGCGACGATGATCGAGAACGAGGTCGATCGTCTCGACGTGCTCTACGGCTTCGGCGTCCGCCAGATGGGTATCGCGTACTCCGAGGCGAACACGCTCGGCAGCGGTCTCAAGGAGCGCGGCGACGGCGGGCTGACGTACTTCGGCGAGCGGGCCGTCGAGCGGATGAACAAGCTCGGCATCGCGATCGACATCTCGCACTCCGGCGACCGCACCTGCGTCGACGTGATCAAGCACTCCCGGGTCCCCGTGTTCATCACGCACGCCGGCGCCCGCGGCCTCTGGCCGACCAATCGGATGAAGACCGACGAGACGATCATCGAGTGCGCGAAGCGCGGCGGGGTGATCGGCATCGAAGCGGCGCCGCACACCACGCTGTCCCCCGCGCACCCGAAGCACTCCCTGGAGTCGGTCATGGACCACTTCGCGTACTGCGTCGACCTCGTCGGCATCGACCACGTGAGCTTCGGTCCGGACACCCTGTTCGGCGACCACGTGGGTCTGCACGACGCCTTCTCGTCGAACCTGTCGATCGGGCAGGCCCACGGGCACGTGGACTACGAGAAGCAGCCCTACGTCGACGGGGTCGAGAACCCCGCCGAAGCGTTCTACAACATCATCGGCTGGCTGGTGAAGAACGACTACTCCGACGACGAGATCCGCAAGGTCGTCGGAGGCAACACGATGCGGGTCCTCAAGGAGGTATGGGTCTGATGAAGAGAAGCGCAGTGGTGGCCGCCCTCGTCGCGGCCGCCCTGGCGCTGACGGCGTGCGCGCCCTCAGCGCCGCCCGAGCCGACAGGCACGGGCACGGGACCGAGCGACAAGACGCTGTCGATCGGCACGACCAGCGACGTGGTCAACTTCAATCCGGTGCTCGGCAACAGCCGCACCGACTCGTGGGTCACCAACCTGATGTACCCGCACCTGCTCTCGATCGACGAGAACGGGGCGAAGGAGCCCTTCATCGCCGAGAAGTGGGGCTACGTCGACGACACGACCGGGTACTACGAGATCAAGAAGGGGCTCACCTGGAGCGACGGCAAGCCCCTCACCGCCGAGGACGTCGCCTGGACCCTGAACGCGGTCAAGCGCGACAAGGCGCCCGGCACCTTCTTCGGACAGCTGGGCAACCTCGACGTCGCCACGGCGGTCTCCGACACCCGCGTCGAGATGAAGCTGCTGCGGCCGGACGCCTCGATCGTCGAGGAGATCGGCTTCTGGGGCGTCGTCGTCCCCCAGCACGTCTTCGAGCCGAAGGGATCGATCGCCTCCTTCGCCAACGACGGCAAGGACGGCGGATGGGTCGGCCTCGGCCCGTTCGTGATGAAGGACTTCCAGGTCGGGCAGCACTACACGCTCGAGCGGGTCAAGGACTACCCGCTGGTGAAGGGCGGTGTGCCGGGACCCGCGAAGGTGGTGTTCCGCGTCTATCCCGACATCAACACCGAGATCCTCGCGCTGCAGAGTGGCGAGATCGACGTCATCGCCAACGCGCTGCCCCCGGCACAGGTCGAGAAGCTGAAGTCGGCCCAGGGTCTCCAGGTGATCGAGGCTCCGGGTCTGGGCTACGCGCACATGACCTACAACATGGACAATCCCGACCTGAAGAAGACCGAGGTGCGTCAGGCCCTGGCCCATGCCGTCGACTACGACGCCATCCGCAGCGTCGTGCTCCAGGGGCAGGCGGTGTCGACGCAGTCGAGCGCCATCATGCCGGTGCTGTCCAAGTACTTCGACAAGAGCATCCAGCAGTACGCATACGATCCCGACCAGTCGAGGAAGCTCATGGAGAAGGCGGGCTACACGGCCGACTCCTCCGGTCGGTTCCCCGTGAAGTTCACCCTGATCTACTCGCTGCAGGACTCGGTGACGAGCCAGTGGGCCCAGATGGTCAAGGACGGCGCCGCGAAGGCGGGCATCACCGTCGACCTCAAGGGGGCCGAGCGCAACACCTACCTGTCGATGACCAACGACGGCGCCTACGACATCTACGCGGGCAACTTCGCGATCATGGACGACCCGGCCACGAACTTCTCGTTGTCGTACCTCCCCGGCGGCGCGATCAACTACACGCACGTGGACGACCCCGAGCTGAACGCGCTCATCGAGAAGGCCATGGTGACCTTCGACGAGAAGGAGCGGATCAGCGTCATGCAGAAGGCGAACAAGATCGTGCACGACGAGGTCTACGACAACGTCATGTACACGCAGAACCTCTTCTTCGCCGCCAGCGACAAGTGGACGGGCTTCATCTCGAGGCCCAGTGAACTGCTGTCCATCGTCAACCCGGTGTCGCTGGCTTCGGCCACGCCCGCCGGCTGACGCACGAGGAAGGTCGCCCGGGTGTCCCGCTTCTCCTTCATCCTTCGCCGGCTCGCGCGCGGAGTCCTGACGATCTGGTTCGCCGTGACCGTCACGTTCCTGCTGCTGCGGCTGCTGCCGGGCGATCCGGCGACGGCGCTCGCGAGCCCGAACATGACCGCGGAGATCCGGGCGACCATCCTCACCCAGTACGGCCTCGACCAGCCCCTCATCGTGCAGTACGGACTGTTCATGTGGCAGCTGGTGCAGGGGAACCTCGGCATCTCGTTCACCCAGTCCGTCCCCGTCGTGGACGTCCTGATGCAGCGACTGCCGTGGACCCTGCTGCTCACCCTCACCGCGCTCGCGCTGACGGTGCTCATCGGCATCCCGCTCGGCGTCGCGGCGGCCGCCCGCAAGGGCACGTTCGTCGACCGCGCGGTGCAGGTGGTCGGCGTCACCGGGCAGTCGCTCTTCGTCCCGAGCGTCGCGGTGTTCCTGCTGTTCGCGTTCGGGCTGATGCTGGGATGGTTCCCGATCGGCGGCGCGTACGACAACGGCGCCTACGGGATGGAGTGGTACGCGAGCGTGGCCCGCCACCTCGTGCTTCCCGCGGTGTCGCTGATGCTCGTCCAGGTCGGCTCCTACGTGCTGACCATGCGCTCGACCCTGATCGATGCGCTGGGCGAGGACTACGTCACGCTCGCGAGGGCGAACGGCCTGCCCTACCGGCGCATCCTCTGGCGTCACGCACTGCGCAACGCCCTGCTGCCGACGACCACCCTGATCGGCCTCCAACTGGGGTTCCTCGTCGGGGGTGCGGTGCTCACCGAGACCGTGTTCGCCTATCCCGGCATCGGGCGCGGCATCTACGACGCGGTCACCCAGCTCGACTTCCCGGTGCTGCAAGGCGCCTTCCTCATGCTCGCGGTGACGGTCGTCGTCGCCAACACCATCACGGACATCGTCTACGGATACCTCGACCCCCGGGTGAAGACCTCATGACTGAAGCACTGGTGAACTCGATCGGCGGCGCCGAACCGGTCGCGACCGAGAAGGCGCGCGCCTCGGTGCAGACCTGGCGGGCTTTCCGGCGCGATCCGCTGGGGATGGTCTCGCTCGGGTGCCTGATCCTGCTCGTGATCGTCTCCTTCGCCGCCCCGCTCATCGCCCCGTATCCGGCGAGCTACGGCACCGACGTGCTGAAGCCGCCGGGCGGCGCCTACTGGTTCGGCACCGACGCCCTCGGGCGCGACGTGTTCTCCGAGGTGATCTGGGGCACTCAGCAGAGCGTGCTCGTCGCGGTGGCGGCCTCGGTGATCGCGATCGCCTTCGGCACGTTCGTCGCCGTCGTCGGCGCCTACTTCCGGCGTGCGGACGGCATCATCAGCATCGTGGTCGACATGACCCTCTCACTGCCGGTGCTGCCGCTGATGATCCTCGTCGCCGCGCTCGCGGGCCCCAGCACGATGACGATCATCCTCGTCGTCGCGGCCTTCTCTTGGCCGGAGGTCACCCGCCTCGTACGGTCGCAGGCCCTCACGGTCGTGAACCTCCCCTACGTCGACGCCTCGCGGCTGATGACGACCTCGTCCTGGTGGATCATCAGCCGGCACGTGCTGCCGGCCGTCACCCCCGTGGTGGTCGTCTCTGTCGTCGTCACCGCCTCCCGTGCCGTGCTGTCCGCGGCCGGCCTGGCGTTCCTCGGTCTCGGCGACCCGACCACCTGGTCCTGGGGACGCATCCTCTACGAGGCGCAGCAGGCGGGCGCGATGTCGAGCGCCTGGTGGCTCACGCTGTTCCCCTCGATCGCGATCCTCGTGCTGGTCCTCTCGGCCACGCTGCTCTCGATCGCCTACAACGACGCGAGGAACCCTCGCAGCCGCAGACGATGACCTCCGACAGGAACGGAACGGACACATGACCCGGTTCTCCCAGCGCCTCCCCGAAGCGTTCTTCGACCGGCCGCAGGCCCGGGTGCGTGAGCGCCTGGCGGCGGAGGGGCTCGATGCGCTCCTCACCGACCACCCGGAGGACATCGCCTACCTGACGGGGTTCTTCCACCACCCCTCCGAACGCCCGGTCGCGGTGTGGATCGACGCCGAGGGGCGAACCGTGATGCTGCTCCCCGAGCTGGAGCGGGAGTACGCCCTGTCGCAGTCGTCCCGCGCCGAGCTCGTCGCCTTCCCGGAGTTCCCCGGGGTGGTCCCGCCGTTCTCGTTCCTCGCCGCGGTCGTCGGCGGCGGCCCGCGGAGGATCGGGTTCACCACGATGATGACGACGGAGCGCCTCCTCGCCGCGCAGCGCGCGTTCGACGGGGCGTCGTGGCATCCGACCGAGCTGGTGACCCGGGCCCGCTACGTGAAGTTCCGGGAGGAGATCGAGCTTCATCGGGAGGCGGCCCGCGTCACCGACCGGATGCTGGTCTCGGCCGTCGCCCTCATCCGCGACGCGGTGTCGAACGGGGGAGCGCTGCCCTCCGAGGCGGAGCTCGCCTCGCACGTGGCCTCGGTCGGCACGGGCATCATGTATGCGGAGCACGACGACGTCGTGGTCTCGTCCTTCCAGGCGGGCGGGCTGGTCTACACCGGCGACAACTCCTCCTATCCGCACGGGCTCCCGTCGGAGCGGCGGCTGGCGCCCGGGGACACGTTCATGCTCTCGCTCGGCTGTGCGGTCGGCGGGCGCTTCGTGGAGGGGGAGCGCACGTTCGTGCTCGGCACGCCCTCGCCGCAGCAGCGCGCGTTCCACGAGACGGTGCGCCGTGCTCAGGAGGCCGGCGGGCGGGCCATCGCGGCCGGCGCGGAGTGCCGCGAGCCGAACCGGATCTGCCTCGACGTGATCAGGGGCGCCGGGTTCGGCGAGCACCTGCGTCACCGCCAGGGACACGGCATCGGCCTCGGGATGCACGAGCCGCCGTGGCTGGAGGACGGCGACGACACGGTGCTCGAGGCGGGCATGATCGTGTCCAACGAGCCGGGCATCTACATCCCCGGCCATGCCGGCTACCGGATCAGCGACAGCATGCTCGTCACCGAGTCGGGTGCGGAGGCGCTGACGTCGTACCCGCGCGGGCTCGACGACTGCACGGTCGAGCTCTGACGCGGCCGCGGACGAGAGACAGAAGGAAGAGAGAGGAACGCAGACGATGAGCGGCAATGAGGTATCCCCGGAGTTCGCGCGGGCGACGACGGACGCGCAGTGGGTCGAGATCAACGGCAACCACCTGGCCGTCGAGGTCCTCGGCCCCGAAGGCGCTCCGGTGATCATCACGCACCACGGCGCGCCGGGCCTGGGCTCGCGCGCCGAGCCCAGGGCGAGCTTCGGGCGCCTCGCGGACGAGTACCGCGTGGTGGTCTTCGACGCGCGCGGCAGCGGGCAGAGCGAGGGCAACGGCACCTTCAGCCACGAGCAGTGGGCAGCGGACATCGACGCGCTGCGCGAGTGGATCGGGGCCGAGACGATCGCGATCGCCGGCGGCTCCTATGGCGGGTTCATGGCGATGGAGTACGCGCTTCGGTATCCGCAGCGGGTCGCGGCGGTCGTGCTGCGGGACACCTCCCCTGACAACGAGAACGCCGACGCCGCACGCAAGAACGCGCTCGCGACCGATCGTGTCGTGATCGACATGGAGAAGTTCGACCGCATCGACTACGGGCGCGTGCGCGACGACGAGGACCTCAAGGACTGCTGGCGCGAGATCCTCCCGCTGTACGACTTCGTCTACGACCCGGAGGCCGTCGAGCGCAAGGTCGAGGCGACGCCGTACCGCTACCAGGCGCACAACTACGCCTTCTCGGTGAACATGCCGGCCTACGACATCAAGCCGCAGCTGCCCTCGCTCGCCGCGCCGATGCTCATCACGGTGGGCAGGACCGACTGGATCACGCCGGTATCGTGTAGCGAGACAATCGCCGAGCTGGTGCCGAACTCCGAACTCGTCGTCTTCGAACGTTCGGGCCACTCCCCGCAGATCGAAGAGGCAGACGCGTGGACAAGGACCGTCCGGGAGTTCCTGCACAGGGTGTACCCGTCAGCGGCACGATGACCGCCTCCGTCACCGGACGGGCGGTCGACGAGCTCGACCGGAGGATCATCATCGGCCTGCAGCAGGACGGCAGGGCCAGCTGGACCGCGCTCGCCGAGTTCGCCGACGCCTCGGTGTCGACGGTCGCGCGGCGCGGCCAGCAGCTGCTGAACGACGGGATCGTGCGGGTGGACGTCGTCCCGACGCTGGGCTTCGACGGCTACGTCGAGACATATCTCATCCGGATCAACTGCACGCCCGGCCGCCAGGTCGAGGTCGCAGAGAAGCTGGTCGGCTCGCCGTACGTACGGTTCGTCGCCCTGATGACCGGCAAATTCGACATCTTCGCCGAGGTGGTGATCCCGGGGGAGTCGGCGAACTACACTCGGGTGCTGACCGAGCTGCAGGCGATCCCCGGGGTCGAGCGCTGGCGGAGCGACCTCCTGCTGCACACGCACAAGGTGAGTTTCGACTGGGGGCGGCAGCTGCTGGCCCCGGAGGAGCGCGACCGCGGCCCCCGGGTGACCATGCCGGCGCCGAACACCTGCGATCCGAGTCACTTCGACGACACCGACCGGCGGATCGTCGAGGTGCTGCAGGCCGACGGGCGCGCGTCGTTCTCGTCGATCGCCGCCGCGCTCTCGGTGAACGAGTCGAGCGTGCGCCGACGATATGAGCGGATGCGGGCGAACGGCTGCCTCACGCCCGCGACCATCGTGTCGGCGGCGGCGCTGGGCATGAGCGCGGAGACGTTCTTCCTGCTGAGGGTCGAGCCGTCGCAGCTCACGGCTGTGGCCGACGAGCTCGTCACCCACGACGCCGTGCGATTCGTGGCATCGCCGCTCGACGAGAACGCGCTCTACTGCGAGGTGATCCTTCCGGGGACCGAGGCGCTGCACCAGTACATGACGCACACGATCGGGCAGCTCAAGGGCGTGAAGGGGTGGGCGGCGCACCAGGAGCTCGTGTTCCTCAAGCGCGGTTTCGTGGAGACCACGTGGTGGCGCGCCCAGGTCGGAGCACCGGCGCGGGCCTGAGGACGGACCGGCGCTCCGACCTGAGCGCGCTCAGGATGCGGGCTCTGCGGGAAGCAGCCAGGCCCTTTCCGGCTCGATCGCCACGTCGACCATCGTCGCGGGCTCCAGGATCTCGCCGGGCAGGGGATCGTGCACCACGGCGGTGATGTTGCCGCGATCCGTCTCGATCTCGTACTCGATGCCCGCACCGTAGAACACCGACGACAGCACGCGTCCGGTGCGGCCTGCGACGGACGCCTCGGACGGCGCCGGATGCACGGAGACCGACTCCGGGCGGACGAGGAGCACGGCGGGCTCGCCGACGCGCACCGCATGGTGCGCGGGCACCACGGCCTCGCGCCCGAGCGCCTCGATCCGTGCGGAAGCGCCCTGCTCCTCCTGCTGCAGCGCGAAGCCGACGACGTCGATGAAGTTCGCCTGGCCGATGAAGTCGGCGACGAACATCGATTCGGGACGTCGATAGACGATCTCGGGAGGCGCGACCTGCTCGATCCGCCCCTGCCGCATCACGACGATGCGGTCCGACAGGCTCATCGCCTCGTCCTGGTCGTGCGTGACGTACACCGCGGTGATGCCGAGTTGCCGCTGAATGCGTCGGATCTCGGTCCGCATCTGCACGCGCAGCTTCGCGTCGAGGTTGGACAGCGGCTCGTCGAAGAGCAGCACCTTGGGCTTCATGACCAGCGCCCTCGCGAGAGCGACCCGCTGCTGCTGTCCTCCGGAGAGCTGGTTCGGAGAGCGATCCGCATAGGTCGTCAGGCTCATCGCCGCGAGCGCGTATCCGACCTCTTGCTGGATCTGCTTCCGGCTCAGCTTCTGCAGCTTCAGGCCGTAGGCGACGTTGTCGAACACCGACATGTGGGGGAACAGCGCGTACGACTGGAAGACCATTGCCATGGGGCGCTTGTCCGGCGTGAGCGAGACCATGTCCTCGCCGTCGAGGGTCAGCTCTCCGCCCGTGGGGCTCTCGAATCCGGCGATCATCCGGAGCGTGGTGGTCTTCCCGCACCCCGACGGTCCCAGCAGCGTCAGGAACTCCCCGGCTCGGATGTCGAGGTCGACGCCAGAGACGGCAAGGGAGCCGGTGGCGCCGGGATACTCCTTGCTGATCCCGTCGAGGCGCAGGGCGCCGGGCTGCGGGGCGTCGAGGTGGTCGACGGCCGGGTGCTGTTCGGTCGTGTTCATGACGAGAAGCCCTTCGAAGGGAGGCCGGAGGTCCGGCGGGCGCGGGTGGTGGGGCGGGGATCGCGGACGAGGAGGTTCATCAGCCCGATCACCCCGATGACGATGACGATGAGGATGGTGCAGTAGGCGAACGCGTTGCCGAAGCGTCCGGCATCGACCTCCGAGAGGATCTGCGATGTCATGATCTTGGTCTGCGGAGTGGTGATGAAGATGATCGGCGAGAGCGTCGTCATCGCGCGGGCGAACGCGTAGGTGAGCCCGGAGAGCAGCGCGGGGCGGATCAGGGGGAGGGTGATCGTGCGGAATGTGGTCAGCCCCGATGCCCCGAGCGAAGTGGAGGCTTCGTCGATCGCGGGATCGATCTGCTGCAGCGCGGCGACCCCTGACCGCTGACCGGACGGCATCGAGCGGATCACGTAGACCATCACGATCGCCATCGCCCCGCCCAGGATGGCGCCGCCGCCGGCGAGTGCAGGCAGCAGCTGGACGTTGCCGATGATGAGCGGGCGGTTGAACGCGAGGGCGTAGCCGATGCCGAGCACCGTGCCGGGCACCGCCAGCCCGAGCATCCCGAGGAAGTCGAGCGCCCCGCGACCGCGGCGCACCTTCCGGACGATCAGCCAGGCCAACACCATGCCGAGGAATCCGGCGATCGGCGTGGCGATCAACGCGAGGAGCGTCGTCGTGAACATCGCGTCGGAGCCGATCCCGCCGAGCACGTACTGGTAGTTCTTCAGAGTGAACGCGTTGTCGACGCCGAGGATGTTGGTGAACGCTCCGACGAACACCGTGATGTAGATCGAGAGGATCAGCGCGGAGATCGCGTACACGACGGTCATGATCGGCAGACGCCCCAGGAAGGAGCCGATGAGCGACACCCTCCCCGCGGGCTTCCCCGTGACCGACACGACGCTCTTGCGCTCGGCCCAGTACCTCTGGACGAGGAAGACGAGGAGGCCCGGCAGGAGGAGGACCAGCGAGTAGGCGGCCCCGCCCGCGACGTCGTACTCTCCGGTGATGGCGATATAGGCGCGACTGGAGAGCACGGTGAAGTCGCCGCCGATCACCAGCGGGTTGGCGAGGTCGGCGATCGCCTCGACGAACAGCAGCAGGAAGCAGCTGGCGAAGCCGGGCGCCAGCATCGGGATCGTGATGCTGCGGAAGATCTTCCAGCGGTTGGCCCCGAGATTCGAGGCCGCCTCGTCCATCGCCGGATCGAGGCTGCGCAGCATCCCGAGAAGATTCATGTACGCGACCGGGAAGAAGGAGAGCCCGAGGACGATCGTGAGGCCGGCGAGGCCGTAGACGTTGTACTCGAGGCCGAGCAGCTTGTTCGTGATGAGGCCGCTCCGTCCGAAGAGCGTGACCACGGCGGTGGCGACGGCGAAGGGTGGCGAGACGATGGGCAGCAGCGCGACGAGGTGCAGCAGACGCTTGCCGCGGAACTGCAGCCGGGCCTGCGCATAGGCGAAGCAGAACCCGATCGCGGTCCCGACGGCGCCGACCACCACGCCGAGCAGGATGGTGTTCCACAGCACCGTACGGTTTACCGGCGAGGTGAAGATCGCGGCCAGCGTGTCGCGTCCCTCGGGTGTGAACGACTGGGTCAGGATCCGCGCCAGCGGATAGCCGATCAGGATCAGCAGGATGAGGACGACGATCACGATGACCGCCTTGGTCACGGTGTCGAGTCGGTTGAATCTGGATGCCGGTGCGCGCAACCGTGAGGGTGCGGGCGCCGTACGCAGCGTGTCGATGCTCATAGGGCCTCCGGGCCGGGACGCCCCCTGGCGTCCCGGCCTGTCCGGTTCGAGGTTTCTGTTCGTGTCCGTCCGCGCGGGCCCGGTCACTCCTTGGGCTGGGGCGCGATCTCCGCGTCGAACCGCTTGGTCAGCTTCGGCTTCTCCGCGGCGGCCTTGGCGAAGTCGTAGTCCACGAGCTTCACGGACGACAGGTCGACCATCCGGTCGTCGGTCTTGGCCTCGGGGTTGGTCGGAACCTGGTACGAGCCGACAGTCGCGCCGATCTCCTGAGCCTCGGGCGTGAGCGCCCAGTCGATGTAGGCCTTCGCCGCCGCCGGGTTGTCCGTGCCCTTGACCATCGCGACGCCGCCGATCTCATAGCCGGTTCCCTCGTCGGGGAACGCGACGACGAGGTCCTTCATGCCCTCCTCCTTGTACTTCACGCAGTCGTGCGAGAAGACCAGGCCGACGGCGACCTCTCCGCGACCTGCCGTCTGCCCGGGAGCCGTACCGCTCTTGGAGTACTGCAGGACGTTGTTGTGCAGCTTGCGCATGTAGGCGAGCGCGGCGTCCTCATCGCCGTTCGCGAGGGTGACCTGCGTCCACAGCGTGGTGAACGCCGTGCCCGACGTGGAGGGGTGTGCGGTGGACACCTGGCCCTTCAGCTTCGGGTCGAGGAGATCGGCCCAGGACTCGGGGGCCTTCGCGCCCAGCTTGTCCAGCACTGCCTGATTGGAGCAGAAGCCCAGGACGCCGACGTACACGCCGTTCCACGAGCCGTCCTTGCTCTTGTACTTGGCGGGGATCTTCTCCGCGTTGGGCGAGTCGTAGGCCTCGAGAAGTCCGGCGTCCGCGGCGGCGCCATAGCCGTCGGCGGGGCCGCCGTGCCAGACGTCGAACTCCGGCATGTCCTTCGCCGCGTTGAGGCGCGCGACGGTCTCGCCCGACGAGAGTCGCACGAAGTCGGTCGAGACGCCGGTCTTCTTCTCGAAGGCGTCCGTCATCGCCTGGCACCAGTCCTCCATCGCGCCGCAGGCGACGGTGAGGCTGCCGCCGAGCTTGGCGTCACTTCCGGAGGGAGTCGGTGCGCTGGTGTCCACGACGCAACCGGTGAGGGTCAGCGCGGCGGCCGCCGAGACGGAAAGCGCCAGAGGGAGCCTGCTCTTCATGGTGTTGAACCTTTCGTTCTGGAGCTTCATCGCTCCTCGGCCGAGGCCTTCCGCCCGGCCGCTATCGACTTCGACGCCTGCCACGCTAGGGCAGCGGAGAGGCCCGTCCGGTGCCGCGGCGGTCACGCTCGGTCACAGCGCTGTGACCGTCCTCCCGTCGCTCAATCGTCCGCGTGGAGCCTGTACCCCTCGGCGCGCACCCCTTCGAGCGCCCCGGCGAACCCGGCTTCGACGAGATGGCTCCGCAATCGGTAGACCGCGGTCTTGAGCATCGCCCGCGTTCCGGGGCCTTCCGCCTGCTGCCATCCGGCGAGGAGGAGGTCCCGGAACGGGACGGTGGCGCCGTCAGCCTGCATCAGTCGTGCGAGGATGCGGCGCTCGGTCGGGGACAGCGGGACGATCCGTCCTGAGACCGACGTCGTGCCCCGCTCGTCGATCCGCAGCGGACCCGCGCTCAGCCCGGACGG
The DNA here is from genome assembly GCF_040394595.1 of Microbacterium sp. Lineage (GTDB taxonomy): Bacteria > Actinomycetota > Actinomycetes > Actinomycetales > Microbacteriaceae > Microbacterium. The sequence continues at coordinate 15,184 of NZ_JBEBSA010000018.1, forward strand.
TGGCGCCTGTCGCCTGGTCCGGCGGACCAGGGCCTCCGCCCGCAGCGCGAGCTCGCGCGGATGGAACGGCTTGGTCACGTAGTCGTCGGCACCGTTCTCCAGCCCAGCCACCCTGTCCGAGGTCTCGCCGCGCGCCGTGAGGAGGATGATCGGCACATCGCTGACCTCTCGCACGCGGCGGCAGAGGGTGAGGCCCGAGCCGTAGGGGAGCATCACGTCGAGGACGAGGAGGTCGAAGCGATGCTCGCGGAAGGACGTCCAGGCCGCCTCGGACGTACCGCAGGTGGAGGTCGCGAACCCCTGCGTCTCCAGGGCGAACGCGACGATGTCGAGCATCTGTGGCTCGTCGTCCACCACGAGGGCGTGCGGCGGGACGACACCGGTCATGACGCCGCCTCCGCGCGTGCCGGTCTGGCGGAATCCTCGTGGGAGGTCGGCACCGAGAACATCATGGTCGTTCCGCGCCCCGGAGTCGTGTCGACGTATACCTCGCCGCCGTGCATCCGCACGATCTGACGGGTGATGACGAGGCCCAGACCGGTGCCGTCGCGCAGCGGCCGGCCGCTCGCGAACCGCTCGAAGAGCTGTTGCCGCTGCTCGGAGGACATGCCGGAGCCGTCGTCACTCACCGAGATGAGCACCTGCTCGTCCGCGCCGACGATGCGGAGGGTGATCAGCCGGGCATCCTCGGCGTGCGCCATCGCATTGGTGAGGAGGTTGGTGATCGCTTGGCGCATCAGCTTCGCATCGGCCCATGCGCGCGGCGGTGCGCCCGGGCAGTCGAGCGCGATGCCGACGGGATGGAGCAGTCGCAGCTCTCGGACGACCCCGGTGGCGAGAGACCGGAAATCGACCCGCTGCAGATGCAGCTCGAACATTCCCGCGTCGATGCGCGCCTGCACCAGGAGGTCCTGCGCGAGGTCGATGACCGTGTGGCAGTTCGCCGAGATGGTCTCCACGAAACGCGCCTGGCTGGGGGTCAGCGGACCGGGCGTCCCCTCCGCGAGGAGGTCCGCGGCGCCCTTCATCAGCGCGAGGGGAGTGCGGATCTCATGGCTGACCACCGAGATCTGATCGGCGTTCCGGTGCGCGGTGCGCCGCAGACGGCGGAGATCGGCGCGATCCGCCTGCCAGGCGCGGCGCAGGCGCAGCACGACGAGGGCGGCGGTCACGGCGATGATCGACGAGACGGCCGCGATCCCCCATGCCCACGCCGCGGTGCTCATCGTGACACTCTATCCACGGGCGGCAGACGCTCGCGGGCCCCGGCCCGCCCGCTGTGGACAGAGGATCGTGACGAGCGACGGCACCCGCGACGATCCGCGTCCGCGGTGTGTCGGAGGCGGGTGCCGGGCGTCGCGCCGGATGCGGATCGTCTCGCCTGCCGCAGCCCGCGCCGCTATCGTGCGCGGAGCGCCTCCCACAACACCGTCCATTGCGCCGGCGTGAGGTCCCGGGGCAGCGCATCGCGCGCGACCCCCGCCTGCTGGAGCACGCGGCGCACCTGCGGCGCCGTGCGTCCGGTCCGGGCCCGGACGATCTGCTCGATGCCTCGCCCGCGGCCGGTGAACAGGTCGCGTGCGAACCTCTCGAAGCCGACGCGATCGGAGAGCGGCAGCAGGGGCGAGCCGCGGCGCGTGATCGAGAGGATGCCGCCGTCGACCGACGGCACCGGGCGGAAGCGATGGGCGGGGACGCGTCCGTGGAGTTCGAAGGAGAACCACGGCGCTGTCTGCGCCGTCATCATCGTCGCGCCGCCGACGCCCGCGCGCTTCCGGGCGACCTCCCACTGGGTGAGCAGGATCGCCCGCTGCCAGGTCCCCTGCGAGAGGAGGCGCCGCAGCAGCGGCGTGGTGATGTGGAAGGGGATGTTGCCCACCACGACCGGCAGGTCGAAGCGCACGCGGAGCGCATCGGCGTGCTGCACGTCGACGCCGGGGAGGCGGCGACGGAGCCGGCGGGCGCGGTGCTCGTCGAGCTCCACGGCGCGGAGGCTCCGGCCCAGGGGGACGAGCTCATCGGTGAGGGCGCCGTCGCCCGGGCCGAGCTCGAGGATCGGACCCTCGGTGCGGGCGACGAGATCGCGGATCGTGCGGATGGTCGGGGTGTGGACGAGGAAGTTCTGGCCGAGCTCGTGTCGGCCGCCGTGCTGGGATCGCATGGGTCGCTCCAGAGGAAGGGGGAGCACCCGGGGCGGCGCCGGTCGGGACCGGCCGCAGCGGTGAGCGTGCGAAGGACCGCGCTTCCGGGTGCGGGGACAACCGGAGACGGCGCGCGGGGCAAGCGTCAGCGCGCCGTCAGGCGCGGCGCTCGCGAACCACGTAGGCGTGCGCGCCGATCTGCGCGCTGATGATCAATGCACCCATGCGGACGAGTCTACGTGATCCCCAGCATCCGGCGGACCTCGGGCCAGGCGGCCTCGCCGAGGGCGGCGTCGGCCGCGGGCGTCCCGCCGCGGGCCATGGAGACGCCGCCCGTCGCGGGCTCCTCGCCGGGCAGGAGCAGCCGGTGCCCGGCGTCCGGGTGCTCGACGACCGTCGTGGTGAGGCCGTGCGCGGTCCGCGCCTCGGCGATCCGTGCGGCGAAGAGGCTGCTCGGCCACACGAGGTCATCGCCGCCGGCGACGAGGAGCACCTCGCCGCGGATGCGCTCGACGGGGATGCGGGCGCGCTCCGCCTCGGCGGGGAACCGGCGCAGGCTCTCCTCGTAGAGGGAGCGGAACGCCGGGGGATCGGCCCTGGGCTCCCAGTCCGGCGCGAAGGGCACGGCGGGCACCGGGGAGCCCGAGACGGTCCAGTGCGACGACCAGCTCCGTCCGTCGAAGCCCGACCAGGTGACCGATGACGGCGCGACCGCGATGACCCCGTCGACGGGGAAGAGCGCGGCGGAGAGGAGCGCCGCCTCGGAGCCGAAGGAGGTGCCGAGCACCACCACGCGATCGGCCTCGCGCCGCAGCCCGTCGAGCTGCCGCGCGAACAGCTCGAGCGGGACCTCGTGCGGGGCGGGGCGCTGTCCCGCGCCGCCGAACCAGCGGATCGCGCGCACGCGCACCCCGTGCGCCGCGAGCAGATCGGCCCGGGCGGACTCCACCCTGCCGCTCGACCCGGCGAGCAGCAGCAGGGCGGTGCCGTTCGGCACGGGAGGGATCGCCTCGTGCCGATCCCTCCCGGCGACGGTGGTGCTCATCTCCGTCAGCCTAGACGGCGGCACCCGCAGGGCCGCTCAGTGCGGCGCGTGGTACTCGGCCTCTCCCCGCTTCCAGTAGCCCTTCACGACGGCGTGGCCGGTGTCGACGCCCCAGCGCTTCAGCAGCGCGCGGCCGGGCTTGACCACGCCCTGTTCGGCGGCGATGAAGACGAACGGCGCATCGCCGGGACGATCCTCGACGCCGAGGCCCTCGAGGAAGGCGATCAGGGCCGTGCCCGAGGGTGCGTCGCCGCGGTGCAGCCATTCGACATCGATCGGCGCGTCGAACTCCACCTCTCCCGAGGCGCTGCGCACCTCGACGACCACGCGCACGGAGGCGTCGGCGGGGGCGGAGGCGGCGAAGCGCTTGATCGCCGGGATCGCGGTCTCGTCGCCGGCGAGGAACCAGCCGTCCGGGCTGCCGGTGAGGATCATCGATCCGCGCGGCCCGCCGACGCCGATCCGGGATCCGAGATCCGCCTTCGCCGCCCACGGCGCCGCGACGCCCTCGTCTCCGTGCACGGCGAACTCGACGTCGAGCCAGTCTGCTCCCCAGGCCAGCGGGGTGTACTCACGGCTGGGCGATGCGCGCAGCTCCTCGACCGACGCCACCGGCCCGCCGGGGAAGAACAGCCGCATGTGGTCGTCCGCCCCGGGGGAGTCGAAACCCTCCAGCTCCGGCCCGGAGAGCCGCACCCGCACGTAGTCGGGCGCGAGCCATTCGCGCGCCGTGAGCGTCACGTTGCGGAATCGCAGATCGAGCCAGCGGGTGTCGAGGCGGAACGCGGGCGTGGTCGTCGTCGTGGTGGAGTTCGCGTCGGTCATGATGTTAGGTTAGTCGAAGTCAGGTAAGGCTTACCTATCAAACGGGAGGCCTCTCCGGCATCGACGGATCGAACAGCGGTCCGCACCGCACCAGAACAGGAGTCCCTCTATGTCCGTGCCCCGAATCCTCGCCGTCACCAGCCTCGGCGCCGCAGCCCTGCTCGCGGTCGCCGGCTGCTCCGCGGAGAAACCGGCCGAACAGAAGACTCCCGCCGCCTCGTCGGTGACCGTCGAGGACAACAACGGCACCCACACGATCGCGACGCCGCCGAAGTCGGTCGTGGCCACCGACAACCGCACCTTCCAGCTGCTGTCCGACTGGGGCGTCGAGCTCAGTGCCGCGTCGGTCGCCCTGATGCCCGAGAGCAACCCCTACAAGAAGAACAAGGACATCGTCGACCTCGGGCTGCACACGGAGCCGAACCTGGAGGCCGTGGTCGCCGTCGAGCCCGACGTCATCGTCAACGGCCAGCGCTTCACGCAGCACCACGACAAGTTCGCCGAGCTCGTGCCCGACGCCGCGGTGCTCGAGCTCGACCCGCGCGACGGCAAGCCCTTCGACCAGGAGCTCATCCGCCAGGTGACGGTGCTCGGCGAGGTCTTCGGCAAGCAGGCCGAGGCGAAGAAGCTCGTCGACGACTTCGAGGCGTCGATCGATCGCGCCAAGAAGGCGTACAACTCCTCCGACAAGGTCATGGCCCTCATCACCTCCGGCGGCGAGATCGGGTACGTCGCACCGGTGTCCGGCCGCACGCTCGGCCCGGTGTTCGACATCCTCGGGCTGACTCCGGCGCTCGAGGTCAAGGACGCGTCGACCGACCATCAGGGCGACGACATCTCGGTCGAGGCGATCGCGAAGTCCAACCCCGACTGGATGCTGGTCATGGACCGCGACGGATCGTTCGCCGAGAAGGACAGGGGCGCCGACTACAAGCAGGCCGCCGCCGTGCTCGAAGGCTCCGAGGCTCTGAGGGGCGTCACGGCGGTGAAGGAGAAGCACATCGTCTACATGCCCCTCGACACCTACCTCAATGAGGGCATCCAGACCTACACCACCTTCTTCAACGAGTTCGCGGACGCTCTCGAGAAGGCCGCCGAGAACTGATCAGAAACCCCCGGCCGTCGGATCGTGCCACCGATCCGACGGCCGGGACCCTTTCGTCATGACGACCACCCTGCTCCCCGAGAACCGCCGCACACGCGGGCGCCTCTTCGACCCCGCCCTGCTGGTCGGCGTCCTCGTCGTCGCCGCGCTCCTCGCACTCTCGCTGTTCACCGGCGTCTACGACATCGCCGGTGCCGACGACGGCGCGGAGATGTTCGCGATCACCCGCATCCCCCGCACGATCGCTCTCGTGCTCGCCGGCGCCGCGATGGCCATGTCCGGGCTGGTGATGCAGCTGCTCACCCAGAACCGCTTCGTCGAGCCCACCACGACGGGCACCACCGAATGGGCGGGCCTCGGACTGCTCACCGTCATGATCCTCGTGCCGCAGCCCTCGATTCCGCTCCGGATGGCGGTCGCCGTCGTCGCGGCGTTCATCGGCACCATGGTGTTCTTCCTCTTCCTGCGCCGGGTCTCCCTCCGTTCGTCGCTGATCGTGCCGATCGTCGGGATCATGCTGGGATCCGTCGTGGGCGCGGTCTCCACGTTCATCGCACTGCAGGCGAACGCTCTGCAGACGCTCGGGGTGTGGTTCGCGGGCAGCTTCACCTCGGTGCTGCGCGGGCAGTACGAGATGCTGTGGATCGTGGCGCTCGTCGCGGTGATCGTCTTCGTCGTCGCCGACCGCTTCACGGTGGCGGGCCTCGGCGAGGAGATCGCCACGAACGTCGGCCTCAACTACAACCGGGTGGTGCTGCTCGGCACCGTCCTCATCGCGATCGCCACCGGAGTCGTCACCGTGGTCGTCGGTAACCTGCCGTTCCTGGGCCTGATCGTGCCGAACATCGTGTCGATGATCCGTGGAGACGACCTCCGCAGCAACCTGCCGTGGGTGTGCCTGCTCGGCATCGCCATCGTCACGGTCTGCGACCTCATCGGCCGCACGATCATCATGCCGTTCGAGGTGCCGGTCTCCCTCATCCTCGGCATCGTCGGAGCCGTGGTGTTCATCCTCCTGATCCTCCGGCAGCGTCGTCGTGCTTAGGCCCGCGAGCTCACGGGGGGAACGGGTGTCTGCGACGGTCGCCCCCGCCTCCCGCACCTCGGGTCCGCTGTCCGCTCCGGGCTCACGACGCCGGATGGTCGTCGTGCTCGGGATCCTCTCGGTGCTCACCGTGCTCATCGCGTTCGGACTGCTCGCCTGGGGCAATCCGATGCCGGTCGGGACGCCGGGCTTCTGGCGCATCGCCCAGCTGCGCGTCACGACGCTCATCGTGCTCGCGCTGGTCGCGATCGCCCAGGCGACCGCGACCGTGGCGTTCCAGACGGTCACCGAGAACCGCATCATCACACCGTCGATCATGGGCTTCGAGTCCCTCTACACCGCCGTGCAGACCGGTGCCGTCTACGCGCTCGGCGTCGCCGGGGTGACGGCGGTGAAGGGTCCGTGGCAGTTCGCGCTGCAGGTCGCGATCATGGTCGGCCTCGCCATGGCCCTCTACGGCTGGCTGCTGCGCGGACGCTACGGCAACCTGCAGATCATGCTGCTCATCGGCATCATCATCGGCGGAGGGCTGGGCGCGGTGTCCACGTTCATGCAGCGCCTGCTCACTCCGAGCGAGTTCGACGTGCTCGCCGCCCGCCTGTTCGGCAGCGTCGCGAACGCCGATCCCTCGACGCTGCCGATCGCGATCCCGCTCGTCCTCATCGCCGCCGCCGCGTTGTGGGGCGGATCGCGGCGGCTCAACGTGATGGCGCTCGGCCGTGCCGCGGCCACCTCCCTCGGCGTGAACCACCGCGGGGAGCTGCTGCGTACCCTGTTCTTCGTCGCGGTGCTCATCGCCACGTCGACGGCGCTCGTGGGGCCGATGGTGTTCCTCGGCTTCCTGGTCGCGACGCTCGCCTATCAGTTCGCGGACACCTACGACCACCGCTACGTGTTCCCCGTCGCGGTGCTCACCGCGTTCGTGGTCCTCGCCGGCGCGTACTTCACGATGAAGAACGTCTTCTACGCCCAGGGCGTGGTCTCGATCATCATCGAGATCGTCGGAGGTGCCGTTTTCCTCCTCGTCATCCTCCGAAAGGGGCGCTTATGACCATCCCCGCCATCGCGCTGAGCGGCGTGCGCAAGACCTACTCCGACGAGGTCGCGATCGGGCCCCTCGACCTCGTCATCCCCGGCGGCGGCGTCACGGCGCTGATCGGGCCGAACGGTGCGGGCAAGTCGACGCTGCTGACGATGATGGGCCGGCTGCTCGGGATGGACGAGGGCACCATCGAGATCTCGGGTCTCGACGTCGCCCGCACCCGTTCGAAGGATCTCGCCAGGGTCGTCTCGATCCTCCGGCAGGAGAACCACTTCATCACGCGTCTCACGGTGCGTCAGCTGGTCGGATTCGGGCGGTTCCCCCACTCGCAGGGGCGCCTCACGCGCGCCGACGAGCACGCGATCAGCGAGGCGATCGAGTTCCTCGACCTCACCGCGCTCGAGAGCCGCTACCTCGACGAGCTCTCCGGCGGCCAGCGGCAGCGCGCCTATGTCGCGATGGTGCTCGCGCAGGAGACCGAGGTCGTGCTCCTCGACGAGCCGCTCAACAACCTCGACCTCCGCCACGCGGTGCGCATGATGACCCAGCTGCGCCGGGCCGCGGACGAGCTCGGACGCACGATCGTCATCGTGCTGCACGACATCAACTTCGCGGGACACTATGCCGACCGGATCTGCGCGATGCGGGAAGGACGTGTCGTCGAGTTCGGCACACCGGAGGAGATCATGACCGATGACGTGCTCACGCGCGTCTTCGACACTCCGGTTCAAGTGATCGACGGTCCGCACGGGCCGCTCGCCGTCTATTACTGAGCGGAGTCGTATTACTGAGCGGAGTCGGTCCGGCGATGCTCAGCGGGAGCGGTGGTCCTCGGGCGCGAGGCGCGGTCCACGACGCGGCTCCCGGATTCCGCTCGCGAAGATGAGTCGGATCACGCGCTGACGGTGGCCCTTCCACGGGGCGAGGAGCGCGAGCATCCCGTCGTCGTCGGTGCGCGCGCCCGCGAGGGCGAAGCCGACCTCATGCGCGAGGTGGAAGTCCCCGATGCTCACCGCGTCGGCATCGCCGAGCGCTCGGATGCGGGTCTCCGCCGACGTCCACGGGCCGATCCCCGGGAGGGCGGTGAGCACGTGATCGCGGGCGTCGCCGTCCGGGGCGGCGAGCAGGGCGCGACGGATGCTGCCGGCCCGGGCGGCGCTGCGCACGAGGGCGCGGGACTGCGGGGGCTGCACGCCGGCGCGATGCCAGGCCCAGGACGGGATGCGGCGCCAGTCCTCGGCCGATGGCGGTGCGTGCATCGGGCGCGGCGTGGGGCCCGGGGCGCGCTCGCCGTGCCGCGAGACGAGATGCCTCCAGGCGCCGAAGGCCTGCATGCCGGTGACCTTCTGCTCGAGGATCGACATCGCCAACGCGTCGAACACGCGGTCGGTGCGCGCGAGCCGCAGCCCCGGATTGCGCCGGGCGGCCTCGGCGACAAGCGGATGCCCGGCGGCGTCGAATCCCGTCTCGTCGTCGGCGCCGCCGCAGAGACGCGGCACGCCGTCGAGGGCTTCGGCGGCGCCGGGCCCCCAGGCGCTCGCGCGGATCGCTCCGCGCGAGGAGCGCAGGGCGAGCGTCGCGACGCCGGCGTCGGTGCGTGAGGCGATCCACAGCACCGGACCGTCCGCGGCCATCGTCGGGTCGGCGGCGCCGCGCTGCAGCACCCCCACCGTCGCGGCGAGGTCGACCGGTCGGGCCGGCCGGTACTCCGCCTCGAGCGGCGCCTCCGCGTCTCGCGTCGTTCGCGTCGGCGCATCCGCTGTCAGGACCATGCGAACACCCTACGCGCGTCCTCCGACATGCGCCGGTGCGCCGCCGAGGCGATCAGAAGCGGTCGGGGGAGGGGGTGCCGTGCCCGTAGCGGATCACGACGTCGGCGTGCCGGTCGAACCGGTAGCCGATGCCGCGCACGGTGCGGACGATGTCCTCGTAGCGACCGAGCTTGGCACGCAGGCGACGGACGTGCACGTCGATGGTGCGCTCGCCGGGCGTCTCGTCCTCGGGCGACTGCCACAGCGCGGAGACCAGCTCCGAGCGCTCGATCGTGCGGCCCTCCCGCAGCACGAGGTACTGCAGCAGCTCGAACTCCTTGTACGTGAAGGCGGCCGAGTCTCCATCGATGAGCACGCGCTTGCGTGAGATGTCGACGGTGACGCCGGCGTCCTCGTCCTTCTCCGCCTCCTCGGCGGCCTTGGCGCGGGCGATCGCGCCGGGCTCCTGCAGGGCGAGGCGGACGACGTCGAGGTCGCGGCCTCCCGAGCCGTGGGGGGCGAGGGCGACGGTCGCGTGCGTCTCGGCGTTGGGGGCGAGCTCCGCGAGGGTGCGGCGCAGGGCGTCGACCAGCAGCGGGAGGCTGACGCCGGCCTCGGCGGCCTTCACCTCGTCGATGCCGACGTAGAGGGCGAAGCCGCGGGGGGAGCGGACGGCGGGGAGGTCGGCGGCGGCATCGGAGGGGGAGACGATGCGGACGGGTGCGGTGACGGGACGCTCGAGAAGGGCGGTGTTCGACATGATGATGGGTCCTTGGAGGATGCGAGCCGAGGCTCTGATGCGTTGCAGAAGTGACCGGGCGGAGCCGGGAGACGGGCGCACGGGTGGGGCGCCCGGGCTCAGCGTCCGAAGATCACGGACGGTCTGAGCGGAGAGGGTGGTTGCGCCTTAGCAACACATTCGGCAACACATGCCAACGCAGCCGGCCATCATCATGCCGGCAGTCCCGTTCGCCTCCTGGGCGGACATGGGGCGTGCGTTGGTGGTCATGGGAGGAATTATGTCTGTTCATGACCCGCTATGTCAAAACGTGGCGTCATCGGAGTTGCAATACGTCGCGCCAGGGGTGATAGCCGGGGTGATTTCCCCGGCGGGAACAGGAATCCGGTGACTCGGTCCTTCTCGCCTCATTACAGTCCGAAGTTCACGGCATTGTGGGCCGGCCGCCCTGGGGAGCGGCTGCGCGCACGCCATAGAACATCAACGATTTGGGGGATCCCTATGCGAGGACGCGTTGTCGCACCGGCATTCGCGGCCACCCTGCTGCTCGCCGCAGCAGGCGTCGCCGTCGCCGCACCCGCGGCGCAGGCGGCCGAAAGGCACGCCGACATCACCAACACCCACGTACTGCTGAACGGGAAGCCGGTCGACGGCGACACCGAGCTCCGCGTGGGTCAGCAGCTGCGTTTCGAGGCCGATTGGAGCATCACCGGCCAGGTGAATGCGGGGGACACCTTCTCGGTGCCGCTCCCCTCTGCGATGAAGACCGTCTCGTCGGCGCCGTTCTTCCTCGAGAAGGACGGGAAGCCGCTGGCGCGCTGCGTCTACAACATCGACACGCTCCCCGGTGCGATCGACTGCACCTTCGTGCCCGGCGGGCCCTACGGGAACCCGAGCGGCGACATCTGGTTCATCGCCTCGTTGCAGGATGTCGCGCCTGGCGAGCCGGGCCCGGTCTGGAACGCCGGCGGCGATCCCCTGGTGCTTCCGGTCCCGACCCCGATTCCGGACGGGCCGTGGAAGCCGGCTTTCGGCACCTTCAAGACGGGAACGGGCGACATCGTCGACGGCAAGGCGGTGCTCTACTGGAGCGTCTTCATGTGGGCGGGAATCGGACCGGGAGCCAACCAGGAGGTCAGGAAGTTCGAGGTCTCCGATCAGCTGGAGTCTTCCGCGCCGAACCAGCCTCATGTCCTGATCCCGGGGTCGTTCGTGCTCGATCGCTGGCAGCGGGATCCCTCGAACCCCGAGGCCGGTGTCGTCGGCACCCAGATGCAGCTCCCGCTCGACGGCACGTATGAGGCGGGACACCCGGCTTTCCTCGGTGAGGTCTTCTCCGCCCCCGAGGTGAACGCGAGTGGCACCGCCTACACGTTCGAGATCGGCAACCTCGCGGCCGGATACGAGTACCGCCTGCGCTACCAGAGCGAGGCGACCGGGGCGGTGTCGTTCGAGAGCGACGTCTTCTCGAACACGGCACAGGTGAACGGCGAGGAGCTGCCGGCGACGGCATCGCCGACGGCGTGGGGCGGCGGCGGCGCGGATGCATCGGGCTACACCTCGTTCTCGGTCTCGAAGCACCTGACGAACGAGTCCGCGGCCACTCTGCCCGAGACGTTCGAGCTGGTCGCGAAGGCGGGTGATGTCACGGAGAAGCTCGAGGTTCCCGCTGACGGCACCCGGATCAACTCCGGATACTTCGCCGCCGGCGCACCGATCACCCTGTGCGAGGTGCTGCCGACCGTCGACGGCGTGGTCTGGAAGAAGTACACCGTCACCGGTCCGGGCGTGTCCGGCCCCGACGCCGACGGTTGCTACACGCTGATCGGTCCCGGAGGCGAGCGCGTCGAGATCGTGCTGAACAATGTCGCCGATGCGGTGGTCGTCCCGCCGTCACCGACTCCGACGCCGACTCCGACGCCGACGCCGACTCCCACGCCGACGGTGACGCCGACTCCCACGCCGACGGTGACGCCGACTCCCACGCCGACGGTGACGCCGACTCCCACGCCGACGGTTGTTCCCACGACGACCCCGACGCCGGAGCCGTCCGCCACGACGACCCCGACCGTTGCTCCGGTGGCCCCGAAGCCCACGGAGCCGGGTGACCATCTGGCGACGACGGGTGCGGATCCCGCGGTCGGGGCGGTCGCCGGTCTGTCGGCCGCGGTCCTCCTGCTGGCGGGCGCGGGCCTGTTCGTCTACGCGCGCCGACGCGCGGCGGCGGAGTAGCCCGGAGATGCAACGGGGCGGTGCGGGAGGTTCTCGCACCGCCCTTGCTCGTGCCGGCGCGCAGGCCGGCACGAGCGTCCGTACGGTGTCGGGAGAGTCCGCAGACCGGCTGATGCACAGGGAAGCAGGCGTACCGTGAGCGGGTGATGACTCCGGCGGATGCCAGCGGGTTCGTGCTCGCGGATGAGAAGGACGCCTCTCGGTATACGTTGACCCGGGACGGCGTGCTCGTCAGCGCCCTCGACTACCGGGACGACGGGCGCACCATCGCGATGACCCGGGCCTTCACGGTTCCGACGTTCCGCGGGCACGGGTATGCGGGCATGGTCGTCGAAGGCGCCGTCGAGGACATCGAGAGCCGCGGTGACCGCCGTATCGATGCGGTCTGCTGGTACGTTGCCGACTGGTTCGACACGCATCCGGAGAAGAAGCGGCTGCTGCGCGGCCGATGACGCCGGCGCCCGTGGATGTCAGGATGGGGGCATGAAACTCGCCGAGGCTCTCGCGGCGCGCGCGGATCTGCAGCGCCGCATCGAACAGCTCCGTTCCCGGATCGCCGACAACGCGCGCTATCAGGAGGGCGAGGAGCCCGCTGAGGATGCCGCCGCCCTGCTGGTCGAGGCGGACACCGCGCTCGACGAGCTGCGCGAGCTCATCCGGCGCATCAACGCGACCAACTCCCGCCTGCGCCTGGGCGACGGCACGATGACCGACGCGCTCGCAGCGCGGGATGTGCTGCGAATGCGGCACGTGGTGCTCGCGGACGCCGCCGCCGCGGCGTCGGGATCGGGCGGGATGGGCAGCGCCTATCGTCAGATGCGCTCCGAGCTGCGGCAGTTCCCGGCGCTGCCGGTCGCCGAGCTCCGCAGCAAGGCCGATGCGGTCGCGCAGGAGCTGCGAGAGCTGGACAGCCGGGTGCAGGAGGCCAACTGGACGAACGAGCTGGAGGAGTAGGCGGAAGTCGGTAGTCACGACGAAGCGGACGCACACCCCTATGCCGGCGGGTCAAGCCGGCAGTCTCCGGGCGGAGGGCAGCCCCCTGTCTTGCACAGCGCAGCCCCGCACACCGCACCGGTGACGGCGCACGGCGCATTCCGCATCACCGCGCGTCGGTCGTCGTGACGAGGGCGGGTACGGGGATCTTCCGCCGATCCTCCGGAAGGCCGATCGGGGCCGGTCCGGCATGCCTCGGCGCCGATGTCGGAGGCCCTCCCTACCTTGGAGACATGCGCATCCTGCACACCTCCGACTGGCACATCGGTCGCACGTTCCACGGGCACTCCACGCTCGCGGCGCTCGCCGATGTGCTCTCGGCGCTGGTGGCACAGGTGCGGGAGCACAAGGTCGACGTCGTCGTGGTCGCGGGCGACGTGTTCGACTCTGCGACGCCGGCGGCCTCCGCCTACACGCTCCTCGACGAGGCACTCCTGGCTCTGCACGAGACCGGTGCGCGTGTGGTGATGACCAGCGGCAACCACGACTCGGCGGCCCGGCTGGGGTTCCATTCCCGCCTGCTCCGCGACGGCATCCACGTGCTCACCGACCCGACCGCGATCGGCGAGCCGGTCACCATCGACGACGAGCACGGTCCCGTGCGCTTCTTCGGCATCCCCTATCTCGAGCCCGCGATCGTGCGGCAGCACTGGTCGCCGGAGGACGGGTCCCGGCTGCGCACGCAGGCGCAGACCATGGACCACGCGATGGGACTGGTGCGGGAGGGGAGCCGGCAGCACCCCGGCCGTTCGGTGGTCGTCGCGCACTGCTTCGCGGTGGGGGTCGACGTCACCGCCGGCCTCGAACGGGAGGTGCGTCAGGGCGGGCTCGACCTCGTCCCCCTCGCCTCCTTCGACGGCCCGGACTACGTCGCCCTCGGACACATCCATGGTCGGCAGCGGCTGAGCGACCGTGTGCGCTACTCCGGGGCGCCGCTGCACTACAGCTTCGGAGAGCAGCACAAGGAGCGCGGCTCCTGGGTGGTCGACCTCGACGCCGACGGGCTGGCATCCGTCGAGTGGCTCGCGCTCCCCGTGCCCCGTCCCCTCGTGACCCTCACCGGAACGCTCGACGAGATCCTCTCCGACGAGAACGTCGCGGCGCACGCCGATGACTGGGTGTGCGCCGTCTACACCGACGCGGTTCCGCAGCACGAGCCGATGCGGAGGCTGCGCGCACGGTATCCCTTCTGCGCGATGGTGCAGCATGCGCCGGTCGGCGGCGCGGAGGACGACGAGCGCTCCTATACGCAGCGACTGCGGGCGGCGGTGAGCGACGCCGACCGCATCGAGGCGTTCCTCGCGCACGTCCGGGCCGGGTCGGGCGCGACGCCGCGCGAGACCGAGCTGATCCGAGAGGTGCTCGACGACCGCGTGCGCGCCGAGGCGCTGGTGTGAAGCTCCATCGGCTCGATGTCGAGGGGTTCGGGCCGTTCCGCGCACGTCAGACCGTCGACTTCGACGCCTTCGCCGACGACGGGATCTTCCTGATCGGCGGCCGGACCGGAGCGGGGAAGTCCAGCATCCTCGATGCGATCTGCTTTGGGCTGTACGGCGGCGTCCCCCGATACGACGGCGGCGACAAGCGCCTGCGCAGCGACCACAGCGAACCCGACGAGCCCACCGAGGTCGTGGTCGACTTCAGCACGGTCGCAGGCCGGTTCCGGGTCACGCGCTCACCCGCCTACGAACGACCCGCGAAACGCGGCGGGGGGATGACCACACAGGCGGCGGCTGCCGTGCTCGAGGAGCGCGTGGACGGCGAGTGGGTCGGCCGTGCCGCCCGAACCGTCGACGTGGCGACCGAGCTCGCCGACATCCTCCAGCTGACGCAGGAGCAGTTCCTCCAGGTGATCCTGCTCGCGCAGAACCGCTTCGCCGACTTCCTGTTGTCGGACAGCCGCGAGCGGCAGAGACTGCTGCGGCGGCTCTTCGGCACCGAGCGCTTCGAGGACTATCAGGCGCGTTTCGACGAGCGGAGGAAGGCCGCCGAGCAGGCGCTGGGCGGACGCCGGGCGTCTGTCGACGCCCGCATCGAGCAGGCCGAGCTGATCGCCGACGAGTCGGACCTGTGGGGCGTCGCGGCGGCGGAGGCCGAAGCCGAGGAGGCCGAGGAAGAGGCGCGCGCCGAGGCCGCCGACGGAGAGCCGCGGCCCGGTCGTGCTCCGGCGGATGCGGGGACGGAGGAGCGACTCGGCGCCCTGCGACGCGCCCTCGCCCGCGGCGAGTATCGCGCCGAGGTGCTCGCGACCGCGCGGGACGACGCGGAACGACGATCGTCCGTCGCGGAGGCCGCGCTCACCGCGTTGCGCGAGCAGCGCCACTCCCAGGTCGAACGGGACCGCGCACGCGGCGCCCTCGCGGAGCTCGATGCGCAGGCGGAGAGCATCGCCGAGACGAAGAGCACCAGGGATCGGGCACGGTCCGCGGAGCTCCTGCGTGCCGTCCTGCTCGGGGTGACACGCGCCGAGACCGCCGTGCGCTCCGCGGCGGAGCGGGAGACCGGAGCGCGGGGCGCCTGGGAAGAGCGGGGAGCGCTCCTTCCCGCGGCAACTCCCGACGAGGCGGCGGTTCCGCGCAGACTTCGCGCCTGGGCGGCCGAGCGCACCCGCGAGAGCGGGGCCTGGGAGCGGGCTGCCGCGCTCGAGGAAGAGTCGACGCCCCGCGCCGCCGAGCTCGAACGGGCGGCACAGGCCGTCGCCGACGCCGACCTCGTGCGTCAGGAGACCGAGAGAGAGAACGCGGCGCTCCCCGAGCTCATCGCCGATCTCACGACACGACGGGACGAGGCCCGCCGCGAGGGCGATCGGGCGGACGACCTCGGGCGTGCCCTGGCCGAGGCGCAGACGCGCCGAGACGCCGCCGAGGAGAGAGAACGCCTGGATGGAGAGCGTCGCGCAGCGGGTCGCGCGCTCGTCACGGCGACGGAGGCGCATGCGCAGGCGCAGTCCGTCCTCGCCCGGCTGCGCACGAGGCGGCTGGACGGCTACGCCGGTGAGCTCGCCTCCGCCCTGTCTCCGGGAGAGCCGTGCGCCGTGTGCGGGTCGACTGTGCATCCCGATCTCGCGGAGCACGCGGATCCGGTCTCTGAAGACGACGTCTCCGCCGCCGAGGCGGATCGCGATGCCGCCGCGGAGGCGGAGCGGATCGCGGCCGAGGCGGAGGCGTCCGTCCGGACCGCCCTCGCGGTCGCGACGGAGCGCGCCGGCGGCCGGGACGTCGCGCAGGCGGACACCGAGCTCGCGGCTGCACGGGACGCCCACGCGGACGCCCTGTCCGCCGCGGAACGGGCCCGGTCTCTGACCGGCGAGCTGCAAGCCGCCACCGAGCGGGGCGCTCAGGGCGGGCGGCATCATGCCGAGGCCGTGGACGCCCTCGCCGCCGCCCAGAGAGTGCTCGCCCTCGCTCAGCAGCGCGCCGCCGACGCGGAACGTCAGATCGCCGAGGCCCGCGGTGACTTCGACACCGTCGCCGGGCGGATCGCCGA
This sequence comes from Microbacterium sp., assembly GCF_040394595.1. Classification (GTDB taxonomy): domain Bacteria; phylum Actinomycetota; class Actinomycetes; order Actinomycetales; family Microbacteriaceae; genus Microbacterium. The sequence continues at coordinate 31,588 of NZ_JBEBSA010000018.1, forward strand.
CGCAGGAGCCCAGGCCTCCGCGGCGACGACCCTGGCCGATGCCCTCGACGAGGTCGCCTCCCGGTCGCAGACGCTCTCCGAGGCGATCGCCGAGCGCGATGCAGCCCTCGCCTCATCGCCGTTCGCGGACGCCGACGAGGCGTGGGCAGCGCTCCTCCCGGAGGACGCGCTCGCCGAGCTGGAGGAGCGGCTCACGTCCTATGCCGTGGCGCGGGAGAAGGAGCGTGCGATCCTGCTCGACCTCGAGCTGCGGACCCTGCCGGAGGAGACGATCGACCTCGAGCCGCACGAACGATCCGCCGCCGACGCCCGGGCCGCCTGGACGCGCGGCGTCGACGATGCCAACCGTGTCCACGGCGTCGCGTCCCGGCTGCGCGGCCTGATCGAGGCCGCCGAGGCGGACCACCGTGCGTCGGCGGCGGACCAGGCCGAGTTCGAGGTGCTCCGCGGCCTCGCTGACACCCTCGCCGGCCGCGGGGCGAACACCCACCGGATGAACCTGGAGACCTTCGTGCTCGCGGCCGAACTCGAAGAGATCGTCCGCGCGGCGAACCTCCGGCTCGGCGACATGTCCGACGGTCGATATCAGCTACGGCACTCTGACGCGATCGCCGCGCGCGGCGCCTCCTCCGGCCTCGGCATCGTGGTCTTCGACGCGTTCACGGGGCAGACCCGTCCCGCCCGCTCCCTCTCGGGCGGCGAGACTTTCCTCGGCTCGCTCGCACTGGCCCTCGGGCTCGCGGAGGTCGTCACCGCACGGGCCGGCGGCATCCGTCTCGACACGCTGTTCATCGACGAGGGGTTCGGATCCCTCGACGCGGACACGCTGGAGGTCGCGATGCGCACCCTCGACGAACTGCGCGAGGGAGGGCGCACCGTCGGCGTGATCAGCCACGTCGAGGCGATGCAGGAGCAGATCCCGGCACAGCTGGCCGTGCGTGCGCTCCCCGACGGGCCGAGCGTCATCGACGCGCCGCGCACCGCAGGCTGAGGCCTCAGCCCTCGGTGAGTTCCCCGGAGAGGTGCGACCAGAGCTGGGCGCTGCACGCTGCGACGACCACGTCCCACACCTGCGTGGCGCCGTCCTGCGCCCGGTCGGACACGACCCGCAGCACGCGGATCGGCACGCCGAACTGCTGGGCGACCCAGATGAGGGCGAAGGTCTCCATGTCCACGAGCACGCCACCGAGGCCTCGGATCCGCGCCACGGCCTCGACATCGTCCACGAAGATGTCGCCGGTCGCGATCGTCAGGCCCTCGCGGCCGGTCTCCAGCCGTGCGGGGAGCGAGACGTGCTGCCCGACGACGCCGTCGAGGTCCTGCACGTCGTGCTGGATCGCCGCGCCGACCTCGTACACGCCCGCGGGGAGATCGTCGTCGACCGCGCCGGCCGTGCCGACGACGAGGATCTCCTCGTATGCCGCGGCGTCCAATGCCCTGGCCAGGCCGACCCCGGCCATCAGCTTGCCCGGCCCCGTGACCAGACGGTCGAATCCGGCGATCTCAGCGGGGAAGGCCTGCAGTTCGGAAGCCAGCGCGGCGACGAGGAGTTTCACGCATCCATCCTCGCAGGTGGAGACTGGACGCGAGAGAAGGAGGATGCCGTGACCATGCAGCAGCAGATCGCCGAGGCGCTCGGGGTGAAGTCCGAGATCGACCCTCGGGAGGAGATCGAGTCCCGGGTGGGATTCCTCGCCGACTACCTCGCCGCCACCGGCGCCAAGGGCTTCGTGCTCGGCATCTCCGGCGGACAGGACTCGACGCTCGCCGGGCGCCTTGCGCAGCTCGCCGTCGAACGGGTGCGCGCGTCCGGCGGGGCGGCGACGTTCCTCGCCGTACGCCTGCCCTACCGCGTGCAGCACGATGCGGCGGACGCGGACGCCGCCCTCGCCTTCATCGCCGCCGACCGCTCGGTCGAGGTGAACATCCAGCACGGCGTCGACGGCGTCGAGCAGGACATCGAGCAGGCCGTCGGCGGGGACATCAGCGACTTCAACCGCGGCAACATCAAGGCCCGGGTGCGGATGGTCACGCAGTACGCCCTCGCCGGGCACGACGGGCTGCTCGTCATCGGCACGGATCACGCCGCCGAGGCGGTCACCGGCTTCTACACGAAGTTCGGCGACGGCGCCGCCGACGTGCTGCCGCTCTCCGGGCTGAGCAAGAGGCAGGGGAGGGCTCTGCTGCAGGAGCTCGGCGCGCCGGACCGGCTCACGTTCAAGGTGCCGACCGCCGATCTGCTCGACGGGCAGCCGGGCCGAGCGGACGAGGACGAGCTCGGCCTCACCTACCAGCAGATCGACGACTACCTCGAAGGTCGCGCGGTGGACGCCGATGCGGCCGCGCGCATCGAGGCGAAGTACCGCGCGACCCGGCACAAGAGGCACCTCCCGGTCACGCCTCTCGACGGGTGGTGGCGCTGACCCCGGGCGATGTCGGAACCCGTCGGTAGTCTCGGAACCAGAAGTCGAGAGGGGCATCCGTGCGGGTCACCGAGAACCGGGTCATCTGGAGCGCGAGCGATCTGAAGGCCGCCGCCGAGTGCGAGTTCGCCTGGGCGCGGGCGCTCGACGCCAAGCTCGGCCGGGTGCCCGCCGTCGAGGATCCCGAAGACGCCACGCTCGCCCGCGCCGCACAGCTCGGTGACGTGCACGAGTTGCGGGTGCTCGGACGGTACGTCGACCGGTTCGGGCGTTCGGATGCCGGCGGGCCGGGGGTCGTGGAGCTTCCGAAGGTCTCCTCGGTCGATGCCGAGGCGCTGGGGGAGGTCGTCGCCGACACGGTCGCGGCCCTGCGCTCCGAGGCGTCCGTCGTTTTCCAGGCGGCCTTCCGGACCGCCGAGTTCGTGGGGTTCGCGGACTTCCTGCTGCGCGACGCGGACGGTTCCTGGCGCGTGCAGGACAGCAAGCTCGCGCGCACTGCGCGGGTGACAGCGCTCATGCAGCTCGCGGCATACGTCGACCAGCTCGACCGTCTGGACATCCCGCGCGCCGACGAGGTCGACCTGTTGCTCGGGGACGGGAGCACCAGCACCCACCGCGTCGACGACCTCCTCCCGCTCTTCGAGGTGCGACGGGCGCGGTTGCGCAGGATCATCGCCGATCGGCGCGTCGCCGACGGTGCCGCCGGTGAGCCGCTCGCCTGGGGCGACGATCGCGGCGACCTGCAGATCCGGGCCTGCGGACGCTGCGCCACCTGCGAGGAGCAGGTCGAGGCGCATCGCGATCTCCTCCTCGTCGCCCGGATGCGTCCCGTGCAGCGCGAGAGGCTGCGCGCCGCGGGCGTGCGTACGATCGACGATCTCGCGGCGGCGACGGATGTTCCGGACGGCATGAACGCGGAGGCGTTCGAGACCCTCCGGTCCCAGGCGCGGCTGCAGCTCGGCGCCGACCCCGAGGGAATCCCGCCCTTCGAGCTCGTCTCGGCGGACGCGATCAGCCTCCTGCCGCCGCCGCGCCGCGGAGACCTCTTCTTCGACTTCGAGGGCGATCCGCTCTACTCCGAGGCGGGCGATACCCCGCAGTGGGGGATCGACTACCTGTTCGGCTGGATCGACATCGCCGAGCAGTACACCGCCCTGTGGGCCCATGACTTCGCCGCGGAGAAGCAGGCGCTGCGGGACTTCCTCGATTTCGTGAAGCTGCGGCGCGAGGCGGACCCCGAGATGCACATCTACCACTACGCGCCCTATGAGACCTCGCACCTCTCCGCGATGGCGGCGCGGCACGGTGTGGGGGAGGCGGACGTCGACCGTCTGCTCCGCGAGGGGGTGTTCGTCGACCTCTACCCGCTGGTGCTGCGCGCGGTGCGGATCGGGTCGAGGTCCTACTCGATCAAGAAGCTCGAGCCGCTGTACATGGGCGAGGACGTGCGCACCAGCGACGTGCAGAAGGGCGACGAGTCGATCGTCCAGTACGTGCAGGCACGCGAGCTCCTCGCCGACGGCCGGTCGGACGAGGCGCAGCGGATCCTCGACGACCTGGCCGACTACAACCGCTACGACTGCGTCTCCACGCGCCGGCTCCGCGACTGGCTCATCGGTCTGGCGAAGGGCGCCGGCGTCATGCCCGCGCCGCCCGACGAGCCGGAGACCCGCACCTACGAGCCGTCGCCGCTCTCGCTCGCGCTGCAGGCGGAGGCCCTGCACGCCGAGGGCGAGGGGCGCGACGGGGAGGTCTACCGGGTGGCGGCCGCAGCGATCGACTACTACCCGCGCGAGGCGAAGAGCTTCTGGCAGTCCCATTTCGAGCGTCTGCGCGAGCCGGTGTCGATGTGGGAGTCCACGCGCGACGTGCTCCGGGTCACCGCCGGACGCAGCCGCGTCGTCGATGACTGGTCGATCGACGAGGGGCGACGGGTCATGGCGCGCACGGTCGAGCTGCGCGGCGAGGTCGCACCCGGGAGCACCGTCGGGGCAGGGGGCAGGCCGTTCGCCCTGTACGCCGTGCCCGCGCCGTTCTTCACGGCGGCGCCGTCGCGGGTGATCCACGTGCCCCACGAGATCGAGGTCGTCGAGGTGCGGGACGACGGCTACCTGGTAACCGAGAAGGCCGTTCAAGGGCAGACCTGGGACGAGCTGCCCGTCGCCCTCGCGCCGGCGTCCCCGCCCAATGTGACCTCTCAGCAGAAGGCCATCGAGGAGTGGGCGGAGACGGTGCACCGCACCGCGCCGGGCCATCCCCGTGACGCCGCGACCGACATCCTCCGGCGCGCGGTGCCCCGGACGGTGTCGGGGGCGCCGTTGCCCGAGGCGGGCGACGACATGATCGACGCGATCGTCCGGGGGATCCTCGACCTCGATCGCAGCTATCTGGCCGTGCAGGGCCCTCCCGGCACGGGGAAGACCTACACCGGGTCGCAGGTGATCGCGCGCCTGGTGCGGGAGCACGGCTTCAGGGTGGGCGTGGTCGCCCAGTCGCATGCGATCGTCGAGAACCTCCTCGAACGCGTCGTCGCCGACGGGGTTCCGGCGGGACAGGTCGCGAAAGCACCGAAGGATCCCGATGCGGCCGACCCGTCGTACACGGTGATCCGCAAGGACGGGATGGCGGGGTTCATCGCCGAGCACCCGGAGGGTTTCGTCGTCGGCGGCACGGCCTGGGACTTCAGCAACACGCGCCGGGTCGACCGCGGGGGCCTCGACCTGCTGGTCGTCGACGAGGCCGGCCAGTTCTCCCTGGCATCGACGATCGCGGTCGCTGCCGGCGCGCGGCGACTGCTGCTGCTCGGCGACCCGCAGCAGCTTCCGCAGGTGAGTCAGGGCACGCATCCCGAGCCGGTCGACACCTCCGCCCTGGGGTGGGTGATGGCGGGCTCATCGGTGCTCGACCCCGCTCACGGCTACTTCCTCGCCCGGTCATGGCGGATGCATCCCGCCGTCGCGGAGCCGGTGTCCGTGCTGTCCTACGCCGGCCGGCTGGCCTCGGCACCCGGGGCGGAGACCCGGCGCGTCGCGGGGATCGCCCCGGGCCTCCATGTGGTCCCGATGCGGCATCGAGGCAACGCCACGGAATCGCCCGAGGAGGCGGCCGAGGTGGTCCGCATCGTGCGCGACCTCATCGGTCGCGAGTACGAAGACGGGATGGAGGGCGCGCCACCGCGCCCTCTCTCCGCCGAGGACGTGATCGTGGTCGCCCCCTACAACGCGCAGAAGCAGCTGATCCATGACGAGCTCGCTGCCGCCGGCCTCGGGCAGGTGTCGGTGGGGACCGTCGACAACTTCCAGGGCCGCGAGGCCGTGATCTCGATCACGTCGCTCGCCGCGTCGAGCGGGAAGGACGCTCCCCGCGGGCCGGAGTTCCTGCTGCTGCAGAACCGGCTCAACGTCGCGATCTCCCGGGCGAAGTACGCCGCCTTCCTGGTGCATTCCCCGGCCCTGCTCGATGACCTGCCCTGGACCGCCGAGGGCGTCGCGCGCCTCAGCGCCTTCGCCCGTCTCGTCGGCTTCGACGACCGGCCGTCACCGGAGGGAGGCACCGGGGAGCGCCTCGGGGACGCGTAGCCGAGACGGACGGGCGACCTCGTCGAAGACGGATCCCGAAACGAGACCGCCGGGAATCAGACCACCGCGAATCAGACCGCCGCCAGCACCGCCCGCAGTGGGGACCACAGCTGCTCGAGCCGAGGCGCCCAGGGCGCGGCCATCGCCCCGTCGCGCCACCTCCGCTCGACCTCGGCAGGTGCCACCCATTCGGAGTCGGCGACCTCGGCCGGATCGACCTCCACGGTGCAGCCCAGTGGCACACGGGCGACGTAGAGATCGAGCAGGGCGGACTCCTCGGTGAACCGGCCGACGGACGTCAGCGCCTCGACGGGCACCGTGACACCGGTCTCCTCGCGCAGCTCGCGCGCCGCGCCCTCGGCGCTCGTCTCTCCGGCCAGCACGCTCCCGCCGGGGAACTCCCATGTGAGCGGATGATCCTTCACGGCCGCTCGCCGCGTCAGCAGGAGCAGGCCGTCGTCACGCCGAACGCACACGGTCGCCACGATATGGAACCCGCCCTCCGGCAGCGGACCCGGGTCATCCCGGCGGAAGGTCTCTCCGGTCGGCACGCCGTCGGCGTCGGTGACATCCCACCACTCGGTCATCGGAAACGTCAGACCGTGCCGTAGAGCCGATCACCGGCGTCGCCGAGGCCCGGCACGATGTAGCCCTTCTCGTTGAGGCGCTCATCCAGGGCGCCCAGCACGAGCGTCACGTCCCGGTCGCCGACGAGGCCCTCGATCGCCGCGACGCCCTCGGGGGTGCCGAGCAGGCAGATCGCGGTGACGTCCTTCGCGCCGCGATCGAACAGGAACTGGATCGCGGCGCCGAGCGAGCCGCCGGTGGCGAGCATCGGGTCGATCGCGAAGCACTGGCGGTCGCTGAGGTCGTCCGGGAGGCGCTCCGCATAGGTGGTCGGCTCGAAGGTCTCCTCGTCGCGGACCATGCCGAGGAATCCGACCTCGGCGGTCGGGAGGAGCTTCACCAGGCCTTCGAGCATCCCGAGACCGGCGCGCAGGATCGGCACGACGATCGGTCGGGGCTCGGAGATCTTCACACCCATGGTCTTGGTGACGGGGGTCTGGATCTCGATCGGGGTGACCTTGACGGTGCGGGTCGCCTCATAGGCGAGCAGGGTCACCAGCTCCTCGGTGAGCTGGCGGAACACCGGCGACGGCGTGCGCTCGTCGCGCAGCACCGTCAGCTTGTGGGTGATGAGAGGGTGGTCGGCCACGTGAACGCGCATGGATACAGGCTACTTGCCCGCAGCCCCGCCGCGTAGGAGCACCGCTCCGCGCGGAGGCGGCGCGCGCGGGCTAGGCTCGCCTCTCGGAGGAGACATGGACCCCGCAGACGCGATCGCGATGGACCGCGCTCTCGCGCTGGCCGCAGTGGCGGGTGCGGAGGGCGACGTCCCCGTCGGCGCCGTCGTGCTCGACGAGCACGGGGCGATCATCGGCGAAGGACGCAACCTCCGCGCGCAGACGCACGACCCCCTCGCGCACGCGGAGGTCGTCGCGCTGCGCGATGCGGCCGGGCGCACCGGTTCCTGGAACCTCGAGCACGCCACGCTCGTCGTCACCCTCGAGCCGTGCATCATGTGCGCCGGCGCGATCCTGCAGGCGCGCGTCGGACGCGTCGTGTTCGGCGCCTGGGACGAGAAGGCGGGCGCCGCCGGATCGATGCACGACCTGCTGCGCGATCGCCGGCTGCCCTACCGGGCCGAGGTCGTCGGGGGGATCCGCGAGGCGGAGGCGACCGCCTTGCTGACCGCCTTCTTCGCCGGGCGCCGCCGCGCGGAATGAGCTGAGCCCGCGCGGGACCCGCCTCCCCGCTCAGCGGGGGGCGGTCGCGAGGTCCGCGAGGCGCGCGACCAGGTACAGGTACGCCTGCGTGCGGGGATCGAAGTAGCCCGGGTGCTCGACGCCGCGATCGTCGGTGGAGGTCTGCGAGGCATGCCCGTCCACCGCCAGCCCCTCGACGGTGCCGCCGTCGATCGCAGGTGCGGGACCGCCGTCGGAGTCGTAGCGGATCACGCCGGAGATGTCCCGCGGATCCACGGGGTGCTGGGCGATCCGGCCCAGCGGGGCGACCCCGTCCGACTCGGCCTCGGTGGCGTGCAGCTCGAGCCCGCCGAGGGAGATCGACATCGCGATCGAGGCGCTCGCCGCATGGCTCACCCCGGCCGCGGCGATCGAGAACGCGGTGTGCACCTCGCCCGCGAGGTTCATCGCGATGAGCTCGCCGAGCAGCGTGGAGGAGTACGAGTAGCCGATGACGGTGGTCCGCGTCGTAGGGTTGCGCACGGCGACCCGGTCGAGGTCGACCGCCAGCCGGGCGCTGCCGATCGTGGCGTGCTTCGTCGCGAGCGCGGTGACGTGGGTGCCCGAGTCCCAGGCGAACCAGGCGATCGTCGCGACGCGGCGAGGCGTTCCACGGGCGACGCAGGCGCGGATCGTGTCGGCGCAGAGACGTCGTGAGACGTCCGCCCAGCCGGGGAGATCGGCGAGGGTGGTGTCGATGCCGTGCATGACGAACACCACGAGGTCGGCCGTGTCCACGTCGCCGAAGGAGACCGTGGCGTAGGGCTCGTCGCCGATGAAGAAGAACGACTCGAGCGTCGCCTGCGAATCTCGGTCGAGGACATCGCGCACGTTCCGCAGCTTCTGCACGACCTCGGGTGTCAGGTCATCGCGGGAGAGCGCGTCGCGGAGCTCCGCGTCCGCCGAGGCCGTCACGGGATCCGCCTCAGTCGGCGGACTTCAGCACGAACGCGTCGGTCGGCGGTTCCGGGTCGAGAGACGGGCGGTACACGTCCGGTTCGAGGTAGATGACACGGGCGACCGGGACGGCGGCGCGGATGCGGCGCTCGATCTCGTCGATGTCATCGGCCGCCTCACGCACCGACTTGTCCTGCGTGAGCGCGATCTTCGCCGCCACCATCAGCTCATCGGGGCCGAGGTAGAGGGTCTTCATGTGGATGAGCTTCTGCACCTCGGGGCCGCCCGTGATCGCGTCGAGGATGCGGTCGTGGTCGGCTTCCGTCGCGCCCTCGCCGACCAGCAGGCTCTTGGTCTCGAAGCCGAGCACGAGGGCGATCACGATGAGCAGCGCACCGATGAAGAGCGTGCCGAGGGCGTCGAAGACGGGGTTGCCGGTGATCACGGTGAGACCGACGCCGAGGAGCGCGAAGACCAGTCCGGTGAGCGCGCCCATGTCCTCGAGCAGGACGACGGGCAGCTCGGGGGCCTTCGCGCGGCGGATGAAGGACAGCCAGGACTGGCCGTTCTCGCGCACCCGATTGCTCTCCTTCATCGCGGTGCGCAGCGAGAACGACTCCAGGCCGATGGCGATGACGAGGACGACGAGCGGCAGCCACCACCACTTCGGGTCGAGGGCGTGCGGATGGGTGAGCTTCTCGATGCCCTCGTAGATCGCGAACAGACCGCCGACGGAGAACAGGATGATCGACACGACGAAGGCGTAGACGTACCTCTCCCGCCCGTACCCGAAGGGGTGCGAGCGGTCCGCCGCCTTCCGCGCCTTCCTCCCACCGAGGAGCAGGAGGAGCTGGTTGCCCGAGTCCGCGACCGAGTGGATCGCCTCGGCGAGCATCGACGCGGAGCCCGAGAGCGCCCAGGCGATGAACTTCGCCAGTGCGATTCCGATGTTCGCCAGGAACGCCGCGATGATCGCCTTGCCGCCGCCCGATGCACTCATGTCATGAGTCTAGGACGGCGCCCTTCCCGGATCGGGAGCATCTCCGCGGGGCGGGGTTCTTAGGATGGAGGCATGACTGTCGCACTTCCTTCCCTCGCCTTCCTCGGAGCCGGTTCGATGGGAGGGGCCATCCTGCGCGGGGTCGTCGCCTCCGGTGCGTTCGTCGACGGCGGCATCATCGCCACCAACCGCAGCAGGGAGAAGGCGGAGGCCTTCGCCGGGCTGCCCGGCGTCACGTCGATCGCGCTCGAGGAGCAGCCGGCAGGGAACGCCGATGCGGCGGCCGCGGCCCGCATCGTGGTCGTCGGGGTGAAGCCCGCGATGGTCGTCGACCTGCTGCGCGAGATCGCCCCCGTGCTGCGCGACGACACGATCGTGGTCAGCCTCGCTGCAGGGACCACGCTCGACACCTTCGCCTCGGTGCTCGGCGCGGACGCCCGCGTGATCCGCTCGATGCCGAACACGCCCGCGACCGTGGGCAAGGCCGTCACCGGCCTCGCGGCGGACGGCGCCGTCCCCGCCGCGGACCTCGCCCTGGTGCGGAGTCTGTTCGAGACGGTCGGCGCCGTGATCGAGGTGCCGGAGGACAAGATCGACGCACTGTCCACGATCTCGGGATCCGGACCGGCCTACGTCTACCTGCTGATCGAGGAGTTCACCAGGGCCGGGATCGGTATGGGCTTCTCCGACGCGGACGCCCGTCTCATGGCCGAGCAGACCTTCATCGGCGCGACCGCCCTGCTCGACGCGACCGGCGAAGACCCCGCGGAGCTGCGCCGTGCGGTCACCAGCCCGAAGGGCACCACCGAGCGCGCCGTCGCCGTGCTTCAGGACGCCGGTCTCGACGAACTGTTCGGACGGGCGACCGCCGCGGCCCTCGCCCGCGCGAAGGAGCTCGCCGCCGGAGCGTGAGCAGCCGGTTCCCGGCGCTACGATTCGCTCGCCACGTCGGCGAGCACCTCGGGCCACCGTTTGTCCAGGGCGCGTCCGCCGAGCAGCACGCCGCCCCACGCCACCGCACCGCCGATGAGCACCCCGCAGGCGAGGCTCACCCAGCCGAGCGGCGGGATCCACAGGGCCGCGATCGCGAAGCCGAACGCCGGAGCGCCGGCGATCCCTGCGATCGGCATCATCGCGAGCATCGCCACCAGTGACTGGGCGTTGCCCCCCGAACCCCGGCCGAAGGGGTTGGCCTCGGGGGCGGGCGCGCGTCCGGGAAGGTAGACGCCGAGCCAGGACCCCGCTCCCGCGGCGCTCGCGGAGAGGCCGATCGCCGCGCCGAGGCTCGCCGGGATCAGGTCGGCGCGTCCCGCCAGGAGCGCCGACGCGAGGCACAGCACGATCATCACCGGCACCACGATCACACCGAGACCGAGCAGACGGCCCGCGCGGTCGGCGGTGCCCCGCACGCCGGTGAGCACGTGGAGGGCGAGGGCGTCGTTGTCGTAGGCGAGCTCCATCTGGATGATCGAGCCGACCAGCAGGGCGATGATCGAGGGGATCAGCACGACGCCCGCGCTGAACGCCACCGCGCCGTCGCGCCGCATCTCGTTCATCACCATGACGCCGATCAGCAGTGCGGGCAGCAGCAGGAGCATCACGATGTTGATGGTGTGCCGTGGATCGCGCCGGGAGTACCGCACGGTGCGTGCGGCGATCGCGCCGGCCGGGGTCGCCGGCATGATCCGGTCGAGCAGGCCTCCGGAGCGCACGCGTCCGCCTCCGCTCCCCTGCACCGGGGAGACCAGCTGCGCGGCCAGCAGCGCGTACGCGGCAGCCCAGAGGAGGGCCACCGTCGCGAGGGTGATGAGCAGCCGCAGCAGCGCCACGAGCGGAGCTCCCTGCGCGAGCGCCGCCGGCACCCCGAACACCGCGCCGACCGGCGTCCAGGCGACGACCTGGGCGACGCCCTCGAGCACCGGCCCCGCCGCGGAGATGCCGGTGACGGCGTTGAGCGCGAGATTGACGAACAGGCCGGAGCAGGCGACCAGCAGTACGCCGAGGCTCAGCACCAGGTCGCGGGTGCGGCGGCGGGCCAGCCAGCGCGCGAGCACGCCGCTGATGACCCGGGCGCCGAGCACGCAGACGGCCAACCCCACCGGGACCATCACGAGCGCGGCGATCACCGCGCCGAGGTCCGCGGACCAGCCGATCAGCATCAGGAGCAGCGCGAGGGTCGTGCCGATGCCGCCGATCGTCGTGGCCCCGGCGACGACGAACCCCGGCAGCAGAGTGCGGGCCCCGACCGGGAGCAGGGCGAAGCGTTCCGGGGAGAGCGAGTCGTCGACGCTGACGAGCAGCGATCCGACCCACCAGCCGAGCACGATCACCGACCCCGCGAGCACCAGCACCGTCGGTGCGAGGCCCGGAGCCGCGATGCGCATCGCGCTGAGGCCGAAGGTCAACGCGGTGAGCAGGCCCGCGGCCCCCAGCCCGCCGAACACCAGCGTGACGATCATCCACGGGTTCCGCGCCAGCTGGTGTCCCAGCTGGCGCCACCGCAGGCCTACGAGGAGCGCAACCATGCCAGCGTCTCCGCGCCCAGCTCGTGGGCTCCGACCAGGTCGAGGAACCTCTGCTGCAGCGACATCCCGGCGCGCACCTCGTCGAGCGTGCCGTCGGCGAGCAGTCGCCCCTCGGCCATGATCGCCACGCGGTCGCACATCGACTCGACCAGCTCCATGACGTGGCTCGAGAGCACGACCGTGCCGCCCGCCGCGACGAAGCCCCGCAGGATCTGGCGGATCGTCTCGCCCGACACCGGGTCGACGGCCTCGAGCGGCTCGTCGAGGATCAGCAGCCGGGGCGCGTGGATGAGCGCGCAGGCGAGCCCGATCTTCTTCCGCATCCCCGCGGAGTAGTCCACGACCAGGGTGTCCCGCGCCTCGGCGAGGCCCAGCGCGTCGAGCAGCTCACCGGCGCGCGAGACGACGTCCGCCTCGGGCATCCCGCGCAGCAGTCCGCTGTAGCGCAGCAGCTCGGCGCCGGTCAGACGGTCGAGCATGCGCATCCCGTCGGGCAGCACGCCCATCCGCGCCTTCGCGGCGATCGGGTCCTGCCAGACGTCTGCGCCGAGCACCCACGCCGCGCCGGCGTCGGGGCGCAGCAGTCCCGTCGTCATCGCGAGCGTGGTCGTCTTGCCCGCGCCGTTCGGGCCGAGCAGCCCCAGCATCGTGCCGGCGGGCACGTCCAGCGACAGGTTCTCGACGGCGACCTTCTGTCCGAACTGCTTGCGCAGACCGCGCAGTGCGAGCACCGGCGGCGGGGGAGCGGGATCGATCATGCGTCACATCCCATCATGCGGCCGCGGGGTCGCGCATCCCCCTTCAGACGGACGCCGCGGCTCAGCGGTCGAGTCCGGCGAAGCGCTCGATGTCGCTGTTCGTGCCCGAGACGATGATGAGGTCGTGATTGGTGACGACGGTGTTCGCCTCCGCGTAGCGGAACGGCTTTCCCGGGCTCTTCACGCCCACCACGGTCACGTTGTACTTCGTGCGGACGCCCGACTCGTTCAGGCCGACGCCGCGGATGAACTTCGGCGGGTACATCTTGGCCAGCACGAAGTCGTCGTCGAAGCGGATGAAGTCGAGCATGCGCCCGCTGACGAGGTGCGCGACGCGCTCGCCGGCCTCGCGCTCGGGGTAGATCACGTGGTTCGCGCCGACCCGGGCCAGGATCTTGCCGTGCGACTGCGACACCGCCTTGGCCCAGATCTGGGGCACCTTCAGGTCGACGAGGTTGGCGGTGATGAGCACTGAGGCCTCGATGAGCGATCCGACGGCGACGACGGCCACCTGGAAGTCCTGTGCGCCGATCTGCCGCAGCGCGTCGATGTTGCGCGCATCCGCCTGCACGGTATGGGTGACCCGGTCGGACCACTTCTGCACCAGCTCGAGGTCGTCGTCGATCGCGAGCACCTCCCGGTCGAGGCGGTCGAGCTCGCCGGCGCAGGCGGCGCCGAAGCGGCCGAGCCCGATCACGAGAACCGGCGCGTCGCTCTGCAGCATGTCAACCAACGATCGGCCTTTCCACGGGCAGCGCGTAGAGCTGCGTGCGGGACGTCGCGGCGACCGCCGCGGCGAGTGTCACTGTACCAACGCGCCCCATGAAGATCGTCGCGGCGAGCACGTACGCTCCGGCGTCGGGGAGCTGCTCGGTCAGGCCGCTGCTGAGGCCGACCGTGCCGAAGGCGGAGATCACGTCGAAGAGCACGTCGATGATGGGCGCCTTGGTGATCTGGGCGATCGTGATGGTCGACAGCGCGACGATCGTGGCGCCCCAGGCGACGACGCTGAGCGCGACGCGCTGGACATCGCTGGGGATGCGGCGGCCGAACGCCTCGACGGACTGGCGGCCCTTCGCCTCGCTCCACACCGCGATCGCGAGCACCGCGAGCGTGGTCACCTTGATGCCGCCCGCGGTGGACGCCGATCCGCCGCCGACGAACATGAGCATGCACGCCGCGAGCAGCGAGGACCCGTTGAGGTCGCTCATGTCGATGACGTTGAACCCGCCGGAGCGCGTCATCGCCGAGAGGAAGAAGGCCTGGAACGTGGTGTCCCCGGCATCCATCGAGCCGAACGTGCGCGGATTGTCGAACTCGAGCACGAGGAAGACGATGGCGCCGAGCACGAAGAGGAGCACAGTGGTGACCAGCGTGAGCTTGGTGTGCAGCGACCAGCGCTTCACATGCCAGACGTGCTTGGCGAGCGTGTAGATCACCGGGAAGCCGATGCTGCCGAGGAACACGCCGGCCATCAGCAGGATGAGCACGAGGTAGTCGTCGGCGAACACCGCGACGCCGCCGTCGTTGGGGGCGAACCCGGTGTTCGTGAAGGACATCGCCGCGAAGTAGGGCGCCTCCCACAGTGCGGAGACAGGGTTGACCTTCGCCATGACCAGCGCGGGATAGAGGAGCACAGCGAGCGCCGCCTCGATGATGAGGGCGGACAGCGCGACGGTCTTGAGGAGCTGGCCGACCTCGCCGAGCCGCACGGTCTGGCTCTCGTTCACCACGCCGCCGTGGGCGCGCAGCGGGTTGGTGTCCCCGGCCGCCATGAGCTTGGCGCGCAGGCCGAGACGCTTCGAGATCGCCATGCCCATCAGCGAGGCGAGTGTCAGCACTCCGAGCCCGCCGATGTTCACGCCGACGAACACCACGCCGTGCCCGAACGCGGACCAGTGCGTCGACATGTCGACCGTGGTGAGCCCGGTGACGCAGATCGTCGACACGGCGGTGAAGAGCGCGTCGGAGAGTGGGGTCACCTCGCCGCTGGCCGAGGCGATCGGCAGCGAGAGCAGCCCGGTGAACAGGAGGATCAGCAGCGCGAACACCGTGATGGCGAAGCGCGAGGGCGACGAGGTGGTCAGGTGGCGGAACCAGGGGACCAGGCGGCGGAGGCCACGGCGCGGGGAGGATGCCGACAGCATGCCCGACATCGACCCTCCCACGACACGATCGTCCCGGCGCCTTTCGCCGAGCCCTCGTCATGGTACTCCGTGGCCGGTCGGACTACCCTGATGTCATGACCGACATCTTCGATGTGATCGCGGACGGCACGAGGCGCGACATCCTCCAGCTCCTCCTGCGTCGGTCATCAGAGGACGCCGACGGCACCAGCGTCACCGAGATCGTGAGCGAGCTGGGCGTGAGCCAGCCGACCGTCTCGAAGCACCTGAAGGTGCTGCGCGACGCCGAGCTGGTGACCGTGCGCGAGGACGGTCAGCGCCGGTTCTACAGCATCTCGATCGCGCCGCTGGAGCAGGTCGACGACTGGCTGGTGCCCTTCCTCGTCGACGCCTTCGGCGATCAGGCCCCCGACGTCGACTTCCTGCCGCTGCCCGAGGGCGCCGCGCACGCGGCCGAGGTGGTCGGCCGCGCGGCGGCGTCTGCGAAGCACGTGGTGACGACCGCGCTCAAGCGACTCGGCGCCTAGCGTGCCCGCCGCCTGCGGGTGAAGAGCCAGACTCCCCACAGCGCGGCGATCGCGATGATCAGCAGGCACCAGCCCACCGCCCATGCGGGCTCGGAACCGAGCGCGGTGCCCATGAGCAGCCCGCGGATGGTCTCGATGATCGGGGTGACCGGCTGGTGCTGTGCGATCCACTGCAGCCAGACGGGCATGGTGTCCACGGGGACGAAGGCGCTGGACAGGTACGGGACGAACATCAGGATGAACCCGTAGCCGCTGGCCGCCTCCGGGCTGCTCGCGGCGAGTCCGATCGCGGCGTAGAGGTAGGTGATCGCCAGGATGTAGAGCACGATCACCACCGCGGCGCCGAGCCAGCCGAGCAGGCCCGCCGAGGGGCGGAAGCCGAGGAGCAGTGCGACGCCGATGACCACCGCGGTCGCGACGAGGTTGCGCACCAGGCTGGCCACCACGTGTCCGGTGAGTACGGCTCCCGCGCGCAGCGGCATCGTGCGGAACCGGTCGATGATGCCGGTGGTCATGTCCCGGGAGACGTAGGTCGCCGTGGTGGCGGCGCCGAAGCCGGCGCAGAGCAGGATGATGCCGGGCACGACGTAGTCGACGTAGCTGCCGTCGGCCTCGAGCGCACCGCCGAAGACGAAGGTGAAGAGCAGCATCAGCGTCACGGGGAGCATGATCGACATGCTCAGCGACTCCCCGTCGCGCAGGGACTGGGTGAGGCTGCGCCGGACGAACACCCGCTCGGCGGTGGCGCCACGGAGGCGCGGGCGGGGGGCCGGGCGGCCGGAGGGGACGCGGGGCGGAACGGCCCGCAGGGCGGCGATGGTCATGCGATCTCCTTGTGGGCGAGGGGACGGGCGGGCCCGCCCGTCGAGGTGAGGCTGAGGAAGACGTCGTCGAGCGTCGGGCGGCGCAGCGACACGGATGCCACGGCGCCGGGGTCCTCGATGGCGTCGAGGGCGGCGCGGAGGCCTGCGATCGTGCCGTCGGTGGGGATCTCCGCGCTCTGCTCTCCGTCGTCGCCGTGGAGCACGAGCGTGTCGCTGCCGACCAGGGACTTCAGTTGGGCGGGGGTGCCGGTCTCCACGATGCGCCCGCCGTCGAGGATCGCGACGCGGTCGGCGAGGAGATCGGCCTCCTCGAGGTACTGCGTCGTGAGGAAGACCGTGGTGCCGGCGTCGGCGAGCGTGCGGATGACCTCCCAGAGGTCGAGGCGGCTGCGGGGGTCGACGCCTGTGGTCGGCTCGTCGAGGAACAGCACCTCGGGGACGACGACGAAGCTCAGCGCGAGGTCGAGGCGGCGGCGCATCCCGCCCGAGAAGGTCTTCACCCTTCGCGAGGCCGCGTCCGTCAGTGAGAAGCGCTCCAGCAGCTCCGTGGCGCGCTCCCGTGCCCGGCGGGTGCCGAGCCCGGAGAGGCGTCCCAGCATTACGAGGTTCTCGACCGCCGTGAGCATGTCGTCCACGGCGGCGCTCTGCCCCGTGAGCGCGATGCGGCGGCGCACCTCGACCTGCTGCGTGGCGACGTCGAAGCCCGCGACGCGCACGGTCCCCGCGGTGGGGGTGAGCAGTGTGGTGAGCACGGAGATGGCGGTGGTCTTCCCGGCGCCGTTGGGGCCGAGGAGGGCGTAGACCTCTCCGGGGGCGACGGTGAGATCGAGACCGGAGAGCACGGCATGAGGTCCGTAGGAGACCTGCAGGCCTTGTACGTCGATGGCGGGGGTCATCTCGGCATCCTTTCTGTGTATGTCCGAAACTGTTTATGACGCTAACACACTGTTTATGACGTACACAATCTATGATCGTGAACATGGATGACGCGGAACTGGAAGAGCTGCCACGCGGCATCGCCCTCGCCTGGGGCGTGGCCGCGAGCCCTCAGCGTGGGCCGAAGCGCGAGATGAGTGTGGAGCGGATCGTCGACGCCGCGGTCGAGCTCGCCGACGCCGAAGGGCTGGCCGCCGTCTCGATGGCCGCGGTCGCGGCGCGCCTCGGGTACACGCCGATGTCGCTTTACCGCTACATCAGCGCGAAGGACGACCTCGTGCTGCTCATGCAGGAGGCGGCGATCGGCACGCCGCCCCCGATCGAGGGTGAGAGCTGGCGCGCCCGTGTCGTCGCCTTCCACGATGCCCTCATGGCCGCGTATCTGTCGCACGCCTGGGTGATCGAGCTGCCGATCACCGGTGTCACGGCGACCCCGAACTCGGCGGCCTGGATGGACGCCGGGATCGCCGCCTTCGACGGGACGGCTCTCGGTGACGACGCCCGCCTCTCGCTCATGCTCCTGCTCACCGGCTATGCGCACTGGAGCGCCGGCGTGACCGCGGGCATGACGCGCCGGGCCGTCGCATCGGGGCGCGGCGTGGACGAGGTGAACCACGCCGAGGACGATCTGCTCGCGCGCCTCGTCACCCCCGACGAGTATCCGTCGCTGCACCGTGCGATCGCCGCGGGCGAGCTGTCTTCCGGCGGGGATCCGTTCCGCTTCGGGCTCGACCGGATCCTCGACGGGATCACGACGCACCTCGACCGTATCGAGCGAGGGGAGGTCGTGGCCGCGTCGCTTCCGGAGCCGGCCTCCGTCGACCCGGCCGTCGCAGCGGACAAGCGCGTGAAGACCGCGACCAAGGGCGTCCGCGAGGCCGAGAAGGCCCTGCGCGCCGCACAGAAGGCCGAGCGCCAGGCCCGCCGCGAGGCGCAGGAGCGGATCGAGCGCGCCAAGAGCGCCTGACCCCGCTCCCGAGCCCGAGCCCGCGCCCGCGCTCCTGCGTCCTGCCCCGCGCCTTGCGCCCCGCCCCTCCGCGTTGGGTGGGCCTCCGCGTTGGGTGGGCCCGTTGGGTGGTCAGTTTCGGCAGGAATTCCCCGCAAAACCTGCCGAAACTGACCACCCAATGGGAGGGGGCGGGCCATGGCCACTCTCGTCACATCATTCCCAGGAGCCACTCGGGTTTACATCCTTCGCGGCGTACCTCTAGAGTGTGCATCAGCAGAAAGGGGGTATGTGGGATGCCCGACGTTCCTGATGTCCGATTCCTGACGGTCGCTGAGGTCGCCGAGCTCATGCGCGTGTCGAAGATGACCGTCTACCGGCTCGTGCACTCCGGCGAGCTGCCCGCGATCCGATTCGGCCGCAGCTACCGCGTGCCCGAGTCGGCCGTGGCCGACGCCCTGCGACGACCGATCGCCGACGCCGGCTGAGCACACGTCCCGCTCGGGTTTGCTAGACTCATGCGGGGCATTTTTTCGTGCCCGTTCCCGGGTGTCCGCAACGCCGACGCCCAGCCCCTGACGTAAAGAGGTTTCCGTGGGTTCTGTCATCAAGAAGCGCCGCAAGCGCATGGCGAAGAAGAAGCACCGCAAGCTGCTTCGCAAGACTCGCCACCAGCGCCGCAACAAGAAGTAAGCGGCGAAGACACCGAGCGCCCCTGACACGAGTCATCCATGACCCGGGTCCACAGGGGCGCTTCGTGTCTGCCGCGCCGCACCATCGACCAGGCCGTGCGCACCGCGCACCGAGGAGTGACGACATGAAGTCCATCACCGTCGAGCAGCTCGCCGCCCGCGACGCCACGCCGCTCATCGACGTGCGCGAGCGCGACGAGTTCGCGGCGGGTCACGTGCCGGGCGCGGTCAACCTGCCGATGTCCGAGATCGGGAACCGGCTCGACGAGCTGCCGGACGAGGCCTTCGACGTGATCTGCCAGGCCGGCGGGCGTTCGGCCCGCGTGGTGCAGGCCCTCGAGGCCCGCGGATACGACGCCACCAACGTCGAGGGCGGAACCGGCGAGTGGATCGCCCAGGGCCGCGCGGTCGACGTGCCGTGACGACCCTCACGCTGATCGGCAAGCCCGACTGCCACCTCTGCGAGGTCGCCTCGGAGGTCGTCGACACCGTGGTCGCCGAGCTGCCCGATGCCGCGGCCGAGCGCCTCGAGATCGTCGAGGCCTCGATCGCCGAGGACCCCGCCCTGTATGAGCTGTGGTGGGAGAAGATCCCCGTCGTGCTGATCGACGGAGAGCTGCACGGGCACTGGCGGATCTCGCCGGACCGCCTGCGCACCGCCCTGGAAGAGAAGTTCCGTCGAGAGGACGAGCCGAGATGACGATCCGCCACGTGGTGATGTGGAAGCTGGCGAGCGAGGGCGGGCAGGAGCGCGCCGCGCAGGCCGCCGAGGTCGCACGCCGGCTCAACGCGCTGGAGGGCGTCGTCCCTCAGCTGCGTGCGATCAGTGCGGGGGCGAACTCGCTGTACGTCGGGGAGAACTGGGACGTCGTGCTGGTCGCCGACGTCGACACGCCCGAGGATCTCGAGGCCTATCAGGTGCACCCGGCGCACCAGGAGGCCGCGGCGTACATCCGCTCCGTCGTGGAATCCCGCGTCGCGGTGGACTTCGAGGTCTGAGCCGACCGCAATCCAATTGTGACCCGTGCGTGCCGCGCACCGGTCATGAGGCGGCGCCCGCCGTGACAGGATGAGTGCAACCCGACTCCCGGGGATCCGCAATTCATTACCTGGAGTGGACATGCAACGACGCAGCTCCGTCCTTCTCGCGACCGCTTTCGCGGCCGCGGCCGCCCTCGCGCTCGCCGGCTGCGCCGGCAACACCTCGCCCGGCGGCGACACCAAGCCGAGTTCCAGCGCGGCGGCCGACGACTACGGTCTGGTCGCGCCCGGCACGCTGACGGTGTGCTCCGACGTCCCCTACCCGCCGTTCGAGGTGGAGGACACCGGAAGCGAGAGCGGCTATTCGGGCTTCGACATCGACCTGCTGACCGCGATCGCGAAGAAGATCGACCTGAAGATCGCCGTGCTCGACGTCGACTTCGACCCGCTGCAGTCCGGGGCGACGCTCGTCGCAGGCACCTGCGACATCGGCGCCTCGGCGATGACGATCACCGCGGACCGTCAGAAGAACCTCGACTTCTCCGACCCCTACTACGACTCGCTGCAGTCGCTCCTGGTGCGCAAGGACTCGGGTATCAAGGGCATCGACGGCCTGTCCGGCAAGAGCGTCGGCGTGCAGCAGGGCACCACCGGTGAGAACTATGCGAAGGAGAACGCGAAGGGCGCGAACCTCGTGCAGTACCCCTCCGACGGGGAGCTCTGGCCGGCGATCCAGGCCGGGCAGATCGACGCGATCCTGCAGGATCAGCCGGTGAACTTCGAGCACGAGAAGGCCGACTCCGACTACAAGATCGTCGAGACCTTCAAGACCGACGAGCAGTACGGTTTCGCCTTCGCCAAGGGCAAGATGGACAAGCTGCGTGACGCGGTCAACGGCGCGCTGAAGCAGCTCAAGGACGACGGCGAGTACCAGAAGATCTACGACGCCTACTTCACCGCGAAGTAGGGGCCGGAGACGGGGAGCGGCAATGGCGCTGCGAAAGAGAACCCGGAGCAGGATCTACCAGGGGGCGGTCTACGTCATCCTGGCGGGTCTGCTGCTGTGGATGGTGCTGGCCACCGACTGGAAAACGGTCGCGGAGCAGTTCGCGAACCCCGAGGTCGTGGCGAAGATGCTCCCGGGCATCTTCACGGTCGCCCTGAAGAACACCGTGCTGTTCACCCTGGTCGCCTTCGTCGGCGGCCTGCTGCTGGGCATCGTGCTCGCTCTGATGAAGCTGTCGAGCGTCGGGCCGTTCCGGTGGATCGCGACGGTGTGGATCGAGCTGTTCCGCGGACTGCCCGCGCTGATGACGATCTTCGCCTTCACGTACATGCTGCCGATCGCGTTGAAGGTCAAGGTCCCCGGAGGCCCGGTGGTCGCCGGGCTCCTCGGCCTGATCGTGGTCTCGTCGGCGTACATGGCCGAGACGATCCGCGCCGGCATCCAGGCCGTGCCGAAGGGGCAGACCGAGGCGTCGCGCTCGCTGGGCATGTCGCCGATGAAGACGATGTTCTGGGTCGTGCTGCCGCAGGGCTTCCGGATCATCATCCCGCCGATGACGAACGAGTTCGTGCTCCTGCTGAAGGACACCTCGCTGCTGTTCATCGCCGGGTCGACCCCGCTCACCAAAGAGCTCACCACCTTCGCCCGGGACGGCCTGACCACCTACGCGAGCGCGACGCCGTTCGTGATGGCCGCCCTGCTGTACCTGGTGGTGACGATCCCGCTCACGCGCTTCGTGGCGTGGCTCGAACGACGGATGGCGAGAGAACGATGAGCACCGACCTGATCGACGTGAACGCTCCGGCCATCCAGGTGCTCGGGCTGTACAAGAGCTTCGGCGACAACGAGGTGCTCAGCGGCATCGACCTCACCGTGCTGGCAGGCGAGGTGGTCTGCATCATCGGCCCCAGCGGCTCGGGGAAGTCGACGCTGCTGCGCTCGGTGAACCTGCTGGAGCAGCCCACGGCGGGGAGCGTCCTCGTCGAGGGCATCGACATCACCGACCCGGACGCGGATCTCGACCGGGTGCGCACCCGCATCGGGATGGTGTTCCAGAGCTTCAACCTCTTCCCGCACATGACCGTGCTGGGCAACCTCACGCTCGCGCAGCGGCGCGTGAAGAAGCGTTCGAAGGAGGAGGCGGAGCGGATCGCGCGGGAGATGCTCGCCCGGGTCGGCCTCGCCGAGAAGGCCGACGCGTATCCGAGTCACCTGTCCGGCGGGCAGCAGCAGCGCGTCGCGATCGCGCGGGCGCTGTGCATGAACCCCGACATGATGCTCTTCGACGAGCCGACCTCGGCGCTCGACCCCGAACTCGTCGGCGAGGTGCTGCAGGTCATGCGCCGGCTCGCCGACGAGGGGATGACGATGCTCGTCGTCACCCACGAGATGGGATTCGCCCGCGAGGTCGGATCGCGTCTCATCTTCATGGCGGACGGCGGCATCGTCGAGGAGGGGGATCCCCGCGAGGTGCTGGCGAATCCACGGCATCAGCGCACGAAGGACTTCCTGTCGCAGGTTCTCTGAGATCTCAAAGCAGACCCTGGGGAAACGCCGAGCGGATGCGAAGAGAGCAGGCCATACGATGATCCATGCGCGGAGGATCTGACCCGCGGGGATCGAGGGGGTCATGCTCAACTGGCTGCTGTCGCTCGACATCATCGGCGGACCTCTTCCGTGGATCGTGTGGGGTCTCGGTCTGCTCGGCGCCGTGCTGCTGCTCGTGCGCAGGCCGACCGTGCCGCGGGTGCGCCGGACGACCATCGGCTTGCTCACCGGTGGACTGGTCGGCTACGGAGCGTGCGCGCTGTCGGACGCCCTGAACGTCTTCGGCACCCCGCTGCCGCCGGAGACCCGCTGGTGGGCTGCGGGCAGCTTCGCCGCGATCGGCCTCGCCGTCGTGAACCTGTGGGACTCGAAGCTCTGGCGCAAGCTCGTCGCCGTCGTGTCGATCGTCCTCGCCGGCCTCTCGGCGACGATCGGCATCAATGCGGCATACGGGCTGGACACCACGGTCGGCGACTTCCTCGAGATCTCCACCCTCAAGACGGCCACGTCGTTCGCCGATCCGCTGCCGACGCACGCCGCGGAGACCCTGCCGCTCTACACCTCGTGGAAGCCTCCGGCGGACATGCCGAAGCACGGCGAGGTGCGGCTGCTCGCCGCCGGCACGAAGATCCCCTCGAGTGCGGGATTCGTTCCGCGTGACGCGTCGATCTACCTCCCGCCGGCCGCGCTGGTGAAGGATCCGCCGGCGCTGCCCGTCGTCGTCCACATGATGGGTCTACCCGGCAGCCCGTCCCCGAACCGGCTGCAGCCGGTGCTCGACCAGTTCGCCGCCGCGCACGACGGCCTTGCGCCGATCGTGATCATCGCCGACCAGCTCGGCTCGTCGGAGCAGAACCCCGGCTGCGTCGACTCGAAGGCGTTCGGCGGGGTGTCGACCTACTTCAACAAGGACATCCCGGACTACATCCGCACCCACCTGCGCGTGCTGCCCTCGTCGAAGTACTGGACGATCAGCGGTTACTCCAACGGCGGCGCCTGCTCGTTCCTGTACGGCGCCGAGCATCCCGAGGTCTGGGGCTCCTTCGCCAGCATCTCCGGTGAGGAGTGGGCCGGTATGGAGGATCCCGGCCCGGTGCTGAGCCGCGTGTACGGCGGAAGCCGGGAGAAGTTCGACGCGAACAAGCCGGAGAACATCCTGCTGCGCCACCCCGGCGCGTACAAGGACCACGCCGCCGTGTTCACGGTCGGCGCCAACGACCACCGGTACGGAAAGCACGCGACCTCGGGGGCTGAGCACGCCAGAACCGCCGGCTTCGTGACCACCCTCACCGCCCTGCCCGGTGACGGCCACGTCGGAGCCGCCTTCGTCGACGGGCTGACCGAGGAGCTGAACGTGCTCGCGCCGCTCTGGGGGCTCGCCCCATGATCGGCCGTGCGGTCGCCTACCTCCGCTCCCATCCGTTCTCCACCTCGTTCGCCGTTCTGGTCGTCCTCACCGGGCTGATCTTCCGCACGGTCGCCGGCGCCCATCCGTTCTGGCTCGCCGCGAGCCCCACGGCGGCGAGCGACGGCATGTGGTGGACGGTGCTCACGTCGCTGATCGTCCCCGATTCGCTGATAGAGCTGCTGCTCAGCGTGGTCTTCGCGCTGACGGTGCTCTGCTACGCCGAGCGCCTCCTCGGCTCGCTGCGCTGCCTGGCCGTCGCGGCGTTCACTGGCGTGATCGGCGTGCTCGGGGGGATCGCCGTGCAGGCGATCGCGGAGTCGCAGGGCCAGGTGTGGGCGCGGGCCGCCGGCCTGGTCCTCGATCCGCCGGTCGCGATGATCGGCGCCGTGATGGCCGCGAGCGCCTTCGCCCCCGTGCTCTACAGGCGGCGCATCCGGCTGATCGGCTTCGCGCTGCTGCTGATGTTCTGCCTCTACGGCGGCGACGCCGACAACCTGTACCGGCTCGTGGCGGCCGTGATCGGCCTCGGCGTCGGGGCCCTCCTCTCCCACGGGCGGGCGCGGCAGCCGTGGCACCGCAGCTCCTACGGTGAGGTGCGCACGCTGATCGCGGTGATCGTCGCGGTGACCGGGCTGGGTCCGGCGATCGTGCTGCTCACCGGCGTCGGGATCGGCCCGCTGTCGCCCGTGGTCGCGGGGCTCCGTGGGATCGACGTCGGCCAGGTGCTCACCCACTGCAGCGGACGGATCACCACGCACTGCGCGACGAACTTCGGCTCCGGGGCCAAGCCGCTGCTGATGAGCCTCGTACCCCTGGTGCTCGGCGTCATCGCCGCCATCGGCCTGCGCTACGGACGCCGCGCCGCCTGGGTGCTCGCGATCATCGTCAACGCCTCGATGGCCCTGCTGATCGCTCTGAGCATGGGTGCGAACGACATCCGCCACCCGATCGAACTCGCCGCCCTCAACCGCGCCTTCCCGGGCTTCGCGGTGGTCGCCGTGGCGATCCCGGTGCTCGTGTGCCTGCTGCTCATCCTCACACGGCGCCGCTTCGACGTGCGGGTCACCCGTCGCGCCGTGTGGCGGTTCACCGCCACGGTACTCATCGCCCTGGTGGTGCTCGCCGCCGTCGACGTGGTCCTCGTCGTCAGCTCGGGCGGGCATCTGGGCTTCGCCCTTCTCGACTCGGTGCGGCGCTTCCTCCCCGTCGGGTTCGGCTACGGCAATCCGTCGGCCGGCCTGCACGGCGTGGCGCGGGCAGTGCGCGGAGCGCTGGGACCGGTGTTCTGGGGCGTCTTCGCGGTCGCCATGCTGCGTCTGCTGATGGCCCGAGACGCGGCGGCCGCGGCCACGGAGACGGATCGGTACCGCGAGCTGCTGCGCACGCGCAGCGGCACCCTCGGCTTCCTCGGCACCTGGGCGGGCAACCGGCACTGGTTCACCCCGAACGGTCGAGGCGCCGTGGCGTATCGGCTGATCAGCGGAATCGCTGTCACGGTCGGAGACCCGATCGGCGAGGACCCGGAGGCGACCGCGCGCGGATTCGTCGACCACTGCGATCAGCGCGGATGGGTCCCAGTGTTCTACAGCGTGCACGCCGATCTGCTCACGGTGCTCCGCGAGTTCGGATGGTCGCACATGCCCGTCGGCGAGGAGACGGTCGTGCGGCTGGAGAGCTTCTCGCTCGAGGGCAAGGCCTGGACGAAGGTGCGGCAGCCGTACCGGCGCGCCGGACGCGACGGCCTGCACACGGAGTGGACCCACTGGAAAGATCTGTCACCGGTGCGCGTCGCGCAGATCGAGGCCCTCAGCGAGCAGTGGATCGCGGAGAAGGCGCTCCCCGAGATGGGCTTCACCCTCGGGGGCATCGACGAGCTGAAGGACCCGGAGACCGCGCTCATGCTGGCGATCGGCCCGGAGGGCGAGCTGCAGGCCATCACCAGCTGGCTGCCGGTGCAGGAGAACGGCGCGATCATCGGGTGGACCCTGGACTTCATGCGCCGGGCCGATGCGTCGATGTCGGGCGTCATGGAGTTCGTCATCGCCTCGGCGGCCATGCAGATGAAGGCCGACGGCGCGACGATCATGAGCCTGTCCGGGGCTCCGCTCGCGCAGGCCCCCACGGAGGACGGCGAATCCGAGTCGGAGCAGATGGACGAGTTCCTCGCCTGGCTCGGCGGGGCCCTCGAGCCGGCCTACGGCTTCCGCTCCCTGCTGCGCTTCAAGGCGAAGTTCAACCCCGAGTATCACTCCCTGCACATGGCCTACGCCGACCCGGGGCAGCTCGCCTCGATCGGCTGGGCCGTCGCGCGGGCCTATCTCCCTCGCGTCACGCCGAAGGAGTATGTGGCGCTCGCCCGCACGCTGTCCGGCGCCGAGAACTGAGCCCGGCCGGAGGGACCGATCGCCGGACACGGATCGAGGGCCCGGGATCGGCGTGACGCCGGCCCGGGCCCTCGATGTCAGGTCTCGTGCGAACGAGCAGATCAGTTCTCGACTTCGACGACCTCGGCGTCGGCGGCGTTGCGGCGCACCGAGTCGATGCCGTTCAGCGCACCGGACTTCGACGCATAGCCCTGGCCGGTGGCGATGATCTCGCCGTTGCCCGCCTTGAGCCGGAAGCGCCAGTCGCCGCCCTTGTCCTCGTACAACTCGAACTTGCCTGCCATGAGGCATCCTTTCTCTTGACCCGAGGGAGTGATGCCCCTCGGGATCACGGTAGCCCTCCGCCGCCGCGGGAGGAAGAGCGGAGGGGGAATCAGCCCCGTGCGTGGGCGATCACCGCGGAGGGCAGCAGCGTCAGACGCACCGCATCTCCGTATGCGGGGCTGAGGTCGGGTGAGTGCTGCACCGTCACGCGCTCGCCGCGCTCAGTGAGGACGACCGTCCGCCGCATGCTGCCGAGGAAGGTCGACTCCTGCACGGTCGCGGAGACCGCGGAGTCCGCACCTTCGGCGGCAAAGACGACGTTCTCCGGGCGGAGGTACACGTCGACGGGGCCGGTGACCTCGTTCCGGAGGGGGAGCGTACGTCCCCACACCACCACGCTTCCGCCGTCGGCGACGCCCTCGACGATGCTCGACAGTCCGACGAAGCCCGCGACGCCGGCGGTGCGCGGCCGGCTGTAGAGCTCCTCCGGCGTGCCGATCTGCTCGATGCGCCCCGCGTCCATCACGGCGATCCGGTCGGAGACGGCCAGCGCCTCCTCCTGGTCGTGGGTGACGAACACCGTGGTGATGCCGAGGCGCAGCTGCAGCCGTCGGATCT
This sequence comes from Microbacterium sp., assembly GCF_040394595.1. GTDB lineage: Bacteria > Actinomycetota > Actinomycetes > Actinomycetales > Microbacteriaceae > Microbacterium. Next base: position 58,834 of record NZ_JBEBSA010000018.1, read on the forward strand.
CGTCGCGCAGCTGCACGCGGACCTTCGCGTCGAGGGCGGACAGCGGCTCGTCGAGCAGCAGCACCCGGGGCTCGGTGACCAGGGCTCGCGCGAGCGCGACGCGCTGCTGCTGGCCGCCGGAGAGCTGATGCGGGAACTTGTCCGCGTGCGCCTCAAGCCCGACGAGCGCCAGTGCGTCCCGTGCCCGCTCCGTCGCCTCCGCCTTCCCGACCCGTCGCCGGCGCAGGCCGAATGCGGTGTTGTCGACGACGCGCAAATGGGGGAACAGCGAGTACGACTGGAAGACCATCCCGATGTCGCGCTTGTTGGTCGGCACCCGCGACACGTCGGATCCGCCGAGCAGCACCGAGCCCTCGTCCGCGCCCTCGAGCCCGGCCAGCACCCGCAGCAGCGTCGTCTTGCCGCAGCCCGAGGGGCCGAGCAGCGAGACGAACTCGCCCGGTGCGATGTCGAGGTCGACACCGTGCAGCACGCGGTTGCCGCCGTAGCTCTTGACGATGCTGCCGAGCTGCACCCGGGTGCCTGCGCCGGCTTCGGCGAGCAGCAGGTTGTCCTCGGTGCGGGGGAGGGGGTGGGGGTGGGCGGAGGTCATGAGTCGGCCTTTCCGGACCGGTCGCGGGCGGCGAGTCCGATCACGAGGAGGAGCAGGAAGCAGAACGCCAGAGCCATGAGCGTGAACATCGCCGGGGCGAACGCGTCCTGCTTCTGCACGACCACGAGGGCCGTCTGGAGCACCTGTCGGTTGAGGAGGGATGCGATGGTGAACTCGCCGAGCACGACGGCGATCGAGATGAGCGACGCGGAGAGCAGACCCTGGCGCAGGTTCGGCGCGAGCACGCGCAGCACCACCGTCGGCCAGCTCGCGCCGAGGGATCGTGCGGCCTCGCTGAGGGTGCGCATGTCCACCGCATCCATCGAGGCCTGGATCGACCGGTAGGCGAAGGGCAGCACCGTGACGCCGTAGGCGAAGGCCAGCGTCCAGGCTCCCGTGCCGAGCGCGCGGCCGATCTGCAGGTAGATCGGGGACAGGCCGACCACGAGCACGATCGCGGGGATCGAGATCGGCAGCAGCGCCACGAACTCGAACAGCGGACGCAGCCGGGGGAAGCGCAGGTTCACCAGCACCATGGTCGGCGCCAGGAGGAACAGCACGATCACGACGGTCACGACGGCGAGCTGCAGCGAGTTGCCGAGGCCCTGCCAGATCGGCGCGAAGACCGCGGACTGCTTCGGGTCTGCGAGCGCCGCCCAGTGCACGCCGCTGAACCCTCCGGCGGGATCGCGGAACGTGTAGAGCAAGGTGCTGAGCAGCGGGACGGCGAAGAGGCCGCCGACCACGATGCCGATGATCCAGCGCGTGGTGCGCGAGGGGGCGATCCGGTTCACGACTGCCACCTCGCCGCCCGGCGCTGGATGAGCGAGTACAGCCACATGACCGCTCCGACCACGACGATCATGCCGAACGCCAGCGCCCCCGCGAGGTTCTCGCGTCCGAGGACGGTCTCGCTGGTGAGCGCGGTGCGGATCTGCAGCGGCACGATCTGCGAGCCCTGGCTGGCGAGGGCCGCCGCCGTCGCGTAGGAGGAGAAGGCGTTGGCGAACAGGAGCAGGAAGCTCGCGAGGAACGAGGGCGCGAGCACGGGGATGCCGATCCGCAGCCAGAAGCTGCCGCGGGTGCCGCCGAGCGTGAGGTTCGCCTCGGCCCACTGGGGGCGCAGGGCGGAGAGCGCGGGCATGAACGTGATGACCATCAGCGGGATCTGGAAGTACATGTACGGCAGGAAGAGTCCGGGGAGCTCGTAGATCCACGGACCGCCGGCGAAGATCTCGATGCCGAACGCGTCCTTCAGGAAGAGGGTGATGACGCCCTGCAGGCCCATGGTCGCGATGAACGCGAAGGCGAGCATGACACCGCCGAACTGGGCGAGTACGCCCGCGACGGCGTCGACCACGGTGCGGACCCCGCCGTCGGGGCGCAGCCCGAGGAGCGCGTAGCAGACGGCCGCGCCGACGAGGGCGCCGACCACGGAGGTCGCCAGCGACAGCCAGGCGGAGTTGCCGAAGGTGGTGAGCACGACGGGGTCGCCGAGTGCGGCGAGGTTGCTCCACGTGAACGAGCCGTCGCGGGTGAACAGCCCGTTCAGCAGCGCGAGCACGGTGGGGAGCGCGAGGAAGAGCAGCACGTAGACGGCGAAGGGCGCCAGGCCCAGCCAGGCGCCGATGCCGGAACGGGACGAGCCGCGTCGGGCCGGAGCGGTGCGCTCCGACCCGACGCGTGCGGGAGAGGCGACGGTCACTGAATCGCCGCGGCCCACTTCTCGCCGAGCAGCTTGCCGGCGGCCGTGCTCTGCTTCTCGGTCGGGACGACCGTGTCGGCGGGGGCCTTCGGGAGCGCGTCGGCGAGGCTGGCGTCGATCGTGCCGGCCTTGGTCATCGCCTCCATGCGCACCGGGCGGGCGCCGCCCTTGAGCCAGAGGTTCTGCACCTCGTCGCTGTAGAGGAACTCCTGCCACAGGCGGGCCG
>NZ_JBEBSA010000019.1:0-49598 GCF_040394595.1 Microbacterium sp.
CGGTTCGGATTCACACCGACCCCGGAGCACGTTGATGCTCTGAGTCTACTCAACGCAGCTGTCCGCGTTTCATTCCCCGTCATACGCCGAGACGGGCGGTCATTTGAGGAGGCGGGACAGCCGGCGGTCGGCGAGGGGCTTCCCGCCGGTCTGGCAGGTCGGGCAGTACTCCAGAGAGCGGTCGGCGAAGAAGACGCTGCGGATCGTGTCGCCGCACACCGGGCAGGCCTCGCCGCGGCGCGCATGCACCCGCATCCCGCGGCGCTTCGCGTCCTTGAGATCCGCGGGGGGCTTGCCCGCGGCCTCGGCGATGGCCTCGCGCAGCGTGGTCTGCATCGCCTCGTAGAGCCGGTCGACGTCGGCCTCGCCGAGGTTCGCCGCGGGCGCGTAGGGCGACATCCTCGCCGCATGGAGGATCTCGTCGGAGTAGGCGTTGCCGATCCCCGCGATCAGACCCTGGTCACGGAGCAGGCCCTTGATCTGCGTGCGACGCCCCGCGAGCAGCGCGGCGAGCGCGTCGCGGGTGAACGTCGGATCGAGGGGGTCGGGGCCGAGGCGGGCGATCCCCGGGACGTCCTGCGGATCGCGCACGACGTAGACCGCGAGCGACTTCTTGGTGCCGGCCTCGGTGAGATCGAAGCCGCTGCCGTCGTCGAGCGCGACGCGCAGGGCGATCGGGCTCTTCCCCGGCTTGATGAGGGTGCCGGGCAGCTCGTCGTACCAACGGAGCCACCCCGCCTTCGCGAGGTGGAACACGAGGTGCAGCTCGGCACCGCAGTCGAGCACGATGAACTTCCCCCGCCGGGAGGCGCCGGTGATCACGGCGCCGGTGAGCGCGGTCACCGGTGGATCGAAGGTCTTCAGGGCCGCGATCGCCCCCACCGCCGTGCGGGTGATCGTGCGCCCGACGGCGCGTTCGGCGAGGTGGCCGACGAGCCCCTGCACCTCCGGCATCTCAGGCATGCGTTCATCCTGCCATCGGGCGGGGACATCCGCACTCCCCGGGTGAGCGGGTGGACGACCGAGCCGGTCCTCATGCCTCCGGGTGGAGGACCGGCCAGGCGACCGGGGCGCGGTCGTCGGAGGCGAGGAGCCCGGCGAACCAGCCGTCGTCGCGTCCGCGGGGGCTCGTGAGCGCCAGGCGCGCCTCGCCCTCGTAGCGGAAGCCCAGTGCGCGGGCGGTGCGTGCGGACGGGACGTTGCCGGAGACCGCGCGCCACCCGATGCGCGCGAGTCCCAGCTCCGCGAATCCCCAGTCGACGACCGCGCGCCCGGCCTCGGTCATCAGGCCCTGGCCGCGGAAGTCCGCGACGCCCCAGAAGCCGATCTCCGCGTCCGCGCCGCCGGGGTGGTCGGCGATGTCGTGCAGCCCGATCATCCCGGCGAGCCCGCCGTCGCGCCGGATCGCCCAGACGGTCTCGGCGCGGTCGGCCCACCAGACGGCGACCTTCGCCACGAACTCCTCGGCGTCCTTGCGGGAGTAGGGGCTCGGCACCGTCGTCCAGCGGGGCACCTCGGGGTCCTGGCATGCCGCGGTGATCGCCTCCGCGTCGGCGGAGGTCGGGATGCTGAGGACGAGGCGCTCCGTGCGGAGGGTGACCGGTTCCATCCACCGATCGTAGGGGATCCCGGCGCGCTCATCCCCGGCGCAGACCGCGCAGCCCGAGCGAGATCGTGACGACCCCGACGCCCGCGAGCACCGCGATCCCCGCCGCCATCGTGGCGGACGAGCCCTCCGCGGCGGGGCCGCCCACCGCGACGAGCACGCCGACGAGCGCGGAGGAGATCGAGTTGGCGATGAGCTGCGCCGTGCTCACCCCCGCTGCGGCCTTGGCGCCCTCCGCCGGGTCGTCGGTGCTGCGCATCGCTCCGACGCTGACATGGGGGAACGCGAGCCCGATTCCCGTGCCGGCGAGCACGAGGGCGCCCGCCCAGGCCCAGACGAGGCCGGGCCCGGCGCCGGGCTGCTGGAGCACGGCGAAGAGGACGAGGCCGGCGGCGATGAGCACCGGGCCCAGGCGCATCATCCGCCGCACGACCCGCTCGTCGTCCACGCTCGCGCTGAGGATCTGCGTGCCGCTCCACCCCACCGAGATCGCGGCGCCGAACAGGCCCGCCAGCAGCGGGCCCATCCCGGCGAGCTCCTGACCGAAGCGGGGCAGGAAGATCTCCAGCATCCCTCCGGCGCTGAGGACGCCGATCGTGAGGTAGAACCACTTCAGCGGATTGCCGCGCCGATAGGTGATGTGCGGGAGGACGGACGATCCGGTGCGCCGGTCCACGGCGACGAATCCGGCCACCAAAAGCGTGCCCGCGCCGAGGCCGGCGGCCGTCGCGGGCCCCACCGGCGCGATCGAGGACAGGCTGAAGGCCGCCGCGGCGAGGACGAGCAGCAGGAGCGACCACACCGGGACCCTTCCGAGCGCGTGGTTCTCGCCGTCGTGGGCGGGGAGCCGTCGCACCGACAGCAGGCCGAGGAGCAGGGCGACGACGCCGATGAGCCCGAAGGCCCCGCGCCAGAACTGGAGCTGGGCGAACAGTCCTCCGAGGGCGGGACCGATGAGCGTGCCCACGCCCCACATCGCCGAGATCAGACCGGCGGCCCTCGTCCACAGCCGGACGGGGAGCGCGGTGCGGATCACGGCGTACCCCAGGCCGGCGAGCAGGCCCCCGCCGAGGCCCTGCAGCACCCGGGTCGCCAGCAGCACCTCCATCGAGGGGGCGAACGCGGCGCCGAAGGACCCCAGCGCGAAGACGAGGAAGGCGGAGAGATAGGCGCGTGCGGCGCCGAGCGCGCCGAGGAATCGGGTCACGAGCATCGACGCGAGCACGGAGGCGACGAGGTAGGCCGTGGTGACCCAGGCGTAGTACTGGCCGCCGCCGATGTCGTCGATGGCGGATGGGAGCACCGCGGAGGTGACGAACGTGTTCATCGCGTAGAGGGCGACGCCGCCCGCGAGCACGAGGGCGGCGGCGATGTGCCGGGCGCTGAAGAGCTCGCGCCAGCCGGCGGCGGGCACGGGGACGTCGCCGGTGTCCGGCGCGGAGGGGAGATCGGTCTCAGAGGTCACGTCGATCACCGTAGAACCTCAAGGATGCTTGAGGTCAAGCGCCTCCGTCGAGCCGATGTCGGATGCCCGCCATACAATCGACGGGTGACTGTTCCGGGGATTCTGCGCGCCTTGGAAGAGGCGAACCTGTACCGCGACGTGCTCGGCTGGTCGAGCACCGATGCCGACATCTCGCTCGTCGACGGGCTCGACGCCCCGGCGATCGCCGGACTGCTCGGGCGCCGCGCGTCCGCCGGGCATCCGGCATCCGTGCTGGTGGTGACCCCGACGGGACGCCGCGCCGAGTCGGTGGCTGCGGCTCTCGGCGCGTATCTCGACGACGCCGAGATCCTCACCTTCCCGGCCTGGGAGACGCTGCCGCATGAGCGGCTGAGCCCCAGCCCCGACACCGTGGGCAGACGGCTGGACACCCTGCGCCGGATCACCACCTGGTCGGGGGAGCGGCCCCTCGTCGTCGTGGCATCGGTGCGCGCCGCCCTGCAGCCTCTGGCTGCGAACCTCGGCGACGCCGCGCCCCTCGAACTGCGCGTCGGCGGTCGCGGGCTCGAGCTGGAGAACGCGGTCGAGCAGCTCATCGAGCGCGCCTACTCCCGGGTGGACATGGTCTCCCGGCGCGGAGAGTTCGCGGTGCGCGGCGGCATCCTCGACGTCTTCCCGCCGACCGCCGAGCATCCCTCCCGCGTGGAGTTCTTCGGCGACGAGGTCGACCAGATCCGGGCGTTCTCCGTCGCCGACCAGCGCTCGCTGCCGGGCGACGTGCCGGTGGTCCTGCTGCCGGCCAGCCGCGAGCTGCTGCTCACCGCCGACGTGCGTGAGAAGGCGCGGGGGCTCGTGGGCCAGTACCCGGCGATCTCGGCGATGCTCGAGAAGATGGGCGAGGGCATCCCCGTGGAGGGCATGGAGTCGCTGCTCCCCGCGGTCGCGGGCCCGCTCGTCACCCTCGCCGAGTACCTGCCGGAGGGATCGGCCGCGGCGGTCGTCGACCCCGAGCGGGCGAGCGCGCGGGCGCAGAACCTCGGCGAGACCAACCGGGAGTTCCTCGACGCCGCGTGGAGCGCGGCCACGTCGGGAGCCTCCGCGCCGATCGACCTCGGCGCCGGCGACTTCGTCTCGATCGCCCGGCTGCGCGAGATCGTCCGCGATCGCGGCGGCGTGTGGTGGCGGCTGAGCGCCTTCGCGGGCGACGACGCCGACGCCGCGAACATCGACGCCTCGATCATCCCCTCGTTCCACGGCAACGTCGACGGCGCGATCGCCTTCGTCGGCGATCGCCTGCAGGAGGGGTGGCGCGTGGTCGTCATCGCCTCCGGCCAGGGGCTCGTCGAGCGCGCGCGCGACGTCCTGAGCGACCGCGGCGTCGCCGCCCGCATCGTGGCCGACCTCCCCTCCGAGCCGGAGGCCGGGGTGGCGACGCTGGTGACGGGCGTCGTCGAGTCGGGCTTCCAGGTGCCCGAGGCCCGCATCGCGGTGCTCACCGACAACGAGTTCTACGGTCGCACGATCGGCGGCGACCAGCGCGTGGTGAAGAAGCTCGCCTCCCGACGGAAGAACGTCGTCGACCCGCTGCAGCTCAAGCCGGGCGACCACGTGGTGCACATGACCCACGGCATCGGCCGGTTCGTGGAGATGGCGAAGCGCGAGGTCTCCAGCGGCGGGCGCAACGCCACCAGGACCACTCGCGAGTACCTCGTGCTGGAGTACGCGCCCTCGAAGCGCGGCTTCCCCGGCGACAAGCTCTTCGTGCCGACCGATCAGCTCGATCTGCTCTCGAAGTACGTCGGAGGGGAGGCCCCCGCGCTGTCGAAGATGGGCGGGAGCGACTGGGCGGCCGCGAAGGGCAAGGCCCGCAAGGCCGTGCGCGACATCGCCGTGGAGCTGGTGAAGCTCTACTCCGCGCGGATGAGTGCAAAGGGGCACGCCTTCGCGCCCGACTCGCCGTGGCAGCGCGAGCTGGAGGAGGCGTTCCCGTTCGCGGAGACACCCGACCAGCTGCAGACGATCGATGAGATCAAGGCCGACATGGAGCGCCCGATCCCGATGGACAGGCTGCTGTCCGGCGACGTCGGCTTCGGGAAGACCGAGGTCGCCGTGCGCGCCGCCTTCAAGGCGATCCAGGACGGCAAGCAGGTCGCGATGCTCGTGCCCACGACGCTGCTCGTCAAACAGCACCTGGAGACCTTCGCGGAGCGGTTCGCCGGGTTCCCGGTGAAGGTGCGCCCGCTGTCGCGGTTCCAGACCGACAAAGAGGCCCGCCAGGTCATCGATGGGCTGCTCGACGGCTCGATCGACATGGTGATCGGCACGCACCGCATCCTCACCGAGCAGGTGCGGTTCAAGGACCTCGGACTCATGATCATCGACGAGGAGCAGCGCTTCGGCGTCGAGCACAAGGACGCGCTGAAGAAGCTCAAGACCAATGTCGACATCCTCGCCATGAGCGCGACCCCGATCCCGCGCACGCTGGAGATGGCGGTGACCGGCATCCGGGAGATGTCCACGCTGCAGACGCCGCCGGAGGACAGGCATCCGATCCTCTCGTTCGTCGGCGCCCGCAGCGACAAGCAGATCGCCGCCGCGATCCGCCGGGAGATCCTGCGCGAGGGACAGGTCTTCTTCGTGCACAACCGGGTCCAGTCGATCCAGCGGGTCGCCTCGGAGCTCGCCGAGCTCGTGCCCGAGGCCCGCATCGCGGTCGCGCACGGCAAGATGGGCGAGCACCAGCTGGAGCAGGTGGTCGACGACTTCTGGGAGCGCAAGTACGACGTGCTCGTCTCGACGACCATCATCGAGACCGGCCTCGACATCTCCAACGCGAACACGATCATCATCGACCGCGCCGACAAGTACGGCCTGTCCCAGCTGCACCAGCTGCGAGGGCGGGTCGGTCGCGGCCGCGAACGCGCCTACGCGTACTTCCTCTACGACGACCTGAAACCCCTCAGCGAGACCGCCGCCGACCGCCTGCAGACGATCGCCGTGAACAACGATCTCGGATCGGGCATGCAGGTCGCCCTGAAGGACCTCGAGCTCCGCGGCGCGGGCAATCTGCTCGGCGCGGAGCAGGCGGGGCACATCGCCGGCGTCGGGTTCGACCTCTACCTGCGCATGATCGGCGAGGCGGTCGCGACCTTCCGGGGCGAGGACACCTCGTCGGAGGTGGAACTGCGGCTCGAGCTGCCCGTGGACGCCCGGATCCCCGAGTTCTACATCGACAGCGAGCGGCTGCGGCTCGAGGCCTACCAGAAGCTCTCGGCCGCGGCGTCGGCGACGGCGTCCGACGACGCGATCGACCTGGTCGTGGAGGAGCTCGTCGACCGCTACGGCGCGCTGCCGGATGAGGTCGCCGGTCTCGTGGCCGTCGCCCGTCTGCGCCGCCGCGCCGCCCGCGCCGGTCTCAGCGACGTGGTGGCGATGGGGTCGAACCTGCGGATCGCGCCCGCGCGCCTGCCCGACTCGATGAAGGTGAGGCTGCAGCGGCTGTACCCGAAGGCGAAGCTCGTCGCCGGAGGGGAGGCGCTGCTGGTGCCGATGCCCGATCCCGAGGGGCCGGATCTCATGGAGTGGGTCGGCAGCCTCTTCACCGCGCTGTTCCCGGAGCCGGCCTCCGTCCCCGCTTCTTGACCGGCGCACGCGGTCAGCGCAGAGAGAACCCGCCGTCGGAGCTCAGCACCTGGCCGACCACCCAGGAGCCGGCGTCGGTGCACAGCCATCCGATGAGGCGGGCCGGGTCGTCGGGGCGTCCGAAGCGCCCGAACGGGGTCGATTCGAGGAACGCCGGCAGCCAGCTCAGGTCGCGGTCGGTCGTCTCCGGATCGAGGTAACCGGTGTCCACCGGGCCGGGATTGACCGTGTTGAGCACGATCCCCGCATCGAGCAGCTCGGCGGCGACGGTCTTCGTGACGCCGGCGAGGGCCGCCTTGCTCGTCGCGTAGGCGACCTCCCCGCGCATCGGCCCGTCGGCCTGACCGGAGGTCATCCAGACCACGTGGCCCGTGGGCTCCGCGAACGGGAGGCCCGAGGAGGACCGGTCGCCGGGCCGGGCGGCCGCGCCGCCGATGCCCAGGCCGGTCCGGCGGCGGCGGGCGAACCCCGCGGTGAGGAGCATCGTCGCCCGGGCGTTCGTCTGCCAGTGCGCGTCGAGGCTCTCGGCCGTCATGTCGAAGATGCTGCCGTCCCCGCCGCTCATCGCCTGATTGCACACCAGGATGTCGAGCGTGCCGGTGAGCGCGGCCGCCGCATCGAGCAGGGGCTCGATCGTCGACGGGTCGCGGAGGTCGGCGGCACGGTCGCCGGTCAGCGCCCCGGGGACGAGGGCGGAGGAAATCCCGGCGCGCACGGCGTCGAGGTCGTCTCCGCCCCAGGGCTGGTCGAGGTCATGCGGCCGGTGGTGGTGGAGGAAGACGTGCGCGCCGAGGGCGGCCAGGGTTGTGGCGACGGCGTATCCGATGCCCGCACGGCGCGAGACGCCGGTCACGAGGGCGGTCTTTCCGGAAAGGGGGAAGGTCATGGTGGTCTTTCGGTCGAGAGGGCCGGGGCGCGCTCGGCGGCGGCCGCGCGGCAGGGCGGGGGAAAGACTCACCGGCATTGCATGCCCCCACGGTAGCAGTCCGGGCGTCCGGTCCGAGGTGGGCGGAGGGCGGAGGGCAGGACGACGCGACGCGCCCCGGCGGGGATGCCGCGCGCTCGCGCCCGGGGACGACTAGTCTGACCGCATGATCTACGAGCACCTCGGGGCTCGGCCCCGGATCCACGACACCGCCGTCGTCGCACCCACCGCCGTGATCTCCGGCGATGTGGAGATCGGGCCGAACTGCCAGGTGCTGCACGGCGCCGTGATCACCGCCGAGGGCGGGCCGATCGTGCTCGGCGAGCACGTGATCGTGATGGAGAACGCGCTGATCAGGGCCACCGCCGCCGACGCCGTCCACATCGGCCGGCACACGCTGCTCGGCACCCTGTCCTCGGTGGCGGGCGCCGACATCGGCGCGGAGTCGTTCCTCGCCTCCGGCGCGCGGGTGTTCAACGGAGCGCGCGTCGGCGAGAACTGCGAGATCCGCGTGAACGCGATCGTGCATCGCCGCAGCGTGCTCCCCGAGGGTACCGTCGTGCCGATCGGCTGGGTCGCGGTGGGGGACCCGGCCCAACTGCTCTCGCCCGACCGCGACGTGGAGATCGCGGCGCTGCAGCCCGAGCTCGACTTCCCCGGCTACGTCTTCGGCGTCGACCGTGAGACCCCGGACCTGATGGTCCAGCTCACCGAGCGCTACGCCCGGTCGCTCGCCCGGCACGCCGACGACCTGCCGGCCGGCTGAGGACTCCGCCCGAGGACGCAGGACGGGGCGGGACGGAAGACCCGTCCCGCCCCGTCCTGCGTCTCAGGAGTCGATCAGATGACACCCTGTGCGAGCATCGCGTCGGCGACGCGCTCGAATCCGGCGATGTTGGCGCCCGCGACGTAGTCACCGGGGGTGCCGTAGCGCTCGGCGGCGCGGAACGAGGCGTCGTGGATGTCGGCCATGATGCCGCGCAGGCGCTGCTCGCTGTCGGCGAAGCTCCAGCGCTGACGGGCGGCGTTCTGGCTCATCTCGAGTGCGGAGGTCGCCACGCCGCCGGCGTTCGCGGCCTTGCCCGGCGCGAAGAGCACGCCGGCGTCCTGGAAGACGCCCACGGCCTCGGGGGTGCTCGGCATGTTCGCGCCCTCGGCGACGGCACGCACGCCGTTCGCGACCAGCGCGCGGGCCGAGTCCTCGTCGAGCTCGTTCTGCGTGGCGGACGGCACGGCGATGTCGACCGGGACCTCCCAGACGTTCCCGCCCTCGACGAAGCGTGCACCCGGCCGGCGGTTCGCGTACTCGACGATCCGGCCGCGCTCGACCTCCTTGATCTGGCGCAGCAGCCCGAGGTCGATGCCGGCCTCGTCGACCACGTATCCGGTGGAGTCGGACGCCGTGACCGCACGGGCCCCGAGCTGGGTCGCCTTCTCGATGGCGTAGATCGCGACGTTGCCCGAGCCCGAGACGGCGACGCGCTTGCCCTCGAGGTTCTCGTTGTGCACGGCGAGCATCTCCTGCACGAAGAACACCGCCCCGTAGCCGGTGGCCTCGGTGCGCACCTGCGCGCCGCCCCAGCCGATGCCCTTGCCGGTGAGGATGCCGGACTCGTGACGGTTGGTGATCTTGCGGTACATGCCGAACATGTAGCCGATCTCGCGGCCGCCGACCCCGATGTCGCCCGCGGGCACATCGGTGTGCTCGCCGATGTGGCGGTACAGCTCGCCCATGAACGACTGGCAGAAGCGCATGACCTCGGCGTCGCTCTTGCCGTGCGGGTCGAAGTTCGATCCGCCCTTGCCGCCGCCGATGCCCTGTCCGGTGAGCGCGTTCTTGAAGATCTGCTCGAAGCCCAGGAACTTGATGATCGAGATGTTCACCGACGGGTGGAAGCGCAGCCCGCCCTTGTACGGGCCGAGGGCCGAGGAGTACTGCACGCGGTATCCGCGGTTCACCTGGAGCCTGCCGGCGTCGTCGATCCACGGCACACGGAAGATGATCTGGCGCTCCGGCTCGACGAGACGCTCGAGCACGCCGTTGTCGATGTACTCGGGACGACGCTCGAGCACCGGCCCGATCGAGTGCAGCACCTCGTGGACTGCCTGGTGGAACTCCGGCTCGTTCGGGTTCAGCGTGCGCACCGCGTCGAAGACGGGCTGGGCGGCGGGAGCGAGCGGATGGAAGTCAGCGGCGGTGGTTTCGGTCACGCGGGTGCTTTCTGAAAAGGGATGGGGGATGCGAGCGATCGTGTCGCGTGATGCTTCGCCGGATCAGGCTGAGTTTTCACCTTACAACGCCCACTAGGGCGCCCTATCAACTCGTCCGGAGACCAGGCGTCACCCGGTGTTCTGCAGTCCGGCGGCCACTCCGCTCACCGAGAGCAGCAGCAGGCGCTGCAGATCCGGATCGTGCGGCGCGTTCTGCGGAGCCTCGCGCAGACCGCGCAGGGCGCGCAGCTGCAGCAGCGAGAGCGCGTCGACGTAGGGGCTCCGCAGCTGCACGGCGCGCTGGAGCACGGGCTTGCCGGCCAGCAGGCGCTCGCCGCCGGTCAGCCGGATCACCCAGGCGCGGGTGAGCGTGAGCTCGTCGAGCACCAGGGCCGCGAGGTCGTCGCGGTCGCCGAGGGCGAGGTACTCCCGCGCGATGCGCTCGTCGGTCTTCGCCAGGCTCATGGCGACGTTGTCGACCATGGTGCGCAGAAGCGGCCACTCGCGGTACGCCTCGGCGAGCCGCTCCTCGTCGCCGACGGCCTCGAGGGCCGAACCGAGGCCGAACCATCCGGCGAGGTTGATGCGGGCCTGGGTCCACGCGAACACCCACGGGATCGCCCGGAGGTCTTCGAGCGATTCGACCGAGAGCCCGCGGCGGGCCGGACGCGAGCCGAGCGCCAGCATCCCGATCTCCTCCTGCGGGGTGACCGTCGCGAACCAGGGCGCGAAGCCGTCGGCGGCGACGAGGGAGAAGAAGCGCTCGCGCGAGGCGGTGTCCATCACCGCCGCGACGTCGGCGAACCGGGCGGCGGCGCCGCTGGTGCGCTGCTCGACGGTCGGGGAGGAGGCCAGCAGGGTCGCCGCGGCGACCTGGTCGATGTGGCGCATCGCGATCGCCGGCTCGCCGTAGCGGGCGAAGATCACCTCGCCCTGCTCGGTGAGCTTGAACCTGCCGTCGACGGAGTGCGGCGGCTGGGCGAGGATCGCGGAGTTCGCAGGGCCGCCACCGCGGCCGAGCGCACCGCCCCGGCCGTGGAAGAGAGTGAGCTCGATGCCCTGGCCGAGCGCCCACTGCGCGATCTGCCGCTGCGCCTCGTAGAGCGCGAGGTTCGCGGCGACCGGGCCGACGTCCTTGGACGAGTCGGAGTAGCCGAGCATCACCTCGAGGCGGTTCCCGGTCGCGGCGAGGCGCTCCCGGAACTCCGGGGTCCCGACGGCCTCCGCGAGGATGGCGGGTGCGGCCTGCAGGTCGGCGAAGGTCTCGAAGAGCGGGACCACGTCGAGCACCGGGGCGGCGTCGCCCATCGCATACCGGGCGAGGCGGTGCACGGCCGCGAGGTCGGCGGCGGACTGCGTGAACGAGACGACGTAGCGGCCGGCCGCGCGCAGGCCGTGGCGGCGCTGGATGTCGGCGATCGCGCGGAACACCTCGAGCACCTCCTCGGTCTGCGCGCCGATCGGCTCGCCCGACTCGAGCTCGGCGAGGGCCTGGGCATGCACCTTGGAGTGCTGCCTGACCTCGAGCTCGGTCAGGTGGAAGCCGTAGGTCTCCACCTGCCAGATGAGGTGCTGCACGCCGCCGAAGGCATGGCGCCGGGCGCCGGCGTCCGCGAGGGACCGCTGAACCGCGCGGAGGTCCGTCAGCAGCTCGGCGGGGTCGCGGTATGCGTCCGCCGCATCGTGCCGGGTGGCACGCACTCGCCGCACCATCGCGAGCAGCGCGCGGCGGTGGGGCTCGGAGGGGGAGCGCGTGGCGATCTCGTCCGCGGCGCGGGGCTCGGACTCGGCGAACCGCCGCCAGATCTCCTGCACCTCGGCGCTGGGCGGGGTGTCCTCGGCGTCGAGGGTGAGGGTGCGCCCGATCCGCTCGATCGCGCGTTCCAGGCCGCGGAGCACGTGCTCGGAGGCGATCGCGGACGCCTCGCGGGTGACGCTCGCGGTGACGAAGGGATTGCCGTCGCGATCACCGCCCACCCACGAGCCGATCCGCACGAACGCGGGCACGACCGGGGCGGACGCGCCGGACTCCTCGCCGCGCAGGGCGTCGTCGATCCGGCGGTACACGTGCGGGACGGTGGTGAAGAGCGTCTCGTCGAAGACGCTCATCACGGTGCGCACCTCGTCGGTGGGCGTCGGCTTCTGCGACCGCAGCGGTGCGGTGCGCCAGAGCGTGTCGATCTCCTCCAGCATCCGCCGCAGCGCGCGGCGCTGCTCCGACCCGCCGTCGCTCGACGCGTCGTGCTGCGTGAGCAGCTCGGACAGGCGGCGGATGCTGCTGGAGACGGCGCGGCGGCGCGCCTCGGTCGGGTGCGCGGTGAACACCGGGTGGAAGCGCAGGCCGTCGAGGCGCTGCCGTGCGGCCTCCGCGCCGATCTCCTCGGAGAGCCGGGCGAAGGCGGTGGCGACGGTGTCGGCGGCGTCCTCCCGTCCAGGGCGTCCCGCCCTCTCACGCAGGACGCGCACCCGCTGGTGCTCCTCGGCGAGGTTGACCAGATGGAAGTAGCACGTGAAGGCGCGGGCGACCTCGTCGGCGCGCTCGATCGTGAACGAGTCGGCGATCTCGGCGGCGCGGCGGAAGGAGGCGTCGGTCTCCTCGTCGTAGGCCTGGATCGTCGCGAGGCGGAGGCGCTCGACGTCTTCGAACAGGCCGGGGGAGCCGGACTCCCTCAGCACCTGGCCGAGCAGACCGCCCAGCATGCGCACGTCGGCGCGCATCTCGTCGGGAATGCCGCTGGACGCCTCGAATCGGGAGATGACGCGGATGGCCTCGGTGTTCGTGGGCTCGGGGGACATCCTTCGAGCGTATCCCCGCCCGAGGACGGGTCCCGACCGCATGACGGGCACCCGCGATCGCGGTGCGGGGTGAGAGCATGGACGGGATGCGCATCTCGGTGAAGGCCCTCCGCGGCCAGCAGTTCCCGGCCGTCCTCCTGCTGATCGCGGCCGGTCTCGGTCTCCTGTTCGCGAACCTCCCCGCGCACGACTCGATCGCGGAGGTGCTCGATTTCCGCCTCGGCATCCCGGGCACCGCGGTCGACCATTCGATCGCGGACTGGATCGCCGACGGGCTGCTGGCGGTCTTCTTCCTCATGGTCGCGATCGAGCTGCGTCATGAGCTCACGCACGGCGAGTTGGACAGCCTGCACAAGGCCGCGCAGCCGGCGGTCGCGGCGGCCGGCGGCGTGCTCGTCCCGATCGCGGTGTACCTGCTCATCGCGGGGGGGCCCGAGACGGCCTCCGGGTGGCCGATCCCGACGGCCACCGACATCGCCTTCGCCCTCGGAGTGCTCGCGATGTTCGGGCGGGGACTGCCCTCGACCGTGCGCGTGTTCCTGCTCGCTCTCGCGATCCTCGACGACATCATCGGCATCGTCTTCATCGCGGTCCTGTTCGCCCACGACGTGCAGTGGGGTCTGCTCCTGCTGGCGGTCGTCGCGGTGGGGGCCTTCGCGATCCTGAGCCGGATGCTGGGCCGCAGCGGCCACTGGCTGATCGTCCTGCTCATGATCGTCGCCGGCGTGGCCGCCTGGGTGCTGGTCTCGGAGTCCGGCGTGCACGCCACGATCGCCGGCGTGATGCTGGGGCTCGTGATGTCGCCGGTGCCGGCGGAACGTACCAGGCACGCCCTGGAGCCCTGGGTGAACGGCATCATCCTGCCGATGTTCGCGTTCGCCGCCGCCTTCGTCGTCATCCCGCAGGTCGGCGGGGACGGGCTGTCCCCGGCCTTCTGGGCGATCCTCATCGCGCTGCCGGTGGGCAAGGTCATCGGCATCACTCTGTTCGGCTGGGCCGCGATGCAGGTCCGCCCGAAGGGCCAGCCTCCGGCGCTGGTGCTCCCCGACCTCCTCGCCGCCGGGGTGCTCGGCGGCATCGGGTTCACGGTGTCGCTGCTGCTGGCCAACCTCGCGTTCGACGCCGATCCGGGCATCCGCGACCAGGCGATCCTCGGCGTGCTGGGCGGCTCGCTCATCGCGCTCGCGCTCTCCGCCGTGGTCGTCGGGGCGCGGGCGCGGCACTACCGGTCTCTCGGGAAGGCGGCATCGTGACCGATCCTCTGGACATCGACGATCCGCTGCACGCCGCGGCGGAGACCATGCGCCGGGTGCGGGCGGAGTGCCCGTGGTCGCAGCGGATCTCGCACCGCGATCTCGTGCCGTACCTCATCGAGGAGGCGCACGAGGTCATCGACGCCGTCGAGGGCGGCACGCCGGAGGAGCTGCGTGAGGAGCTCGGCGACCTGCTCTGGCAGGTGCTGTTCCACGCCGCGATCGCGGCCGAGGTCTCCGAGTTCGACGTCGACGACGTCGCGCGCGGGCTCGCCGAGAAGATGGTGCGGCGTCATCCGCACGTGTTCGGCGATGCGGTCGCGACGACGCCGGAGGAGGTGCTCGTGCACTGGAACGCGGCGAAGGCGGCGGAGAAGCGCGAGCGGCGCAGCGTGCTCGACGGCGTCCCCCGCGGGATGCCGGCGCTCGCCCTCGCGCAGAAGATGCTCGGGCGCGCGGCCCCGGTCGTGCCGGCTCCCGGACGGGCGGACCCGGATCAGGGGCCGGCCTCCGAGGCCGAGCTCGGCGACGCCCTGCTCGCCCTCGTGGCGCACGCCCGTGCCAACGGCTGGGATGCGGAACGGGCCCTCCGCGAACGACTTCGCCTGCTCGAGGACGAGGTGCGCGCCGCCGAGCGCGCGTGAGAGCATCCCCGCGGACCTGGGAAGATGGATCCGTGGCAACCGTGAACCCGCCGCGCGGAATGCGCGACTTCCTCCCCGCTGACAAGTCCCGTCGCGAGCGCGTGCTCGCCGTCATCCGCGAGCGCTACCGGGCGCACGGCTTCGACGAGATCGAGACGCCCGTCGTCGAGGAGTACGACCGGCTGCACGCGGGCATCGGCGGCGACAACGAGAAGCTCTCGTACAACATCCTGCGCCGCGGGCTCGACGCCGACGGCATCCGTGCGGCGGCGGACGACCCGGCGGCCCTCTCCGACCTCGGGCTGCGCTATGACCTCACGGTGCCGCTCGCGCGCTTCTACGCGACCAACCGCGGTCAGCTCCCCGGCGTGTTCCGCTCGATCCAGATCGGGCCGGTCTGGCGCGCCGAGCGCCCGCAGAAGGGCCGCTACCGCCAGTTCGTGCAGTGCGACATCGACGTGATCGGCGACGACAGCGCGCGTGCGGAGGCCGAGCTCATCGCGGCGTCCCTCGACACGATCGACGCCCTCGGACTCGACGGGGGCACGGTGCGCGTGAACGACCGCCGCGCACTGGACTGGATGCTCGACTCCTTCGGCTTCGCCGAGGAGGAGCGCCCGGGGGTGCTCATCACGATCGACAAGCTCGACAAGATCGGTCCCGACGGCATCGTCGCCGAGCTGCGCGACCGCGGCGCGAAGGCGTCCGCGGTGGACGCCTTCGACGCGTTCCTCCGGCGCCCGCAGACCATGGAGTACACCCCCTACGGCGAGCGGCAGATCCGCAAGGCCCTCCCGGAGGGCGCCCCGGAGGAGATCGTGGCGCACCTCGTGGGGCTGGGCGAGGCCGTCGCGGCGTCGCGGAGCGCCGAGGGGGAGATCCCGCTGGTCTTCGACCC
Organism: Microbacterium sp.; assembly: GCF_040394595.1. GTDB lineage: Bacteria > Actinomycetota > Actinomycetes > Actinomycetales > Microbacteriaceae > Microbacterium. The sequence continues at coordinate 15,420 of NZ_JBEBSA010000019.1, forward strand.
GTTCCTGGTGCGCGGCATGGGCTACTACACCGGCACGATCATGGAGCTGGCGCACCCCTCGGTGGACTACTCCCTCGGCGGCGGGGGTCGTTACGACGGCATGATCGGGCGCTTCGCCGGTCAGCAGGTGCCCGCCGTCGGCTTCTCGATCGGCTTCGAGCGGATCGTCGACCTCGTCGAGGCGCTGGACGCCGGCGCCGCGGAGGCCGTGGTGCTCGTGCACGACGCGGACGTGCCGCTCGCCGAGCTGCTCGCGCACAAGGCCGCCCTTCTGTCCCGGGCCGGCCGGGTGCGCCTCGAGCGCCGCACGAAGAACCTCAAGGCCCTCCTCGAGCGGGCGTCGGCGGATGGATACACGGGGTTCGCGAGCGTGCGCGCGGGAGAGTCGGCGGGATCCCTCGAGGTCAAGCCGCTCGGCTGACCCCGTTCACGCGGCGTTCACGTCGGCGCGATCGAATCGGGGCATGCACCGAGAGGACGAGCGCCGACGGACCACGGCGGTCGCGGTCGGGGGCGTACTCCTGACCGCGATCGCGCTGGCGATCACCGTGCGGACGGGTCTGTCCCGGCAGGCGGCGATCGCCCGGCGCCGCATCGGCAAACCGCTGGGCGAGGACGCACCGGGCGCGGACCGCGTCTGGCGCCGTCGTCTCGACGGCGAGCCGCTCGAGCTCCTGCTGCTCGGCGACTCCCTCGCCGCGGGGTTGGGGGCGGAACGCCGAAAGGACACCCTGGGCGGGCGTCTCGCGAAGGGGCTCGCCCGGTCGGTCCGCCGTCCGGTGCGTCTCCGCACCGCCGCCGTGGTCGGCTCCGAGTCGCCGGATCTCGATGCCCAGCTCGACGCGCTGCCCGAGGACTACGCCCCGCAGGTGGCCGTCATCGTGGTGGGAGGCAACGACGTGACGCACCGGCTCCCCACCGCCGTGTCCATCGGACATCTGAGCGCGGCGATCGCCCGGCTGCGGCAGCGCGGAGCGTGCGTGGTGGTGGGCACCTGCCCCGACCTCGGCGCGCTCCGGCCGGTGCCGCAACCGCTCCGCACGCTCGCCTCCGGTCTCTCCCGGCGGCTCGCCGAGGCGCAGGCGGCGGCGGCGCGGGACGCCGGGGCGGCTGCGATCGACCTGCGTCGCGCGGTGGGACCGATGTTCCTCGACGAGCCGGAGGAGATGTTCAGCCTCGACCGGTTCCACCCGAGCGCTCTCGGATACCGGCGCACCGCCGACGCGCTGCTGCCCGCGGTGACCGAGGCGGCCGAGGGGGCGCTCCGCGGATCAGCCCTCCGCTGACGCCGGCGGTGCGGAGAAGGAGGCCGCCCACTCGGCCACGCGCTGTGCGCTCTCCTCCTCGCTGAGGTCCTCCACCCGGGTCATGATCGACCAGCGGACGCCGAACGGATCGCGGATGCTGGCGAACCTATCGCCGGAGACGAAGGTCGACGGCGCCTCCCGCACGGTCGCGCCGGCGGCGATCGCCCGCTCGACCAGCGCGTCGACCTCGGGCACGTAGAGGCCGATCGAATAGCAATCGTCCTCGCCGGAGGGCGGCGGGACGAGGTGGTACTCGGCGCTCGGCTCGCCGATCTGGAGGATGCCCGCGCCGAAGTCGAGTCCCGCGTGCACGACCGCGCCGTCGAACTCGGTGGTGTCCGTCACGCGTGCGCCGAACACGTCGCGGTAGAACGTGAGCGCGCCCTTCGCGTCGGGGATCGCGAGGAAGGGCGTGAGCGAGGTGGCGCCGTGCGGGCGCCCGTCCGTGGTGTGCGCGCCGGTCACGCCGACGATGTTCTCGGTGGTCATGGCATCAGGCTAGAGACGGCGGCCGGCCGGCGCTTGTGGATTCGCGACAACCTCCTGAGGGAGGCCGGCGCGCGTACGCTGGGCGGATGGTCGACCCCACCCGCGGCGTGCTCTATCCGGCTCGTCTGCCGGACTTCCACCGGCTCGGCGCACCCGATCCGGAGCTCGCCGCCTGGTTCTGGATCCCCGAATGGGACATCGCACCCGGACGATCCTCCCGGCAGGACATCGTCGCGTACCCGGCCCTCAACCTCGTCGTCGAGCCGGAGGGCGTGATCCTCGCGGGGCCGACCACCCGGGTCTCGCATCGGGATCTGCGGGGATCGGGGTGGGCCGTCGGCGCGCTGCTCCAGCCCGCCGCCGTCGCCGCGCTCGCCGAGGATCCGGCGTCGTTGCGCGATCGGGCGCACCCGCTCGCCGAGCCCGGGCTGCAGCGGGACGTCGCCGCCGCCATGGCGTCGGGGGAGGGGCGCCGGGAGCGGGCCGTGGCGGTGCTCGCCGACTGGCTGTCCGCGAGGGCGGGCGAGATCGGGCCCGCCGCCCGGCAGGCGAACGCGATGTCCGCGCTCCTGATGTCGTCCGGGATCCGCACGCCGGAGGAGGCGGCCGGCCGTCTCGCCGTGTCGGTGCGCACGCTGCAGCGGATGGCGCACCGCTACGTGGGGCTCTCCCCGGCGGCGATGATCCGTCGTCGTCGCCTGCAGGAGGCCGCGGAGCGACTGAGATCCGGCGGTGGCGACCTCGCGGCGGTGGCCGCGGAGTTCGGGTATGCGGATCACGCCCACCTGAGCACGGAGTTCCGCGCGGTGCTGGGCTTCACGCCCTCGTCGTATCGCGCCGCGACCGCCGGGTGACGGCCCGGGTGATCAGACGCAGCAGCACGCCGAGCAGGACGACCGCGGTGCCGAGCAGCGACGCCTCGACGGGCAGGGCGGCGACCAGCACGAGACAGCCCAGCGCGCCGAGCACGGCCAGCAGGCGCGGATACCGGCGGGCCGTCACGGGCTGGCGGAGGGCCGATGCATTGGCGATCAGGTAGTAGAGCAGCACGCCGAAGGACGAGAAGCCGATGGCCCCGCGCAGATCCGCGGACAGCACGATGACCACGACCACCGCGCCGACCAGCAGCTCGGCGTTGCGCGGCACGTGTCGGCGGGGATCGACGCGGGCGAGCAGCCGGGGGAGCTCGCCGTCGCGCGCCATGGCGAACGTCGTGCGTCCGATCCCGGTGATCAGCGCCAGCAGCGCCCCCAGCGAGGCGGCGGCCGCCGCCACCCGGACCACGGGCACCAGCGCCTGCCACCCCGCCGCCGACACCACGTCGGTCAGCGGGGAGGCGGCCCCGGCGGCATCGGCGCCGAGGGTGAGCACCACCGCTCCGCCGATGAGCGCGTAGACGATCACGACGCCGGTCAGAGCGATCACGATCGCACGGGGGATGGTGCGCGCGGGGGCGACGACCTCCTCGCCCATCGTCGCGATGCGGGCGTAGCCGGCGAACGCGAAGAACAGCAGGCCCGCCCCCTGGAGCACCCCGTAGGCGGTGGCGTCGGGGAGCGGCGCGGGGGAGGCCGCGCCGGACGCCGACGCCCCGGCGGCGACCACGACGGCGAGGCCGAGCAGCGAGACGACGACCAGGATGCGGGTGGCGAGCGCCGTGCGGGTCACCCCGAGGCAGTTCACGGCCACGAGCGCGACGACGGCCGCGGCTGCGAGCGGCGTCCGCCACCCGGGAGGCGCCGCGTAGGCGGCGAACGTCATCGCCATCGCCGCGCAGCTCGCGATCTTCCCGACCACGAAGCACCACCCCGCGACGTATCCGGTCCACGGACCGATCTCGGCGCGCGCGTACGCGTAGGTGCCGCCCGCGACGGGATGCGCCGCAGCGAGCTGCGCCGACGAGGTCGCGTTGCAGAACGCGACGAACGCGGCGATGAGGAGCGCCGTCGGAAGGGCGGCGCCGGCGGCGCCGATCGCCGGTCCCCACACGGCGAACACCCCGGCGCCGATCATCGACCCGGCTCCGATCGCGACGGCGTCGGCGAGGGAGAGGCGGCGGCTCAGGGGCATCCGCTCATCGTGCCACCGGAGGGTGAACTCCGGGTGTCTCAGTCCACGACAGGCAGGCGGAGCAGCAGCGGGGCCTCACCGCCCAGGGACACCGTCTGCACGCTCGCGCGCAGACGCCGGAAGTCGCGCACGGGGTCGTCGGTGCCCGGATTGCGCAGCTGCACCGGATGCGCTCCGGACGACACCTGCAGCCGGAGCCGGTGGCCCGCCGCGAAGCGATGCGCGAGCGGGGCGAGGGAGATCCGCACCCGCCCGGTGCCGTCCGGGGCGGTGTCCGGCCCGAGCCGCAGGTAGCCGTCGGTGAGTCCCGTCGACGCCCCCTTCTCATCGACCTCGCACAGCCGCACGAAGACGTCGGCGCGCGGCAGCGACGACGACACGGTGAGCTCGACCTCGGCAGTCCCCATCGCCAGGAGATCCTCGTCCAGACGGGGACCGGTGAACACCAGGACGTCGTCGCGGCGCTCGCGCCGGCGCTGGTCGCGCCTGCCCGCGGTGAACGGGTTGAGGGAGCGCCCACCCGCGGCGGGCGTCGGATCGGCGGGGTCGTAGCGGTAGGTGAGGGCGGCAGCGGCGGTCGTCGACGAGGCGTCGTCGCGTCTCTCGACGAGCCCGCCGCCCGCGGTCGCCTCCCACGTCTGCGGTGCGCTCGGCGGCGGCCAGGCCTCGAGCTCGCGCCACCCGGCCCCGCCGCTGACCTCGACAGAGACGGCCGGGCCCGCGGTGGGGTCGTCGAACCCGCGCAACGCCTCGATCGCGCCCCGGCGGAGCACATCCGGCCCGCCGTGCCCCCAGTCGCCCACCACGAGTCGCACGGGCACCCCCGAGTCGACGAGGAAGCGATGGTCGTCCAGCTGCCCCTCCAGGAAGAAGTCCTGCCAGCCCGCCATGAGCACGGTCGGGGGGATGCGTGCGGGATCGTCGGCGAAGTGGAGCGGCTGCCACCACGGGTCGCCCGCGTCGCTGTGCTCGATCCAGTCCGTCACCCACCGCGGACTCCCGGCGCGGGCCGTGTGCGGCGCGTCGGTCGGCGGCACCGCGAACGACGCCCTCCGCAGACGCCGTGGCGATCGCAGCATCGCCCACAGTCGGGACAGCGGAGTGCGCTCCTGCAGGTCGAGGGCCACGGCCCAGGCCAGCACGGTGTCCATCGAGAACCCGCCGCCGCGGTAGAGGATCGCCTCGTCGAAGCGCCGGGCCGACACCGCGATGCCCATCGCATCGGGCAGCAGGGGGCCCTCGCACAGCGCCCACTGCGTCAGGCCGACGTAGCTGCCGCCCCAGGAGAGCACCGGGCCGGTCGCCCAGGGCTGCGCGCGGAGCCAGGCGAGCGTCGCCTGCCCGTCGGACGCCTCGTCGTGGAGGGGATCGAACGCGCCCTCGGAGCCGAACGTCCCGCGGCAGCTCTGCACCACGACGTGGTGGCCGCGTTCGGCGAAGAAACGGGCGACGCCCTCCATGTTCGCGCGTCCGTACGGTGTGCGCACGAGCAGCGTCGTGCCGCCCGCGCCCTCGGCGCGCCAATGGTCGGTGAGCAGTGCGGCGCCATCGGCCGCGGACACGCGGATGCCGCGTGTCACCCGTCCGCGACGGTGCGTGGCCGGCGGTGCGTCGGGGGCTCCGGACAGCTGCCGGTACTCGCCGCGGGCGGCGCGGTTGAGGCGGATGCGCGAGGTCATCGCACTCCTTTCACGCGGGTCACCGAGACCGCGGCGATGATCGCCATGACCACCGCGGCGATGTACAGGGCGACGAAGTTCTCCCCGGTCGGTGAGCCGATCCGGGTGAGGAAGAAGCCGAACACGGGCACGACGATACCCGGAAGGAGGTAGGCGAGCGCGACGATCCCGAGGTCCTTCCCGGCGTCCTCGGTCGAGGGCAGGCACTCGGTCATCAGCGCCACGTCGGCGGCGATGTAGGCGCCCTGACCCGCGCCCACGACCGCGATGCCCGCGAGGAAGAACCCGACGTCGCCGAACGACACCGCGAGCACCAGGCCCGCCGCGCTCAGCAGCGCCCCGATCACGACCGTCGGCTTCCGGCGCCCGGTCCGGTCGGAGATCACGCCGAAGACGAAGGCCATCAGCAGGTTCATCAGCGTGAAGGCGCCCGTCGCCTGCGTCTGCACGCCGGCGATCTCCGCAGGGTCCTCGAGGCCGAAGCGGCTGGAGATCGTGAGGTACAGATAGCTCGTCACCGTGATGATCGACGCGGTCATGAAGAAGCGGCACGCCCAGGCCCATGCGAAGTCGGGGTAGCGGCGGGGGCTCAGCCAGAAGGTCTCCAGCCAGCCCCTCCAGCGCAGCGGCTCGGCGGGCGCGGTGCGGTGGATGTCGCGGAGCGCGAAGAACAGCGTCAGCGAGAGGGCCACCGACAGACCGCCGGGGATGAGGAACATCCCGGCCTGGCCGAGCGAGGCGATCGCTCCGGTCAGGGCGACGCCGAGCAGCACGCCGATGGTCGAGGCCGCGCCGGTGACCGCGGACATGATCGCGCGGATGCGCCGGCGGATCTGGTCGGCGAAGAGGGTGTGGATCGTCATCGACACCGCGCCCATGCCGATCAGCACGAGGATCACCCCGAGGGCGAGGACCAGCATCGATCCGGCGACGGCCTGCACGAGGTAGCCGGCGAGGGCGATGAGCGAACCCGTGAGGATCCAGGGACGCCGGATCCCCAGGCGCGACATCGACCGGTCGCTGAGGCGACCGAACACCGGTGTGGTCACCAGGATCGCCGCGCCTCCGACCGTGAGGATCACGCTGAGGTTCCCGGTGGCCTGTGCCGGGTCCCACTCCTTGAGGAGCTGGGGCACGGCCACGCTCGCGATGCCCTGGGCGATGCCTCCGCCGAGCCACGTCAGGGTGAAGGCGACCCAGAACCACCAGGTCTGCCTGCTGCCGGGGACGTCGTCGGAGGCGAGGGGCAGGCCGGTGGGGGGAGCGGGTTCGAGGGCGGAAGCAGACATCGTCGTCTCCAGTGTCGGGGCGGAGGGTCAGGGGCGGTGGAGGATGCCGGTGCGGGCGACGTCGCCGAGCCAGCGCGCGCTGGGCTTCGGCGTGCGTGCGAACGTCTCGGGATCCCAGGAGATCAGCCCGAAGGTCGGCCGGTACGATCCCCATTCGTAGTTGTCGATCGCAGACCAGTGCAGGTAGCCGCGAACGTCGACGCCGTCGGACATCGCCGCGTGGAGTCCGCGCAGCGCCTCGTGCGTGTAGTCGATCCGTCGGGCGTCGTCGTCGGTGGCGATGCCGTTCTCGGTGACGAGCAGCGGGGTCCTGCCGCCGACGTACCAGGCGTGCCGGACCGCGATCTCGAGCGCCCGGGGGAAGTACTCCCAGCCCATCAGGGTCTTCTCCACACCGTCGGGAACCGGCACGGGGCCGTGCTCGTCGATGAAGGTGCGCAGATAGGCCTGGACGCCGATGAAGCCGTCCCCCTGAGCGGCCTCGAGGAAGACGTCCTCGCGCGGTCGTCGGTAGGCGATCATCGCGTCCTCGCAGCCGGGCATCGCGTGATATGCCTGCGCCGCGATGCTCCATCCCGTCCGCGTACCCGGCTGCAGGCCGCCGAGCACGTCGCGCGCGCGGCGGTGGGCCTCGATGAGGTGCGCGGTCGCCGCGGGGTCGGGGGCGGCGAGCGAGGGGAGGGCGGCGCCGGTCCGGGGATCGTCCGGGGCGCCGGCGAGCAGGTTGGGCTCGTTGATCGTGCACACCCATTCGACGTCGTCCAGGATCGGCGCGACGAACTCGGCATACCGGGCGAAGAGGTCCGGGGCGCCGGGATCGGACCATCCGCCCCTGCGGGCGAACCAGAGGGGGTTCGTGAAGTGGTGCAGGGTGACCACGGGGCGGAGCCCGAGGTCGAGGCAGGCTTCGATCATCCGGCGGTAGTGCTGCAGCGCCGCCCGCGACGGGTGGCCGGGTTCCGGCTCGATGCGCGCCCACTCCACGCTGAAGCGGTAGGCGCCGAGGCCGAGGTCGGACAGCAGGGTCATCTCGTCCGCGTAGCGGTGCCAGCTGTCGGCGGCGTCACCGCTGCGCTGCGGCACATCGGGGTGCGGCGCGTTCTCCCGCGCCCACCAGTCGGAGCCGGTGTTGTTGCCCTCGGTCTGGTGCGCGGAGGTGGCGGCTCCCCAGAGGAAGCCTCCGGGGAAGGACGGGCGTGCGGGCGGCATGGTGCTCCTTCGCGGCATACGGCGGGTCGCGATCATCGCGACAGCATGAGTGTATGCGCGTACATACCCGCAGTCAAGACGCGGGGCGCCACGACCCGGTGCTCTAGGCTCGACGCGGGAGAACGAGGAGGCGTCGCCGATGACGAGAGCCACGACCGTGTACGACGTCGCCGCGGCCGCGGGCGTGTCCACGGCGACGGTGTCGCGGTACTTCCGCAGCCCGGACAAGCTCAGCCCGGCCGCCCTGACCGCTGTGCAGGCCGCCGTCGAGCGGCTCGGATACCTCCCCAGCGGGATGGCGAGAGGGCTCGCCGAGCGCCGCACCGGCGCGGTCGGCCTCTATTCGTTCAGCGGCCACGAGGCCGACGAGCTGCTGATGCCGGAGGCGGGCGACGCGGATACGGTGACGGTGGTCCGCGACGACGCCGGGGCGACGCGGCCCCGGCTGTTCCCGCTGTTCGCCGACGAGGTGCTGCGCGGGGTGGAGCTGGAGTGCACCCTGCGGCGCCTGCCGCTCGTCGTCGGCTGGCAGCCGCGGGAGGAGGGCGGGATCGCGCTCGACGAGATCGCCCGTCGTGTCGACGGTCTCGTCGTCCTTCCCTCGACTCTCCCCGACGCCCAGCTGAAGCAGCTCGCAAGGGCGAAGGCGATCGTCGTGGTCTCGCAGCCGGCTCCGGGCGGGGTCGACGTCGGGGCCGTGCTGGTCAACAACGAGGGGGGGATGCGTGCCCTCGCGGGACACCTCGCCGACGTCCACGACGTCCGGGAGTTCTGGTTCGCGGGCCCGCAGGAGGGCTTCGAGCACGAAGCCCGCCGCCGCGGGTTCGACGAGGCACTGCGCGAGCGCGGTCTCGTGGAGGTGCCGCCGACCATCGTGGAGACCGGGTCCCGCGTCGATGCCCGCGCCGCGGTCGGTCGCGCCCTGGCGCGATGCCGCCCTCCTCGCGCAATCGTGTGCGCCAGCGATCAGACGGGTCTCGGCGTGATGGAGGCGCTGGCCGATGCGGGATACCGTGTGCCCGACGACGTGATCGTGACCGGGTTCGACGGCATCGACGCCGGCCGGTTCATGCTTCCGGGACTCACCACGGTGCGTCAGCCGATGGAGCTCCTGGGCAGGGTCGCGCTGCAGCTGCTGGCGGAGCGGCTCGACGACGCCGGGGCTCCGACGCGCACGGTGACGCTCCCCGTCGAGGTCGTGCTGCGGGGCTCGTGCGGGTGCGGGGTCAGTCCCGCGCCGCGGTGACCCGCTTCTTCTCCCGGATGTAGACCTCGCGGCGCACCTTCGCGACGACGTCGCCCTCGCGATCTGTGATCACGGTCTCGAACCACTCCCGCACCTTCGCGCCGCCGCGGGCGCGTTCGCGGAGCTCCTCGGCCTTCTGCCGCGACACCTCGAACTCGGCGGTGAGGACCCCTCGTCCCGGCTTGAGGAACTCGATCTCGCCCTTCGTGTCCCAGACCACGTAGTCGCGGCCGAGCTGGTGCATCACGAGCATGAAGAAGTACGGGTCGGTCATCGCCGACATCGATCCGCCGAAGGCGGTCTTCACGTAGTTGCGCGTGAAGAGGTTCACGTGCAGCTCGACGGTGGCGTGGGTCCAGTCGTCGCTGAAACGTCGCACGCGGATGCCGCTGAAGAGATTGGGGATCCACAGGCTCATGCCGGTGGCGAGACGCCGGGGGGTGATGCGCATGACGTCAGTCTGCCGATCCCGGGTCATGGGGCGAAGCCGTGTGGAGGGTGGCCACAATTGTTCTAGTTGACATAGAATTAATCCTGAAAGGAGACGGCGATGCTCATCCGGATCGATGCGAACGCGACGAGGCCCATCTACGATCAGGTCGCCTCCTCCGTCCGTGCCGACATCGTGGCCGGACGGCTCGGGCCGGGCGACCGGCTCCCGCCTGCGCGCGAGGTTGCCGACGCGATCGAGGTCAACGTCCACACGGTGCTCCGCGCCTACCAGCAGCTCCGCGACGAGGGGCTGCTCGACCTGCGGCGGGGCCGGGGCGCCGTGATCTCCGCCTCCGTCGCCCCGCTCGCCGAACTCGCCCAGGACATCCGCGACCTGGTGGCACGCGCCGCCGCGCTGGGCGTCTCGCCCGCCGCTCTCGCCGCTCTCGTGAAGGAGACGACAGAATGACCGACACCGCCCGCCCGCCGCTCCTGCGTCGCGCGAAGGGGATGCTCCTCCTCCTGGGGGTGGTGCTGCCCTTCGTGATCTCCGCGGTCGCCTTCGGCCTGGTGCTCTCCTGGCTGCCGGAGCTCCCCGATCCGGTCGCGACGCACTGGTCGACGGATGCGCCCGACGGGTTCGGCTCGCCGGCCACCTACCTCTGGATGACCGCGGCCATCGGCTTCGCCCTCCCCGCCGTGCTCTCGCTCGTCACCCTCGCCGCCGTCGGGGGCAATTGGGGCGGGGCGGCGCGCTTCATGGGTGCGCTGGCGCTGGGGCTGTCGGGATTCGGCGCGGTCACGAACGCGGGCTCCGTGCTGATCCAGCGGGGACTGGAGGATGCGCGACAGACGACCGGGATCACCGGGGTGCTGCTCGCCTCCTTCGCGACGCTGCTCCTGCTCGGGGCGATCGGCTGGGCGGTGCAGCCGCGCGTCGTCCCGGCGACGGCGGAGGTGCTCCCGGAGAAGGCGATCGCGCTCGACGACGGCGAGCGCGTCGTGTGGATCAAGACCGCCACGATGGCGCGGACGGGGCTGATCGTGCTCGGGGCGGCGGCGCTGCTCGTGCTCGGGCTCACGGTGTTCATGTTCCTACGGGGCAGCGGTGCCGCGTGGATCTCGGGGATCGCGCTGGTCGTCGTCTTCCTGGGCATCGCGACGACCGTGGTGTTCCGGGTGCGGGTGTCGCCGGCCGGGTTCGGCGTCCGTTCGCTGCTCGGCTGGCCGCGGACCCGGGTCGCGATCGACGACGTGGAGTCGGTCCGCGCCGTGGAGGCGAACCCGATCGGCGAGTTCGGGGGCTGGGGCTGGCGGATCGGGCTCGACGGTCGCACCGGCATCGTGCTCCGCAACGGAGCGGCGATCGAGGTGGGACGGCGCGGCAAGCGGCCGCTCGTGGTGACCGTGGACGACGCGCAGCAGGGTGCTGCGCTGCTGCAGGCCTATATGGACCGGCGCGACGCCGCCCGGCGCGACGGCGCGCCGTCGGGGGAGCAGGAGGAAGGAGAGAGTCATGGCTGATCGGGATCCCGTGGTCGCCGGGGGAGCATCGGTGGAGGGAGTGGGGGTCGGGGAGGGGCAGCCGCCACGGGTGGGTCTCGGCGCGATCGTCGCCTTCGTCCTGATCGCCTGCGGCCTCGCCTGGATCGTGGCCCTGCCGCTGTGGCTCGGCGACGGCCTCCGGGAGCCGTTCGCGACCCCGCTGCTGCCGGTGATGATGTACACGCCTGCCGCGGCCGTCCTCGCGGTCATGCTCGTGCTGCGCCCCGTCCCGCGCGGGCAGCGGCTGCGCTTCCTCGGGATGTGGCCGCTGCGTCCGGCGAAGCGCGTGGTGTGGATGAGCGTGCTCGGGCTGCTCGCACCGATCCTGCTCGTGTTCCTCTCCTTGCTGGTCGCCGCCGCGTTCGGATGGGTGCAGCTCGATCTGCTCGGCCTCTCCGGCTTCCAGCAGGTGCTGGCGCTCCAGGCCCCGGCCGGCACGCCCCTGCCGCCCGTCGGCGTGCTGCTGGCGACCCAGCTCGTGACCATTCCGATCGCCGCGGCGACGGTCAACGCGCTCGCCGCCTTCGGGGAGGAGGTCGGCTGGCGCGGATTCCTCGTGCCGGCGCTGCGCCGGTACGGCACCTGGCCCGCCCTGCTCATCAGCGGCGTCGTCTGGGGCCTCTGGCACGCGCCGATCGTCCTGCTCGGCTACAACTTCAACCGCCCCGACCTCACCGGCGTGCTCCTCATGGTGGGCGGTGCGGTGGCCTGGGGCGTCCTGCTCGGCTGGCTGCGGCTGAGGTCGGCGTCGGTGTGGCCGGCGGTGTTCGCGCACGGCGCCCTGAACGGGGCCGCGGGGATGTTCGTGCTGTTCTTCGCGGCCGGGACGACGACCGATCTGGCGTTCTCCGGGCCGCTCGGGGTCGCGATGTGGATCGTCGCCGCGGTCGTCGTGCTCGTCCTGCTGATCACGGGGCAGTTCCGGAAGCAGCCCTCGCTCGCTGCGTCCCGGCCGACCGCGGCGGGGCAGGTCGCACCGGTCGCGCCGGAGGCCTGACGCGCGGAGAGGTCCCTCCCGGGGGTTGCCCCGGGAGGGCGCCTCGCGGTTGGCTGAGGGCATGGAACCCTCTCCCGATGCCTGGCGCGCCGCCGACGACTACCTCGCCGAGACCCTGATCGGCCATGACCCCGCGCTCGAGGCCGCCCTCGCCGCCCAGCACGAGGCGGGGATGCCCGCGATCGAGGTCGCTCCGGTGTCGGGCAAGCTGCTCAATCTGCTCGTGCGGATGAGCGGCGCCCGGCGCGTGCTCGAGATCGGCACCCTCGGCGGGTACTCGACGATCTGGATGGCCCGCGCGGTGGGCGAGGACGGCCTCGTCGTGACCATCGAGGCGGAGCCGGCCAACGCCGCCGTCGCCCGGGCCAGCATCGACGCCGCCGGAGTGGGCGACCGCGTGGACGTCCGGATCGGACGCGGGGCCGACGTGCTGCCGGAGCTCGCGGGAGGGGAGCCCTTCGACCTCGTCTTCATCGACGCCGACAAGGAGTCCAACACGATCTACCTCGACTGGGCGGCCCGTCTCGGACGGCCCGGCGGCGTCGTGATCGTCGACAACATCGGTCGCGACGGGGAGATCGTCGACGCCGGGTCGGCGGATCCCAAGGTGGTCGGCACACGGGAGGGGCTCCGGATGCTGGGGGAGGATCCTCGTTTCGACGCCACCGCGCTGCAGACGGTCGGGCTCAAGGGGTGGGACGGCGTCGCGGTCGCCCTGCTCGTCTGACGAGGTTCCCGTCCCGTCGTCGGTTGCCAACGGGAAGTATGGCTAATACTATTAGCTTCATGATCCCGCGCATCCTCTGGGCCGTCGCCGCGACCGCCCTGCTCGCCTTCCTGATCTTCGAGTCGGCCGTGTACGGCTGGATGGCCGGGGGCGTCATCCTCGTCTTCGCGGTGATGCCCGACGTCGCCCTCATCGGCGCCTTCGACCCGCAGCATCAGGGGCGGCTGCTCCCGGGGCGCGTGGCGTTCTACAACGCGCTGCACCGCCCGTGGGCGCCCGTCGCCCTCGTCGTCCTCGGTGCGGTGGTCCCCGCGCCGCTCCTCGGTGGCGTCGACGGCGGCAAGCTCATCGCGTTCGCCGGGCTCGCCTGGCTGCTGCACATCGCGGCGGACCGCGCCTCGGGATACGGTCTGCGGCGGTCGGACGGCTCCATCCGCCCCGTCGGCCGTTCGCGCACCGCCGCGCCGTGCCAGGCATGAGCACCCGGGCCGAGGAGATCCTCGACGTCGCCGAGGAGGTCCTCGAGCGCGTCGGGGCGGACGCGTTCGGCGTCGGTGAGCTGGCGCGCGCCCTCGGCATCAAGCCGCCGAGCCTCTACAAGCACTTCGACGGCGTCGACGGCATCGTCCACGCGCTGATCTCCCGCGGTCTCCGCCGGCTGGGGTCGGCGCTCGGCGGGGCCACCGACCTCGCCGGGTTCGTGCGGGCGTACCGGAGTCACGCGCTCGCCGCGCCGCAGCTCTACCGGCTGTCGACCGATCGGCCGATCGACCGCGACCGCCTGGAGCCGGGCGCGGAGCTCGCCGGCATGCGAGCGCTGCTCGACCTCTTCGGCGAGGACGCCGCGGACCATCCTCGCGCGAGGGCGGCCTGGGCGTGGGCGCACGGCCTCGTCTCGCTCGAGATCGCCGGACGCTTCCCCGACGGCGCCGACCTGCAGTCGTCCTGGGACGTGCTCGTGGCCGTGCTGGCCACGGAAACCACCGGCGGCGCTCCGGGATAGATCGGATCCTCCCGGCGGCGGTCGGGCTCCCCGGATAAGATGGGCGCGGATCGACGTCGCTCCACAATCCCATCCCTCCCTGAGCAAGGAGCACACCCGTGGCATTGATCGAGGCTGTAGGCGCACGCGAGATTCTCGACTCGCGCGGAAACCCGACTGTCGAGGTGGAGGTGCTCCTCGACGACGGCATCGTGCAGCGCGCCGCCGTCCCCTCCGGTGCGTCGACCGGCGCCTTCGAGGCGTACGAGCTGCGCGACGGCGACAAGAGCCGCTACGGCGGGAAGGGCGTCCTGAAGGCGGTCGAGGCCGTCATCGACGAGCTCGGACCGGCGATCGAGGGCGTGGAGGCGAGCGAGCAGCGCGTCATCGACGAGATCCTCATCGAGGTCGACGGCACCGACAACAAGAGCCGTGTGGGTGCGAACGCCATCCTGGGCGTCAGCCTCGCCGCGGCGAAGGCCGCCGCCGACTCGGCCGACCTGCCGCTGTTCCGCTACCTCGGCGGGCCGAACGCGCACCTGCTGCCCGTTCCGCTGTTCAACGTCATCAACGGCGGTTCCCACGCCGACAACGGCATCGACATGCAGGAGTTCTTCCTCGCGCCGATCGGCGCCGAGAGCTTCTCCGAGGCGCTCCGCTGGGGCACCGAGGTGTACCACGTCCTCAAGGGCGAGCTGAAGGCCGCCGGGTTCGCCACCGGCCTCGGCGACGAGGGCGGGTTCGCCCCCGACCTGCCCAGCAACCGCGAGGGCCTGGAGTTCCTCGTCAAGGCGATCGAGAAGGCCGGCTTCACCCCGGGCGCGGACATCGCCCTCGGCCTGGACGCCGCTGCCACCGAGTTCTACTCCGACGGCGTGTACCGCCTCGACCAGAAGGACTGGGACGCGGCCGCGCTCACCGAGTACTACGTGGGCCTGGTGAAGGACTTCCCGATCGTCACGATCGAGGATGCGCTGGCCGAGGACGACTGGGACGGGTGGAAGGCCCTCACCGAGAAGCTCGGGTCGTCGATCCAGCTCGTCGGCGACGACCTCTTCGTCACCAACCCGGAGCGTCTGCAGAAGGGCATCGACCTGGGCGTCGCCAACTCGCTGCTCGTCAAGGTCAACCAGATCGGCACCCTCTCCGAGACCCTGGATGCCATCAGCCTGGCGCACCGCAGCGGCTACACCACGATGCTCTCGCACCGTTCGGGCGAGACCGAGGACACCACGATCGCCGACCTCGTCGTCGCGGTGAACTCGGGCCAGATCAAGAGCGGCGCGCCCGCCAGGTCCGAGCGGGTCGCGAAGTACAATCAGCTTCTGCGCATCGAAGAGGAGCTCGGCGACGCCGCGGTCTTCGCCGGCCGCTCCGCCTTCCCGCGCTTCAAGGGCTGAGCAGGGTTCTCCGACCCGGAGACCCGGACGAGACGTCGGCCGCATCAGCGGCACGGCAGGAGGGGGAGCCATGGCACGACGACCGGCTCCCCCTTCGCCGTCCCCGGCGCGTCCCGCCGAGGCGGCGCAGGGCGCTCCGCGCACCCGGCGTCGTGAGCGCGGCGCCGACGCGCGTCGTGTCGACGTGCGTGAGTGGACCAGCGGGATCCGCCTCTCGGCGTTCTCGGTGATCATGCTCTCCCTGGTGGTGCTCGGCACCTGGGTGCTGGTCCCCACGATCGGGACCTATCTGAGCCAGAAGCAGAAGATCGCCGCGGTCCAGGCCTCGGTGCAGGTCACCAAGGAGCAGATCGCGGCCCTGCAGCTCGAGCGGGAGCGCTGGAACGACCCGGCCTACATCAGCACGCAGGCGCGGGAGCGGCTCTACTACGTCAAGCCGGGCTCCGTGCCCTTCCTCGTCGACAACGACCTCGACCCCGCGGCGCTGCCGAAGGAGCCCGAGCCGGTGAGCGACGAGATCGTCGAGCGCAAGAACGACTGGATGCCCCAGCTGCTGCGCAGCATCACCGCATCCGGCCTGGCCAAGAACGCGGTCGAGGCTCCCGCGCGCTGAGGGTTCCCACAGCCGGTCTCACGTACGCTGGTCGGGTGACGACTCCGCCCTTCGCCGCCCCGACCGATGCCGAGATCGCCGTGGTCTCGGCCCAGCTCGGACGCGCCGCCCGCGGGGTCGTCGGGATCGCGGCGCGCTGCGTCTGCGGCAACCCCACCGTCGTCGCCACCACCCCCCGGCTGGACGACGGCTCGCCGTTCCCCACCTTCTACTACCTCACGCATCCGGTCGCCGCGGCGGCGATGTCCACGCTCGAGGCCAACCACGTGATGCCCGAGCTCGCCGCGCTGCTGGACGACGAGGACGTCGCGGCCGCATACCGCACCGCGCACGAGGCCTACCTCGCCGACCGTGCGCAGTTCGGCGACGTTCCCGAGATCGCCGGCGTCTCGGCGGGGGGGATGCCCACGCGGGTGAAGTGCCTGCACGCCCTGGCCGGGCACGCCCTCGCCGCGGGGCCGGGTGTGAACCCGGTCGGCGATGCGGCGCTCGCCCGGGCCTCCTGGTCTCCCGAACGGTGTGTCTGCGCCGAGCCCGGCGCGGCGCGCGGAGAGACCGCCGGATGACCGCCGTCCGGGTGCTGCGCAGCATCGCCGCGACGGCGGCGGTGGCGGCATCCCTCATCCTCACCGCGGCCGCGGCGCCGGCCGTCGGCGTGCCGGCGGCGCCCTCGGCGTCACCGTCTCCCACGCCGACCCCTCCCGTCGCCGACGACCCGAGCGATCTGGTCCGCGCCTCGGAGTACTGGCTCGACGGCGCGCGGATCCGGGAGGCCTGGCAGACCACGCGAGGCAAGGGCACCACGATCGCGATCATCGACACCGGCATCGGGAAGCCCCCCGTGGCGTTCGACGGTGCGGTCGCCGACGGCACCGACGAATCGGGCAACGGCACCCCCGACGGGCGCACTCCGGTGGGCGCGGTCGATGCGAACCATGGGACGTGGGTGGCGTCGATGGCCGCGGCCAGGGGCAACCCCGACGGCACCGGCATGATCGGCGTCGCTCCCGAGGCCAACCTGCTCTCCATCTCGATCGGGTTCGGGGCGTCCGCCGCCGTGCCCTTCAACGAGCAGGTCGCGAAGGCGATGCGCTGGGCGGTCGACCACGGCGCCGACGTGATCAACCTCTCCTTCACGACGAACACGCTCGACTGGGACGAGAGCTGGGACGACGCCTTCCTCTACGCCTTCCAGCACGACGTGGTGGTCGTCGTGGCCGCGGGCAACCGCGGAAACGGGACCTCGATCGTCGGGGCGCCGGCGACGATCCCCGGCGTGCTCACCGTCGGCGGGGTCGACCAGCACGGCAACGCCAGCGAGGAGGCGTCGACCCAGGGCATCGTGATCGGGATCTCCGCGCCGAGCGAGGGACTCCGCGGCATCTCGCCCGACGGCTCGGTCATCGACTGGAACGGCACGAGCGGCGCGGCGCCGATCGTCGCGGGGGTGGCGGCGCTCATCCGCTCGGCGCACCCCGACCTCGACGCGGCGAATGTGATCAACCGCATCATCAAGACGGCGATCCCCGTCCCAGGCGTGACGCGCACGCCCGACCCGCTGTACGGCTACGGGCTGCTCGATGCGGCCGCCGCGGTGGGTGACATCGTGCAGACGGTCGACAAGAACCCGATGGGCGACCTGGCCGAGTGGATCCGCCTCTACCGGCGCGCGCCGTCCGATCCTCAGCCGAATCCCGACCTGACGCCGGTCGCGGTTCCGCCTCTCCCCGCGGCGGATCAGCCGTCGAAACCGGATTCCCCCCTCCTTCCGAGCTCCGATTCACTGCGATACGGTACCCTGCCGCTTCTTGCGCTCACAGTCCCTGGTATCCTGATCGGGCTCGGCGTCACCGCAGCTGCCCGGCGCATCCGTTCGGCACGCGATCGACGCGCGCCTTCCCCGAATTCCTGAGGAGTCCTCTTCCTGTGCCTGAGAATCGCACCGTTCCCAAGATTCTGATCGTCGGCGGCGGCTATGCGGGGTTCTACACTGCGTGGAAGCTCGAGAAGCACCTCCGCAAGGGGGAGGCGGATGTGACCATGGTCGACCCGCTCCCGTACATGACCTACCAGCCGTTCCTGCCCGAGGTCGCGGCTGGATCGATCGAGCCGCGTCACGCGGTCGTCGCGCACCGTCGGCACCTGAAGCGCACCAATGTGCTGACGGCGAAGGTCACGAAGATCGATCACGCGAACAAGGTCGCCACGATCACGCCGCCGGTCGGCGAGCCCTACGAGTTCGCGTACGACCAGATCGTCGTCACCGCCGGCGCGGTGTCGCGCACCTTCCCGATCCCCGGCATCGCCGACAACGCGATCGGACTGAAGACCATCGAGGAGGCCGTCGCGGTGCGCGACCGCCTGCTGTCGAACTTCGACAAGGCGGCGTCGGTGCCGGCCGGTCCCGAGCGCGACCGTCTGCTGACCGTCGTCGTGGTCGGCGGCGGATTCGCCGGCATCGAGGCCTTCGCCGAGCTGCGATCGCTGGCCTCGGCGCTGATCTCGAAGTACCCGCAGCTCAGCTTCGAGGACACCCACTTCCACCTCATCGAGGCGATGGGCCGCATCATGCCCGAGGTCTCGCTGAAGACCAGCGAGTGGGTGCTGCGCGACCTCGCGAAGCGCGGCGCCAACGTGCACCTCGACACCCAGGTCACCGGCGCGGTCGACGGCAACGTGGAGCTGTCCACCGGCGAGGTGATCCCGACCGACCTCATCATCTGGACCGCCGGCGTGATGGCCAACCCGACGGTGGTGCGCGGCGGTGACCTCCTCGTCGAGGAGCGCGGCCGCATCCAGACCCGGGCCGACCTGCGCGTGGGCACCAAGGAGGAGCCCGTCGAGGGCGCCTGGGCCGCCGGCGATGTCTCGGCCGTGCCCGACCTGTCGGGCGGCGGTGTGGGCGGGTACTGCGTGCCGAACGCCCAGCACGCCGTGCGCCAGGCGAAGCTCCTCGCGAAGAACCTGGTCGCGGTGCTCCGCGGCGAGGAGCCGAAGGAGTACTTCCACAAGAACATGGGCGCCGTCGCGGGCCTGGGCCTGTACAACGGGGTGTTCCAGTCGGGCGGCCTCGCCCTCAAGGGGTTCGTCGCCTGGGTCGCGCACCGCGGCTACCACGGTCTCGCGATGCCGTCGTGGGAGCGCAAGTGGCGCGTGCTGTGGGGCTGGTGGCACAACCTGTGGCTCGGCCGCGACATCGTGAACCTGCAGGCGGTGCAGAACCCCCGCTACGTCTTCGAGGAGTTCGCGTCCCGTCCGCGCCCGGCCGCGGACGCCGCTCCGGCGAAGCCCGCCGAGGCCGCGCCCGCCGCGAAGAAGGCGGAGGAGAAGCCTGCTGCCGCTGCGGCGCCGAAGGCAGAGGCTGCTGCGAAGCCCGCCGCGAAGAAGACCCCGGCGAAGAAGGCTCCCGCCAAGAAGCCCGTGAAGGCCGACGCCTGACGCCGTCCTCTCCTCGCGCAGAACACCCCGGTCCTCGTGGCCGGGGTGTTCTGCGTCCGGGCGGCCTCCCATGCCACTGTCCGCCGACCCGGTGTGATCTCGTCCGCCCGGTGTCTTCCGTGCGCAGATTTCCATCCGTCTCGGCGGCGGGGCACCGGGAGAACGTGGAGAGGAAGGTGTCTCGGTCGTCACCGTCAGATCTTGGGGACGATTCCCGTGACGGACATCGAGTGGTCCCAGAGGCGAGAGGCCTGTTCGGGGTCGAGTGCCCACGGCTTGACCCCGCCCAGGACCATGTCCATGCCGGTCGCGACCTCCGCGACGTCGTTGTCCTGGGTGTAGACGCCTGACAAGCCCGCGAGTGCGGGCGCGGTGAGCGCCCAGACCGCTGTGGAGGCGCCCTGTTGCGGGGTCTTGAGGTTCAGAGAGTCGTTCGGTCTCCCGGACGCGTCGACCCAGCCGAGCGCGATCTGGTCCTCCATGGAGAGATGACGTTGCAGCGGCGTCATGATGTTGCCGGGATGCACCGAGTACGCGTGCAGGCCCATGTCGCGTCCGCGTTCGGCGAGCTCCGCTGCGAACAGGGCGTTCGCCGTCTTTGACTGTCCGTAGGCCAGCCAGGGATCGTATGGGGTATCGGCGAAGTCGATGTCGTCCCAGCGAATGCCGGACGCGAAGTGTCCCGCTGAGGAGAGCATCACCACCCGCGACTCCGTAGGGGTGAGGAGAGGCAGGATCCCGCCGATCAACGCGAAATGCCCCAGATGATTGACGGCGAACTGGTACTCCGTCCCCCTGACCGTGCGGCGGTCGGGTGTGGCCATGACCCCTGCGCTGGCGATCACCCCGTCGAAGCGCTTCCCCTCTGTGAGCAGATGCCTCGTCAGCTGCGCGACCGCGCCCAGATCTGCCAGGTCGACTTCGAGGACGCTGACGCGCTCGATGTTCGACAGGGCCTCTTCGGCGAGTTCCGCCCGTCGGGCAGGGACAACGAGCGTCGCGCCGGCGCGGGCCAGCGCGCGTGTCATCTCCCGTCCGATTCCGGAGTAGCCGCCGGTGATGAGATACCGGCGGCCGGTCAGCTCCAGTCCGGCGAGAGCGTCGTCGGCAGTGCTCGCCCGGGTGAATCCGGACGGAATGGGTCGTTGACGTTCCAGACGCTGTTCGAGTGTGATCATGGTGCGACCCTAGGAGCTAGAGTCAACTCAAGGTCAAGCGACCCGTGAGGACCGGAGGGATGCATGGAGGCCCAACACAAGCGGTACGCGATCGGAGAGGTCTCGCACATCACCGGGGTGAGTGTGCATGCCTTGCGCTGGTTCGAACGGGAGGGTCTCATTCCGATCGAGATCCCGCGAACGCCCGGCGGCCAGCGCGTCTTTGACGAGGACATCGTCTACTGGATCACTCTGTGCACCAGCTTGCGCGACACCGGGATGCCGATCGTGGGCATCAAGCAGTTCGCAGATCTCGTGGCGGCAGGTCCGGGGAACGAAGCGGCACGGCTTGCGCTTCTCGAAGCGCACGAAAAGGCCGTTCGTGAGAAGATCGCAAGCCTCGAGGAGTCGTTGAGCACGATCATCACCAAGAGTGCGACGTATCGGGCCCATGTCGAGGAGGGGACGGCGCGAGGGGTATGGGACCCGGTCGCCTTGCGTGCACAGGGCTGATGGCCCCTCGGGGTGCCCCCGCTGGGATTCGAACCCAGACTGAAGCGAGTTTAAGTCGCCTGCCTCTGCCGTTGGGCTACGGGGGCGCGCACGCGACGCGTGGCTGGGGTCAGCCTATCCGTGCGGTCGGGGACGGGCATTCGTCGTAGGGTGGGGGAGTGCTCGACCTCATCGACGAACAGAGCCCGGACCGTCCCGCATGGCAGGACCCGGCCCGCTATTGGCGCGGTCTGAGCGAGGCCACCGCGCACCTCCCCGCGCCCGTCGCCGTCATCGAACGCGACGCGCTCCGCCACAACGCGATGGACCTGCTCGTGCGATCGGGCGGGATCCCCATCCGCGTCGCATCGAAGTCGGTGCGCGTCCGCGCCGTGCTCGACGCGGTGCTGCGCATCCCCGGCTTCCGCGGCATCCTCGCGTTCACGCTCGCCGAGGCGCTCTGGCTCGCCGAGACCCATGACGACATCGTCGTCGGCTATCCCACCGTCGACCGGGCCGCGCTGCAGCGCCTGCTGGCCGACGAGAGGCTCGCGTCCCGCGTAGCCCTCATGGTCGACTCGACCGAGCATCTCGACCTCATCGACAGCGTCGTCCCGGCGGGTTCCCGGCCCGAGGTGCGAGTCGTGATCGACGTCGACGCGTCCTATCGTGCGCCGGGCCTCGGTCACCTCGGGGTCCGCCGTTCGCCGCTGTTCACCGCCGCGGACGTCGCCGGGTTCGCGGCCGAGGTCGTCGAGCGCCCCGGGTTCCGCCTGATCGGGCTGCAGATGTACGAGGCGCAGATCGCCGGGCAGCCGGATGCCGCGGGTCCGGACGCGCCGGTCATCCGGATCGTCCAGGCCCGTTCGCGAGACGAACTGCGGGTGCGTCGGGCGCAGATCTCCACCGCTGTGCTCGAGATCGCCCCGCTCGAGTTCATCAACGGCGGCGGCACGGGATCCCTGGAGTTCACGGGCAGCGATGAGGCGATCACCGAGGCGACGGCGGGCAGCGGGCTGCTCGCCGGTCATCTGTTCGACGGGTACCGGTCGTTCCGCCCGGCCCCGGCGACCGCGATCGCCTTCGACGTGGTGCGCAAGCCGACCGCCGACATCGCCACGGTGCTCGGCGGGGGATGGATCGCGTCCGGCCCCGCGCTCGCGTCGCGGCAGCCGCTCCCGTCCTGGCCCGCGGGACTGCGCACCCTGCCGCGCGAGGCCGCGGGCGAGGTGCAGACCCCGCTCCAGGGAGAGGCCGCACGGGCTCTCGCCGTCGGCGACCGCGTGTGGTTCCGGCATTCGAAGAGCGGCGAGCCCGCCGAGCGGGTCGAGAGCTACCATCTCGTCCGCGACGGCGTCGTCGTCGACGAGCTGCCCACCTACCGAGGCGAAGGAAAGGCCTTCCTGTGACCAGACCCGGCGGAACCTGGCAGAACTGGGGACGGTCCGCGACGATCCGTCCGGCGCGCGTCGAGCGCCCCCGCACGCCGGAGGGCGTGCAGCGGGCCGTGAAGGCCGCTCTCTCCCAGGGGCTGACCGTCAAGGCGGTGGGCGCCGGGCACAGCTTCACAGGGATCGCCGTGGCGCCCGGGGTGCTGCTCGAGCTCGACGACATGCAGGGGCTGGTCTCCGCCGATCGTGAGACCGGGCTGGTGACGTTGCTCGCCGGCACCCGCCTGCACCGCATCCCGGGGCTCCTGGCCCCTTACGGGTTGGCGATGGAGAACCTCGGCGACATCGACCGCCAGTCGATCTCGGGCGCGATCTCCACGGGCACCCACGGCACCGGTGCGCGTTTCGGCGGCATCGCGACGCAGGTGCGCGGCGTGACCCTCATCACGGCCGCGGGGGAGTTCCTCCGCATCGACGCCGAGCACGAGCCGGAGCTGCTCCCCGGAGTCGCGCTCGGGCTCGGAGCCCTGGGCATCGTCGTCGAGGTCACGCTGCAGTGCGTGCCGGCCTTCGTGCTGGAGGCGGTCGACGCCCCGCTCCCGCTGGACGAGTTCCTCGACACGGTCCACGAGCGCGTCGAGGCCGCCGACCATCTGGAGTTCTACTGGCATCCGCACACCGACGTCGCGCTCACCAAGACGCAGACCCGCCTGCCGGAGTCCACGCGCCGAAGTCCCCGCCCCGCATTCGGGCACTGGGTGGACGAGACCGTGCTCACCAACGGGGTCTTCCGGGCGTTCTGCGCGACGAGCCGGATCGCGCCGGGCATCATCCCGCCCTTCAACCGCCTCGCGGTGAAGCTGACCGGCGATGCGCAGTACTCGGACCGGTCGCATCGGGTGCTCATCCACCGCAGGACGGTCCGCTTCCGCGAGATGGAGTACGCCGTCCCCGCCGAGCACGTGGTCCCCGCCTTCCGCGCCGTGCAGCAGCTGATCGCTGAGCGCGGATGGAAGATCGAGTTCCCGATCGAGGTGCGGTTCGCGCGCGAGGACGACCTCTGGCTCTCCACCGCCTCGGGCCGCGCGACGGCCTACATCGCGGTGCACCGCTATTGGAAGGTCGACCCGAAGGAGTACTTCGGCGCGGTAGAGCAGATCATGCTCGACCACGGCGGGCGGCCTCACTGGGGCAAGCTGCACTCGCTCACCGCGACGCAGCTGGAGGAGCGCTATCCGCGCTTCGGGGACTTCATCGCGCTGCGCGATCGGCTCGACCCCGAGCGTCTGTTCGGCAACCGCCATCTCGAGCGCATTCTCGGCGCGTGAGGGCGTCGCCCAGCGGTCGCGCAGACGCGGCGCATAGGATGGGGTCACATACGGGAAAGGGCGGGATCCTATGGAATGGCTAGTGCCGGTACTCATCGTGGTCGGAGTGCTCGTACTCATCGGCATCTACCTCTGGTCGACGTACAACTCGTTGGTGCAGCTGAACGTCCGCGTCGACGAGGCGTGGAGCGACATCACCGTCCAGCTCAAGCGGCGTGCCGACCTGATCCCCAACCTCATCGAGACGGTCAAGGGATATGCCGCACATGAGAAGGCGGTCTTCGAGAGCGTGACCCGCGCGCGCGCCGAGACGCTCTCGGCGTCCGGCCCGGCCGACGCCGGAGTGGCCGAGGGGCACCTGCAGCAGGCGCTGCGCAGCCTGTTCGCGGTCGCGGAGGCCTATCCGCAGCTGCAGGCCAGCCAGAACTTCCTGCAGCTCCAGCAGGCGCTCGTCGACACCGAGGACAAGGTCCAGGCCTCGCGGCGCTTCTACAACGGCGGGGTGCGCGAGCTGAACACGAAGATCAAGGTCTTCCCGAACAACATGTTCGCCCGCAACCTCGGCTTCACCGAGCGTGAGTTCTTCGAGGTCGCCGACGCCGGCGCCATCTCCGAACCGCCTCGCGTGCAGTTCTGACATCCGGAAAGGGTCCGATGCCTCCGAGCGTCGGGCCCTTTCCCGTGCCTGAGGAGATGAGGGTCGCCCCTCACCTCTCTCGGGGATGCCGATGCCGTGTCGTGCTCGCGGTCGCGCCGGCGACGGCCTCCGCGGCATCGCCCCACCCCGACACACTGACCCTCTCGAGCCCCTGCCAGGATGCCGCCCGGGCGATCTCCGTGGCGATCGACGCCGCGTCCTCGGGGCGCCCCTGCGGTTCCCACCACGCCGACTGCACGAGCAGGGTCGAGCCCGGCCGGTCGGCCTTGAGATCGACCCGCGCGGCGATCCGGTCGCCTACGAGCACCGGCAGCGAGTAGTAGCCGTAGCGCCGCTTCTCGGCGGGGACGTAGATCTCGATGCGGTAGTCGAGGTCGAAGGTGCGCAGCGCCCGGTCGCGGAACCACACCACGGGGTCGAAAGGGCTCAGCAGCGCCGCGCCGTCGATCCGGCGGGGGAGGCCCGAGTCCCGGTGTCTCCAGGCGGCGATCGCCCGCCCGCCGCGCTCCCACCCCCGCACGGCGACCCGTTCGAGCTCGCCCTCCTCGACGAGGTCGTCGATCGACTGCTGCACCGCGCTGCGGTCGCGGATGCGGTAGTAGTCGGCGAGATCGGCGGCGGTCGCGACGCCGTGCGAGCGGGCAGCGCGGCGCATGAGCTCCCGGATCGCGTCGGCGCGGGAGACCTCCTGCTCCAGATCGGCGGCGGGGATCACGTCCTCGGCCAGCGCATAGGTGCGCTCGAACCCGCGGCGTCCGGCGACCGCGACGTCTCCGAGGCGCCAGAGGTGTTCGAGCGCCATCTTCACGTCGTCCCAGGCCCACCAGCCGCCGCGCTCCCGTGGCGCGTCGTCGCGGAGATCCGCGGGCCGCAGGGCCCCTCGGTCGCGCAGCTCATCGCGCACCCAGGCGATCGTGCGGGCGTTGCCCCGCAGCCAGGAGTCGTCGTCGCGCTCCCACCGCCGCCGGAAGTCGTCCATCCGGAACCGCCAGAGCGCCCAGTCCGCGACCGGCATCAGCGCCGCCTCATGGGCGAGGTACTCCACATAGTGCGTCGTGCGTGAGAGCAGCATCCGGTCGAGCAGCGCCGGGTCGTATCCGCCGATCCGTGCGAAGGGCGGCATGTAGTGCGCCCGGGCGAAGACGTTCACCGAGTCGATCTGCAGCACGCCGAGCCGCTCCATCACGCGGTGCAGGTGGCGTCCCGCGGGGGCGTCGGGCCGTCGGCGGGAGAAGCCCTGCGCGCCCAGTGCGATGCGTCGGGCCTCGGCAGCGCTGAGTGTCGCGGTCATCCGGACAGCGTAGCCGCGGGCGCCGACATCCGGTCGGAGGCCTACGGCACCCCGCCGTAGACTTGGACGATGAACGACGAGCGACGGCCGAGGTTCCGCAACCCGTTCCGCGTCGCGCCGCCGCCGTCGACCGATCGGACGGTGTCCACGCCCGCCGACGAGCACGTCCCGATGCCCCTGCGGATCACCGCGGCCTACGGGTGGCGGCTGCTGGTCATCGCCGCCGTGATCGCGGTGTTCATCTGGCTCGTCATCACGCTGAAGCTGCTCGTCGTCCCCCTCATGGTGGGCATCCTCGTCACGGCGCTGCTCTGGCCCGCCTTCGACTGGCTGATCCGTCATCGCGTGCCGCGCTGGCTCGCCGTCGCGATCTCGCTCCTCGGCACCCTGGCCATCGTCGCGGGCCTGCTCTGGCTGGTGGTCTGGCAGATCCGGGAGCAGCTGCCCGAGGTGAAGGCGCGCACGGAGGCGTCGCTCGCCCAGCTCCAGCAGTTCCTGCTGGACGGGCCGCTGAAGCTCACCGAAGCGGACATCCAGGAGTACCTCAAGAAGGGACAGGACCTCCTGGAGGGCCAGGCGTCGTTCCTCGCCCAGGGCGCGCTCGGGGTCGCGGGCACCACGGCGCACGTCGTCACGGGCGCCGTGCTGTCGCTGTTCATCCTCATCTGCCTGCTCGCCGACGGCGGGGGGATCTGGCGGTGGACGCTGCGGCTGTTCCCGCGGGCGACGCGCCCCGCGGCGGCCGGCGCCGCGCAGAACGGCTGGAAGACGATCGTCAACTACACGCGCACCCAGCTGCTGGTCGCCGCGATCGACGCCGTCGGCATCGGAGTCGGCGCCGCCCTCCTGCAGGTGCCGCTCGCGATCCCGGTCGCGGTGCTGGTGTTCCTCGGCTCGTTCGTCCCGATCGTCGGCGCCGTCCTGACCGGGGCCATCGCGGTGTTCCTCGCCCTCGTCTACAACGGCGTCTGGGTCGCCGTCGCGATGCTCGGGATCGTCCTGCTCGTGCAGCAGGTGGAGGGGCACATCCTGCAGCCGATCCTGATGGGCTCCGCGGTGAAGGTGCATCCCCTCGCCGTGGTGCTCGTCGTCGCGGGCGGCGCGATGATCGCCGGGATCCCCGGCGCCCTCTTCGCCGTGCCGCTCGCGGCGTTCGTGAACGTCGTCGCCGTGACGCTCGGCACGGGCTCGTGGCGCACCGGCGAGCAACCCGAAGCAGACCTGATCTGGAGCACAGTGCCGCGTGAGCGGCGACGGAGGAATCGATGAGCGCAGTCCCCACCCTGGCGGAGTTCGAGAACGCGGCACGGAGCCTGGCGGGGGTGATCTCCCACACGCCCGCGATTCCGTCGCGCGCGGTGGGCGACGTCCTCGGCGCCCCGGTGACGCTGAAGATGGAGAACCTGCAGCGGACGGGGTCGTTCAAGATCCGGGGCGCGACCTATCGCCTCGCCCAGCTCACCCCGGAGGAGCGATCCCGGGGAGTGGTGGCGGCATCCGCGGGCAACCATGCGCAGGGCGTCGCGCTCGCCGCGCAGGCGCTCGGCATCCCCGCGACGATCTTCATGCCCCTCGGCGTGCCCGTGCCGAAGCTGCTGGCCACGCGCGGATACGGCGCCGAGGTCGTGCTCGAGGGGGAGACGGTCGCCACCTCGCTGCGGCTCGCCGCCGAGTTCTCCGAGCGCACCGGAGCGGTGCTGATCCATCCGTTCGACCACCGCGACGTGGTGATCGGGCAGGGCACGCTGGGCCTCGAGGTCTACGAGGACGTCCCCGATGTCGACACGGTCGTGATGGGCATCGGCGGCGGCGGGCTCATCGCCGGCGTCGCGGCCGCGATCAAGGCGGCGGCGGCCCGTGACGGCAGGGCGGTGCGGATCATCGGCGTGCAGGCCGAGAACGCCGCCGCCGTGCCCCCGTCCCTGGAGGCGGGACGTCCGGTCGAGATCGTCACGAAGCCGACGATCGCCGACGGCATCCTCGTGGCGCAGCCCGGCGCGGTGCCGTTCGAGATCATCGGCGACCTGGTCGACGAGGTGGTCACGGTCTCGGACGATGACATCGCCCGCGCGATCCTCGTGCTGCTGGAGCAGGCGAAGGTCGTCGTGGAACCCGCCGGCGCCGTCGGCGTCGCCGCCATCCTCTCCGGCAAGATCGTCGCCCAGGGGCCGACGGTCTCGATCCTGTCCGGCGGGAACATCGACCCGCTGCTGCTGCAGCGCGTCGTCGCGCACGGCCTCGCGGCATCCGGCCGTTACCTGACGGTGCGCATCCCGCTGCCGGATCGCCCCGGGCAGCTGGCCCGCGTGTCGGAGCTGATCGCCGAGGCGGGTGCGAACGTCATCGAGGCGATGCACACCCGGCACGGTCACGGCCTGCAGATCAGCGAGGTGATCCTCGAGCTCAGCGTGGAGACACGCGGCCCCGAGCACTCCGAATTCACGCTCGACACGCTGCGCCGCGAGGGCTTCGAGCCGATCGTCGTCGAGGACTGAGACGCGGAACGGGGCCCCGGCGATGCCGGGACCCCGTTCGCGGAAGGACGCCGGCGCTCAGCCGGTGAAGGTCTCGACCCCGGTCACCTCGACCGAGATCGCGCGGCCGTTGGGCGCCTCGTAGGTCGCCTTGTCGCCGACCTTGAGCCCGAGGATCGCCTGCCCGAGCGGGCTGGCCTCGCTGTAGACGTCGAGGTCGGTGCCGCCGGCGATCTCGCGGCTGCCGAGCAGGAACGTCTCCTCGCCGCCCGCGACGACCGCGGTGACGACGGTGCCCGGCTCGACGACGCCACGGCTCTCCGGCGCCTCGCCCACCTTCGCGGTCTTCAGCAGCTGCTGGAGGGTTCGGATGCGGGCCTCCTGCTTGCCCTGCTCGTCCTTCGCCGCGTGGTAGCCGCCGTTCTCCTTGAGATCGCCCTCTTCGCGGGCTGCTTCGATGCGCTTGGCGATCTCGTCCCGACCGAAGGTCGAGAGGTGCTCCAGCTCGGCGACGAGCCGGTCGTAGGCCTCCTGCGTGAGGAAGGGTACCTGAGCGTCTGCGGACACAGCGTGCTCCTTTGTGCGGGCCCCGTGCGGGGCGGACGATGACGATCCCCGTGAGGACCGGGCGATATGCCAAGACGCCCCGGCACGGGCCGGGGCGTCGTTTGTCTGCGACCGATATTAGGCCACCCGGCAGGACTTCACCAAACCCGTCGTCGCCTCCGAGACGGTGGGGACGACGGTCTCGTGCGAGCGCGTGTGCGCCTCCGAGGCGGAGAACTTCACGGTCTTCCAGCCGACGATGCCGAATTCCTTGTCGAGGGCCTCCACGAAGCACACCACGTCGCGCCCGCGCGGTGCGGTGAACTGGTAGCGCACGGCCACGGTGTGGGAGTCGACGACGTCGAAGCCGAGGTCGTCGGCATCGACCGAGTTCATCGATCCGGCGACGGTCATCCAGCCGAAGGCGCCGACGACGAGCACGGCGACGGCGCCCGCGATGATCCAGGGCAGGCGTCTGCGCGGCGTGCGCCCGTAGCGCTCGTCGAGTTCCTGTGCGGTGGTCACTGCTCTCCTGGACCCGGTCGCGGCGACGTGGTCTGCCGGACCGCAGCCGGTCGTTAGGCTGGTGTCACCAGGATATTCGACCTGCCTATGAAAGGCGGACACATGCTCCCGTTCGCGGACCCGACGCCGATGCCGACTCCGACATCGACCGTGGACCCCGCCCTCGTCACGCCCGGCGTGGTCGGTTTCGTCGCCGTCGTGCTGCTGGTCGTCGTCGTCGTGCTGCTGATCTGGGACATGAACCGGCGGATCCGTCGCGTGCGCTACCGCTCCGAGGTGCGCGAGGAGCTCGATGCCGAGGAGGCCGCCCGCGAGGCGGGCGACCAGGAGGACTGACCCCGGTCAGACGCCGACGCGCTCGAAGGCGTCGAGGCTGATCCCGCGCTCGAGGATGAGCCGTGACCACTCGCGGGCGCTGTGCAGGCTGTGGTCGCGGTAGTTGCCGCACTCCACGGCCGAGACCCCGGGCACGTCCGACCACTCCGCAGTCTCCGCGATGAACCGCAGGCTCTCGCGGATCCCCGCGACGACCTCGGCGACCGCCGGCTCGCCCCACATGATCAGGTGGAAGCCGGTACGGCATCCGAAGGGCGAGATGTCGATCACGCCGTCGACGTGGTCGCGCAGCTGCCCGGCGAGGACGTGCTCGATCGTGTGCAGGCCCGCGGTGGGGATCTCGCCCTCGTTCGGCTGCACGAAGCGGACGTCGAAGTTCGAGATCGCGTCGCCCCTCGGTCCGTGCTCGACGGCGATCAGCCGCACGTAGGGGGCCTTGACGGCGGTGTGATCCAGCGTGAAGCTCTCGACCTCGGCCATGGGGTTCCTTTCGGGGTCAGCCGGGAAGGCCCAGCGACGGCATGTGGGGCTGCAGCGAGATGAGCAGGCACGCGGTCCAGTGGCAGAGGAATGCGAGCACCGTGCAGACGTGGAAGATCTCGTGGAAGCCGAAGTGCCCGGGCCACGGGTTCGGCCGCTTCAGCGCGTAGACGACGGCACCGGCGCTGTACAGCACACCACCCACGCAGACGAGCACCATCATCGCGACGTTCGCCTGCACCAGGTCGACGATGTACATCACCGCGGCCCAGCCGAGCAGGAGGTAGAGGGCGACGTACAGCCAGCGCGGGGCGTTGATCCAGAACACCCGGAACAGGATGCCGAGGATGGCGCCGCTCCACACCAGGCAGAGCAGCAGGACACCCTTCTGGGGCTCCAGGGCGAGGGTCGCGATCGGGGTGTAGGTCCCCGCGATCAGCAGCAGGATGTTGGCGTGGTCGATGCGCTTGAGCACCAGCTTGGTCTTCGGGCCCCAGTTGAAGCGGTGATACACCGCGGAGTTGCCGAAGAGCATCAGCGAGGTCGCCATGAAGACCGCGGCGGCCGCCTTCGCGACGCCCCCCTGGGCGAGGACGATCAGCACGACGCCGGCCGCGATCGCGACCGGGAACGTGGCGGCGTGGATCCAGCCGCGCCAGGTCGGCTTGATCTCGACGGCGGCGTCCTGCGCCGCGGCATCCAGCAGCGGAAGCTGGGGGACCTCGGGGCCCTTCGCGGTGCGTGTGCTCACGTGCTCACTCTAAGCCGCCGCGCATTCCGGTTCCGGCACATAACGCCCCGTCGGGGTGACCCTCAGGCGCGGGCGGTAGCGTAGGGACGTGAACGTGCGCACGAGTTCGGGCAGGGGCCCTCTCTACCGGCTGTACGGCAACCGGCTGCGCCGGCAGCTGGACGCCGCGTCGGTGCCCCATCACGTCGCGATGATGATCGACGGCAACCGGCGCTGGGCGCGGCAGCTGGGCTACGACTCTCCGGCGGAAGGGCATCGCGCGGGGGCGGCGAAGATGCGCGAGTTCCTGGGCTGGTGCGACGAGCTCGGCATCAAGGTGGCGTCGCTGTACCTGCTCTCCAGCGACAACCTGCGCAAGCGCGACTCGAAGG
Source organism: Microbacterium sp. (assembly GCF_040394595.1). Classification (GTDB taxonomy): domain Bacteria; phylum Actinomycetota; class Actinomycetes; order Actinomycetales; family Microbacteriaceae; genus Microbacterium. The sequence continues at coordinate 46,643 of NZ_JBEBSA010000019.1, forward strand.
AGATCGAGGATCTCATCGAGATCATCGCCGAGCTCGCGGACTCGCTCTCCCGTGACCTGGGGTGGCGCGTGCAGCACGTCGGGCGGTCGGATCTGCTTCCGGATGAGCTCGCCCGTGTGCTCGACGACGTGCAGGAGCGCACTCGCAGCAACACCGGGATGCACGTGAACCTCGCCGTCGGCTACGGCGGCCGCAACGAGATCGTCGACGCAGTGCGCAGCATCATCGCCAAGCACAACGAGTCGGGCGGCGGGCTGCAGGACCTCGCGGAGCAGCTCACCCCCGAGATGATCGGCGAGCATCTCTACACGGGCGGGCAGCCGGATCCCGATCTCGTGATCCGCACCAGCGGCGAGCAGCGGCTCAGCGACTTCCTGCTCTGGCAGAGCGCGCACAGCGAGTTCTATTTCGTCGAGGCGCTCGGCCCGGATCTACGTCGGGTCGACTTCCTCCGCGCCATCCGCGACTACGCCGACCGGGACCGCCGCTTCGGACGCTGACGGACCGTCCCGGCACGGGGCGGACGATGCCAGACTGGTCGGGTGACTGCGTTCGACGACTACCTGGACACCTTCGCCGGGGACCCCGGCTACCTCAACTGGGCCGCCTTCGGCCCGCTGTCCCCGGGGGTGCGTGCCGAGGCGTTCGCCGACGCCGACCTGCTCGCCAGCATGCGCCCGGCGTCGCACGCGCTCGTGTTCGACCGCGCGGCGCAGGCCCGTGAGGTGATCGCGGGGATGCTCGGCGCAGACGTCGACGAGGTCACCGTGCAGCCGTCTTCCACGCACGGCCTCGCGCACGCGCTGTACGGTCTGCAGGGTGCCGTGATCGCCTCCTCCGCAGAGTTCCCGAGCGTGAGCATCACCCTCGAGAGGGCCGTGCAGACGGCGCAAGGCGGCATCTCCGCACGGTGGATCGCACCGGGTGACGGTCGCGTGACGCCCGACGCGGTCTCCGAGGCGCTCGATGACGAGGTGACCGCGCTCGTGGTCAGCCACGTCGACTTCCGCACCGGATACCGCGCCGACCTCGCCGCGCTGCGCGAGCTGATCGGCCCCGACCGGCTGCTCATCGTCGACGCCGTGCAGTCGTTCGGCATCGTCGACGAGGACTTCTCGGCCGCCGACGTCGTCGCCGGGCACGGGTACAAGTGGCTGCGCGCGGGACGCGGCTCGGGGTTCGCCCGCTACTCGGCGTTCGCCCGCGAGCGCATCCGCCCGGTGCTCAGCGGTGTCGCCGGCACGACGTCCGAAGGGCTTCCGGTGGACGCCCTGCCTCCCGCGGCGGCATCGGCGCGTGCCTTCACGGTCAGCGCTCCCGACCACCTCGCGGCCGCGCGACTCACCGTCGGCGCCGCAGAGGTCCGGGACGCCGGAGTCGCACGCATCGAGGAGCGGATCTCCGCGCACGTGGACGAGATCCTCGAGATCGCCGACCGGCACGGCATCCCGGTGTCCTCGCCCCGCGAGCCGGCGCGGCGCGCAGGGATCGTGGCCCTGGCCCCCGCCGAGCTGGGTCGTCTCGCGGCGGCCCTCGCGAACGCCGACGTGAGCGTGACCGCCCGGGGCGACACCGTGCGTCTCGCGCCCCATGCGGGCACCGGATCCGAGACGATCCGGATGCTCGACGACGCACTGTCCGGATTCGGAAACGAGACGTTCATCGGGGCGTAACCGATCGCTGGCGTGTCTTCGCGCGGTTGTCCTCTCCGGAGTCGTACCTTCTAGGCATCGGGCACCGTGCCCGGTCGGGTCGGCCTTCCGGATCGCGACTCGTGGCCCCTGGTCGACTCGCAGCAGAGCCGGGATCATCCCGGGTCGGGAGTGGATCGTGACCACACGTACAGCGCAGCAGCAGTCCACCCGCGAGGCGACATCGCAGATCGAGGACACGGTGCTCCGCACCTACATCCTCGACACCTCGGTGCTGCTGAGCGACCCGCAGGCCCTGTTCCGCTTCGCGGAGCACTCGATCGTCCTGCCGGTCGTCGTCATCAGCGAGCTCGAGGCCAAGCGGCACGACCCCGAGCTCGGATACTTCGCGCGCAGGGCTCTGCGGCACCTCGACGAGCTGCGGGTCGAGCACGGACGGCTGGACTTCCCCGTCGAGGTCGGCGAGGGCGGCACGCTGCGGGTAGAGCTGGGCAACGCCGACATGTCGGTGCTCCCGGCGGGCATCCGGCTCAGCGACAACGACAGCCGCATCCTCGCGACCGCCGCGAACCTCGCGCAGGACGGGCAAGACGTCACGATCGTCTCCAAGGACCTGCCGATGCGGGTCAAGGCGGCCTCGCTGGGCCTGCGCGCCGAGGAGTACCTCGCCGAGCAGGCCGTGGACTCCGGGTGGACGGGCGTCGCGACGCTCGACCTCTCCGGCGACGAGATCAGCGACCTGTACGAGAGCGAGGTGGGGATCAGCGAGGAGGCCCGCGGGCTGCCGGTGAACACCGGTCTCATCATCCACTCCGAGCGCGGATCGGCCCTCGGACGGGTGACCGGCGACGGAGAGTATCGTCTGGTGCGCGGCGACCGCGAGGTCTTCGGAATGCACGGACGCTCCGCCGAGCAGCGCATCGCGATCGACCTGCTGCTCGACCCCGAGGTGGGCATCGTCTCCCTCGGCGGGCGGGCCGGCACCGGCAAGTCGGCGCTCGCGCTGTGCGCGGGTCTCGAGGCCGTGCTCGAACGGCAGCAGCAGAAGAAGATCATCGTCTTCCGTCCGCTGTTCGCCGTCGGCGGCCAGGAACTCGGATACCTCCCCGGTGATCAGGGAGAGAAGATGAACCCCTGGGGGCAGGCGGTCTACGACACGCTCGGCTCCGTCGTCTCCGGCAACGTCATCGACGAGGTGATCGAGCGGGGGATGCTGGAGGTGCTTCCGCTCACGCACATCCGCGGAAGATCGCTGCACGACGCCTTCGTGATCGTCGACGAGGCGCAGTCGCTCGAGCGCAACG
>NZ_JBEBSA010000020.1:0-44278 GCF_040394595.1 Microbacterium sp.
GGCGACCCACCGGGCACGGACGCAGGCTACCCCGCAGGGGCGACCCACCGGGCACGGTACCTCCAGAACAGGCCGCGGCGGATGCGCACCCCGGGGAGCTCGCGACGCATCACGTCCGCGATCTCGTCGAAGGTCTCGGCGGCGTCCGCAGTCGGCGCCGTCATGCTCGCCGGCCTCCCCTGCGCACGGCGCGGATGCCGGACGAGTCCGACCACCGGATTGAGGGCCATCGACACCACGGAGAGGAGGGCGTCGCCCGGGGCCTCCCGGCTCACGCCGACGACCACGAGCCGACCGCCGGGGCGGAGGAGGCTCCGTGCCGTCGCCAGGGTCTCCGCGAGAGGCAGGTGATGCAGGACGGCGACGAAGGTCACCAGGTCCCACGTGCCGTCGGGGCGATCCGCGAAGGAGCCCTCCACCACCTGGGCGTTCCCCGTCGCGGCGAGTCGGCTCCGTGCCAGGGCAGCGGTCTCCGCGTCGGGCTCGAGGCCCACGACGTCCGGCAGCTCGACGGCGAGGCGGGCCACGAGGTTGCCGGTGCCGCAGCCCACATCCAGCGCACGGGTGCCGCCGCGGCGACCGATCGCGTGGGCCTCCCGCAGGATCCACGGGATGTGGCGGTCGTTGTGCGACCAGGGATGGGCATCGTTGACCCTGCCGAGCCATCCGAGCACCCGAGCGGTCAACGCGTTCATGCACGCACCCTACCCGCGCTCCCCGGAGAAGCACCCCGGAGAAGCACCCCGAGCACACTGCCGAGAGCGCTGCCCCCTTGCCCGTCCGGGCACGCCGATTGACTCTCGGCGCGCGATCGTCCGCGATGCCTTGAGGGGGCGGGAGAGGACGTTCGACCATGAGGCACGGGCCGCGCAACACCGCGCGGCCGGGTCGAAGGAGTCCCGCAGTGCCCGCAGCAGCGCACGTCAGTCGCCAGGTGGTCTTCCCCGCCGTCGGCACGGTGGTCGTGGACGAGATCCCCGTGCCGGAGCCCGCCGTGGACGAGGTGCTGGTCCGCGTGCGGCGGGTGGGCATCTGCGCCACCGACCTGCACCTGCTCGACGGGCACATCGGCGACCCGTTCCCCCTCGTCCCCGGGCACGAGTTCGTGGGAGAGGTCGCCGCTCTCGGCGATGAGGCGGCCCGTGCGCGCGGGCTGCGTCCCGGCGATCCGATCGCCGTCGAGATGCTGCTCCCCTGCCGCGGATGCGCACGCTGCCGCGAAGGACGCTACAACCTCTGTGAGCACGACGAGCCGGGCGCCCGCCCCGGACGGCAGCTCGGGGTGAACATCCCGCGCGACGTCGGACACGGACTGTGGGGCGGCTACGCCGACCTCCTCATCGCTCCCGCCGAGGCCGTGATCCACCGCCTCCCGGCCGGGATGCCCTGGGACCGCGCCGTGCTCACCGAACCGCTCGCGGTTGCGCACCGGGCGATCGCCCGCGGCCGGGTCGGCTCCGGCGACGTCGTGGTGGTCATCGGTCCGGGACCGGTCGGGCTGCTCGCCGCGGCCGCCGCCCGAGCCGCCGGCGCCGCACGGGTGATCGTGGTCGGCACGCGTCCGTCGCGCCTGCAGCCCGCGCTGCGGTTCGGCGCCGACGCGGTGATCAACACCCGGGAGACGGACGATCTCGCGGCCGCCGTCCGCGCCGAGCTCGACGGGCGCCTCGCCGACGTCGTGATCGAGATCGCCGGAGCCACGGCGGCGCAGCGCGACGCGGTGCGGCTGGTCCGCCGCGGCGGACGGGTCGTCCTCGCGGGAGCCTGCGGCGCGGGCGCAGAGCTCACGCTGCTCGCCGACGAGGACCTGCTCACGCGTGAGATCGACGTGCTCCCCAGCTTCCTGTCCGCGGGAGGCTTCGAGCCGGCGATCGCGCAGCTCGCCCGCGCCGAGTTCCCCTTCGAGGAGCTCGTCACCCATGTGCTGCCGCTCGACCAGGTCGAGAAGGCCTTCGCACTCATCGCGTCCCGCGACGACGCCGTGATCAAGATCGCCCTCGACCCCGACCTCCGCCCCTGACCGAAAGGACATCATGACCGACGACACGACGGATCCCGCCCTCGACGAGTGGCGCACCTACGACGAGTTCGCCGCCGGCATCGACACGTACCGGCTGCCCTCCGCCGACCTCTCGGGCACATCCCTGGTGCTCGCCCTCGACGATGGGGGGACGCTCTCGCTGCGCTTCGACGCCGAAGAGGTCGGCTGGGAGGGCCTCGGCGGAGCGGGGACGGACCCCTACGATGCGGTCGCGGTGCGCGAGGACGTCGTGTTCGTCAACCTCCCCCTCGTCAGCCGCGAGCGCGAAGCCCTCACGATCGTCTACTCCACTGCGACCCACCGCGCCACGGTCGTCCGCTCGACCATCGCCGCGGAGGCGGTCCCCGGCACCCCGCAGGTGAGCCAGGACTTCTGGGCCGCGACCACCGACGGCGGCGTGCCGACCGGAGAGGTCCCCGCGCCCAGCCGCGACCTCATCGGCAAGCGCAACGTCTACCGGTACAGCCCGCACCACCTCTACGAGCACGTCTACGTGTCGAGCCAGCGCTATGCGTGGCAGTGCCTGGAGGGCGTGCAGCGCGGTCACGGCGACATGGACCTCTCCACGGTGTGGAAGTTCGCCGACGGCCTGTACCTGTTCTGCTTCCGCGAGTTCCGCATCGCCGTCGCGAGCGTCTGGCTGCACGACCTCGGATACCAGCTCATGACCACCGGCATCTTCCTCGGGCTCAACGGCGACGGGGATTCCGAGCACTCCCGCGCCGGCGGTCACATCTACCCCCTCGGCTCCGTCGCGTACCCCGACGCCCAGCCGATCTGAACGGAGGACCGCCATGAGCAACGCCGACATCATCCGCGCGCACTACGACGCGAGCGACCGCGGGGACCTGGACGGGATGGTCGCGCCGTTCGCCCCCGAGGTGCGCTGGACCGAGGCCGCCGGCTTCCCCTACGCCGGGACCTACGTCGGACCGGACGCCGTCGCCGCCGGGGTCTTCGGCCGCATCCACGAGGAGTGGGACGGCTACACCGTCGCGATCGACGAGCTCGTCGACGGCGGGGACGTCGTCGTCGGGGTGGGCACCTACTCCGGCACCTACAAGCAGACCGGCCGGTTCTTCGCCGCCCGGGTCGCGCACGTGTGGCGGCTGGAGGGCGGACAGGTCGTCGCCTTCGAGCAGATCACCGACACCGAGATGGTCAATCGCGCGATTCGCGACTGACCCCCACGAGAGGCAGGAATCACATGAAGAAGCGCATCACCGCGACAGCGGCGCTCCTCGCCGCCGGCGCGCTCGCCCTGTCCGGCTGCACGAGCGGAGGATCGGGCGGCGACGGGGCCCCCATCGTCGTCGGCTCGGTCAACACGATCAGCGGCCCGGCGACGTTCCCGGAAGCGTCGCAGGCGGCGAAGGCCGTGTTCGACGCCTTCAACGAGGCCGGCGGTCTCGACGGGCGCAAGATCGACTACAAGATGCTCGACGACAAGGGCGACCCGGCGACGGCGACGGCATCGGCTCGCGAGCTGGTCGGCAGCGACGAGGCCGTCGCACTGGTCGGCTCCGCCAGCCTCATCGAGTGCGAGATCAACGCGAAGTACTACGAGCAGGAGGGCATCCTCTCGGTCCCCGGCATCGGCGTCGACACGGGATGCTTCGACAGCAAGAACATCTCGCCCGCGAACGTCGGACCGTTCAACGACATGACGCTCACGCTCCTCTACGGCTCCGAGCAGCTCAAGCTCGACGACATCTGCGTGCTGCTCGAGATCGCCGGCTCCACGCGCCCGACCTACCAGGCCGCGATCGACAAGTGGACCGAGCTCACCGGGAAGAAGCCGAAGTACGTCGACGACACGGTGCCCTACGGCGCCAGCGACTACACGCCGTACATCGTCAAGGCTCGCCAGGCCGGCTGCAAGGCGCTCGCGATCAACCCGGTCGAGCCCGACGCCATCGGCCAGGTCAAGGCCGCCAACGCGCAGGGATGGGATGACGTGACCTGGCTGTACCTCACCAGCGTCTACAGCGAGAACTTCGCCAAGGCCATCGGCAACGCCGGGAAGGGCATCTACGTCCCCGCCGAGTTCTACCCGTTCACCGAGGAGAACGACATCAACAAGGACTGGCGCGACCTGATGACCAAGAACAAGATCCCGCTCACCGCGTTCAGCCAGGGCGGCTACCTCGCCGCGACGTACTTCATCGAGGCGCTGAAGAGCGTCAAGGGCGACATCACCCGCGAGTCCGTCAGCAAGGCGCTGAAGGACATGAAGGCGATCGACAACCCGATGAGCGGGACGCCGTACAAGTTCGGCGTCGACAACACCGCCGGCTGGCCGATCATCCTGAAGTCCGGCACGAACAAGTGGGAGAAGGTCGCGGACGACTGGTTCCGCTTCCAGAGCTGACCACGTGACCGGTCCGGCCGCCCTCGGGCGGCCGGACCATCCATCAGAAAGGACGCGCCATGCTCCAAGGCGCCATCGCCGGGCTCGCCGCCGGCGGCCTCTACGCCGTGCTCGGCGTCTGCCTCACGCTCATGTCGCGGCTGGTCCGCGTCGTGAACTTCGCACAGGCGGCGACCGGCATGTTCGGCGCGTTCACCGCCGTCTGGTTCGTCCGCGAGCTGGGGCTTCCCATCTGGCTCGGTTCGCTGCTCGGCGTCCTCATCGCGGGGCTGCTGGCCGCCGCGATCGGCTGGATCGCCGCGACGTGGCTGTCCGAGGCGTCCACCACGACGCGCTCCGCCATGACCGTCGGACCGCTGCTGCTGCTCATCTCGATGTCCTTCATCCTGTTCGGCAACAAACCGCAGCCGTTCGCCCCGATCATCGCCGGCCCGGCGTTCTCGCTGGGCGGCGTGGTGGTCAGCCAGGTCACGGTCGCGACCGTGCTCATGGCGGTGGTCACCGCGGTGGGCGTGCGGATCGTGCTCAGCCGCACCCGCGTCGGCACGCAGCTGCGCGCCCTCTCCGAACGTCCGACCACCGCCGAGCTCCTCGGCATCCGCTCGCGTCCGCTCTCGATCGCCGTGTGGTTCGTCACGGGCGTGATCAGCGCGATCGCGATCATCATCGTGGCTCCCTCGCAGTCGAACGACGCGACGAGCCTGTCCCTGCTCATCATCCCCGCCGCGGCCGCCGCGCTGCTGGGCGCCTTCCGCCGCCTCGACCTCACGGTCGTCGGAGGACTCGTGCTCGGCGTGCTGGGCGGGCTCGTGGCCCAGATCGACGAGGTCGCGCTCGTGCGCAACTTCCTCCCGTTCCTGTTCATCGTCGTCCTGCTGCTCTGGACGCAGCGCAAGGAGGTGTGGGATGCCGCTCGCTGACCGCTCCTGGTTCCGGAACTCCTGGCCGTTCGTCGTCGGCATCGCCGCGGTGGTGGTCGGCCTGGTGCTGAGCAACGCGCTCTCCGGCTACTTCGTCTTCCTCGCGATCAGCGCGGTCATCGCCGCGATCGCCATCCTCGGACTCGGCATCGTCACCGGATCGGCCGGGATGATCGCCCTCTGCCAGCTCACCTTCGCCGCCGTGGGCGCCTGGGTGGTGTCGATGCTCAACGTCGTCAAGGCACCCGGCGGCTTCCTGCTCTGGCTCATCGCCGGCGCCGCCGCGGCGGCCGTCGTCGGGATCCTCGTCGGGCTCCCCGCGCTCCGGCTGCGCGGGGTGAACCTCGCGGTGGTCACGCTCGGCTTCGCCGCGGCGGCGGACGTCACGCTGGTGCAGATCCAGTTCCCGGGATCGGCCCAGGCCATCCCGGTCGACCGGCCCTCGATGTTCCAGAACGACAAGGGGTTCTTCTTCTTCTCGGTGATCGTGCTGGTGATCTGCTGCCTCGCGGTGTTCTTCCTGCAGCGCGGACGCTGGGGGGCCAGTTGGAAGGCCGTCGCCTTCTCCGAGCGGGGCACCGCAGCCGCCGGACAGAGCGTGCAGACCGCCAAGCTCACGGCGTTCGCGGTCTCCGCGGCACTCGCCGGCGTGGCCGGCGGCCTGCTCGCCGGGCAGGTGCAGCTGCCCTTCGCCGCGAGCTTCACCCCGCTGCAGTCGCTCGCCCTCTACGTGCTCGCCATCATGTCGGGCGCGCACCTGATCGACATGGCCGTGCTGGGCGGCATCCTCTGGGTGCTCGTCCCCGAGCTGCTCAAGCGCTGGAACATCCAGCAGGACTGGGCGTTCGTGATCTTCGGCGTGCTGGGCGTGCAGGCCCTCACCGGCGGCTCGAACCTCGGGCAGGGCATCCGCGACCTCATCTGGCGGCGCCGCGACCGCCGCAACGCCGAGTCCCGCCTCACCGCCCTCCCCGCGGACGCCGACGCGGATGCCCCGCCGATCACCACGCGCACCACGGCGACGGTCGACGAGGCGCTGCTCGACGCCGCCCCGGTGCTCACCGTGGAGGGCCTCACCGTGCAGTTCGGTGCGCTGAAGGCCCTGGACGACGTGACGTTCCAAGTGCCGGCGGCATCGATCATGGGGCTCATCGGGCCGAACGGCGCCGGGAAGTCGACCTTCGTCGACGCGATCTCCGGCTTCCTCCCCCAGCACGGCGGGCGGGTGCTGCTCGGCGACCGCGACCTCGCGGGCCTCTCGCCCACGCGCCGCGCGCGACGAGGGCTGCGACGCACGTTCCAGCAGGACCGCGTGCCGCCGCTGCTGACCGTCGGCGCCTACGTGCGCTTCGTCGCCCGGCGACGGCTGGCGCGGGCGGACATCGACGAGGCGCTGGAGTTCTTCGGCTGCCCGCCCGCCCGGGCGCGGCTCTCGAGCGTGGACGTCGGCACCCGCCGCCTGGTGGAGGTCGCCGCCGCCGTGCTGTCCCGGCCGCGCCTGCTCATCCTCGACGAGCCCGCCGCCGGGCTCTCCCACGACGAGCACCTCGCCCTCGCCGCGCGCCTGCGGGACCTGCCGGAGCGCTACGGGCTCTCGGTCGTCATCATCGAGCACGACCTCGACCTCGTCCGGTCCGTGTGCCCGATGCTCACCGTGCTCGACTTCGGACGGGTGCTGGCCAGCGGCCCCCAGGCCGAGGTGCTCGCGAACCCCGACGTGATCAAGGCCTACATGGGCGAGACGGAGCTGCTGTCATGAGCGAACTGGTGCTGGACGGCGTCACGGTCAGCAGGGGCGCCGGCCCCGTGATCTCCGACGTCTCGCTGACCGTCCGCGGCGGAGAGGTGCTGGCGCTCGTCGGACCGAACGGCGCCGGCAAGACCAGCCTCATCGAGTCGGTCTCCGGGGTCACCCCGCACTCGGCGGGGTCCATCGCGCTCGACGGCGAGTCGATCGGCCGCCTTTCGCGAGTGGCCAGGGCCCGCCGCGGCATCGTGCACATCGAGCAGGGACGCGCCGTGTTCCCGTCTCTCACCGTGCGCGAGAACCTCTCGCTGACCGCCCGCACCCCGCGCGAGCTCGAGGCCGCGCTCGCTCCCTTCCCCGAGCTGGAGAAGAGGATCGACTCGGCGGCGGCCCTGCTGTCCGGCGGCGAGCAGCAGATGGTCGTGCTCGCCCGGGCGTTCGCCGCCAAGCCCGCGATCCTGCTGATCGACGAGATGTCGCTCGGTCTGGCCCCGGTGGTCTTCATGCGGCTCATACCGATCGTGCAGCAGATCGCGGAGTCGGGGGTGGGCGTGCTGCTCGTCGAGCAGTTCACCCAGCTCGCCCTCGGCATCGCGAAGGAGGCCGCGGTCGTCGCCGGCGGAAAGGTGTCCTTCCACGGCACCGCCGAGGAGCTGCAGGCCGACGCCGAGCTGCTGCACCGCGCCTACCTGGGCGGATGACGCTGCGGCCGAGGGAGGGGACCGCGCTGCGCCTCCCTCAGCCGCGCCGGATACGCTGAGGGGCATGACTCAGACCCTCCGCGCCCGCGCCGTCCTCCTCGACATGGACGGCACGCTCGTCGACTCGACCGCCGTCGTCGAGCGCCTGTGGCTGGAGTGGGCGGAGCCGCACGGGATCGACCGCGAGACCGTGCTGAGCGTCGTGCACGGGCGGCAGGGTCACCAGAGCATGGCGATCATGCTCCCCGAGCGCGACCACGCGGTCAACCTCGCCGAGAACGAGATGCTGCTCGCCCGGGAGAGCTCCGACGTCGCCGGCGTCGTCGAGATCCCGGGGGCCGCCCGGCTGCTCGCCGCGCTGCGCGCCCTGCCGCACTCGATCGTGACCTCGGCGAACGTGCCGCTGATGACCGCTCGGATGGCGGCGGCCGGGCTCGCCGTGCCGGCGGAACACGTCACTGCCGAGGACGTGACCGCTTCGAAGCCCGATCCGCAGGGCTTCCTCCTGGGCGCCGAGCGCCTCGGCATCGCGCCGGCCGACTGCGTGGCCTTCGAGGACTCCGAGGCCGGGATCGCCGCCGCACGCGGCGCCGGGATGCGCGTGGTCGGCGTCGGCCCGCACGCCGGGCGGTTCTCCCCCGACGTGCACGTCGCCGACCTCACCGGGATCGCCGTCGCCTCGGACCCCGACGGCATCCTTCTCACCTTCGCCTGAGGACCGCGCCGGACCGGCGCCGGCTCACATCCCGGCGTGGTCGAACGCCAGGGTGGGCACGTCCACGATGTGCGCGCCGCCGTCGACGAGCAGGACGGCTCCGGTGATGTACGACGACTCCGAGGAGCCGAGGAACCGCACGGCCGAGGCGATCTCGGCCGGACGCGCGGGGCGCCGCAGCGGCACGTCGGCCGTGACCGTCGCATAGGCCTCCTCGCGCGACTCCAGCTGCGCGTGCTCGGCGAACTCGTCCATCTCGTCGTCGGCCATCGGCGTCTGCACCCAGCCCGGGCAGACGGCGTTCACCCGCACGCCATGCCGCCCGTAGTCCCGGGCGAGCGTCCGGGTGAGCCCGATCAGAGCGTGCTTGCCGACGGTGTACCCGGCCACCGATGGCCCGGCGAACAGCCCCGCCAGCGACGAGATCACCACGATCTGCCCTTTCGCCTCGATGAGCGCCGGCAGCGCCTCGCGCGCCGTCACGAACGCCGTCGTGAGATTGGCGCGCAGCGCCTGCTCCCAGCCCGCGTCGTCGGTCTCCCCCACAGGGGAGAAGCCGTGTCCGCCCGCGTTCGCGACCAGCACGTCTATGCGTCCGAAGTGCGACAGCACCTCGGCGACCGCCCGCGCGGCGTCGGCGCTGTCGGCCGCGTCGGCGACGATCGGGTGGGCGCCGACCGAGCGCTCCACGGCGCGCAGCGGCTCCTCCCGCCGTCCGACGACCACGACGTGCGCCCCCTCCGCCGCGTACCGCTCGGCGACGGCGGCGCCGATGCCGGTGCCGCCCCCGGTGATGACGACGACGTGCCCGGAGACGCACGAACCGACGGTGTTACCCATGTCCACTCCTGTTGTCCGATGAGGGCGCTCAGGCGGGGAAGCCCGAGCGCGCGCTGAATCCGAAATCGCTGAGGATGCCCGAGCCGTTGACCGCACGGGCCCTGGTCGATACGAGATAGGCGACGTGCGAGGCGACCTCGTCGGCGGTCTGCACGGGGAACGCGGCGCCGTCGAAGCCGTCGACGCCGAGGTCGTCGCGGCTCATGGGCGTGTCCACCACGGACGGGGACACCGTAGCGACCCGGATGCCGTCGCCGGCGAGATCGACGGAGAGAGCACGACCGAGCTGCACCAGAGCCGCCTTCGAGGCGCAGTACGGCGCCATGCCCGGAGAGGCCACCACCGCCGAGTCGCTCGCGATCAGCACCGCGACCGCCTCCGGAGCCGCCCGCAGCAGAGGGATCGCGTGCTTCAGCACGAGGAAGGCTCCGGTGACGTTGACCGCGAACACCGCGTCCCACTGCGTGCGGGAGGTCTGCTCGATCCCGGTGCCGACCGGCCCGGAGATCCCGGCGCAGCACACCACCGCGTGCAGCCCGCCGAGCACCCGCCCCGCCTCCTGCACCGCGGCGGACACCTGCTCCTCATCGGTCACGTCGGCCGGCACGACGACGCCTCCGCACACGCGCGCGGTGTCGTGCAGCCCTTCCCGGTCGCGATCGAGCAGCGCGACGCGCATCCCCTCCGCGGCGAGCGCACGCGCGACCGCGCGGCCGATGCCGCCGGCCGCGCCGGTGACGAGCGCGGTCCGTCCGCGCAGCCCGAGGTCCATATCGCCTCCCGTGGTGCGTCGCTCGCACCGCCTGCGAACATCCTGCTCCGGCGCAGGAGCCGGCCCGAACCGCGGCGGCGCGGGTGTGCGCGCTGGCACCACGGCCCTTCACTCACGGTCAAGTGGCCGCGACGACGACGCGGCAGACTCGCAGACATCCCCCATCGGGGTGGTCACCGTGCCTGCGGGTCCGCCCCCTCGTCGAGCGAAGGAGCCGATGTGACCGAGCAGATGTCCGCACCCAGCACCGCCCTGCGGTCCGGCGCCCTCGGCGTCGCCGGGATCGTGTTCCTGGTTCTCGCCGCGGTGGCACCCCTCACCGGAATCGTCGTCGTCGCCTCACTGGCGATCGCGCTGGGCAACGGCGGCGGCACCCCGATGTCGTTCTTCCTCGTCGCCGCGACCCTCCTCCTCTTCGCGGTCGGCTACGCGCAGATGTCGAAGCAGCTCGTCAACGCCGGAGGCTTCTACGCCTTCGTCGTGAAGGGCCTGGGACGCACCGGCGGCCTGGTCGCCGGGCTCATCGCCACCCTCGGCTACAACTTCTTCGTGGTCGGCACGATCGGCACCAGCGGGTTCTTCATGCAGACGATCATCCGCGATCTCACCGGATTCGACCTGCACTGGATCGTGTGGGGTCTGATCTCGATCGCCGTCTGCTTCGTGCTCGCGCGGATCGGGGTCGACTTCTCATCGAAGATCCTCGGGGTGTGTCTGGTGCTCGAGGTGCTGATGCTGGTGGTGTTCGACGTCTCCGTGCTCGTGCAGACCGGCTACGACGTCTCGGCGTTCAGCCCGAAGGCCGTCTTCGGCGGCTCCCTGCCGATCGGAATGCTGCTCGCCGCGACCGGCTTCCTCGGCTTCGAGGCGACGGCGCTGTTCAGCGAGGAGGCGAAGCGACCGCTGCGCACGATCCCCCGCGCCACCTACACCGCGATCACCGCGATCGGCGTGATCCTCGGCGTCACCGCGTGGGCCGTCGTGAGCGCGACCGGGGTCGCGCAGGCGCAGTCGACCGCGCTCGAGCACCTCCCCGACGGGGACCTCATCTTCTCGCTCGCGGAGAAGTACCTCGGCGGTCCTCTCACCACGGTCATGCAGATCCTGCTGCTGGTCAGCCTGTTCGCCGCGATGCTGGCGTTCCACAACTCGGCCGGCCGCTACCTCTACTCGCTCGGCCGGGCGCGCATCCTGCCGCACGCCTTCGCGCGCACCCGCCCCTCGGGCGCCCCGCAGATCGCCGGGATCGTGCAGGCGGGGTTCGCGGCGATCGTCGCCGTGGTCTTCTTCCTCGCCGGCGCCGATCCGATGGTCACCCTCGTCCCGGCGATGCTGGGGTTCGGCACCCTCAGCATGCTGATCCTGCAGGGCCTCGCCGCGCTGTCGATCGTGGTGCACTTCCGCCGCCAGCACGACACGCGGTGGTGGAGCACGTTCATCGCCCCGGGCATCGGGTTCCTCGGCATCGCGTCGATCTCGGTCCTCGCAGTGGTGAACTTCGACATCGTCGCCGGATCGCAGGAGCTGGCGATCCGCCTGATGCCGCTGCTGCTGGCGCTCGCCCTGATCGGCGGCATCGTGTACGCCGCCTACCTCAAGCGGTCGAGGCCCGCCGTCTACCGGGGCCTGTCCGCCGACCTCGAGAGCTTCAGCAACCGCTGACGACGCGCCCGGCACCGCAGAGCCGACCCCACCGCAGAGAAACAAGGAGAGACGATGACCGCCCTCGACCCCGCCGACACCTCGACCTGGCTGCCCCTCGACGGCCTCGCCCCCGGGTTCGACGCCAACAAGGCGCCGCACTCCACGGCCCTCGCCGGCCGTGAGGTGATCGTCACCGCCCCGAACGGCACACGCATCACGCACCGCTTCACCGCCGACCGGGTCGCGTGGGACTACTCCCCCGGCGCCGGGGACGACACCCCCGCGGCATCCGGCGACGACGCCTACGAAGCCTTCGAGGTCGACGAGGAGCTGTTCTTCGTGCAGTTCCACCACGAGCACCGGCCCACCGAGGCCGTCTCGCTCGTCGTCGATCTGAGGCACGGCCGCGTGCTCTCGGTGGTCAGCCGGATCCTCCCTCCCGAGCGGGGCCGCACTCGGGTGCGGCACGCCTTCGCGCCCGCGGAGATCGAGGGCGGCGGGACCTCGGGCGCTGAAGCGCACCCGACCACCGCCCTGATCGGCCGCCGCGTCGAGTGGGTCTACAGCACCGAGCACGCCTATGAGCACGTCTACCTCTCGGAGCGCTGGTACTCGTGGCAGTGCCTGGCCGGCCCCGAGCGCGGCCTCGCCGACACCGATGAGAACAGCGTGTGGGAGGTGCGTCCGGGGATCTACGTCTTCGCCTGGCGTGAGAAGGTCATCCCCTGCGCCTCGGTGACGATCGCCGATCACCGCGATGTCACGCGCATCCGCTCGCACGGCGTGCTCTTCGGCCTGGATGAGAGCGGCGAGGTGCCCACGCACTTCACCTTCGGCGCCTGGGGGCGGCTGCTCTCCACGACGCACCACACGCCCGAGCTGGAGCCGGCCTCGTTCGGGGAGCTCTGAGATGACCGCCGCGTCCGCCGACCTGATCGTCACCGCGGCGACGATCCGCACCGTGTCGACCGGCGCCCCCGCCGCCGAGGCATTCGCCGTGCGCGACGGCCGGATCGCGGCCATCGGATCACGCGCCGAGGCGGAGGTCTTCCGGGGACCCGCCACCCGGATGCTCGACCTCGGCGGCGCGGCGGTCTACCCCGGGTTCGTCGACGTGCACAACCACCATGCCCTCGCCGGCCGCACGGAGCTCTTCGAGCTCGTGCTCCCGCCGTCCCTCACCCTCGCGGAGATCCTCGACCGGGTGCGGGAGAAGGCGCACGGGCTGCCCGAGGATGCGTGGATCGTCGGCGGAGTGGTCGCCACGACGCTCCTGCCCTCCCTCTCGAGCACCGCGACGCGGAGGATGCTCGACGACGCGGCCGGCGGACGGCCGGTGATGATCGTGGAGGACTCCCGCCACAACCGCTGGGCGTCCACCCGGGCCCTCGAGCTGGCGGGGATCACGACGGGCTCGCCCGCCCCGGGCGGCGTCACACTGCTCGACGAGACCGACGGCGCACCCACCGGCGTGCTGCTCGAGGCCGCCGGCATCCCGGTGCAGGAGGCCTACGACCGGTCCGGAGGGCTCACCGCCGACCAGCACCGGGCGGCATCACGACGCGGCATCGAGCTGGCGAGCTCCTTCGGCATCACCGCCTTCCAGGACGCCGGGGTCTCGACCGATATCCTCGGCGCCCTCGCCGCGCTCGACCGCGACGGCGAGCTCGACGCCTGGGTGGTGTCCTCGCTGCTCATCAACGACGAGATCTTCGGCTTCGATCCGATCGGCGCACCGCTCATCGCCCGCGGGGAGGAGCATCGCACCGCGCATCACCGCCCCGACTTCGTGAAGATCTTCCTCGACGGGGTGCCGCCGGCGCGCACCGCCTCGTTCCTCGAGCCGTATCTGGAGGATGCCGCGCACGGAGCGCACTTCCACGGCGAGACGACCATGACGTTCGCGGAGCTGCACCGCTGGCTGCGTTCCGTCGCCGAGCGGGGTCTCGGAGCCAAGGTGCACTGCACCGGCGACGGGTCGGCGCGCCTCGTGCTCGACGTCGCCGAGAGGCTGCGGGCCGACGGGTTCACGACGCCGATCCAGATCGCGCACGGCCAGTTCCTCGCCGAGTCGGACATCCCCCGGCTCGCCGCGCTCGACGTCGCGGCCGACATCTCCCCGTTCATCTGGTTCCCCGGCGTGATCCCGCAGGCTCTTGCTGAAGTGCTCGGCGACCGGGCGGAGCACTCCCAGCCGAACCGCGCCCTCCTCGACGCGGGAGCCCTCGTCGCCGGCGGCTCGGACTGGCCCGTGAGCGAGTCGCCGAACCCGCTCGAGGGGATCCAGGGCCTCGTGACGAGAGCCGATCCGCTCGGACGCGCACCCGGCGTGCTCTGGCCCGAGCAGGCGATCACCGCCGAGGAGGCGTTGCGCGTGTTCACCCGAAACTCCGCGGAGGCGATGGGGCTGGGGGCGGAGACCGGGTCTCTGGAGGTCGGCAAGTCGGCCGACTTCGTCGTGCTCGACCGGGATGCCGTCGGCGGTCCCGCCACGGAGATCATCGACGCTCGGGTGCTGTCCACCTGGTTCGCCGGCCGGGAGGTGTGGTCCCGGCCGGAAGGGTGACCGCGCCGTCCCGCCCGCCGGATGGTGTCACGAATCCCGGACGGGACGGGAGGGTCTGTCCGCGGAACGTGACACCCTCCGCGAAACGGGACACCCGCCCGGCCCTCCCCGAACCACAGACCCCGTCACGAATCCCGGACAACCCCACCCGAACCACCCGCGGAACGGGACACCCTCCGCGAAACGGGACGGTCCGCGGCCCGCCCCGGACCCCGGGTTCTAGACTGGACGGAGCCGTTTCAGCCCGGGAGGTGGCCGTGCCGATCACGAGGACCGTGCTCGAGACGGCGCGCGAACGGCCCGACCAGCCCGCGATCGTCGGCGAGGACGGGGCGCTCTCCTACGCCGAGCTCGTCGAGGATTCCCGGAGGGTGTTCGCCGTCGTGGACGGCCTCCACCGTGCACAGCCCCATCCCCCGCACCCGGCCCCCGAGACCCGGGGCGTGCCGATCACGGGAGTGAGCGTCGCCTCGGCGTTCCACACCTCCCGGATCATCGCCGCCCTCGCGGGATACCGCGCCGTGTCGGCGACGATCGACCCGCTGTGGCCGCTCGCGCACCGCGTGCGCATCATCGTCGCCGCGGGGATCGGCGTCGTCGTGAGCGACGACCCCGCCCTCGCCGACGCGCTGTCCGCCGCCGGCTGGACGGGCGCGCTGGTCACGCTCCCGGAATTCCTCCGGAGCGCGCAGGAGGCCGAGCCCGCGCCCCCGCCGACGGTCCGCGAGGACGACGAGGCCTTCCTGCTGCTGTTCTCCTCGGGGACGACGAGCGATCCGAAGGCCTTCCTCAAGACGCGTCGCCAGTATCGCGCGAACGTCGCGGTCTCGAGCGCGCACCTCGACCCACTGCCCGGCCTCGAGACCCTCGCGCCCGGCCCCGTCTCGTACAGCCTCACCCTCTATGCGCTCATCGAGTGCCTCGCGACCGGCGGCGGCGTGCACGTCGCGGACTCCTTCGACCCCGTGCGCATGGCCCGGCGCATCCTGGCGGAGCGCGTGACCAGGATCGTCGCCGTCCCCGCCGTCGTGCGGGCGCTCACGGATGCCGCACGGCGCGACCCCGCACGGTTCGCGGACCTCGACCTCGTCGTCACCGGCGGGGCGAACCTGCCGTCCTCGATCCGCACCGGGCTTGCGGACGTGCTGCCACGGGTGCGGCTCATCAGCTACTACGGCGCGGCCGAGATCGGCTTCATCGGAGACAGCCGCGACGGCGACGGCACCCTCATCGCGGTCTACGACGGGATCGGCGCGCGCATCCGCGACGCGCTCGGAGACGACGTTCCCGAGGGCGGGCTCGGGGAACTGTGGATCCGGGCGGACGCCTGCTCCGACGGCTATCTGGCGGCGACGACGTCCGAGCGGCTCCGCGACGACGAGGGCTGGGCCACCGTGCACGACCAGGGACGGCTGGTCGGCGGCCGTCTGCGCCTCGCCGGACGCGCCGGCGACATCGTCGTCACCGGGGGCCACAAGGTGGCGCTGCCCGAGGTCGAGCGCGCCTTCGACGGGATGCCGGGGATCGGGGCGGTCTGCGCGGCCGCGCTCCCCGATCCGAAGCTCGGGAGCGTCATCGTGCTCGCGCTCGAGGGCGCCCCGGCCGCGCTGCCCGGGAAGACGGCCCTCCTCGATCGCGCCAGGACGGAGCTGGCACCGCAGTTCGTCCCCCGCCGTTGGTACGCCGTCGCCGAGCTCCCCCGCACCACGGGCGGAAAGGTGCGCCGCGCCGCGACGGCGGACCTCCTCGCCGACGGCTCCCGGGCGGTGCGACTGTGACCGCGCCGCGCCGCGTGGCGGTCACCGGCCTCGGAGCGATCACCCCGAGCGGCCTCGGCGTGGAGCGGCTCTGGGATGCGGTGTCGACCGGACGCAGCGGCATCGCACGGCTCGACGGCGAGGAGTTCGACGGCCTGCCCGTGCGGATCGGCGGACAGGTGCGCGGGTTCGACCCCGCGGGCGTCGTCGACCCGCCGCTCGCACGACGGCTGAGCCCCGTGCAGCTGTGGGCGATCGCCGCCGCCGACCAGGCGATGCGACAGGCCGGCGCGCATGACCAGGGTCCCCCCTGGGCCCCCGAGCGCTTCGCGGTGCTCGCCGCGACCGGCTCGGGGCCGGTCGACGCCATGCAGGCCGCGACACGGGCGTTCGACGCCCGAGGACCCCGCAGCGTGCCACTGAGCCTCGTGGTGCACGGCGCCCCGGATGCGGCGGCGGCGCTGCTCAGCCAGCGCTACGAGGCGCGAGGCACGGCCCACGGCGTGACCGCCACCTGCGCGAGCAGCGCGATCGGGCTGGGCGACGGGCTGCGCCGCGTCCGCCACGGCTACGCCGACGCCGTGCTCGTGGTCGGCATGGAGGACTGCCTCAACGCGGTGAACCTCGCCGCGAACGCCACCCTGCGCGCGCTGGCCTCCGGCTACGAGGACGACCCCGCCGCCGCCAGCCGCCCGTTCGACCGCGGGCGACGCGGCTTCGTGATGTCGCAGGGCGCCGCCGCGCTGCTGCTCGAGGACGCCGAGGCCGCGGAGCGCCGCGGGGCGGAGATCCTCGCCGTGCTGGAGGGATTCGGGGAGTCGAGCGACGCCCACCACCCCACCGCGCCGCATCCGGAGGGCCGCGGCGCCGCGCAAGCGGTGTCGTCCGCCCTCGCCGACGCGCACCTCTCCCCCGCTGACATCGACCACGTCAACGCTCACGGCACCGGCACCGCAGCGGGCGACGCCGCCGAGCTCGCGGCACTCCGCGCGGTGTTCGGCGACCGCGCCCCTCGCATCCCCCTCACCGCCACGAAGTCGAGCACCGGCCACCTCCTCGGCGCCTCCGGCGCCGTCGAGGCGGTCATCGCGGTGCAGACCCTCCGCACCGGGATCATCCCGCCCACCCGCAACCTCGACGATCCGGAGTTCGCCGACTGGGACATCGTCTCCGGAACCGCCCGGACGACCGGTTCGCTCCGCCGGGTGCTCTCGCCCTCGTTCGGCTTCGGCGGCCACAACGGCGCCGTCGTGCTCTCACATCCATCCGTCCCGCCCTCGAAGGAGGCATGATGACCGACCGTCTCACCCGCCGCGCCGAGCTCGCCGAGCGCTATCTGCCCGACGACCTGCTCGCGCGCTTCCGGGAGCGCGCCGCCGTGTACGACCGTGAGAACCGGTTCTTCGACGAGGACCTCGCCGAGCTCACGGAGCGCGGCTACCTGCAGCTCTTCGTGCCGCAGTCCGCCGGCGGTCCGGGACTGAGCCTCGACGAGGTGTCGCACCTGCAGCAGCGGCTCGCCGGTGCCGCCCCCGGCACCGCCCTCGCCATCAACATGCACCTCATGTGCACCGGTGTCGTGAAGGCGATGGGCGACCGCGGCGACCACTCCCTCGACGGGGTCTTCGCGGAGGTGCTGGCCGGCGAGATCTTCGCCTTCGGCATCAGCGAGCCGTCGAACGACTGGGTCATGCAGGGGTCGAGGACCGCCGCCGTGCCCCAGGAGGACGGCTCGTACCTGCTCTCCGGGGTCAAGATCTTCACCTCGCTGTCCCCGGTGTGGACCCGGCTCATCACGCACGGACTGGACTCGTCAGATCCGGAGAACCCCACGCTGGTCTACGGCTTCCTGGAGCGCGACACCCCCGGGATCACGGTCTCGGACCAGTGGGACGTGCTCGGGATGCGCGCCTCGCAGAGCCGTGCGACGATCCTGAAGGACGTGCGGATGCGCCCGGAGCGGGTGTCCCGCCGCATCCCCGCCGGCCGCGTCCCCGATCTGCTGACCTTCGCGATCACGAGCAACTTCCAGCTGCTCATCGGCTCGGTGTACGCGGGGGTCGCCCGACGCGCCCTCGATCTCGCCGCCGCCGGCCTGAAGGCACGGAAGTCGGCGAAGGCCGGCACGACCTACGCGGAGGTGCCCGAGTCGCGCACCCGGCTGGCCGACGCCTACGTCGAGTATCTCGCCGTGCCCGCGCAGCTGGAGGCCTGCTGCCGTGACTTCGACGAGCTCGCCGACCACGGTGCCGACTGGCCGCTCCTGCTCGTGAGCGCACGCCTCAACGCCTCGAACGCCGCCCGGCGCGCCGCGGAGACGGCGCTGATGTGCACGAGCGGCTCGGGCTTCGACAACGGCCACGAGCTGAGCCGTCTCTATCGGGATGCCACGGCGGGACTGTTCCATCCGCCGAGCGCCGACGCTGCCCGTCCGATGTACGCTGCGGCGCTCCTCGACGACTGAGCGCTATCCGGCGGCGAGGAGCATCCGCGCACCGCGTTCGGCGATCATCGCCGCCGGGGCGTTGGTGTTGCCCGTCGTCACGGTCGGCATGACCGAGGCGTCGATCACCCGCAGGCCGGCGACGCCGCGCACGCGCAGCTCCGGGTCGACGACCGCCGCGCTGTCGGAGCCCATCCGGCACGTGCCGACCTGGTGGTGATAGGTGATCGCGGTGCGGCGCACCCAGTCCTCCACCCCGTCGTCGGTGACCTCGGGACCGGGGTAGGCCTCGACGGCGCCCCACTCCTCCGCAAGCGCCGGCTGCGCGCCGATCCGCCGGCACTGCCGCACCGAGGCGGCCAGCGCGGCGACGTCGCGCTCGTCGGACAGCGCGCCGAGGTCGATCACCAGCGGATCGTCGAGACCCGTCCCGGACAGCGAGAGGCTGCCGCGGCTGTGCGGCGTGATGAGGCCCGCCATGAGCGAGAACCCGTCGGCGCCGCGCGGCTCGAGCTCGCCCCACATCGGCACCGAGAAGTGGATCGGCTGCGTGTCGGGCGCGGCGAGCTCCGGGGAGCTGCGCCAGAACAGGTGCGTCTGCGTGACCGAGACACCGGGCTGCGGCGGGCCGACCTCGCGCGCCGTGGTGAAGATCACCGGCGAGAGGAGGTGGTCGTGCAGGTTCGCCCCGACCTCGGGGGACGCGACGACGACCTCGATCCCGAGGGCCTCGAGCCCGTCGCGGGGGCCGATGCCCGATCGCAGCAGGATGGCCGGGCTTCCGATCGCACCCGCGGCGAGCACGACCTCGTCGGCGCGCAGCTCGCGCTGCGCGGCCCCCTCGCCGAGGCGCACGCCGACGGCCCGCCCCTCCTCGACGATGACGGAGTGCACCTCGGCGTCCGTCTCGATCCGCAGGCCCGGCGCCTGCCGCACCGGCTCCACGTAGGCCATCCAGGTGTTCACGCGGCGGCCGTCCCGCAGGGTGACCTGCTCCTGCGACACCCCGTCCAGGGTCCCGCCGTTGTAGTCCGGGTTGAGCGCGAGCCCCTCCTGCTGCGCCGCCGCGACGATCGACTGCTGGACCGGCACGAGCGGATAGTCGTCGGTGACCGGGAGGAGATCGTTCTCGATCGCCTCGTACACGGGCTCGACGGCGTCCCAGCCCCAGCCCGTCGCCCCGGCGGCCTCCCAGCCGTCGAAGTCGGAGGCCGCGCAGCGCACCCAGATCATGGCGTTGAGCGCATGAGAGCCCCCGGTGACGCGCCCTCGGGGCAGGTGCAGGCGGCGACCGGCCGCGTGCTCCTGGGGCACGGTGCGGAAGTCCCAATCCTCGCGGGAGTGCCAGAGCTCGCCGGCGCGGGAGGGATCGTGGATCGCGGGATTGGTGTCGTACCCGCCGGCCTCGATCAGCGTGACCTCGAGTCCCGCGTCGACCAGACGGCGCGTGAGGATGGAGCCCGCGGTACCGGCCCCCACCACGATGACGGAGCGCGCCATCTCTCAGCCCTTCCGGCCGGGGCCGCTGACGACCTGGGTGACCGACACCGACTTGAGCCCCTCGACGCCGAACTCCAGGCCGTAGCCCGAGCTCTTCACGCCGCCGAACGGCACCATGGGATGCAGGCCGCCGTGGGAGTTGATCCAGACGGTGCCGGACTGCATGCGGGTCGCCGCCGCGCGAGCCGTCTCGGGGTCGCTCGACCACACCGAGGCGCCGAGGCCGACGTCGACGGCGTTCGCGCGGGCGAAGGCCTCGTCCACGTCGGAGTAGCGGATCACCGGCAGCGCGGGACCGAACTGCTCCTCCTGCACGAGCGCGGCGTCGTCGTCGATGTCCGCGACGATCGTGGCACGGTAGAACAGCTCTCCGAGCTCGGGGGCGGCCTCGCCGCCGGTCACGATGCGCGCACCGCGTGCCCTGGCGTCCTCCACCAGACGGCTGACGATGTCGAACTGCGCCCTGTTCTGCAGGGGCCCCAGCACGTTCTCCTCGTCGAGGCCGTTGCCCATCGGCACGGCGGCGGCGATGCCCGCGAGCGCGTCGACGACCTCGTCGTAGATCGAGTCGTGCACGTAGAGGCGCTTCATCGCGGCGCAGGTCTGCCCGGTGTTGATGAACGCCCCCCAGAAGAGGTCCTCCGCGATCGCCTGCGGGTCAGTGCCGGGCAGCACGATGCCCGCGTCGTTCCCGCCGAGCTCGAGCGTGAGACGAGCGAGGTTGCCGGCGGAGCTCTCGATGATCTTCCGGCCGGTCGCCGTCGACCCGGTGAACATCACCTTGTCGATGTCCGGGTGCGAGGCGAGACGGGCACCGGTCGCCCGGTCGCCGGAGACGCCGATCAGCACGTCGGCGGGAAGCACGTCGTTCATGACGGACAGCAGGGCGAGCACGCTCAGCGGCGTGTACTCGCTGGGCTTGGCGACCACGGTGTTGCCCATCCGCAGCGCCGGTCCGATCTGCCAGATGGTGATCATCAGCGGCCAGTTCCAGGGACCGATCGCCCCCACCACGCCGGCGGCCTTGTAGACCAGCTCGGCGTGCAGGGTCTCGTCGTCCACGAGCACCTGCACGGGGAGCTCGGTGGCGGCGTTCGTGCGCAGCCAGGCCGAGCAGGCACCGAGCTCGAAGCGGGCGTTCGGCCCGTTCAGGGGCTTGCCCTGCTCACGGGAGAGGAGATGGGCGAGCGCCTCGGCGTTCGCATCGATCGCGTCGGCCGCGGCGAGCAGCAGCTCGCTGCGCCGCGCGTGCCCGAGCGCGTCCCATCCGGGCTGCGCGGCCCTGGCGCGCGCGATCGCGTCGTCGAGCTCGGCCACGGACTGCACGGGGGCGCGGCCGATGACCTCGCGCGTGGCCGCGTCGGGGATCTCCCGCCCCCGCCCCTCGGGGGCCTGGATGCGGTCGAGCAGCGCGGCTGCTGCGGTTGCGGCGGTGTCGGACATCGGCGTCTCCTTCGGGCGTGCAGGCGGGCGGTCGGCCCTTCCCCCATTGTGGGTCGGGGGCGGGAGCGCCGTCTTGTCGCCCAGCGCGCCGGGGATGTCCCTGTGCGTACGGTTCGCCCGGGCGAGGGCCGATCAGACCTGCTGGAAGTCCTCGAAGATCAGCGTGGTGCGGGTGGAGCGCACGTGCGGGATCGCCTGGATGTCCTCGAGCACGATGCGCCGCAGGTGCCGGGCGTCGCTCGCCCGCACGAGCAGCAGCACGTCGAAGTCTCCGCCGACGAGCGCCATGTGCTCGACCTCTGGGATCTCGCGCAGCCGTGCCTGCACCTCCTGCCAGCTCGCCTGCTCGATCGCCATCATCACGTAGGCCGACGCATGCTGCCCGAGCAGCACCGGGTCTGTGCGCACGGAGTAGCCCGTGATCACGCCGGCGTCGGTGAGCCTCTTGATGCGGGCGTGGGCGCCGGCGCGCGAGATGTGCACCGCTTCGCCGATCGCCGTCATCGACGCGCGCGCGTCGCGCTGCAGCATCCGGAGGATCGCGTGATCCGTCTCGTCCAGCTCGACCATGCGGGGCCTCCTCGTCCTCGTCGCGCCGCCCCCTCGGCCGCCGAATCGTCATCGATTTCTGACAGTTTGTCGCATCAAGGTGATGTTCGTCGACATTCGTACGATTCTGCAAGCAAGTACTTGGACGATTGACGCCCCGCTCGCATCCTGGAGGGACGAGTTCGGCAAGGAAGGCGGGCGATGGACGACCGATGGATGCTCCCCGATGACGCACCGGTGCAGCTGATCGACCAGGACGGACGGCGCACCGCCGATGAGCGGGCCCCGCTGCCGGATCGGGAGATGCTGCTGCGGGCCTACCGCGGGCTCTTCGAGGGCCGCCGGATCAACGACCAGTGCACCGCTCTCGTGCGGCAGGGACGGCTGGCCGTCTACCCGTCGTCGCACGGCCAGGAGGCGTGCCAGGTGGGCGCCTCGCTGCTGCTCGGCGACCACGACTGGCTGTTCCCGACCTACCGCGACTCGGTCGCCGTGATCGCGCGGGGAATCGCCCCCGCCGACGCGATGGTGCTCCTGAAGGGCGACTGGCACTCGGGCTACGACCCTGCGGAGCACCGCGTCGCCCCGCAGGCCACACCGCTCGCGACGCAGCTGCTGCACGCGGTCGGCTTCGCACACGCCGCCAAGCTCCGTGGCGAGGACACGGTCGTGGTCGCGCTGTGCGGCGACGGGGCGACCAGCGAAGGCGACTTCCACGAGGCGATGAACTTCGCCGCGGTGTTCCATGTGCCGGTGGTCTTCCTGGTGCAGAACAACGAGTTCGCGATCTCCGTGCCGCTCTCGCGGCAGACGGCCGCCCCTTCGCTCGCGCACAAGGCGATCGGCTACGGGATGCCCGGTCGGCGCGTGGACGGCAACGACGCCGCAGCGGTGCTGGCGGTGATGGGCGAGGCGATCGACCGCGCCCGCTCCGGCGGCGGCCCCTCGCTCGTCGAGGCGCACACCTACCGCATGCAGGCGCACACCAACGCCGACGACGACACCCGCTACCGCGAGCGCGAAGAGGTGCAGGCCTGGATCGCCCGGGACCCGCTGCTGCGGCTCGCCGCGTACCTGCGCGCAGAGGGCGCCCTCGACGACGAGGCCGAGCGCGGGCTGGCCGAGGGCGCCGAGGAGATCGCCGCCGAGCTGCGCCGCGTGATGAACGCCGACGCCGATCTCGATCCCGAGGACCTGTTCCGCTTCGTGCGCGCCGAGCGCTCCCCGCAGCTCGAGGAGCAGTGGGCGCTGCTGCGCGGCGAGCTCGAGCGGGACTCCCTCACCGATGCCGGAGGTGCACGATGACGATCGCCGATGTGCGGATGCCCGAGACCACCGAGTCCGGGGTCGAGACGATGAGCATGGCGGGCGCCCTGAACCGCGCCCTCGCGGACGCCCTCGCGGACGACCCGTCCGTGCTGGTGTTCGGCGAGGACGTCGGCGCCCTCGGCGGCGTGTTCCGCATCACCGACGGGCTGACCGCCCGCTTCGGGGAGGACCGCTGCTTCGATACCCCGCTCGCCGAGTCGGGCATCGTGGGCACCGCGGTGGGGATGGCGATGAACGGCATGCGCCCCGTGGTGGAGATGCAGTTCGACGCGTTCGCCTACCCCGCGTTCGAGCAGGTCGTCAGCCATGTCGCGAAGCTCGCGAACCGCACGCGCGGCGCGGTGCGCGTGCCGATGGTCATCCGCATCCCCTACGGCGGCGGGATCGGCGGGGTGGAGCATCACTGCGACTCCTCCGAGGCGTACTACACGCACACGCCCGGGCTCACGGTCGTGTCGCCGTCGACCCCGCAGGACGCGTACTCGCTGCTGCGGGCGGCGATCGCCTCCCCCGACCCGGTGGTGTTCCTGGAGCCGAAGAAGCTCTACTGGGCCAAGGGTGAGGTCGACACCTCGATCACGGCGGACCTCGGCTCCGCGCAGGTCGTGCGCGAGGGCTCGGACGTGACGCTCATCGCCTACGGCACCTCGGTGCCCCTCGCGCGGGAGGCCGCGGAGGCCGCCGCCGAGGAGGGGCGCAGCGTGCAGGTGGTGGACGTCCGATCGCTCGCCCCCTTCGACGACGAGACGGTGACCGCGGCGGTGCGCTCGACCGGGCGCGCGGTCGTGATCGCGGAGGCCCCCGGCTACGTGTCGGTGGCATCCGAGATCCAGGCGCGGGTCTTCGAGCGCTGTTTCGAGTTCCTCGAGGCCCCGGTGCGCCGCGTGACGGGCTTCGACGTGCCGTTCGCGCCGCCGAAGTTCGAGCACTGGTACCTGCCCGACGTCGACCGGGTGCTCGACGCGATCGACTCGCTGCACTGGGAGGACGGCGAATGAGCACCGCGACCGCAAGGGTGTTCCGCCTTCCCGACCTCGGCGAGGGCCTCACCGAGGCGGTGCTCGTGCAGTGGCTCGTCGCCGTGGGCGACACGATCGCCACCGATCAGCCGATCGCCGAGGTCGAGACCGCCAAGAGCGTGGTCGAGCTGCCCAGCCCGTTCGCCGGCGTGGTGCTCGCGCTGTACGGCTCCCCGGGCGACACGATCGACGTCGGCGCGCCGGTGCTCGAGGTCGCGGATGAGGGGGCGCCGCCGTCGGAGGACTCCGCGGGGCCGTCTGTCGAGCACGAGGCGTACCGCGCCGAGGAGCGGGCCGGATCGGGGAACGTGCTGATCGGGTACGGGACCTCCGAGAAGGCCCGCTCCGGACGGCGTCGCCGCCCGTCCGCGCCCCCGCCAGCGGCGACGGGGGCGATGTCCGCTGTCGCGAGCCCGGCCGCCGCCGTGGAGCGGCCCGGCCCGGTCGCGGTGCGCAATCCCCTGGTGCGCCGGCTGGCCCGCGACCTCGGACTCGACGTCCGCACGATCGTGCCGACCGGCGCAGACGGGGCGATCACCCGCGCCGATGTGCTCCGGGCCGCCGTCGACGGCGCGGTCGATCAGCCGGTCTCCGTGGCACCCGCCGCCGGTGCGCCCGGCGCGGCTGAGGTCGACGGCCTGCGCGTGCTCTCCCGCGAGCGGATGTCGCCGCTCCGCAAGGCCGTGAGCGCGAAGCTCAGCCGCAGCCGCGCCGAGATCCCCGAGGCGACCGTGTGGGTGGATGTCGACGCCACCGGGCTCTGGGAGGTGCGCGGGCGGATGGCCGCCGAGGGCGCCAGGCCCGCCTCGCTCACCGCGCTCGTCGCCCGGTTCGTGCTCATCGCCCTCGAGGAGTATCCGCTGCTCGCCTCGCGTCTGAGCGACGACGGAGGCGAGATCGTCTCCTTCGAGGGCGTGAACCTCGGGGTCGCCGCGGACACCGACCGCGGGCTGATGGTGCCGGTCATCCCGCGCGCCCATGAGCTGCGGGTGGAGAGCCTGGACGCCGCGCTGCGCGAACTGGCCGAGACGGCCCGGGCGGGGCGGATGCCTCCCGAGCGTCTGCAGGGGTCGACGTTCACCCTGAACAACTACGGCGGCTTCGGCGTGGACGGCTCGGCCGCGATCATCAACCACCCCGACGTCGCGATCCTCGGTATCGGCCGGATGATCGAGCGTCCCTGGGTGGTCGACGGCGAGATCGTGGTGCGCCGGATCGCCCAGCTCTCCCTGGTGTTCGACCACCGGGTGTGCGACGGCGGCTATGCCGCGGGCTTCCTGCGCCGCGTGGTCGAGCTGATCGAGCATCCGCTGCGGGCCTTCGGGCGGGTCTGACCGGCCTGCGTCGGGCGGCGTTCGAGTGCGCCGCCCGACGAGTTGTGCCATGCTGGTGCACCACTGACCGATCGTTCGGTCAGTGGTGAGTCAGGATGGCGCAGCGTCGCGCCGCGAAGGGATCCCCGTGACCTCAGCAACCGCAGAACCGCTCAGCCCGGAGCGCCGCCGCGAGCAGCGGAAAGTGCTCATCGGCACGCTGGTCGGCACCTCCATCGAGTGGTACGACTTCTTCATCTACGCGCAGGCCGCGGGACTGGTGCTCGGCCCGCTCTTCCTCGCACCGGTCGCCGCGCAGAACCCCGGGCTGGCGCAGGTGCTGTCGTTCGCCACGATCGGCATCTCGTTCCTCTTCCGTCCGCTCGGCGCCGTGGTGGCCGGGCACCTCGGCGACCGCTTCGGACGCAAGAGGATGCTCGTGCTCACCCTCATCCTCATGGGCGCCTCGACCGCGCTCATCGGGCTGCTGCCCACCTACGCGGTGATCGGCGCCGCCGCGCCGATCCTGCTCGTCCTGCTCCGCGTGCTGCAGGGCTTCTCGGCGGGAGGCGAGTGGGGCGGGGCCGCCCTCATGGCGGTGGAGCACGCTCCCCGGGGCCGGCGCAGCTTCTTCGGCGCCTACCCGCAGATCGGGGTGCCGATCGGGATGATCGTCGCGACCGGCGTGCTCTACCTCGTGCAGACCACGCTCGGCACCGAGGCTTTCCAGGCCTGGGGCTGGCGTCTGCCCTTCCTCTTCTCCATCGTGCTCGTGCTCGTCGGCTGGATCATCCGCCGCGCGGTGGAGGAGTCGCCGGTGTTCACCGAGCTGCAGGAGCGCCGCCGTGAGGCGTCCGCCCCGCTCGGCCAGCTCTTCCGGCATCACACCAAGGAGGTGCTGCTCGCCGCCTTCATCTTCATCTCGAACAACGCCGCCGGATACCTCCTGATCGCGTTCTTCATCACCTACCTCTCCAAGGGGCTCGGCCTGCCGCTCCCGGGAGTGCTGATGACCACGGCGCTCGCGTCCTTCGGATGGCTGATCTTCACGCTGGTCGGCGGCTGGCTCGGCGACCGGTGGGGCCGCGTGCGCACCTTCCAGGTGGGATACGTCCTCGTGCTGGTGTGGGCCATCCCGATGTGGTTCCTCATCGACTCGAAGAGCCTCGTGCTCTATTTCGTGGCGGCGTTCGTCCTCACCATCGGGCTGGGGCTCTCCTACGGTCCGCAGGCCGCCCTGTATGCGGAGATGTTCCCCGCGCAGGTGCGCTACTCGGGCGTCTCGATCGGCTACGCGATCGGGGCGATCCTGGGCGGGGCGTTCGCGCCGACGATCTCGTCGGCGATCCTCGAGACCACCGGCGCCTCCTGGCACATCGGGCTCTACATCGCGATCATCACGGTGATCTCCCTCATCGCGGTGAGCCTCGTGAAGGACCGTCCCGGCATCGACCTCGGCGTCGCCCCCTGACCCCGGGGCGCACGGCGTCAGAGAAAGGCGCGTCCGGGAGCCTCCGGACGCGCCTTTCTCTGACGCCGCTCAGGGACGCGGAAGGGAGGTCAGCGCGGCCGTGCGGGCGGCGGCGGCGGTGGCGGCCGACGCCGCAGCCCCGGCCGCACGGCGGCAGTCCTCGGCCGACACGACGCGGAGCGCCGCCGCGACCCGGGCGAGCGCCCGCGGCGCCATGGACAGGCTCGTGACGCCGAGGCCGACGAGGACGGGGGCCAGCACCGGATCGGCTCCGGCCTCACCGCACACCCCGACCGGCTTCCCCGCGGCCCGTCCGGCCTCGCCGACCAGGCGGATCAGACGGAGCACAGCCGGCTGCCACGGATCGTTGAGGTCGCCGAGCTCGGCGGCCAGCCGATCCGCGGCCATCGTGTACTGGGCCAGATCGTTGGTCCCGAGGCTCACGAAGTCCACGACCCCGAGCATCTCCTCCGCGAGCAGGGCCGCCGAGGGCGTCTCGATCATGATCCCGGCCCGCGCGATGCCGGCGGCACGGCACTCCTCGGCGAAGGACGCCGCCTCGTCGACGGTCGCCACCATCGGCGCCATCACCTCGACGTCCGTCCCCGTCTCCCCGGCCGCCGCCGCGATCGCACGCAGCTGATCCCGCAGCAGGCCGGGATTGCCCTGCGCGATGCGGAGCCCCCGCACCCCGAGAGCGGGGTTGTCCTCGTGCGCGGCGTTCGCGAACGGCAGCGGCTTGTCCGATCCCGCGTCCAGGGTGCGCACCACCACCCGGCGTCCGCGGAACGGCGCGAGCACGGCACGGTAGGCCCCGGTCTGCTCGGCGACGTCCGGCGCGTCCTGACGATCGAGGAAGCAGAACTCCGTGCGGAACAGGCCGATCCCCTCGGCACCCGCCTCCGCGGCCGCCTGCGCCTCCGCCGCCGAGCCCACGTTGGCGCGGAGCGCGATCGCGGTGCCGTCGGAAAGACCACCGTGACCGTCGAAGGAGGGGACGGCGGATGCGGCGGCCACCGCGGCCACCGCGGCGTCATCGGGATCGACCAGGACCTCACCGCTGTCGCCGTCCACCAGCACGCGGGTGCCGACCGGCAGCCGGGACGTCCCGGCGAACCCGACGACGGCCGGCAGCCCCAGCGCACGGGCGATGATCGCGGTGTGCGACGTGGGACCGCCCTGCTCCGTCACGAGCGCGACGCACGCGCTGCCCTCCAGCGCCGCCGTGTCGGCAGGAGCGAGGTCGACCGCGGCCAGCACGAAGGGCTCCTCGGTCTCCGGGACGCCGGGGACCTCGACGCCCAGGAGCGCGGCGACGACGCGATCACGGATGTCGCGGAGGTCGGCGGCGCGTTCGGCCATCCGTCCCCCGAGCGCCGAGAGCGCCCGCTCCTGCCCGGCGGAGGCCTCCCACACCGCACGCGCCGCGGAGAGCCCTCCGGTGCGTACGAGGCCGGCGGCCGCCGCCGAAAGCTCGGGATCGTCGGCGAGCAGCGCCGTCGCCTCGAGGATCGCGCGGGTCTCCCCCGCTGCCGCGGCGGCGCGCTCGCGGAGACCCGCCGAGACGGCGGCCGCCGCGGGCGCGATCTGCGCGGCCACCCCCGCCCGATCCTCCTCGGCGACGACCGCGCCGCCGGGGGGCTCGGAGACCGCCGCGCCGAGCACGGCCACGACACCGACCGCGCGGCCCGGGCTCACGCCGCGGGCACGGGCGGGTGCATCGGCTGCTGACGCCGGCCCTCCGGGGTACGGTACGGACACCTCACGCGCTGACGCCGGCCCTCCGGGGTACGGTACGGACACCTCACGCGCTGACGCCGGCCCTCCGGGGTACGGTACCTCGCCGAAACCGTCGTCGAAGAGGGCGACGAGGCGCTCGACGGCCGGGACGTCGTCCGGGGCCGCGTGCAGGGCGATCTCATCGCCCTCGCGGGCGCCGAGCAGCAGCAGGCGCGACAGGCTCGCGGCCGGAGCGTCCGGTCCGTCCGGCAGGCGCACCAGGCGCACGTCGGAGCCGCGTGCCGCCTCCGCGATGAGCGCGGCGGGACGGGCGTGGATCCCCAGCGGATTGCGCACCCGCACCACCCGCTGGCGCGGCATACCCCCGTCTCCGGCCCGCGGGCCCCCCGGGCCTGGGCCGGAGACGTCCTCCTCCGCGCCGAGCTGCGCGGACTTCGCCACCAGTGCCGACGACGCCTCCGCGGCGACCTCGTCCAGGCCCGCCCCCGAGCTCGCCGCGACCGTCGCCGCGAGCAGGCCCTCCACGAAGGGCGCCGGGACCAGGCGGACGGGCGCATCGCTCATCCGCAGCTCGAGCGCGAGCTCGGCGCTCATCACCGCGGAGCCGAGGTCCATGAGCACCAGCACACCCTCGGAGCCGGCTGCCAGCTCGTCGATCGCGGACGACACCGCGGTCGCGTCGGTGCCGAGGATCGGCGTGCCGTCCGGCTCGGTCCCCGCCCCGGCGGCGAGACGCACGGGCACCGCGCCGCCGGGCACCATCTGCTGTGCGAGCTCGAGCGCCGCCTCCGCCAGCCGAGCGCTGTGCGAGACCGCGACGATGCCGATCATCAGCCGCGTGCCGCGACCGCCGCCGCGAGGGTCTCGAACAGCAGGGTGGTCGATGCGGCCCCGGGATCGAGATGCCCGGCGCTGCGCTCCCCGAGATAACTCGCCCGTCCCTTGCGCGCCACCAGCGGCAGCGTGGCGTCGCGACCTTCCGCGGCCGCACCGGCCGCGGCCGCGGTCGCTGCCCCGAGGTCCTCGCCCGCGGCGATCGCGGCGTCGAACGCCGAGGTCGCCGGCGACATCGCGTCGTAGAGGGTCTTGTCCCCCGGCTCCGCCTTGCCACGGGCCACGATCCCCTCCAGGCCCGCCCGCAGCGCGGCGCCGAGCGCCGTCCCGTCGAGCTCGGCCACGGCGCCCGAGGTCATCCCCATCCGCAGGAAGAAGGTGCCGTAGAGCGGGCCGCTCGCCCCGCCGACCGATCCCACGAGGGTCATGCCCGCGGTCTTCAGCAGTTCGTCGACGGTCGCCGGCGGCGCGGCGTCGATCTTCTCCGCGACGGCCTGCATGCCGCGGGACATGTTCGCCCCGTGGTCGGCGTCTCCGATCGCGGAGTCGAGCTCGGTGAGCCAGTCCTTCTTCTCGGTCACGGCATCGCGGAAGCGGTGCAGCCAGTCGATGAGCGTCGCGGTGTCGATGGTGTCGGTCATGGGTGCGTCCTGTTCCGTGTCGTGTCCGTCGGTGTCCGTGCTCACGCGCCCCAGCGCAGCCCCGGTGTGACGACGGGCGCGTCCCAGAGGCCCAGCAGCTCCTCGTCGGCCTTGAGCACGGTGACCGAGCATCCGGCCATGTCGAGCGACGTGATGTAGTTGCCCACGAGGTTGCGCGCGACGCGCACGCCGGCCTTCTCCAGAAGCGCGGCGACCTCGCCGTACATGAGGTACAGCTCGATCAGCGGCGAGGCGCCCATCCCGTTGAGCATCACGATCGCCGGAGAGCCGGCGAAGTCGAGGTCGGCGAGGATCGGCTCCACCAGCTGCGCGGCGATCTCGTGCGCCGGCGCGAGGGGCACGCGGTGACGGCCGGGCTCGCCGTGGATCCCGATGCCGATCTCCATCTCGTCGTCGGGCAGGTCGAAGGTGGGCTTGCCGGCGGCGGGCACGGTGCAGCTCGTCAGCGCCATTCCCATCGACCGCCCCTGCCCGTTGATGCGGGCGGCCAGGTCGGCGATCGCGTCGAGGTCCCTGCCCTCCTCGGCGGCCGCGCCGACGAGCTTCTCGAGCAGCACCGTGAGTCCCACGCCCCGGCGGCCCGCGGTGTAGAGGGAGTCCTGCACGGCGACGTCGTCGTCGACCACGACCGAGCGCACCTCGATGCCGTCCGCGGCGGCCAGCTCGGCGGCCATGTCGAAGTTCATCACGTCGCCGGTGTAGTTCTTCACGATGTGCAGCACCCCCGCGCCGCGATCGATCGCCGCGGTCGCCGCCTGCATCTGGTCGGGGGTGGGCGAGGTGAACACCTCTCCGGCGCATGCGGCGTCCAGCATCCCGGGACCGACGAAGCCGCCGTGCAGCGGTTCGTGGCCCGATCCGCCGCCGGACAGCAGCGCGACCTTGCCCTGGTCCTTCGGCACCGCGCGGGTGATCACCCGGTGGCCGAGGTCGACCGAGAGCTCCGGATGGGCGAGTGCGAGGCCCTTGAGCGATTCGATGAGCACGCCCTCCGGGGCATTGATGAGCTTCTTCATCTGCATCCTCCTCGTGTGCAGTCACGACCGTGGCATCCGCCGCGCGCACGAGGGGCCGCATCTGCGCGACGGGGTTCCGAAATCGGAACACTATTCGTTAATGTCGAATATGCGGGCACGAGCCACGAATGTCAAGGACGACCGGGACGACCCCGCCGGAAGGAGCGGATGCCGATGATCCAGGCGATCGATCGTGCCGCCAAGGTGCTGGAGCTGCTCCAGGGAGCGCGCCATCTCGGCATCACCGACCTCGCCGCCGCGCTGTCGCTGCCACCCTCGACCGTGCACGGCATCGTCTCGTCGCTGCGCGCGCACGGCCTGGTCGCGAAGGAGCGCGGCGGGCAGCGGTACATGCTCGGCCCCTCGCTGCTCAAGCTCAGCAACGTCTATCTCGACTCGCTCGACGTGCGGGCGCGGGCGATGCGCTGGACGCAGGACCTGTCCCGCCGCACCGGCCTGGCCGTGCGGCTCGGCGCTCCGCACTTCAGCGAGGTCCTCGTGATCCACCACAACCTGCGCCCCGACGACAGCCAGCAGATGCTCGAGACCGGGATGGCGATCCCGGCGCACGCCTCGGCGATGGGCAAGGTCCTGCTCGCGCACGACGTCGGCTTCCAGCGCACCGTCTTCTCCGAGCCGCTGCGCAGCCTCACCGGCGACACCATCACGGATGCCGCGCGCCTCACCCTCGAGCTGCCCGCCATCGCCGAGCGGGGCACTGCGACGGAGACCGACGAGGCCGTGCTCGGGGAGTCGTCGATCGCCGCCCCGATCGCCGACGCGCACGGAGACATCGTCGCCGCGGTCGCCGTGGTGCTCCCCACCTCGGCGATGCCCGCCTCGGACGCCGTGCTCGACGCGCTGCGCGAGAGCGCCCGCAACATCTCCCGCGAGCTGGGGGCGACCGCCTGGCCGCCCCGGGTCGCGCCCGCCGAGGACTGACCTCCGGCCGGATCAGGCCGTCGGCGGCAGGCCGAGGTCCTCCTCGCGGACCGTGCCCTTGAACGACCAGGGGAAGTCGATCCAGAGATCGGTGTCCTTCCACGCGTAGTCGGGCTGGATCACCGTCGTGGGCTTGGTGTAGATCGTGACGGATCGCACCTCGGCCCCCTTGGCCTGCAGCAGCTCGACCGCAAGGCGGAGCGTGCGCCCCGAGTCCGCGACGTCGTCGACGAGCAGCACGCGGCGCCCGTCGAGGTAGTCCATGTCCAGCTCGGGCGGGAGCACCTCGGGAGCATCGAGCACGGTGCCGATGCCGGTGTAGAACTCCACGTTGATCGCACCGCAGTTCTTGGCGCCGAGGCCGTACGCGATCGCTCCGGCCGGGAGCAGCCCGCCGCGGGCGATCGCCACCACCACCTCCGGCTCGAAGCCGCTGGCGAGGATGCGCCGCGCGAGATCCCGCGTCGCTTCTCCGAAACCGTCCCAGGTGAGCGTCTCGCGCTCGTGCGGTGCATCCGTCATGGATCTACTCTCGCACGCCGTCCCCGATAAGATGAACGTGTCCGGCATCCCGGCCGGTGCCCGAAAAAGGGGCACGAAGCCCACGACGCATCGACGCGCGCGGCGAGACACATACGGAATCATCCGTCCCGTCTCGAAAGGCTCCGCCATGCCCTCCGTCTCCGCCCACGTCGCGCTCACGACCGCCCGCCACATCGACCACGTCTTCGGCGTGATGGGCAACGGCAACGCGTACTTCCTCGACGCCCTTGAGAAGCAGACCGACGCCACCTACACGGCGGTGCGCCACGAGCAGGGCGCCGTCGTCGCCGCCGATGCGCACTTCCGCGCCTCCGGCCGCATCGCCGCCGCGACGACGACCTACGGAGCCGGCTTCACGAACACGCTCACGGCGCTGGCCGAGTCGGTGCAGGCGCACGTGCCGCTCGTGCTCGTCGTCGGCGACGAGCCCACCTCGGGCCCCCGCCCCTGGGACGTCGACCAGATCGCGCTCGCCTCGGGCGTCGGCGCCCGCACCTACACGGTGGGTCGCGCCGACGCCGCGGCGACCGTCGTCATCGCGATCGAGCACGCCCTGACCTACCGCGTTCCCGTCGTCCTGGCGATCCCCTACGACGTCGCGACCCTCGACGCCGGGGAGGTGCCCGCGGTCGACGCTCCGCGGACGCCCGCTCCGCTCGCCCCTCGCGGGGAGTTCGCGGAGGGGATGCTCGACGAGATCGCCGCGGCGCTGGCCGGCGCCGCACGACCCTTCCTGCTCGCCGGGCGCGGCGCCTGGCTCTCCGGCGCGGGCGCGGCGCTGGGAGAGCTGGCCGCGGAGACCGGCGCGCTGACGGCCTCGACGGC
The DNA here is from genome assembly GCF_040394595.1 of Microbacterium sp. Classification (GTDB taxonomy): domain Bacteria; phylum Actinomycetota; class Actinomycetes; order Actinomycetales; family Microbacteriaceae; genus Microbacterium. The sequence goes on from NZ_JBEBSA010000020.1 coordinate 33,704, forward strand.
GCTCGGCCGCGGGCTGTTCCCCGACCGGAGGTTCGACCTCGGCGTGACCGGCGGGTTCGGCGCCGACGGGGCGATGGAGCTGGTGCGCGACGCGGATGTCGCCGTCGTGTTCGGCGCCTCCCTCAACCAGTTCACGATGCGGTTCGGCGAACTGTTCGCTCCGGGCACGCGCGTGTTCCAGGTGGACGTCGCCCCCGCGGCCACGCACGCGCACGTGGGCGGCTTCGTGCGCGGCGACGCGCGCGTGGTGGCGGAGACGCTCGTGCTGCGCGTGCGAGCCGTGCGGGACGGCGCCCCGGCCGCTCCGTGGCGCGAGAGCGTCGACGTCGCGGCGTCCCGCGCGTACGAGCACGGCGACGACCTCGCCGCCGACGGGCGTCTCGACCCCCGCGCGGCTGCCCGGCGCATCGCCGAGCTGCTCCCCGAGGACCGCGTCGTCGTCTCCGACGGCGGGCACTTCATCGGATGGGCCAACATGTACTGGCCGGTCGCCTCCCCCGACCGCATGATGATGATCGGCACGGCCTTCCAGGCGATCGGCCAGGGCTGGCCGAGCGTGGTCGGCGCGACGCGGGCCCGTCCCGACTCCACCATCGTGCTGACCTCGGGCGACGGCGGCGGCCTCATGGCGATCGCCGACCTCGAGTCCGCGGTGCGCGCCGCCGGCGGGCGGGGCATCGCGGTGGTCTGGAACGACGCCGCCTACGGCGCCGAGGTCAACCTCTACGGTCTCAAGGGGCTCGCCCAGGAGCCGATGCGCATCCCCGAGGTCGACTTCGCTGCGTTCGCCGGAGCGGTCGGTGCGGAGGGCGTCGCGGTGCGGTCCCTCGACGACCTCGAGCGGCTCGCCGCGTGGACGCGGGAGGACCCCGCGGAGCGCCGTTTCCTCGTGCTCGACCTGCGCGTCTCGGGAGACGTCATCGCGCCGTACCAGCGCGAGATCATCCGCGTGAACTCCTGACGCCGCAGGGCGCTCGCCGCGCGGCGCGGGTAGGCTCGCCGACATGACCGGCTCCCCCGAGATCCTGCGCTACAGCGCGTTCGCCGAGACCCCCGACGGCGGCAACCCCGCGGGCGTGGTGCTCGACGCGGCAGGGCTCGACGACGAGCGGATGCAGCGGATCGCCGCCGAGGTCGGCTATTCGGAGACCGCTTTCGTGACCGGGCGGGAAGCCGACGGGCGCCACCGGGTGCGATACTGGTCCCCCGCCGCGGAGGTGCCGTTCTGCGGCCACGCGACCGTGGCGACCGCCGTCGCCCTCGCCGAACGCGACGGTCCCGGGGAGATGACCTTCGCCACGGCGGCCGGAGACGTCGTGCTCACCGCGTCCGCGGACGTACAGGGGGTGACCGTCGCGTTCACCAGCGTCGAGCCGGCGGTGCGGGAGCTGGACGCCCCGGTGCTCACCCGCCTCCTCGGGATGCTCGGCCTGCACGACGACGACCTCTCCCCCGGCTTCCCTCCGCGCGAGTCCTTCGCCGGCAACCGCCACCCGGTGATCGTGCTCGCTGATCGGGAACTGTTCCACCAGTTCCGGTTCGCTCCCGGCGAGGTCGCCGCGCTCATGAGGGAACAGGGCTGGGCCGGCACCGTCACCGTGCTGCATCCCGAAGGCGACGGCGTCTACCTCGCGCGCAACCTCTTCCCCGTCGGCCGGATCACCGAAGACCCCGCGACGGGGTCCGCCGCGGCATCGGTCGGCGCCTACCTGCGCGCCGTGGGCCGTCCGGAGCGGATCGTGCACATCCGCCAGGGCGGGCACGTCGGCCGCCCGAGCATACTCACCGTGCGCATCCCGTCGGAGGGCGGGATCGTCGTCTCCGGGGGTGCGACCGCGATCCGGGACTGAGCGTCCCGCCCGTCTCCTCGGGGGCTCAGGACGCGGGGAGGAAGGCGCCCTCCAGGAACCCGGCGAGCTCGTCCACGGCGGTGAGCGGCAGGATCGCGGCGACGTACTGGTCGGGGCGCACCACGATCACCACACCGTCGGCGGACAGGCCGCGATCGGCGAAGACGTCGGCCGCGGTCCACTTCGACGGACCCGAGGCGTAGACCTTCTCCCAGTCGGTGAGCCCGAGGGGTCCGGTCTTCGGCTGGAACAGCGCCGGCGCGCACGTGACGTCGAGATCCTCGGCGGCCTGCCGGTACACGGCCTTCACGTCGAAGACCGCGTCGACGTCGGCGGCGGTGGGCGTGAACCGCGCGAACAGCGGCTCGGCGGCCGCGGCCCAGGCGTCGACGCCCGCGCCGCTCTCGTCGCCGAACGCGTAGACGCGCCAGCGTCCGTCGGCCTTGGCGTGATGACCGAGGTGCACGACGTTGCCGTCCGCCACCCGCACGACCTCGGCCGACTTGAAGCGCTTGCCGAGGGGGAAGCCCGTCGCCAGCCCCTGATGCGCGTCCGTTCCGGTGATCATCGAGGCGGTGTACTGCGTCATGAACCCCGAGGGGAACTCGGCGGTGGCCAGGTAGTAGGTCGCGAGTTCCTGGGGATCCGAGATCTCCTCGGGCTTGCGCGCCATCAGGGTCGACCACTCGCGGTCGAAGTCGATGAGCTGCTGCGCGACAGGCCGGCGCTCGGCGCCGTAGGTCGAGAGCAGCGATTCGGGGCTGCGGCCGGTCAGCACGGCGCCCAGCTTCCAGCCGATGTTGAACCCGTCCTGCATCGAGACGTTCATCCCCTGCCCGGCCTTCGCGCTGTGGGTGTGGCAGGCGTCGCCGGTGAGGAACACCCGGGGCGCGGCCGTCGAGCCCGCGTCCACGTCGTCGAACCCGTCGGTGATGCGGTGGCCGACCTCGTACACGCTGTGCCAGGCGACCTCCTTCACGTCGATCGCATAGGGATGCAGGATGGCGTTCGCCTTGGCGATGATCGCCTCGATCGGGGTCTTGCGCACCTCGTGGTTGTCGTCGTCGGCGACCTCGCCGAGGTCGATGTACATGCGGCTGAGGTACCCGCCCTCACGGGGGATGTGCAGGATGTTCCCCGCCTCGGAGTTGATCGCGCACTTGGTGCGCCAGTCCGGGAAGTCGGTGTTCACCAGCACGTCCATGACGCCCCAGGCGTGCGCGGAGATGCCGCCGACGTGCGTGCGGCCGATCGCGTCGCGCACACCGCTGCGGGCGCCGTCGCAGCCCACCACGTACTTCGCGCGGATCGTGCGCTCCTCGCCCTCGCGCGGCCCCGCGACGTGGCGCACGCGCACCTCGACCGGATGCTCCCCCGCGTCGTGCACGGTGAGCCCGGTGAACTCCACGCCGTAGTCGGGGAGGATCCGCCCCGGCCCGTCGGCCGCCGCCTCGGCGAAGTAGTCCAGCACGCGGGCCTGGTTGACGATGAGGTGCGGGAACTCGCAGATGTCGTAGGCGTAGTCGGCCGTGCGCGCGGTGCGGACGATGTTCTCCGGGCGCTCCGGGTCGGGTCCCCAGAAGTTCATCCAGCCGATGTTGTACGCCTCGGCGATGATCCGCTCGGCGAAGCCGAACGCCTGGAAGGTCTCGACGCTGCGGGGCTGGATGCCGTCGGCCTGACCGAGCACGAGCCGCCCGTCGCGCTTCTCGATGATGCGCGTCGTGACGCCGGGGAACTGCGACATCTGCGCGGCGAGGAGCATCCCCGCCGGACCGGAGCCGACGATCAGGACGTCGATCTCGTCGGGGAGCTCAACAGGGCGGTCGACGCCGGTGCCCTCGGCGGGGAGGACCCGCGGGTCTCCGGAGACGTATCCGTGGTGGTGGAACTGCATCGTCGTCGATTCCTTCCTGACGGCGCCGTCGGGGTTGCTCTCGAAGGAGAACGTGTTCTATATTCGAACATGATGTTCTACTATTGAACACAGCGTACCCGCTCGGCCCGCGACGGATCAAGACCGGGCCTCACGTCGAGGAGGATCCATGGCCGACGGCCCCGCATCCCAGACGCTCAGCCGCGGCGTCCGGATCCTCGAGATCCTCTCCGACACCCGCGGCGCCCTCTCGATCGACGACATCGCCGGCCGGCTCGGAGTGCACCGGTCGATCGCCTACCGGCTGCTGCGCACGCTCGAGGACCACGGGCTCGTGGTGCGCGACGCCTCGGGCCTCGCCGCCCTGGGGCCGCGCATGGCGGCCCTCGCCGCGGGGGTCGCCCACGACCTCCAGGCGGAGGCGCTGCCCGAGCTCACCGCGGTCGCCAACGACCTGGGCATGACCTGCTTCCTCGCAGTGCTGGACGGCCGCGAGTGCATCACCCTGACGAGCGTCGAGCCCCGGCACACGGTCGCGAGCGTCGCCCAGCGGCCCGGAGCGCGGCACCCCGTCACCGTGGGGGCCCCGGGCAAGGCGATCCTCGCGCAGCTCGCCGATGCGGAGTGGGCCGACTGGGGCGAGCGCGGCGACGAGTTGCGCGCCGAGGTCGCCCTCGTGCGCTCCCAGGGGCACGCGACCAGCCACGACGAGGTCATCCCCACCGTGCAGTCCGTCGCCGTGCCGCTCGAGCTGCGCGGGCAGCGCCCCGCCGCCCTCGCGGTCGTGCACGTGGCCTCGGCCTTCACCGACGAGGAGATCGCCGTCCGCCTGCAGCGCTCGGCCCGGACCATCCGCGACGCGCTCGGCGGCTGACGCGCACCGCCGTCGGGCGGGGACGCCGCAGGCGCCCGAGACGAGACGCACATCCCCGCCACTCGTTCCGTCTCGCTCCGCTCGTTCGACGACCACCCTCCGGGCGCCGAGATGACGCGCTCCGGGTCAGGTGCGGGACAGGCCGCGGATCGGGCTCACCGACTGCTCGGCCTCGTGGTCGGGCCCGAGGGGGATCCCGGTGCGGTCGCGCAGCAGCAGCGTCGCGATCAGGCCGAGCAGGGTCATGCCGACGAGGTACCAGGTGACCGACGTCGTCGTGCCGGTCGCCTCCACCAGCCCCTTCGCGATCGTGGGGGCGAACGCGCCGCCGAGGATCGCGCCGATCGCGTAGGAGATCGACACCCCGGAGAACCGGATCGACGCAGGGAACAGCTCCGCGTAGAGCGCCGCCTGGGGGCCGTAGGTGAGACCGAGGCCGACCGTCAGGATCGCGAGGCCCGCGAACAGCGACCAGATGCCCCCCTGATTCACCAGCGGGAACAGGGCGACGACGCCGACCAGTTGCAGGATCCATCCGGCGATGTAGGTGGTCCGCCGTCCGATGCGGTCGGAGATCCACCCGGCGAAGGCGGCGAAGATCAGCCACGTGACCGCGGAGCCCGCGACGGCCCAGAGCACCGGGCTCTTGTCGAGCCTCAGCGGGCCCTCCGGGTCGGTGGCGTAGTTCTGGATGTAGCCGCCGGTGGTCATGTAGCCCACCGCGTTGTTGCCCGCGAAGACGAGCGCGGCGACGATCACCAGCAGGGCGTGCTTGCGGAAGAGCTGCACGATCGGCATCCGGGTCTGCTCGCGGCGCTCGGCGATCTCGACGAACACCGGGCTCTCCTCCACGCGGCGGCGCACGTAGTACCCGACGAGGATGAGCACGAACGACAGCAGGAACGGCACGCGCCAGCCCCACTGCGTGAACGCGTCGCCCTGGGCGATCGTCGCCATCACGGCCATCACCCCGGAGGCGAGGAGGAGACCGAGCGGGACGCCGATCTGGGGAGCGGCGCCGAACAGCCCGCGCTTCTTCTTGGGGGCGTGCTCGACGGCCATCAGCACCGCGCCTCCCCACTCGCCGCCGGCGGAGACGCCCTGCAGCACGCGCAGCAGGATCAGCAACACGGGAGCGGCGAAGCCGATCACCTGCGCCGTCGGCAGGAGGCCGATGAGCGCGGTCGAGGCGCCCATCAGGATGAGCGTGATCATCAGCACCGCCCTGCGCCCGATCCGGTCGCCGAAGTGCCCGGCGAGGAAGGCGCCGAGGGGGCGGAACAGGAAGCTGATGCCGATCGTCAGGAAGGCGAGGATCTGCTCGGTCCCCTTCCCGAACGGCGAGAAGAACAGCTGCCCGAAGACGAGCGCCGTCGCCGAGGAGTAGATGAAGAAGTCGTACCACTCGACCGTGGTGCCGATCACGGTGGCGAAGACGACGCGGCGGCGATCCGCGTGGCTCGCGATGGTTCCGGTCGGGGTGAACCCGTCCTCTGGCTGGCCACTCATGTGTCTCTCCTTCGAGGTGACGTCGGTGTCTGCGGCGGCGGCGCTTTCGATGCTTGCCGGGGCGTGACGAGATGATATACGATTTCGAATACGACCCACAAGACGCAAGGAGGCGCCCCGTGACGGCAACCGTCCCCCGGCCCGGCAAGATCATCGCGATCCACCTCAGCTACGCCTCGCGCGCCGACCAGCGCGGAAGACGGCCTGCCGCCCCCTCCTACTTCTTCAAGCCGCTCAGCTCGATCGGCGAGAGCGGCGGCACGGTCGAGCGGCCCGCCGGCGCCGAGCTGCTCGCCTTCGAGGCGGAGATCGCCCTCGTGATCGGCACCGCCGCCCGCCGCGTCCCCCTCTCCGACGCCTGGTCGCACGTGGGGTGGGTGACCGCATCGAACGACCTCGGCGTCTACGACCTCCGCGCGAACGACAAGGGCTCCAACGTGCGCTCCAAGGGCGGCGACGGCTTCACCCCGCTCGGCCCGGACTACATCGACGCGCGCACGGTCGACCCCGAGGCCCTGCGCGTGCGCGCCTGGGTCAACGGCGAGCTGCGGCAGGACGACACCTCCGGCGGCATGATCTTCCCCCTCGCGCAGCTGGTCGCCGACCTCTCGCAGCACTTCACGCTGCAGCCGGGCGACGTCATCCTCACCGGCACCCCGGCCGGGTCCAGCGTGATCGGCCCGGGCGACGTGGTCGAGATCGAGGTCGACGCCCCCACCGCCCCCGGCGCGCCCACCAGCGGCGCCCTGCGCACCACGGTCGTCCAGGGCGAGGTCCCCTTCGACCCCGCGCTCGGCTCCCTGCCCGCGGTCGACGACCTGCAGCGCACCGAGGCGTGGGGGTCCCGCGAGGCCGCCGGCCTCCCGGCGGAGGACGAGCCCGCATCCGACGCCCTCTCCCCCGAGCTGCGCGCGAAGCTCGAGGCCGCTCCCACGGCGGGACTGTCCAGTCAGCTGCGCAAGCGCGGTCTGCACTCCTGCTTCATCGACGGCGTCGCCGCGAACCTTCCGGGCGCGAAGATCGTCGGCGTCGCGAAGACGCTGCGCTTCGTGCCGGCCCGTGAGGACCTCTTCCGCACCCACGGCGGCGGCTACAACGCACAGAAACGCGCGTTCGACGCGATCCGCCCCGGCGAGATCGTGGTGATCGAGGCGCGCGGCGAAGCGGGCACCGGCACGCTGGGCGACATCCTCGCCCTCCGGGCGAAGACCCTTGGGGCCGCGGGCGTGGTCACCGACGGCGGAGTGCGCGACTACGACGCGGTCGCCGAGATCGGCCTCCCGGTCTTCTCCCGAGGGGCGCACCCCTCCGTGCTCGGACGCCGCCACGTGCCGTGGGACGTCGACGTGACGATCGCCTGCGGAGGGGCGACCGTGCAGCCCGGCGACATCATCGTCGGCGACGGCGACGGCGTGATCGTCATCCCGCCCGCGCTCGTCGACGAGGTCGTCGACGAGGCCCTCGCGCAGGAGGACGAGGACGCCTGGATCGCCGAGCAGGTGGCCACGGGGAGTCCGGTGGACGGCCTGTTCCCGATGAACGCCGAGTGGCGCGCGAAGTACGAGGCGCGCGGATGACGACCGTGCTCGACCGGGGCAGCAAGTCCGAGGTCGCCTACGCCTGGATCCGCGAGCGCATCGCGGGCCATGCCTTCGGCCCCGGCTACCGTCTCGTGCTCGGCGGCATCGCGGACGAGCTCGGGATGAGCGTCGTGCCCGTGCGCGAGGCGATCCGCCGGCTCGAGGCCGAGGGCCTGGTGACGTTCGAGCGCAACGTCGGCGCCCGGGTCGCGCTCGTCGACGAGTCGGAGTACGCCCACACGATGCAGACGCTCGGCCTCGTCGAAGGCGCGGCGACCGCGCTCTCGGCGCCGTTCCTCGACGGCGAGGCGCTCGACCGCGCCTCGGCGATCAACGACCGGATGCTGGGTCTGCTCGACCACTTCGACGCCCACGCGTTCACCACCCTCAACCGCGACTTCCACTCGGTGCTCTACGAGCCCTGCCCCAACCCGCATCTGCTCGACCTCGTGCACCGCGGCTGGTCGCGCCTGTCCGGCATCCGCGATTCCACCTTCGCGTTCGTGCCCGGCCGCGCCCGCCACTCCGTGGAGGAGCACGTGCAGATCCTCGACCTCATCCGCCGCGGCGCCGATCCCCTCGAGATCGAGCTCGCCGCCCGAGACCACCGCTGGCGCACCATGGACGCGTTCCTGACGTCGCGGCACAGCACCCCCGCAACCGCCCCCGCATCGGAAGGACGATGATGACCGACGTGTATGTTCCGGCTGACCTGCCGGAGAAGATCCAGCACTACATCGACGGCGAGTTCGTCGACTCCCTCGACGGCGACACCTTCGAGGTGCTCAACCCCGTCACGAACGAGACCTATGTGCATGCCGCCGCCGGCAAGAAGGCCGACGTCGAGCGCGCCGTCGCCGCGGCGAAGCGGGCCTTCGAGGAGGGGCCGTGGCCGCGGATGCTGCCGCGCGAGCGCTCCCGTGTGCTGCACCGCATCGCCGACATCGTCGAGTCGCGCGACGCCCGCCTCGCCGAGCTGGAGTCCTACGACTCCGGCCTGCCGATCACCCAGGCGCTCGGCCAGGCCCGCCGCGCAGCCGAGAACTTCCGGTTCTTCGCCGACCTGATCGTGGCCCAGGCCGATGACGCGTTCAAGGTGCCCGGCCGCCAGATGAACTACGTCAACCGCAAGCCGATCGGCGTCGCCGGCCTCATCACCCCGTGGAACACCCCCTTCATGCTCGAGTCCTGGAAGCTCGGACCCGCGCTCGCGACCGGCAACACGGTGGTGCTGAAGCCGGCCGAGTTCACCCCGCTCTCCGCCTCGCTGTGGGCGGGCATCTTCGAGGAGGCCGGCCTCCCCCAGGGCGTGTTCAACCTCGTCAACGGCCTCGGCGAGGACGCCGGCGACGCGCTGGTGAAGCACCCCGAGGTGCCGCTCATCTCCTTCACCGGCGAGAGCCGCACGGGGCAGATCATCTTCGGCAACGCCGCGCCCTTCCTCAAGGGCCTCTCGATGGAGCTCGGCGGGAAGAGCCCCGCGGTGGTCTTCGCCGACGCCGACCTCGACGTCGCGATCGACGCCTGCATCTTCGGCGTCTTCTCCCTCAACGGCGAGCGCTGCACCGCCGGCTCCCGCATCCTCGTCCAGCGCGAGGTGTACGACGAGTTCGTCGAGCGCTACGCCGCGCAGGCGCAGCGCGTGAAGGTGGGCCACCCGCACGACCCGTCCACCGAGGTCGGCGCACTGGTGCACCCGGAGCACTACGAGAAGGTCATGAGCTACGTCGAGATCGGCAAGACCGAGGGCCGGCTCGTCGCCGGGGGCGGGCGCCCCGAGGGCTTCCCCACCGGCAACTACGTCGCGCCGACGGTGTTCGCCGACGTGAAGCCCGATGCCCGGATCTTCCAGGAGGAGATCTTCGGCCCGGTGGTGGCGATCACCCCGTTCGACACCGACGAGGAGGCGCTCGCCCTCGCGAACGACACCAAGTACGGCCTCGCCGCCTACGTGTGGACCAACGACCTCCGGCGCGGGCACAACTTCGCCCAGGCCGTCGAAGCCGGCATGGTGTGGCTGAACTCGAACAACGTGCGCGACCTGCGCACCCCCTTCGGCGGGGTGAAGGCCTCCGGCCTCGGCCACGAGGGCGGCTACCGCTCGATCGACTTCTACACCGACCAGCAGAGCGTGCACATCACGCTCGGCGCCCCGCACAACCCCACCTTCGGCAAGCAAGGACGCTGACATGACCAACCGCGAAGACATGACCCTGACCTCGGCCGGCTACTACGTGTCGCAGGAGGCCCCGATCCGCACGGACAACCCGGTGCCCACGCCGCAGGCCTCGCCGCCGGACATCCTGCGCTGCGCCTACATGGAGCTCGTGGTGACCGACCTCGCGGCCTCCCGCGTGTTCTACGTCGACGTGCTCGGCCTCTACGTCACCGAGGAGGACGAGGACTCGATCTACCTGCGGTCGACCGAGGAGTTCATCCATCACAACCTCGTGCTGCGCCGGGGGGACGTCGCGGCGGTCGCCGCGTTCTCCTACCGCGTGCGCACGCCGGAGGACCTCGACCGGGCCGAGGCGTTCTACCGCGAGCTGGGCTGCGAGGTGCGCCGCGCGCCGGAGGGCTTCACGAAGGGCATCGGCGCGTCGGTGCGCGTGGTCGACCCGCTCGGGTTCCCCTACGAGTTCTTCCACGACGTGGAGCACGTCGAGCGGCTGTCGTGGCGCTATGACCTGCACACCCCCGGCGAGCTGGTGCGCCTGGACCACTTCAACCAGGTGACCCCCGACGTGCCGCGCGCGGTGAACTTCATGCAGTCGCTGGGCTTCCGCGTCACCGAGGACATCCAGGACGACGAGGGCACCGTCTACGCCGCCTGGATGCGCCGCAAGCCCACCGTGCACGACACCGCCATGACCGGCGGCGACGGGC
>NZ_JBEBSA010000021.1:0-43691 GCF_040394595.1 Microbacterium sp.
ACGAGAGCGGGGACGTCCCCGGCTGGGTGCTCGTGACGCTGATGACGGCGGGCCTCGTCGTCCTCATCTGGGCCGTAGCCGGCCCCGCCCTGGTCAATCTGTTCAACGATGCGCTCTCCCGCGTCTCCGGTCTCGGCTGACCCGAGGGCGGAGCGCGGGTCGAGCCCGGTCGAGTTTGTGCTCGTCGGCGCCCTGCTGACGGCCCTCACGCTGGCGGTCCTCCAGCTCGCCCTCGCGATCTACGTGCGCAACGTCGTGCACGACGCCGCCGTCGAGGGAGCTCACCGGGCCGCGCTCGCCGACGCCTCGCCGTCCGAGGGTGCGGAGCGCACGGCCGAGATCATCGGCAGGGCGATCGGGCCACGATTCGCTGAAGAGGTGAGCGCGGGGGAGAGCCGCGTGCTCGGGCATCCGACGGCGGTCGTCCGCGTGCGCACGACGCTCCCGGTGATCGGGCTGCTCGGGATCCCGTTCGGATGGGAGGTGGAGGCGCATGCGCCGATGGAGTCGTTCGAGGACGGCTGAGGTCTTCGCGCAGGACGAGGGGTCCGCGGCGCTCGAGTTCATCGTGACCGGGATCCTGTTGCTCGTGCCTCTCGTCTACCTGGTGATCTCGCTCGGCGTCGTGCAGGAGCAGACGCTCGGCGCCGAGGCCGCCGCGCGCCATGCGGCACGCGCCATGGCGCAGGCCCCGGATGCCCGCACGGCGACGGCGCGCGCTGACGCCGTGCTCCGCAGCGTGAGGGAGGAGTACGGCATGGACGAGCTCGACGTCTCGCTCTCCTGCGTACCTGCGGGGGACTGCCCGCGATCGGGGGCGACGCTGATCGTCACCGTGCGGGCGACCGCCGCGCTGCCCCTGGTCCCCTCCCTGGCCGGGATCGATCGCCTCACCGCGGTCCCGATCGAGGCATCGGCGGCGCAGCGGGTCTCGCGGCAGTGGGGCGGCGGATGACCGGCCCGCGCGGGCGCCCTCGGTGGCGGGATGACGAGGGCAGCATCCTGCCCCTGTTACTGGGATATGCGCTGCTCGTCGTCGCCGTGCTCTTCGTCTGCGCCTGCGCCACCGACCTCTACATCGCGCAGAAGCGCCTCGACGCCCTCGCCGATGCGGCCGCGCTCGCCGGCGCCGATGGATTCGTGCTGGTCGCGGACGGCGACGGTGCGCGGGCCGCGCTGACGGAGGCCGGCGTTCGTGCGCAGGCGACCGCGCTCCTCGAGGCGCTCCCGGGCGACGCGCTCCTCGTCGAGGCGACCACCGCCGACGGCGTGACCGCCCGGGTGACCGTCGGCGGCGAATGGCATCCGCCGCTCGTGTCGATGTTCGTGCCCGACGGGGTGCCGCTCCGGGCGACCGCGACCAGCCGCACGGCGCTGCGGTGAACGACGACCGCGGTCAGCTCCCGGGCGAGGTGCGCGGCACGAAACGCGGGATCCAGCGGATGAAGCCGGCCGCGCCGATGAGTCCGATGAGACCCATCGCGCCGGCGGCGAACGACAGGGAGCTCACCGCTGTCACCGCCCACACGAGCACGGGGGCCACCGCGCCGCCGGCGTCGGTGAGCGTGCGCCAGGATCCGAGGTACGCCGCCGGATCGTTCGCCGGGGCGGTGTCGGCGCCGAGCGTGAGCAGGATGCCGCTGGACAGCCCGTTTCCCACGCCGAGCACGGCGGCGAGCATCCCGAACCACATCGTCGCGGCGTCCAGTTCGTGGGTGAACGAGAGGGCCAGGAAACCGAGCCCCATCAGCACCATCGCGGGCATCGCCGCCCAGAGCCGTCCGAAGCGGTCCATCACCTGCCCACTGGCGTAGAACAGGGCGAAGTCGATGGCGCCCGAGACGCCCACCACCAGTGCGATGTTCTGCGCGTCGAGGCCGATCGACACGCCCCACAGCGGCAGCACCACCTGCCGTGCCGACCGCACAGCCGACAGCGCCGCCGCCGCGAGCCCGAGGCGGCCGAGCACCCCGCGGTTCTCCCAGAGGGTGCGGAACACCCCGGCCTGTGCCTGGCGGAGCGCCCCGGTCGGGATGGACCCGGTCACCGGCTCCCCGGAGTCCTCGCTCAGGTCACCGCGGAAGGCTGGCAGCGGGGCCACCGTCTTCTCGGGATCGGGGCCGAAGGTGACGAGCGCGACCATCGCCGCGAGGCAGACGAGGAAGAACCACAGCGAGGCCTGTTCGGTGCCGAAGACCGCGAGCAGGCCCGCCGTCACGAACGGCCCGATGAACACGCCGAGACGGAAGCTGCCGCCCAGCAGCGACAGCGCCCTGGCGCGGAACTCGATCGGCACGCGCGTGGTCATGAAGGCGTGACGCGCGAGGCCGAAGGCCGCCGCGCAGAAACCGAGCACGAACACCGAGAGCGTGAAGCCCCACAGCGCCGGGGAGACGAGCAGCCCCACCGCGGCGGCCATCGAGATCAGCCCGGCGATGACCATGGTCCAGCGCTCGCCGAAGCGCGCCACCGCCCACCCGGCAGGGATGTTGCCGCACAGCTGACCGACCACGAGGGCGGACGACACGAGCGCCGCGAATGCGACGTCCGCGCCGAGCTGCGAGGCGATGATCGGCACGAGCGGAATCACCGCGCCCTCTCCGAGGGAGAACAGCAGGGTGGGGGCGTACACCATCGGGCCGAACTGCTTGAGGACGCTGCTCGCGGTGCTTGTCACCCTCGCCACGCTACTCCGGCCGAAGGGTCATGCCGATCCGCGCGATGGCGGAGCGCGGAGGACGGTAGGCTTGTCCCGCCATGCTCGAACTCGATCTCTCTGCCGACATCCAGGCCCTGCGACTCACCTTCGGCGACATCCGCGAGGTCGTCGACGTGTCGAGGCTGCGTGAGGACATCGCCCGCCTCAGCGAGGAGGCCGGCGCTCCCGACCTGTGGGACGACACCGAACGCGCCCAGAAGGTGACCAGCGCCCTCAGCCACCGACAGTCGGAGCTCGCCCGCATCGAAGGCATCGCCCGGCGCCTCGACGATCTCGAAGTGCTCGTCGAGCTCGCCAACGAGATGGGCGATGAGGACTCCGCGCACGAGGCGAGGAACGAGCTCGCACAGCTCACCGAGACCATCAACCAGCTCGAGGTGCAGACGCTCCTCGACGGCGAGTACGACGAGCGGGCCGCGATCATCACGATCCGCTCCGGCGCCGGCGGCGATGACGCCACCGACTTCGCCGAGATGCTCATGCGCATGTACCTGCGCTGGGCGGAGCAGCACAAGTATCCCGTCAAGGTGATGGACACCTCCTACGCGGAGGGCGCCGGCATCAAGTCGACCACGTTCGAGATCGACGCGCCGTACGCATTCGGCACCCTCTCCGTCGAGGCGGGCACCCACCGCCTCGCCCGCATCAGTCCCTTCGGGTCGGCAGACAAGCGGCAGACCTCCTTCGCCGCTGTCGAGGTCATCCCGCTGATGGAGGAGGCCACCGAGGTCGAGATCCCGGAGAACGACATCCGCGTCGACGTGTTCCGGTCGTCCGGTCCGGGCGGGCAGTCGGTGAACACGACCGACTCGGCCGTGCGCATCACGCACCTCCCCACCGGCATCGTCGTGTCGATGCAGAACGAGAAGTCGCAGATCCAGAACCGCGCCGCCGCCATGCGCGTGCTGCAGACCCGCCTGCTGCTGCTGCAGAAGGAGGAGGAGGCTGCGAAGAAGAAGGAGCTGGCCGGCAACATCACGGCGAGCTGGGGCGACCAGATGCGGTCGTACTTCCTCTACGGGCAGCAGCTGGTCAAGGACCTGCGCACCGGCTTCGAGTCGGGGAACCCCGCCGCGGTCTTCGACGGCGACCTCGACGGCTTCATCTCGGCGGGCATCCGCTGGCGCAAGCGCAAGGACGACGACGACTGATCCTCGTGAGAGGGGAAGGGCCCGGGAGCGATGCTCCCGGGCCCTTCCCCTCTCACCCCTCGCGGGGCGGTTCGCTCAATTCGTGCATTCCTGGATGGCATCCCGGGTCGTCTGCTGGACCTTCGCCATCTCCGAGTCGTAGATGTCCTTGCCGCCGGCGATCGTCTGCAGCGACTCGTCGCTCACGTCCGAGTCGTAGAAGAACTGGCCGATGCAGGCGGACACCGTGGGGTCGTCGTACTGGGTGAAGCCGGCGTCGTGCATGACGATGAGGAATCCGGCCGCGATCTCGTCGGGGGAGGGGCGGCCGGCGCTCTCACCGTCCGGGGACGGGTCAGGGGACGGCTCCTCGGCGATCTGGGAAGAGCTCGGCATGGGATCCGGCTTCGCGTTGTCGATCGCGTGGCTCGTGACCGTGATGCCGAGCCAGATGAGACCGATGACCGCCGAGATGAATGCGCCGATCACCGCCAGGATGATGCCGACGATGCCCGGCCACTTCGCGCCCTTCATGAACAGCGCGATGACGGACAGCACCAGGCCCGCGAACAGCAGGCCCCAGCCGAACATCATCACCACGGGCGGGATGCAGCCGAGGATGAGGCCGAGCGCGGAGACGCCGAGGGCGATCCAGCCGATCACCGAGGGGGACTTCTTCTCCGGGGCGGGAGCCCCGTAGCCGGTGCCGTACTGGGGTGCGCCGTACTGGGGAGCGCCGTATTGGGGAGCCCCGTACTGGGGGGCCCCGTATCCCGGGGCGTTCGCGTCGGCGGGCGGGGCATAGGCGGACCCGCCGTACGCCGGGGCGGCGTATGCCGAGGAATCGGTGCCCGGAGCGGCGTAGGGCGATGACTCCGGCGCCGCGGGAGCCTCCGGAACCGGGGGTGCGGATGCCTCCGGAGCCGCGTATCCGGCAGTCTCCGCGTATCCGGGTGTCTCAGAGGCCGGCGTCTCCGGGGCGGCGATGTCTGCCGCCGGAATGCCCGCCGCCGTGGCATCCGCCGAGGGGATGTCCGGCGTGGAGACGTCTGCCACCGGGACGGCGGCGGGGACGTCGGCAGCGGAGATGTCGGCCGGGGGGACGTCGGCGACGGCCGCATCCCCGGAGGGAACATCGGCCGCGGGGGCGTCGGGGGTGCCGTCCACGGGCGCGGACGACGTCTCCGGCGTCGGTTCCGCGGTCTCCGCGGGTGTCTGCTCGGAGGGAGCCTCCGGAGCGAAGTGCTCGGTCCACTGGGAGCCGTCCCACCACCGCTGGCGTCCGGATCCGTCGTCGTACCATCCTGCTGGCGTGCTCATTCTGCCCCCTCTTCATCGCGCGGTGACGCGGTCTTCGTGCGGCGCGGTCTGCGCCTTCCTGTTCTAGCAGACCATGATGACGTGCGGGAGTCGGGGGTGTCGCTCGCGCTCCTGGCCGGACGCCCGCTTAGGCTCGGTACGCCATGATCCGGTTCGAGAACGTCACCAAGCACTATCGGGGCACGAAGAGGCCCGCCCTGTCGGAGGTCGACTTCGAGGTCGAGCGCGGCGAGTTCGTGTTCCTCGTCGGCGCCTCGGGCTCCGGCAAGTCCACCTGCCTGCGTCTCATCCTGCGCGAGGAGGTGCCGACCACCGGCCGCGTCGCGGTGCTGGGTCGCGACCTCCGCGGGCTCGCGAACCGGAAGGTGCCCTACTTCCGCCGCAAGATCGGCTCGGTGTTCCAGGACTTCCGGCTCCTGTCGACCAAGACGGTCCATCAGAACGTCGCCTTCTCCCTCCAGGTGATCGGCTCCTCCCGCGGGTTCATCCAGCAGGCGGTGCCGGAGGCCCTCGCCCTCGTGGGGCTCCAGGGCAAGGAGAAGCGCATGCCCCATGAGCTGTCCGGCGGTGAGCAGCAGCGCGTGGCGATCGCCCGTGCGCTCGTGAACCGTCCGCAGATCCTGCTCGCCGACGAGCCCACCGGAAACCTCGACCCCGCCACCTCGGTCGGCATCATGCAGCTGCTCGCCCGGATCAACGCCGGCGGCACCACGGTGGTGATGGCGACCCACGAGGCCGGCTTCGTCGACCAGATGCAGCGTCGCGTGATCGAGTTGCGCGACGGCGTCATGGTGCGCGACGAAACCGGCGGCGGCTACGGCGACACCTCGAACATCCCGCGCCTCGCCCCCGAGGAGATCCGCGGCGCGGCCGCCACGGCGGCGCTGACCGCCGTGCAGGAGGTGCAGCGGCAGACCGAGGAGGAACCCGTCGTCGCGCCCGAGACCCCGCCGCCCGCGCCGGCCCCCGTATCGCCCGCGACTCCGCAGAGCTCGGCTCCCGCCGAGCCCGCGGCGGCGGACGCCGCCCCCGTCGGTGCGCCCCGCACGCATCCGATCGTGCTGCCGGAGGTGGAGGTCGCCGAACTGGGCGTCGCCGACCGGCTGGGACTGACGGGTGCGGACGACGAGGAAGTGGGGCCGACCGAATGAATCCCGGACTCATCCTCCTCGAGGCGCTGAGCGGCCTGCGCCGCAACCTGTCGATGGTCATCTCCGTCGTGCTCGTCACCTTCGTCTCGCTGACCTTCGTCGGCGCGGCGATCCTCATGCAGGTGCAGATCAGCACGATGAAGTCGTTCTGGGGCGAGCGCGCCGAGGTCACGGTGTACATGTGCTCCCCGCTGTCGACGTCCAAGAACTGCCTCTCCGGCGCCGCGACGCCCGAGCAGGTCGAGAAGGTCAAGAGCGAGCTGGAGGGCGACGCCCTCGCGCCCCTGATCAGCTCGGTGACCCACGACTCCAAGGAGGACACCTTCAAGCAGTGGGTCGCGCAGTTCGGCGAGGACCAGGCGAACGCCTTCGGCGTGGACAACATGGCCGAGGCGTTCCGGGTGACCATGAAGGACCCGCAGCGGTCGGACGTGCTCACCGAGGCGTTCTCGGGTCAGGCGGGCGTGGACGAGGTGAAGGATCAGCGGAAGCTGCTCGATCCGCTGTTCTCCGCGCTCACCGTGGCGACCTACATCGCGGTCGGCGTCGCCGCCCTCATGCTCATCGCCGCCGTGCTGCTGATCGCGACGACGATCAGATTGTCCGCCTATGCGCGGCGCAAGGAGATCGGCATCATGCGGCTCGTCGGCGCCTCGAACAGAGCGATCCAGACGCCGTTCGTGCTCGAGGGCGTCTTCGCCGCCTTCATCGGCTCTCTCCTCGCGGGCGCCGCGATCCTCGTCGGCGTGAAGTTCGGTGTCGAGGGCTATCTCGCCGAGCGCGTCCCCTTCATGCGGCCGCTGGTCGGGATGCAGGAGGCGGCGTTCGTCGTCCCCGTGCTCATCGTGATCGGCGTGGTGCTGGCAGCCCTCTCGGCGGGCTTCGCGATCCGGCGGTGGCTGCGCACCTGAGCCCTGCGTCATCCGGAACGGTCGGATCGCCTATATGCTGGAGGGCTGGTCCGTCGTCAGGAGAAGAACATGCCCAGGGAACGCGGTGAGAAGATCATCGCGACCAACCGTCGCGCGCGTCACGACTTCAACATCGAGAAGTCGTACGAGGCAGGCCTCGTGCTCACCGGCACGGAGGTCAAGTCGCTGCGCCAGGGTCGCGCGAACCTGACCGACGGCTACGCGTTCATCAAG
This sequence comes from Microbacterium sp., assembly GCF_040394595.1. GTDB lineage: Bacteria > Actinomycetota > Actinomycetes > Actinomycetales > Microbacteriaceae > Microbacterium. The sequence continues at coordinate 7,466 of NZ_JBEBSA010000021.1, forward strand.
GGCAACGAGGCGTTCCTCGACGCGGTGCACATCCCCGAGTACTCCCAGGGGCACTGGACCAACCACTCGGCGAAGCGCGTGCGCAAGCTGCTCCTGCACCGCGAGGAGATCCTCAAGCTCCAGCACGCGGTGTCGGCCGGCGGATACACGATCGTCCCGCTGCGGCTCTATTTCTCGGACGGCCGCGCCAAGGTCGAGATCGCCCTGGCCAAGGGCAAGCGCGAGTTCGACAAGCGGCAGACCCTCCGTGAGCGGCAGGACACCCGCGAGGCCGAGCGCGCGATGCGGACGCGCAACCGGATGGGCGAGTAGCCCGACCCGGTCAGGCGGGGTCGAACCCGAACGCGCCGCTGAGGAAGGCCAGCTCGGTCGTCAGCGCGGAGATCAGCGTCTCCGCCCGGCGGAAGCCATGCCCCTCGCCCTGGTAGAGCACGTACTCGTGCGGGACGCCCCGTGCGGCCAGCGCATCGCGAATGGCCTCGGACTGGCTGGGCGGCACCACGCGGTCGTCCGCGCCCTGCAGCAGGAGGACCGGCACGTCGATCCTGTCCGCATGCGTGAGCGGCGAGCGGTCGATGTACACCTGCTCGGCCTCGGGAAGAGGGCCGACGAGCCCGTCGGTGTAGTGCTTCTCGAAGTCGTGCGTGTCGGCGGCCAGCATCCGCAGGTCTGCGACGCCGTAGCGGCTGATCCCCGCAGCGAACGCGCCACCGCGGACGAGCGCGGAGAGCACCGTCCACCCGCCCGCCGAGCCCCCGCGGATCGCGATGCGACGGGGATCGGCGACGCCCGATGCGGCGAGACCCCGGGCCGCGGCGATGACGTCGTCGACGTCCACCACCCCCCATTCGCCGTCCAGACGCTCGCGGTACTCCCGGCCGTAGCCCGTCGAACCGCCGTAGTTCACGTCGAGCACGCCGATTCCGCGCGTGGTCCAGAACGCGTAGGCCGTCGAAGCGGCCCCGGTGACGTGAGAGGTGGGCCCACCGTGCACCATCACGATGTACGGCGGCAGCTCGCCTGCAGGCGCCTGTGCGTCGGGGTTGGCGGGCGGATAGTCGTAGGCGTGCACCGGGCCGTGCGGGCCCTCGAACACGACCTGCCGGGCGATCGGCGTCCAGGCCTCGTCGATGCGCGCTCCGCCGCGGACCGTCCGCACCTCGCCGGAATCCACGTCGACGCACCACAGGCCGCGGCCGGACGAGGCCCCGGCGCCGGAGACGAGCACGCGGGAACCGGAGACGTCGTCGATGCTCGCCTCGCCGGTGACCGGGACACCCAGACCCCGCACCGATCCGTCCCGTTCGACGACGACGATCTCGTCGGTCCCGTTCGTCCGGATCGCGACGAGGCGGCCGTCCGCGAGCGGACGGTACCAGCGGTTGCCGAGCACCCACAGCCCTCCGCCCGTGTCGGCGTCGGCGGGGGCGACCGCCTCGCGCCCGCGCACGTCCAGGCCGTCGAGGCGGAGACGCTGCAGGTTCCACCGGTCGTCCGGATCGTCGAGGAACAGCAGCTCGTCGTCCGAGATCCACTCCGGCTGGAGTGCGGCGCGGGTGTCGATCTCCGCGAACGCATCGCCGTCGACCGGGATCACCCGCAGCCGGGCGCTCTGCCAGGGCATCAGACGTCCGTTCCACTCGACGAATGCGATCCGGGTGCCGTCGGGTGAGGACACCGGGTGGGCGAAGAACGCCGAGCCAGAGATGAACACCCGTACCGCCGCCTCGTCGTCCGCCGCGGAGCCGTCGAGGGGGATCTCCACGATCGCGCGCAGGTGGGGGGTTGTGCGAAGGTCCTCGCACACGGCGAGGAGACGGCCGCACCGCAGCTCGAGGCCGCCGTACCGGGGGCCCTCCGCGGTGAGCGACACCGGCTCGCCGCCGCGCGGGAGGCGGTACACCCGCTGGTCGGCCGCGTCGACGAAGTAGAGCGTGCCCACGGCGTCCGCCGTCCAGGATCCGCCGCCGTACTCGTGCACTCGCGACCGGGCGTTCCACGGCGCCGGCAGCAGGGTGGCCCCCGAGGAGCTCCGCACGGTCAGCCGGCCGCCCTCGGCGGGCACCGACTCGCCCCACCAGATCTCGTCGCCGACGAACCGGGCGCCGTCGATCCGGGGCGTGGCGGCGCTCACCGCCGCCGCGTCGAAGGGAGTGGGCCAGGAACCGTGCGGAGCGAGCATGCCTCGACCCTATCCGGCAAGTGCGCCGCCCCGTTTCGTCATATGACGTCACACACCGTGACGGGGCGTCACACACGATGCGCGGCGCACGGCGCGCGTTCTAGCGTGTGGGAACCCGATGCACCGCCAGAACGCAGGACCGAGGAGGACCATGCCCCGCGTGCCCTTCTCCTTCGAGCTCTATCCGCCGCGCACCGCGGCCAACGCCGAGGCGCTCCACGAGACCATCCAGCACCTCGCCGCCGCGGGGCCCGACTTCCTGTCGGTGACCTACGGCGCGGGCGGGTCGACGGGCGGTCGCTCGCTGGAGGTGCTGAAGTACATCCGCACCCGCACCGGGGTCGAGCCCCTGGCACACCTCACCTGTGTGGGGAACACCTATTCCGGGGCCGCCCGGCTGATCCGGGAGTTCCTGGATGCGGGCATCCTCAGCTTCCTGGCGCTGCGCGGCGACCCCCCGGCGGGCCATGCCGAGGGCGAGCCCTTCCTCGGCGATCTGGAGAGCTCGGCGCAGCTCGTGCAGCTCATCGACCGGGTGCAGGCCGAGCGCGCCCCCTACGAGGAGTCGCCGGTGCCGGGCCACCCCGGGGCCATCCGCGTCGCGCCCCGGCGCAACGTCCGCATCGCGGTCGCGGCATTCCCGAACGGGCATCCGCGGTCGGCGTACAGCACCCAGCACGTCGAGGCCCTGCTGGCGAAGCAGGCGGCCGGCGCGACCTTCGCCATCACCCAGCTCTTCTTCCACCCCGACCACTACCTGGCGTTCGTCGAGCGCGCACGGCGTGCGGGCGTGACCATCCCGATCCTGCCCGGGATCATGCCGATCACCTCGCCCGCTCGCCTCGCGCGGGTGCTCGAGCTCACGGGGGAGGAGCTCCCCGGCGAGCTCGTCGTGGCGCTCGAGGTCGAGCCGACCGCCGAGGGGCGCCGGCAGATCGGCGTCGAGTGGGCGGCCCGGCTGGCCGCGGACGTGGTCGCCGGCGGCGCTCCGGGCGTGCACCTCTACGCGTTCAACCAGCACGACACCGTGCTCGACGTGCTCGCGGCGGCGGACATCCTGCCGCAGCTGCAGCACTCGGCACCTTCGAAAGGAACACCATGACCGCTTTCCCGGCCGGAACCATCCTGGGCTATCCCCGCATCGGGCGTCGCCGCGAGCTGAAGAAGGCGGTCGAGTCGTTCTGGGCGGGCCGCATCACCGAGGAGGAGCTCGAGCAGACCGCCGCCGAGCTCCGCACCGCCACCCGCGACCGCCTCGCGGAGCGGGGGCTCGGACGCGACGACTCCGCCATCCCCGAGTCGTTCTCCTTCTACGACCAGGTGCTCGACGCCGCGGTGGCGGTCGGCGCGATCCCGCAGCGGTTCGAGCACCTGCGCGCGGAGGACGGCTCGATCGGACTTCCGGCGTACTTCACGATCGCCCGCGGCGAGGGCGACCTCGCACCGCTGGAGATGACCAAGTGGTTCGACTCGAACTACCACTACCTGGTGCCCGAGATCGGCCCGGAGACCCGCTTCTCGCTCTCCGACGACCGCCGTGTGCGCGAGGTGGCCGAGGCCGCCGCGGCCGGGCTGCGCACCCGTCCCGTGCTGGTCGGCCCGGTGACGCTGCTCGCCCTCGCCAAGGCTTCCGACGACGCCCCTGAGGGCTTCGACCCGCTGTCCCGGCTCGACGACCTGCTTCCGGTCTACGCCGAGCTGCTGGCGCGCCTGAAGGCCGCCGGCGCCGAGTGGGTGCAGCTCGACGAGCCGGCGCTGGTCAGCGAGTCCCTTCCCGCGAGCACGGCGGAGCTCGGTGCCGCGGCGCAGCGGGCCTACGCGCTGCTCGGCGGGCGGCAGGACCGTCCGGCGATCTTCGTCGCCGCGCCCTACGCCGCCCTCGACGCGAACCTCGCGGTCCTCGCGGGGGCCCCGATCGAGGCGATCGGGCTCGACCTCGTGCGGGGCGACGTGCCGGCGCGCGTGCCCGGCCTCGCCGGGAAGACGCTCGTCGGCGGTGTGGTCGACGGCCACAACATCTGGCGCGGAGACCTCGACGGTGCCTTCGCGCGGCTCGAGGCGCTGCGTGGTCTCGGCGCGGCAGCCGTCGCCGCCTCGACCTCGACGTCGCTGCTGCACGTGCCGCACGACGTCGAGGACGAGAGGGCACTCGACCCGCGGTTGGTCTCCTGGCTCGCGTTCGCCGACCAGAAGACCTCGCAGGTCGTGACCCTCGCTCGTGGTCTCGTCGATGGGCGCGGGGCGATCGCCGACGAGCTCGATGCCGCGACGGCGGCGCTCGCCGACCGCAGCTCGGCACCGGGGGTGCGCGACGGTGCCGTCCGCGCCCGAGCGCTGGTCGAGGGGGACTTCTCCCGCGCGTCGTACGAGGATCGCGAGGCCGCGCAGGAGGCCCTGAACCTCCCCGCCCTGCCGCTGACGACGATCGGGTCGTTCCCCCAGACCGGCGACATCCGTCGCGCCCGCGCCCAGTTCCTGCGCGGGGAACTGCCGCAGGACGACTACGAGGCCTTCATCAAGGCCGAGATCGAGCGGGTCGTGTCGCTGCAGGAGGACCTCGGCCTCGACGTGCTCGTGCACGGAGAGCCGGAGCGCAACGACATGGTGCAGTACTTCGCCGAGCACCTCGACGGCTTCGCCGTGACGGAGCACGGCTGGGTGCAGTCCTACGGGTCGCGCGCCACCCGTCCGTCGATCCTCTGGGGCGACGTCTCGCGACCGGCGCCGATCACCGTGTCGTGGGCCTCGTTCGCGCAGTCGCTGTCCGCCAAGCCGGTCAAGGGCATGCTCACCGGCCCGGTGACGATCCTCGCCTGGTCGTTCGTCCGCGACGATCAGCCCCTGAGTGAGACCGCCGACCAGGTCGCCCTCGCGCTGCGCGATGAGATCGCCGACCTGGAGGATGCCGGCATCGCGATCATCCAGGTCGATGAGCCCGCGCTGCGCGAGCTGCTGCCGCTGAAGAACGCGGACCAGCCGGCCTACCTCGACTGGTCGGTGCGCTCGTTCCGCCTGGCGACCGGCGGCGCGGCCTCGGGCACACAGGTGCACACGCACCTCTGTTACTCGGAGTTCGGCGTGGTGATCGACGCGATCCGCGCTCTGGACGCCGACGTCACCTCGATCGAGGCGGCCCGCAGCCGCATGGAGGTCGTCGGGGACATCGCCGCGTCGGGCTTCGACCACGGCGTGGGTCCCGGCGTGTATGACATCCACTCGCCGCGCGTCCCCGGCGTCGACGAGATCGCCGCCCTGCTGCGGCGCGCGACCGACGAGCTGCCGCTGCGCCGTCTCTGGGTCAACCCGGACTGCGGTCTGAAGACCCGCGGATACGACGAGACCGTCGCCTCGCTGCGCAACATCGTGGAGGCGACCCACCGCGTGCGCGAGGACGTCGCGGCCGCGGTCTGACATCGCGGAGGAGGCCCTCCCGGTTCTCGGGAGGGCCTCCTCCGCGTCGGTGCCCTTCGCGGGCGGGGTGTCCGATCCGCGGACGGCGGTCCCGCGTGGCGGACGATGTCAGGTTTCGCGGACAGTGTCACGTTTCCCGGACGGATCTGTCCGGATGGTCCGTGATCCGGGACAGGGGCTGCGGATCGGGCGGGTTGCCGTACGGGGCGTCCCGTTTCCTGGACGGTGTCCCGTTTCCCGGGCGGTGTCCGGTTTCCCGGGCGGTGTCCGGTTTCCCGGACGGTGTCCCGTATCCCTGATGCATCTGTTCGGACTGTCAGGGATTCGGGACCAGCTCTGTGGATCGGGCGGGCGCCGGGCACGTGCAGCGTCCCGTCTCGCGGACGATGTTACGTTTCGCGGACAGATGTGCGCGGATGGTCCGGGATACGGGACATGGTCTGTGGGTCGGGCGGGTGGCCGGTACGGGCATGGCCCGTGTGGCGGATGGTTTTCCGCTTGGCGAGTGGTGTCCCGTTTCGCCGATGAATCTGTCTGGGCGGTCCGGGACTCGGGGCATGATCTGCGGTCCGGGCTGAGGTCCTGCTCGGTAGCGGCTCCGTCTTTCTCGGATGCTCTCCCGCGGCGGACGATGTCACGTTCGCGGACGGATCTGTCCGGATGATCCGGGATCCGGGACAGGGTCTGTGGATCGGACGGGTGGCCGGTCTCACGGGGCGTCCCGTTTCCCGGACGGTGTCCCGTTTCCCGGATGGTGTCCCGGTTCCCGGGCGGTGTCCCGTTTCCCGGATGGTGTTCCGTTTCCCGGATGGATCTGTTCGGGCTGTCAGGGATTCGGGACCAGGTCTGTGGATCGGGCCGGGCCGGGCCGGGCGCGCGCAGTGTCCCGTTTCCCGGACGGTGTCCCGTTTCCCGGACGGATCCGTCTGAACAGACCGGGATCCGGGACAGGGGCTGCCGGCCGACCGACCCGGCGGCCCGGCCGGGCGCGACCCGACCAGGAGCCGCCCCCGGGGCCGTGCGTCTCAGACCGCGCGGAGCACGGCGACGATCTTGCCGAGCACGACGGCGTCGTCGCCGAGGATCGGCTCGAAGGAGGAGTTGCGCGGGAGGAGCCAGGTGTGCCCATCGCGCTGGCGGAAGGTCTTCACCGTCGCCTCGCCGTCGAGCATCGCCGCGACGATCTCCCCGTTCTCCGCCGTGTGCTGCGACCGCACGACCACCCAGTCGCCGTCGCAGATCGCGGCGTCGATCATCGACTCGCCGTTGACCTTGAGCATGAACAGGTCGCCCTTGCCGACGAGCTGACGCGGCAGCGGGAAGATCTCCTCGACCTGCTGCTCGGCCGTGATCGGCACACCGGCGGCGATCTGCCCGACGAGCGGCACGAGCGCCGCGTCGCCGACCGGGGGAGCGGCGTCTGCCGGGTTCTCGGTGCTCGCGCCGGGGAGGTCGATGAGCACCTCCATGGCCCGGGTCTTGCCGGGGTCGCGGCGGAGGTAGCCGCTGAGCTCGAGCTGGCCGAGCTGGTGGGTCACGCTCGAGAGCGACTTGAGCCCGACGGCGTCGCCGATCTCGCGCATGCTCGGCGGATAGCCGTGCGTGGCGATCGAGGCCTGGATGACTTCGAGGATCGCCATCTGCTTGGGGCTGAGGCTCTTGCGCCGACGGGTGCGCGGCGCCTCGGATGCCGGGGTCATATCGCTCATCGGTGCTCCTTCGTGCCTCGGATCGCGGACGCCCGATTCGAATGTCGGTGGTCCGTGATGGGGTATCGCTATCGAAACCGTATCCGAGAACACGGCCGAATCGGAAGATTCGTTCGAGCGTGTCGGCCCGTCCGGGGAGGCGGAATTCGAAGAACGCTTGACAAGTGTTCGATATCGAAGATAAGTTCGGAACAGAGCTTCGCATCCGTCACTCCCGGCCGAGGGGCGGATGCGAAAGCTCGAACATCCCGGGTTCGTCCCGGGCCGTGAATGAGGAGCACAGCATGAGCACCATCGGCATCGCGCACCAGGCCCCGCGTCTCTCGTCGGGCGTCGTCTTCGGCTCCGCGCCTCGCCAGACCCGGCTGCGGATCACCGCACGGGGTCGCCGAGTGCTGCTGACCCTCGCCGCCGTGCCCCTCGCGATCGGGATCGGCTTCGCAGGGATCGCCGGCGGATCGGCGATCGCCTCCGGCGAGCACAGCGCGGCGGTGGACTTCCAGACCGTCACGGTCCTCCCGGGGGACACCCTGTGGTCGATCGCCGGAAAGGTCGCGCCTCAGGCAGACCGCCGGGACGTGGTCGACGCGATCGGGCGGCTGAACAACTTGCAGGGTGCCGACCTGATGGTCGGGCAGAAGATCGCGATCCCCTCGCGTTACACGGACTGAGCGGGTCGCCACGCGGTTCTAGCATGGAAGCGTGACCTCTCTCGACGAACTGCCCCTCCGCGATGATCTGCGCGGACTGACTCCGTACGGCGCGCCACAGGCGCCCCTTCCGGTCGCGTTGAACGTCAACGAGAACACCCATCCGGTTCCGGAGGGCGTCGCCCGCGACATCCTCGACGACATCTCCGTCGCGCTGCGTGAGGTCAACCGCTACCCCGACCGTGAGTTCACCGCACTGCGCGAAGGGTTCGCCCGGTATCTCGGGCACGGCCTCGACCGTGATCAGATCTGGGCGGGCAACGGCTCCAACGAGGTGCTGCAGCACATCCTGCAGGCGTTCGCGGGTCCTGGTCGTACGGCCTTCGGGTTCGGCCCGACCTATTCCATGTACCCGTTGCTGAGCCAGGGCACCGGTGCGCGATGGGTCGCGGGGGCGAGGGGCGACGACTACCGGATCAGCGCGGCCTCGGCCGCCGAGCAGGTGGCCCGGGCCGATCCCGACGTGGTGATCCTCTGTGCGCCGAACAATCCGACGGGAACCCCGCTGGGACTCGATGTCGTGGAGGCCGTGTACGACGCGGCCCGCGGCGTGGTGATCGTCGACGAGGCATATCAGGAGTTCGCCCCGCGCACCGCGCCGTCGGCGCTGACCCTGCTGCCGGGTCGCCCGCGGCTCGCGATCTCGCGCACGATGAGCAAGGCGTTCGCGTTCGCCGGCGCGCGCGTGGGCTATCTCGCCGCCGATCCCGCCTTCATCGATGCGCTGCGCCTGGTGCGCCTGCCGTACCACCTCAGCGCCCTCACCCAGGCGGCCGCGACGGCGGCACTGCGGAACTCCGGCACCATGCTGCAGATGGTCGACGAGATCGTCGTGCAGCGCGACCGGATGTCGGCTGCGCTGAGCGGGCTCGGCTACCTGCCGCACGAGTCCTGGTCCAACTTCGTGCTGTTCGGCGGGGTCTCCGACCCTCGAGGCGTCTGGCAGGCGCTCTACGATCGCGGCGTGCTCATCCGCGACGTCGGCATCCCGGATCACCTCCGGGTGACCGCCGGCACCGAGAGCGAGACCACTGCGTTCCTCGACGCCCTCGCCTCGGTAGGATCGGCAGCATGAGCGCCCCGAGCCCCCGCACCGCCCGACGCAGCCGCAGCACCTCGGAGTCGACCGTCGAGCTCGAGCTGAACCTCGACGGCAGCGGACGCAGCAGCGTCGACACCTCGGTGCCGTTCTTCGACCACATGCTGACCGCCTTCGCGAAGCACTCTCTCACCGACCTCACCGTCCGGGCCTCCGGTGACACCCACATCGACGCGCACCACACGGTGGAGGACGTCTCGATCGTGCTCGGAGACGCGATCCGCGAGGCGCTCGGCGACAAGGCGGGGATCTCCCGCTACGGCGATGCGCTCGTGCCGCTCGACGAGGCGCTGGCGCAGGCGGTCGTGGACATCTCCGGACGTCCGTACCTCGTGCACGACGGCGAGCCCGCGGGCTTCGAGCACCACCTGATCGGCGGACACTTCACCGGGGCTCTCGTGCGGCACTCCTTCGAGGCCGTCACCTTCCACGCCGGCATGACGGTGCACGTCCGCGTACTCGGCGGACGCGATCCGCACCACATCGCCGAGGCGGAGTACAAGGCGTTCGCGCGTGCCTTCCGCCAGGCGAAGTCCCTCGATCCTCTGATCGAGGGCGTGCCCTCCACCAAGGGCGCGCTGTGAGCCGCACCCCGAAGGTCGCCGTCTTCGACTACGAGTCCGGCAACGTCCACTCGGCGGTCAAGGCCCTCGCGGCGGCCGGTGCCGACGTCGAGCTCACCGGCGACCGCGATGCGGCCCTCGAGGCCGACGGGCTCGTGGTCCCGGGCGTCGGCGCCTTCGCGGCGGTCCGCGACGCGCTGTTCGCACACGGCGGCGACGAGATCGTGGAGCGTCGCCTCGCCGGAGGGCGGCCGGTGCTGGGCATCTGCGTCGGGATGCAGGTGATGTTCGCACGCGGTGTGGAACGCGGACGCGACGTCGAAGGGCTCGGCGAGTGGCCGGGCGCCGTCACCGAGCTGGAGTCGCCGGTGCTGCCCCACATGGGCTGGAACACCGTCGAGCCCGGGGAGGGATCGGTGCTGTTCCGCGGTGTCGAGGAGGAGCGCTTCTACTTCGTGCACTCCTTCGCGGCCAAGACGTGGGAGCTCGACGTGCAGCCTCCGTTCCCGCAGCCGGCACTCACCTGGGCGACCTACGGCGAGCCGTTCCTCGCCGCCGTGGAGAACGGACCGCTGTCGGCGACCCAGTTCCATCCCGAGAAGTCCGGTGACGCGGGCATCCGGCTCCTGCGCAACTGGGTGTCCTCCCTGTCGTAGCAGGGTTTTGCCCGCCCATGAACTGGGACTAGTCTCAGTTCTCGTGCCCGGCCACGGGCGTCCGAACAACCTCCGAACAAGGACGAGATGAACGACTTCGCCTCCACGCCTGCTCTGATCCTGCTGCCCGCGGTCGATGTCGCCGGAGGCAAGGCGGTGCGACTGACCCAGGGCGAGGCCGGCACCGAGACCAGTTACGGCGACCCGATCGACGCGGCGGGGGAGTGGGTCGACCAGGGTGCCAAGTGGATCCACCTCGTCGACCTCGACGCCGCCTTCGGCCGTGGGAGCAACGCACCGATCCTGCGCAAGGTCATCAAGCAGTACCGGGGGGTGAACGTCGAGCTGTCCGGCGGCATCCGCGACGATGCCAGCCTCGAGGCGGCGCTCGAGTCGGGCGCGAGCCGGATCAACCTCGGCACCGCCGCGCTGGAGAACCCGGAGTGGGCCGCCGACGTCATCGCGCGGTACGGCGAGGCCGTCGCGGTCGGACTCGACGTGCGCGGCACGACGCTCGCGGCGCGGGGCTGGACCAAGGACGGCGGCGACCTCTGGGAGGTGCTGGAGCGCCTCGAGGCCGCCGGCTGCAGCCGTTATGTCGTCACCGACGTGACCAAGGACGGCACGCTGCGCGGCCCGAACATCGAACTGCTGCGGGAGATGACCCAGCGCACGCCGAAGCCCGTGATCGCCTCGGGCGGCGTGTCCAACCTCGACGACATCGCCGCGCTGCGCGAGCTGGTGCCGCTGGGCGTCGAGGGGGCGATCGTGGGCAAGGCCCTCTACGCCGGAGCCTTCACGCTGGCCGAGGCGCTGGACGTCGCAGGGGACTGACCTCATGTCGCAGGGCACGGACGACGCCTGCGGCCACGGCGCCGGAGGGCACGCGGACCATGGACACGGCCCGAACGCCGGGGACTCCGCCGGGGTCCCGTGGGCCGGACGCAGCTTCGAGGCCAATCCGCACGCCGCCGACGACGGCTCGGCCGACCCCGCGCTGCTCGACGCCCTCTTGCGGTTCCGCGCCGGACAGGGCTCGCAGGTCGATGTCGTGGATGCGTTCCGCTCCGCGCGCGTGCTGATCCCGTTGATCGCCGAGAAGGGGGACGAGGGGGTGGGGCCGTCGGGGCTCGCCGTCGACAAGACGCAGGAGCTCTCGATCGTGACCGTCGCCGCGCCGGACGGCCGACGCGTGCAGCCGGTGTTCTCCTCGGTCGAGACGATGTCGCGCTGGGACGCCGCGGCGCGTCCGATCCCGGTCGAGGCTGTGCGGGTCGCACTGTCGGCGTCGAGCGAGGAGACCGACCTCATCGTCCTCGATCCGGCATCCGACACCGAGTTCGTGCTCCGGCGTCCTGCCGTGTGGGCGGTGGCGCAGGCGCAGCGGTGGGAGCCCAGCTTCCTCTCGCCGGAGGTCTTCACCGCGCTGCGGGAGAGCATCGGGCAGGAACTGGCCGTCATCGACGTCTCCGTCGCGGCGGGGGATCCGGATGCGAGGATGCGCGGTCCCGAGCTGATCGTCACGCTCGAGCTCATCGACGGGCTCGACCGAGGGACGCTCGACGCGATCCTCGCCCGCCTGGCGCAGCGGTGGGCGTCCGACGACCGCATGGCCGTGCTCGTCGACTCCCTCACGGTGAAGCTCGCCCGCTCCGCCGCCTGAGGCGGGATCCGGGTCCTCCGCGGTCGTCCCGAGAAGACGGACGTGTTTCCGACGGCGGAACGGCGCACCGCGTAGGGTGCTGTCGTGCCCGCGACGATCGCCCTTCACTTCCATCCCGACTGGCCCTTCGCCGGAGGGACGGTCATGGAGGCGATCGCGGAATCGGGCCGCTACCGGTCGCAGTTCGAGACCGGCACCTCGAACGGCGGGCTGACCGCGCGGCCCGGAGGGGACAGGTGGCGTTGGGAGAGCCGGCTCTTCGACGGCCGCTACGACGGGGCGGTGTCGTCCGAGAGGCCGGTCTACGGGGCGCTGCACGAAGGCGGTCGCCACGGCCCGGCGCCGCGCTTCGGGTCGGCATACCTCCGGCTGCGGGCCGCTGTCGGCGACCGCGCGACCTTCTGCTATCCCGACTCGGTGTTCGAGCCCGACGGCGTCGTCGGTGCGGACGGAGTCGACGTGCTGACGGCGCGCATGCGGGCGGACGACCTCGATGCGCTCGACCGCTACGTCGAGGCGCATGTCCACGGAGGGCTCCTGCTGGCGGAGGACGTGGAGGCCGTCGTGCTCGACCCGTGCTTCCGCGACACCGCCGTCCACGCCGCGGCCGTACGAACCGGGCGCCCGGTGGATTTCCATCCCGGGTACCGCGTGGGCACCGCGGACCTGTCCCCGGACTACCGGGGGCCAGAGCCGTCGGCGCTGGCCCGGGCGCTGGGCGCCGAGCTCACGCCGGCCGTGATCGGGGAGGCGGCCCGCTCCGCCCAGCACGATCCGCAGACGCTGAAACGGGTCTGGCACCTGCTCGCGAGGTTCGGGCGTCTGCCCGAACCGGCGGGCCCTGCGATCAGTTGACGGGTCCGGTCCACTTCTCGCCCGGACCCTGGCCGATCGGGTCGGGGATGGACGACGCCTCGCGGAAGGCGAGCTGCAGCGAGCGGAGGCCGTCGCGCAGAGAGCGGGCGTGCATGTCGCTGATCTCCGGCGCGCCCGCCGTGATGAGTCCGGCGAGGGCGTTGATCAGCTTCCTGGCCTCGTCGAGGTCGAGCTGCGCACCGGGGTCGTCGGCGAGGCCCACCTTGACCGCGGCGGCGCTCATCAGATGCACGGCGGTGGTCGTGATCACCTCGACCGCGGGGACGTCGGCGATGTCGCGCGACGCAGAGGCCGCGGCATCCTCCTGCTGCGCCCAACGCTCATGGCGCTCATCGGCTGAGGGATCAGGAATCGTCACTTCGTGGTGCTTTCTGCTAGACTTCTGCGGGCTCCGGAGCGTCATGCTCCGGCACGAAAGAGGATTCATTCCCACCCGCGCTTGCCGTTCCAGGCTACCGGGTTCTGCACTCCGCCGGCCGCGTGCCGGTAGACAGGGTGCGAGGCCGGCAGTCTGTCTACGCCGGCGGGTGGGGCGACTCCGATTTCGCCCGGTGCGCAAGCAGCGCGCCGGTGGCCGAAACCCACGTATAAGGAGTTCCGCATCAGCGATCCCCGCACCAATGAGCGCATCCGCGTGCCCGAGGTCCGCCTCGTCGGCCCCGGAGGCGAGCAGATCGGCGTCGTCCGCATCGAGGCGGCGCTGCGCCTCGCGCAGGAGGCCGACCTCGACCTCGTCGAGGTGGCTCCCAACTCGAAGCCCCCCGTGGTCAAGATCATGGACTACGGGAAGTTCAAGTACGAGGCAGCCCAGAAGGCGAAGGAAGCACGCCGCAACCAGGCGAACACCATCCTCAAGGAGGTGCGCTTCCGCCTGAAGATCGAAGCCCACGACTACACGACCAAGCTCAAGCGCGCCGAGGGCTTCCTCAAGGCGGGCGACAAGGTCAAGGCGATGATCCTGTTCCGCGGCCGCGAGCAGTCGCGCCCCGAGCAGGGCGTGCGCCTGCTGAAGAAGTTCGCCGAGGACGTCGCCGAGTTCGGCACCGTCGAGTCGAACCCGACCATCGACGGTCGCAACATGGTGATGGTCGTCGCACCGCTGAAGAACAAGTCCGAGGCGAAGGCCGAGCAGAACGCCGTGCGTGCGGCGAACAAGCAGGCCGCTCGCGAGGCGCGCTCCGGTTCGCCGGCCGCCGAAGAGGACGCCGCCGCGGAGTGATCCGCCCCTAGTCTCCCGCCGTCGTCCCCCGACAGGGCGGGTACCCCACCAGCATCCGTACGGGTGCCACACGAAGGAAGAGAAGATGCCGAAGCAGAAGACCCATTCGGGTGCCAAGAAGCGCTTCAAGATCACCGGCAGCGGGAAGCTGAAGAAGCAGCAGGCGAACATGCGCCACAACCTCGAGCACAAGTCGAGCCGTCGCACCCGTCGCCTCAACCAGGACCAGGTGCTGTCGGCTGCCGACACCAAGGTCGCCAAGAAGCTCCTCGGCCGCTGACGCGCCCGATCGCACGATAGGAATACGAAAATGGCAAGAGTCAAGCGCGCCGTCAATGCGCACAAGAAGCGTCGGGTCATCCTCGAGCGCGCCTCGGGCTACCGCGGCCAGCGTTCGCGCCTCTACCGCAAGGCGAAGGAGCAGGTCACCCACTCGCTCGTCTACGCGTACCGCGACCGTCGCAAGCGCAAGGGCGACTTCCGTCGTCTGTGGATCCAGCGCATCAACGCTGCGGCCCGTCAGAACGGCATCACCTACAACCGCTTCATCCAGGGCCTCGGCCTGGCCGGCGTGCAGGTCGACCGCCGCATGCTCGCGGACCTCGCCGTGACCGACGCCGCCGCGTTCGCGACGCTCGTCGAGGTCGCCAAGAAGGCTCTGCCCTCGGACGTCAACGCTCCGAAGTCGGCCGCCTGATCGACGCACCGTGAACGGGCGCCTCCCTCCGGGAGGCGCCCGTTCCGCGTTTCCGGACATTCCGGGCCGGTCGGTGCCGGGAGCGGCCCGGCGTCTTCCCTAGACTGAGACCGTGCTGGAGAATCCTCGCTCGCCCCGGGTGCGCGCCGTCGCCAAGCTGACCAAGCGCAGCGCGCGCACCGAGACCGGTCTGTTCCTCCTCGAGGGCCCGCAGGCCGTGCGCGAAGCGCTCACCTACCGCCCCGAGGCGATCGTCGACCTCTTCGTCACCCCGACCAGCTGGGAGAAGCACTCCGACCTGCGCTCGATGTCGGCGGATGCCGGGGTGGTGCCCGAGTTCGTGTCGGAGAGCGTGCTCGCGGCGATGGCCGACACGGTCACCCCCCAGGGCCTCGTCGCCGTCGCACGGCAGACGCCGACCTCGGTCAAGGACATCTTCGCGGCGGAGCCGCGCCTCATCGCGATCTGCGAGGAGGTGCGCGACCCGGGCAATCTCGGCACGATCATCCGGGCCGCCGACGCCGCCGGAGCCGACGCCGTCGTGCTCACCGGCCGCACCGTGGACCCCTACAACCCGAAGGTCGTGCGGGCGACCACGGGTTCGCTGTTCCACCTGCCCGTCTCGGTCGGCGGCGAGCTCGCCGACGTCGTACGACGCGCCCACGAGGCGGGCATCCGAGTGCTCGCCGCCGATGTGAAGGGCGACGATCTGCTCGCCGCCCGGGCGGAGGGGATCCTCGCGGAGCCGACAGGATGGCTGTTCGGCAACGAGGCCCGCGGGCTGGCGGACGACGCGCTGCACCTGGCCGACCGCGTGCTCAAACTCCCGATCTTCGGACGCGCGGAGTCGCTGAACCTCGCCACGGCCGCCAGCGTCTGCCTCTACGAGAGCGCTTTCGCACAGCGCGCGTGAGCCCGATCACGCGGGCCCGCCGGCTCCGGCGAGCCTGCTGATAGCGTGGTCGTGCCGTCGTCACCGGGGAGGGACGGCACGAGAGGTCGGGTCAGGATGCGGATTCTGATAGTCGAGGACGACGACAGCGTCGCCGAGGCGCTGAGCGCGTTCCTGACCAGGGCCGGCTATGCGACGGCCCGCGCCGTGGACGGGGCCGAAGCCCTCGAGAAGCTCGGCTCCGACACCGAGGCCGTGCTGCTCGACCTCGGTCTCCCCGACATCGACGGCATCGACCTGTGCCGGCGCATCCGCACCCACAGCGGCGTGCCCATCATCATCGCCACGGCGCGGAGCCAGGTGCAGGAACGGATCCGCGGGTTGCGCGCCGGTGCCGACGACTTCGTCGTTAAGCCCTACGACGTGCGCGAGCTGGTGGCGCGGATCGAGGCGGTCACACGGCGGACCCACCCGTTGCACCCCACCCCGGGGGACCATGCCGCCGTGGACATCGACGGCGTGCGGATCGACCTGGTCGCCCGGCGCGTGCTCGTGGACGAGGAGCCGGTCGAGCTCACCCGCAAGGAGTTCGACATCGTCGCCGTGCTCGCCCGCTACCCGGGGGTGGCGGTGCCGAGAGACCGGCTGATCCGCGAGGTGTGGAACACCGACTGGCAGAGCTTCGGAAGGTCGCTGGAGGTGCACGTCGCCTCCTTGCGGAGGAAGATCGGCCGCGGCGACCTCATCGAGACCGTGCGCGGAGTCGGGTACCGGCTGATGGAGCGCTGATCCGTGCGCAAGCGCCTGATCATCGTCTTCCTGGTGCCGCTGCTCGCCGTGATCCTGCTGCTCGGCGGCGGGTTCGCCTGGAGCGCCGCGAGCAGCGTGCAGCAGCGCTTCTACGCGGATCAGCTCGGCGACCTCAGCTACTTCGTCACCAGCGCCCGGCAGGCGCTCCGCTCCGGGAACGCGGAGGTCTTCGACGGCGAGGTCCAGCGGTACCGGCAGCTCTACGGCACCCGCGTGATCGTGGTCGACCGCTCCGGGCGCCCCTGGGCTCCGAGCGGGGGAGACCCCGCGGTGCTCGACGACGACACCGAGGCGCAGGTCCGCCTCGCGCTCTCGGGACGACGCGGCGACCTCCCGCAGTCGGTGGTCCCCTGGCTCTTCACCGACCTCTCGCTCGTCGAGCCGGTCTTCGACGACGGCGACGTCATCGGCGCCGTGGTGATGACGTCGAGCGTCGACGTGCCGCGCGGGGAGATCGGCCGGCTGTGGGCGCTCATGGCGATCGTGGTGCTGCTGGCCCTGTCGATCGGCCTCTTCGTGGTCTTCCGGCTCGCCTCATGGGTGCTGCGCCCGGTGCGGCGCGTCGACCAGGCGATGGAGGCCGTGGAGAAGGGGGACATGGAGGCACGGATCGCCGACGACACCGGTCCGCCGGAGCTGCACCGCATGATCCTCATGTTCAACCGCATGGCCGACGAGATCGAGCGGGTGGTGTCGCGGCAACGGGAGTTCGCGCTGAACGCCTCGCACGAGCTGCGCAACCCCCTCGGCGCACTGCTGCTGCGGGTGGAGTACCTCGCCACCGGGCTGGACGAGGAGTGGGAGGAGGACATCGAGAAGGCGCGCGAGGAGGGCCGCCGGATGGCGAGGATCCTCGACACCCTGCTCGGCTTCGCCCGGGGAGGGCCCAGGGAGCACGACCTCGAGACGGTCGACCTCATGGCGCTCGCGCGACGGCGGGTGGACGCGTGGCGCGGCGTCGCGGCGAAGGAGGGCGTCTCCTTCCGCTTGCGCGGCCGGGCCCGCACCCTCAGTGCCACCGATGAGACGATCGTGGAGAGCGCGCTCGACGCCGTGATCGACAACGCGGTGAAGTTCTCTCCCGACGGCGGCGTGATCGAGGTGTCGGCGGAGCGGATCGACGACGACTGCCGGATCACGGTGCGCGACCACGGGCCGGGGCTGCCCGCCGACGAGCTGGAGCACGCCTCCGACCGCTTCTGGCGCAGCGGGCGCACCCAGAACGTCCCCGGCTCGGGCCTGGGCCTCGCGATCGCCACCGACCTGCTCAGCTCGATCGGCGGACGGCTGCAGGTCTCCTCGCCCGAGGGCGGGGGGCTGCAGGTCTCCCTGACGCTGCCGGGCGAGGTGCATCGATGAGGGCGGCCGTCCGCGCGCTCCTCGCCGCGCTCACCTCCGTCGCCGTGCTGCTCGGCGCGGCGGGATGCGCGCCGAGCGCGCCGTCCTGGGGCGGGAGGGCCGAGGTGATCGCCGGCGGCTTCACCACCGGCGTCTACTACGACTACGGACAACAGCTCGCCGGCGTGCTCTCCCGGGAGCTCCCCGCCGACGTGACGGTCGTCGAGACCGACGGATCGGTCGACAACCTCCTGCGGATCGGGGCGGGGACGGCGACCTTCGGCTTCGCGCAGAGCGACGCGGCCGCCGACGCGATCGCCGGGACCGGCGCCTTCGGCGAGCCGCTGCCGATCCGCGCCGTCGCCCGGCTCTACGACGAGTACGTCCACGTCGTGGTCCCCGCGGGGTCCGGCATCCGCTCGATCGCCGACCTCAAGGGTCGCCGGATCTCGCTGGGAGCGGCGAACTCCGGGGTCACGGTCGTCGCGCGTCGTGTGCTGGAGGCCGCACAGGTCCCGGAGGGATCGGTGGACGACGCCGCACTGGGTCTCGACGCCTCCCTCCGCGCGCTGAAGGACGGCGACGTGGACGCGTTCTTCTGGGTGGGCGGCCTGCCGACGCCCGGCATCGAGCAGCTGGCGAAGGAGTTCCCGATCCGGCTGTTGTCGATCGACTCCGCGGTGGTCGACCGGATCAACGCCGCGCACGATGGCGTGTACCGTCTCGCCGAGTTCCCGGTCGGGGCCTACGGTCGTGATGAGCCGACCGTCACCATGACGGTGCCGAACTACTTGGTGACCGCCGCGGACACTCCAGACGAGCTGGTGCGGGATGTCCTCGCCTCGCTGTTCTCGGCTCGGGCGGAGATCGCGAAGAAGGTCCCGGCGGCGGCCCTCCTCGACCGCAGACTGGCGATCTTCACGGATCCGATCGCGCTCCATCCGGGCGCCGAGGAGTACTACAGCGGCACCCGCCGGTGAGCGGCGGTGTGCGCCGGCCGCACACTCAAGAAACACTCAAGGCACGTGACGCGCCGTCCCGCACGTGCCTATCCTGAGGGCGTCAGTTGATTCGACGGAGAGTCATGATGCCCGCGCGACCCTGGTCGCGGGCACCGCCTCCGCGTATCGCATCCCGATTCGGAGGCATGATGAGCACAGGCGAACCCCTGGTCGTCGTCGAGAACGTCGAGAAGCACTACGGCGAGTTCCACGCGCTGAAGGACATCAACCTCACCGTCGGCAAGGGCGAGGTGGTCGTCATCATCGGGCCGTCCGGCTCGGGCAAGTCGACGCTGTGCCGCACGATCAACCGCCTGGAAACCATCACCAGCGGCTCGATCCGGATCGACGGTGCCGAGCTCCCCGCCGAGGGCAAGGGCCTCGCACAGCTGCGCGCGGACGTCGGCATGGTGTTCCAGTCGTTCAACCTCTTCGCGCACCTGACGATCCTCGAGAACGTGACACTCGGACCGATCAAGGTGCGCGGGCTCAAGAAGGCCGACGCCGACAAGGAGGCGATGGCGCTGCTCGAGCGGGTCGGCGTCGCCCAGCAGGCCTCGAAGCTCCCCGCCCAGCTCTCCGGCGGACAGCAGCAGCGCGTCGCGATCGCGCGCGCCCTGGCGATGCACCCGAAGGCGATGCTCTTCGACGAGCCCACCAGCGCCCTCGACCCGGAGATGATCAACGAGGTGCTGGACGTCATGGTCCAGCTCGCCAAGGAGGGGATGACGATGATCGTCGTCACCCACGAGATGGGCTTCGCGCGCAAGGCTGCCGACCGCGTGGTGTTCATGGCCGACGGGCAGATCGTCGAGGAGGCGACGCCCGAGGACTTCTTCCAGAACCCGAAGAGCAGCCGCGCGAAGGACTTCCTGTCCAAGCTGCTCACCCACTGACCTTCCACCGCAGAGACTCTGCACACACAGCACAGAAGGAGACGGAACATGCGACGCACACGCACACTGGCATCGATCGGGGTCGCCGCAGCGGCACTGCTCGCTCTCACCGCCTGCAACAGCGGCGGGCCCGGTACGCCCGGCGGCACCGGCGGCGACAAGGGGGATGGCGGCGACAAGCCGCTCTTCGAGGTCGCCAAGGACGTGAAGCTCGACGGCAGCCCGACGTTCGACAAGATCGCCAAGCGCGGCAAGGTCGTCGTGGGCGTGAAGGAGGACCAGCCCGGGCTCGGATACCTCGACACCACGACCAACGTGCGCTCCGGCTTCGACGTCGACATCGCGCGCTGGATCGCGGCCTCGCTCGGCTACAGCGAGGACAAGATCGAGTACAAGGCGATCGCCTCGGCGAACCGCGAGCAGGCCATCGTGAACGGCGACATCGACTACTACGTCGGCACCTACTCGATCACCGACAAGCGCAAGCAGCAGATCGACTTCGCCGGTCCCTACTTCATCACCGGCCAGGGCCTGCTCATCCGCAAGGGCGACCCCGAGGCGGACAAGCTCGAGGACTTCAAGGGCAAGACCGTCTGCTCGGCGACCGGCTCCACGCCGATCCAGAACATCAAGGCGAACTTCCCCGACATCAAGACGCAGGAGTACGACCTGTACTCGGCCTGCGTGCAGGACCTCATCGACAAGAAGGTCGACGCCGTGACCACCGACCAGGCCATCCTGATCGGCTACGCGGCGCAGTACCCGGACGACGTCAAGGTGACCGGCGGCCTCTTCACCGAGGAGCGCTACGGCGTGGGTCTCGCCAAGGGCGACGACGTGCTCCGCACGCACATCAACGACATGTTCACCGACGGCGGCACCATCTGGAAGGCGATCTTCGAGAAGGACCTCGGGTCCTCGGGGATCAAGGTCGACCAGCCCAAGGTCGACGCCTACTGAACATCGACGGGGCGGCCGCCGCGCGGCGGCCGCCCCTCCCAGTCTGAGAAGGGGAGGATGACGTGGAAGTCATCTTCGGCAACCTCGACCTCTGGTCGCAGGCGATCGGGAACACCCTGCTGGTGTTCTTCGTCGGCGGCCTGATCGCTCTGGTGCTCGGCATCATCGTCGGCGCCATGCGCGTCTCCCCGGTCCCCATCGCCCGGGGCGTCGGCACCGTCTACGTGAACCTCATCAGGAACACGCCGCTGACCCTGGTGTTCTTCTTCTTCGTCTTCGGATACCCGCAGCTCGGGCTCCCCGAGCTGTCCAACACGGTGCTCGGCATCCTCGCGATCGGCATCTACACCGCGACCTACGTCGCCGAGGTCCTGCGGGCCGGCATCAACACGGTGCCGGTCGGGCAGGCGGAGGCGGCGCGCGCCATCGGGCTGCCGTTCGGCCAGGTGATGACGCTCGTGGTGCTGCCGCAGGCGTTCCGCTCCGTCGTCCCGCCGATGATGAGCGTGTTCATCGCCCTGCTGAAGAACACCACGGTCGCCGCCGGCTTCTCGATCGCCGAGCTCGCGGCCCTGCGCGCGACCGTGAACGACGCGCCCAACCGGCCCGGGAACCCGATGGAGGTGCTGCTCTGGGTGGCGGTCGTCTTCGTCATCCTGGTGCTGCTGATGAGCTGGCTGCAGCGCAGTCTCGAGAACCGATGGAGGATCGCGCGATGAGCTCCGTACTCTACGACGTCCCGGGCCCCCGGGCGATCGTCCGCAACCGCATCCTGACGGCCGTCACGATCCTCGTGGTCGTCCTCGTCCTGGGGTTCGTCATCTATCGGATGGCGGTGACCGGGCAGTTCTCGGCCGAGAAGTGGTACGTGTTCTCGTTCACGAACGTGTGGATCGGGATCCTCACCGCGCTCGGGCGCACCCTCGGCGCCTTCGCGCTCGCCGCGGTGCTGAGCCTGGCCCTCGGGTTCGCGCTCGCGATCGGACGCCTGTCCGACCACGCCTGGGTGCGCGTCCCGGTCATGGCGATCACCGAGCTGTTCCGCGCGATCCCCGTGCTCGTGTTCATGATGCTGCTGTACTACGGCCTGCCGGTGATCGGCATGAGGATGGACCCGTACTGGGCCGTCGTCCTCGGCCTCATGGTGTACAACGGCTCCGTGCTCGCCGAGGCGCTCCGCGCCGGCGTCGAGTCGCTGCCGAAGGGCCAGAAGGAGGCCGGCTACGCGATCGGCCTGCGCAAGAGCGGCGTCATGCGCCTCATCCTCCTGCCGCAGGCGATCAGGGCCATGCTGCCGGTGATCATCGCCCAGCTCGTGGTGACCCTGAAGGACACCGCGCTCGGCTTCATCATCACCTATCCCGAGCTGCTGTACTTCGCCAAGCAGCTCACCTCCCAGCAGGGGCGGCCCATCCTGCAGTCGGCCTTCGTGATCGGCGGCATCTACATCGTCCTCTGCCTGCTCCTGTCGTGGATCGCGAGGACCGTCGAGAACCGGATGCGGCACTCGCCGAAGCTCAAGGGCTACACGCCCACGGGCGGAGGGGGCGATCCTCGCATCCACGAGGGCTCGACGGTCACCGAGGTGATCGCGCTCCAGCGGGCCGGAGGCAAGTTCGACGCGGGGAACGCCATCCCGCCGTCGACGAACTGAGAGAGCGGCGCCGGCAGTCGACCGGGGGACACCGAGCCGGCGCCGTTCTCCCAGTGGTCCCCGTCCCCGGACCGTCCTGAGGCGCCGGTAGACTCGGTTCTCGTGTCCGACTCTCTCGAAATCACGCCGGAGGCGGTGGAATCCGCCGTCGACGCCGCGCTCGCCGCGATCGGCGGCGCGGCCGACACCGCTGCGTTGAAGCAGGCCCGCCACGACCACGTCGCGGAAGGATCGCCGCTCGCGGTGCTGAACGCCTCGATGCGACAGGTCGCCCCCGAGCACAAGGCCGCGTTCGGCAAGCTGATCGGCCAGGGGCGCGGACGCGTCACGCAGGCGCTCGCCGCCAAGGAGGCCGAGCTCGCCGAGGCCGAGACCGCCGCGCGTCTCGAGGCGGAGCGCGTGGACATCACAGCGATCGCCCCGCGCGGCGCGGTGGGCGCCCGGCACCCGCTCACCCTGCTGCAGGACCAGGTCTGCGACGTCTTCGTCGGCATGGGATGGGAGATCGCGGAGGGGCCGGAGCTCGAGCACGAGTGGTTCAACTTCGACGCGCTGAACTTCGACGTCGACCACCCGGCCCGCCAGATGCAGGACACCTTCTTCGTCGACCCGCCCGAGCGCCACCTCGTCATGCGCACGCACACGAGCCCGGTGCAGGTGCGGTCGATGCTCGAGCGCGACGTGCCGATCTACGTGCTGTGCCCCGGCCGCGTCTACCGCACCGACGAGTTCGACGCCACGCACCTGCCGGTGTTCACCCAGTTCGAGGGACTGGTCGTCGACAAGGGCATCACGATGGCCCACCTCAAGGGCACGCTCGACCACTTCGCGCGCCAGATGTTCGGACCCGAGGCGAAGACGCGGTTCCGCACCAACTACTTCCCGTTCACCGAGCCCTCCGCGGAGCTCGACCTGTGGCACCCCACCTTCCAGGGCGGGGCGCGCTGGATCGAATGGGGCGGCTGCGGCATGGTCAACCCGAACGTGCTGCGCGCGGCGGGCATCGACCCCGAGGTGTACAGCGGCTTCGCGTTCGGCATGGGCATCGAGCGGGCTCTGATGTTCCGCAGCGATGTGCAGGACATGCGCGACATGGCCGAGGGAGACGTCCGTTTCAGCGAGCAGTTCGGGATGGTGGTGTGATGCGCGTCCCTCTTTCGTGGCTGCGTGAGTACGTGGACGTGGCGCCGGACGCCACGCCGGAGGACGTCCTGGCGGCGCTGGTCACCGTCGGATTCGAGGAGGAGGACATCCACCGCTTCGAGATCTCCGGCCCCGTCGTCGTAGGCCAGGTGCTCGCGTTCACTCCCGAGCCGCAGTCGAACGGCAAGACCATCCGCTGGTGCCAGGTCGACGTCGGCGAGGCCGAGCCCCGCGGCATCGTCTGCGGCGCGGGCAACTTCGCCGTCGGCGACAAGGTCGTGGTGACGCTGCCCGGAGCCGTGCTGCCCGGCCCGTTCCCGATCGCGGCGCGCAAGACCTACGGACACGTCTCCGACGGCATGATCGCCTCGGCGCGCGAGCTGGGGCTCGGCGACGAGCACAACGGCATCCTCATCCTGTCCGAGCTCGGCGTCGACGCCCCCGTCGGCACCGACGCGATCGCGCTGCTCGGACTCGACGACGTCGCCGTGGAGATCAACGTCACCCCCGACCGCGGCTACGGCTTCTCGGTGCGCGGCGTCGCGCGCGAGTACGCGCACGCCACGGGAGCCGCCTTCCGCGACCCGGGGCTGCGCAGCGCCGAGGAGGTCGCCCACCCGACCGCGGGCTTCACCGCGGTGGTGCGGGACGACGCGCCGATCCGCGGCGCGGCCGGCGCCACCGAGTTCGCCACCCGCGTGGTGCGCGGCGTCGACCCCTCGCGTCCGACCCCGCCGTGGATGATCGCACGCCTCACGCTCGCCGGGATGCGCTCGCTCGGCGTGCTGATCGACATCACCAACTACGTGATGCTCGAGCTCGGCCAGCCGCTGCACGGCTACGACCTCGACAAGCTCACCGGGGGCATCACGGTGCGCCGTGCGCACCCGGGTGAGAAGATGACGACGCTCGACGGCCAGGAGCGCTCCCTCCACGTCGAGGACCTGCTCATCACCGACGAGTCCGGGCCGATCGGCCTCGCCGGCGTCATGGGCGGCGGCACCACCGAGATGACCGAGACCACCCGCAACGTCCTCATCGAGGCGGCCACGTTCGACCAGGTCACGATCGCCCGCAGCGCCCGCAGGCACAAGCTGCCGAGCGAGGCCTCCAAGCGCTTCGAGCGCGGCGTCGACCCCCTGATCCCGTTCATCGCCGCCCGGCGCGTCGCCGACCTCATGGTCGAGCTCGCCGGGGGAACGCTGACCGATGAGGGCGGCGCGCTGCGTCCGGTCGTCGAGATCGCCCCGATCGCCCTGCCCGCGGGCTTCGTCGAGGGACTCATCGGCATCGACTACGCCGAGGACGAGGTCACCGGCGCCCTGGAGACCATCGGCGCCTCCCTCGAGAAGACGGCGGAGGGCTGGGACGTCACCCCGCCGAGCTGGCGGCCCGACCTCACCGACCGGTGGACGCTCGCGGAGGAGGTCGCCCGCATCCACGGACTCGACCGCATCCCGTCCGTGCTGCCGACGCCGCCCTCCGGCCGCGGCCTCACCGCGTTGCAGCAGGGGCGCCGTCGGGTCGCGAACGCCCTCGCCGCCGCCGGCCTGGTCGAGACGCCGGCCTTCCCGTTCACCTCCGAGGCGCAGAACGACCTGCACGGGTCGGCCTCGGGCGAGCACCTGCCCAGCATCCGCCTGGCGAACGCGCTCGACGGCCAGGCGCCGTTCCTGCGTCGCTCGCTCATCCCCGGCCTGCTGCAGACCGCGCACCGCAACATCGCGCGCGGCCTGACCGACCTCGCGATCTTCGAGACCGGCGTCGTGTTCCTCCCCGAGCCGGGCGTGACCTACGGCACCGACGAGGTCCCGCCGCTCGGCGTGCGCCCCTCGGAAGAGACGCTCGCCGCGCTGGACGCGTCGATCCCGCCGCAGGCGCGCCACGTCGGCGCGTTGTTCACCGGCAATGCGGTCTCCCGGCAGCCGGGACGGGCGGCGGAGGCCTATGGGCTCTCCGACGCCCTCGAGGCCGTACGCGTGATCGGCGAGGCCGCCGGGCGGGAGATCGAGGTGGTGCAGGACCGCCGCGCGGCGCTGCACCCCGGCCGCACCGGAGCGTTGCGCATCGGCGGCGAGGTCATCGGCTACCTCGGCGAGCTGCATCCCGCCGTCTCCGCCGACGCCGATCTGCCCGGACGCGCCGTCGTGCTGGAACTCGACCTGGACCGTGCGCTGGAGCTCGCCGGAGAGCGGATCGTCGCCGCCTCGTTGTCGACCTACACCGCGGCGACCCAGGACGTCTCGCTCGTCGTCGATGTCGCGGTGCCCGCCGCGGAGGTGCGCCGGGCGCTGCTCGACGGTGCCGGCGAGCTCCTCGAGTCGGCGCGGCTTGTGGACGACTACCGGGGCGAAGGTGTCGCCGCGGGGACGAAGAGCCTCAGCTTCGCGCTGCGGTTCCGTGCCCCGGATCGCACGCTGACCGCCGCCGAGGCCACCGAGGCGAAGCTCTCCGGCGTCGCCGTCGCGACCGAGCGCTTCGGGGCGGTCATCCGCGACTGAGCGGCCCGAACCACGCGAACAGCGCCCCGCGCCGAGCACCCGCCTCGGCGCGGGGCGCTGTCTTCGTCACCGCGGGGTCCGGAGCCCGATAGACTCGCGGACAGTGACACGGGGTGCCGCCCAGCGGCTGAGATCACACCCGTCGAACCTGATCTAGTTCGTACTAGCGAAGGGATGTCGCGATGAGCGATCCTGTGCGTCCACTGTCCCCCGATTCCGTGGCGGGCGCCGCCGCGGAACTCCTCACCGCCCTGCGCGCGGCGCCTCCGCTCGCGCACTGCATCACCAACGGCGTCGTCATGGGCTTCACGGCGAACGTGCTGCTCGCCCTCGGTGCCGCGCCCGCGATGGTGGACATCGTCGGCGAGGCCGGCCTGTTCGCGGGTGCCGCGTCCGGGCTGCTCGTCAACCTCGGCACGCCGGCGCCCGAGCAGCGGGCGGCGATGGCGGAGGCCGTCGAGGGAGCGTGCGCCGCGGGCACGCCGTGGGTGCTCGACCCGGTCGCGATCGGGGTGCTGCCGATCCGCACGGCGCTGGCCGTCGAGCTGCGCGATCGGCGGCCCACCGCGGTGCGGGGCAACGCCTCCGAGATCCTCGCGCTCGCGGGGCGGAGCGCAGGGGGCCGCGGGGTCGATGCGACGGACAGCACCGACGCCGCCTCCGACGCCGCCCGCGCCCTCGCGCGCGCGCACGGCAGCGTGGTCGCGGTCTCCGGGCCCGTGGATCTGCTCACCGACGGAGCCCGGGAGATCCGCATCGCGAACGGCGATGCGCTGCTGACGAAGGTCACCGGCGGCGGGTGCGCCCTGGGCGCCGTGATGGCGGCCTTCCTCGGCACGGCGCGCGCCACGGAGCACGAGCCGCTCCTCGCGGTCGCGGCGGCGGTGCTCGTCTACACGCTCGCCGCGGAGGACGCCGCCGCGCGGGCCGCGGGGCCGGGGACCTTCGCCGCCGCGCTGCTCGACGCCCTCGACGGGCTGCGGCCCGACGACGTGCCCGCGCGGGCACGCATCCGCGTCGAGGAGGTCGCCGCGTGAGCCGGGTGACCTCCGCCGACCTGTCCGTCTACCTCGTCACCGACGCGGGGCTCTGCGGCCGGCGCGGTGTTCCCGCGGTCGTGGCCGCGGCCGTCGCGGGCGGGGCACGCATGGTGCAGCTGCGCGACAAACGGGCCTCCGACGAGGAGTTCCTCGCGCAGCTGATCGAGCTCTCCGAGGTGATCGCCGGTCGTGCGCTCCTCGTCGCCGACGACCGCCTCGGCGCGGTGCTCGAGGCCCGGCGCCGGGGCGCACGCGTCGACGGCATCCATCTCGGGCAGTCCGACGCCCCGGTGCGCGAGGCGCGCGAAGCGCTCGGCCCGGACGCGATCATCGGGCTCACCGCCAACACGTCCGCGCACCGGGAGGCTGTCTCCGCGCTGCCCGCGGGGACGGTCGACTACCTCGGCGTCGGCGTGATCCATCCGACCGCGACCAAGCCGGACCACCCGCCGGCACTCGGCGTCTCCGGCTTCCGCGCCTTCGCCGCCGAGAGCCCGCTGCCCTGCGTCGCGATCGGCGGGATCGGCCTCGGCGACGTCGCCGCGCTGCGGGACGCCGGTGCCGCGGGCGTCGCCGTCGTCTCCGCGATCTGCGCGGCGGACGACCCCCGGTCGGCGACGCGCGCCTTCGCCCGTGCGTGGCACGGTGACCGTCCGCCCCGCGTGCTCAGCATCGCGGGCAGCGACCCCTCGGGCGGTGCCGGCATCCAGGCCGACCTGAAGTCGATCGCCGCGAACGGCGGCTACGGCATGGCCGCGATCACGGCGCTGACGGTGCAGAACACCCGCGGAGTGCGCGACGTGCACACGCCGCCGGCGGCGGTGCTGCGCGCGCAGCTCGACGCGATCTCCGACGACGTCGACATCGACGCGGTGAAGATCGGGATGCTCGCGGACGCCGGGATCATCAGGGAGGTGGGCGCGTGGCTGCGGGAGACCGCTCCGCCGAACGTCGTGCTCGATCCGGTGATGGTCGCGACGAGCGGAGACCGCCTGCTCGCCCCCGACGCCGAGGAGGCGCTGCGGGAGCTGTTGCCGCTCGCCGACCTCATCACGCCGAACCTTCCGGAGCTCGCGGTGCTCGCAGGTGAGCCGACGGCCGAGAGCTGGGCCGGGGCGCTCGCGCAGGCGGGCCGCCTCGCCGCCGCGACCGGGGTGCGGGTGTTCGCGAAGGGCGGGCACCTCGGCGGCGCCGAGGCGCCGGACGCCCTGGTGGGCCCGGGCGGCGTGATCGCCGAGTTCCCCGGGGCGCGGATCGACACCCGCGCGACGCACGGAACAGGCTGCTCGCTGTCCTCGGCGCTGGCGACCAGGCTCGGCGCCCGCTGGGAGGGGGACGTCGACGATGAGCGCCGCTGGGCCGGCGCCGCGCAGGAGACCCGCGCGTGGCTGCGGGAGTCGCTCCGTGCCGGAGCCGATCTCGACGTGGGCCGCGGCAACGGGCCGACCGATCACCTCGCTGGGCTCCGCCGCCGCGGCGGGCTGGTGGCCGCGCCGACCGCCGAGGAGGTCGTCGAGAGCTGGTGGCGGCGCATCGAGCCGGTGCGCCGGGGGATCGACGGGCTGCCGTTCATCCGGAACCTCGCCGACGGCACGCTCGCGGGGGACCCCTTCCGGTTCTACCTCGCCCAGGACGCGCTGTACCTCCGCGACTACGCCCGTGTGCTCGCCGAGGCATCCCGCCTCGCCCCGACACCGGAGGAGCAGGCGTTCTGGGCACAGGGCGCGCAGGGGGCGATCGCCGGCGAGCTCGAGCTGCACGCGTCCTGGCTCACCCCGGAACAGGGTGTCGTCGAGGGGACCTTCCGCGCCGAGCCCGCGCCGGCGACGACGGCCTATCTGGACCACCTGCGGGCGGCGGCGTTCCAGGGCGACTACGCCGTGCTCATCGCGGCCGTCCTGCCCTGCTACTGGCTCTACGCCGATCTCGGGGAGCGTCTGCACGCCGGGGCGTTCGGGGATCGCGCGCGCGATCCGCAGCACCCCTATGCATCCTGGCTCGCGACCTACGCCGATCCGGTGTTCGCCGAGGCGGCCGACCGGGCGATCGCGATCACCGCGGCGACCGCCGCCGCGGCCGACCCGGCCACCAGGGAGCGGATGTTCCGTGCCTTCGAGGAGGCGGCGCGTCATGAGCTCGCGTTCTTCGACGCACCGCTGCCCGCGGACGCCGCGGGGCGGGGGCACGACGTGTGACGTCCGGGATTTGCGGTCGGCGCGGAGGGGGCGATATCGTCGCGGCATGCCTTCGGTCGCGCACCCCTCCGCCTCGCTCCTCGTGAGCGTCGCCCCCGTGCGCCGACGCCGGGGCGGCCGCCGACTCTAGGCGACCCCGTGCTCCCGTCGTGCTGCGACGGCCCGTCAGGAGAGACGGGGAGAGTGCCGGTGTCGCCGCCCCGGCCCGTACATCCCCGACCGTTAAGGTAGATCCATGACGTTTTCCGTCGCCGTCTCCGGCGCATCAGGCTATGCGGGGGGCGAGATCCTGCGTCTCCTGGCCGCGCATCCCGACATCGAGATCCGCACCGTCACCGCGCACTCGAACGCGGGGCAGCCGCTGGTGCAGCACCAGCCGCACCTCCGGTCGCTGAGCGGCCTCACGCTGCAGGACACGACCCCCGAGGTCCTGTCCGGCCACGACATCGTCTTCCTCGCGCTGCCGCACGGCCAGTCGGGGCAGTACACCGACGCGCTCGGCGACGTCCCGCTGGTGATCGACGCCGGTGCCGACCACCGCCTCACCTCTCAGGACGCCTGGGACGCCTTCTACGGCGGCGACTTCCACGAGCCGTGGGCCTACGGCGTCCCGGAGCTGCCGGTAGCGGGCGCGAAGCAGCGCGAGAGCCTCCGGGGCGCCACGAGGATCGCCGCACCGGGATGCAACGCCTCGACCGTGAGCCTCAGCCTCGCACCCGGCGTAGCCGCCGGGGTGATCGATCCGGGCGACATCGTCAGCGTTCTCGCGGTGGGCCCCTCCGGTGCGGGCAAGAGCCTCAGACCGCACCTGCTCGGCAGCGAGCTGCTCGGCACCGCCAATCCGTACGCGGTCGGCGGCACGCACCGGCACATCCCGGAGATCCGGCAGGCGCTCGTCGCCGCCTCCGGCACCGACCCCGCGCGCATCCGGATATCGTTCACCCCCGTGCTCGTCCCGATGGCGCGCGGCATCCTCGCCACCTCCACGGCACCGATCGTCGCGGATGCGAGCGATGAGGACATCCGCGCGGCCTGGCAGGACGCCTACGGCGACGAGACGTTCGTGCAGCTCCTCCCCGAAGGCGCCTTCCCTCGCACCGCCGACGTCCTCGGCGCGAACACGGCGCTGATCGGCCTCGCGATCGACCGGGCGGCGAACCGGGTCACCGTCGTCACCGCCGTCGACAACCTCGTCAAGGGCACCGCCGGCGCTGCCATCCAGTCCATGAACATCGCGCTGGGCCTTCCCGAGGACCGCGCCCTCACCGTGAACGGAGTCGCCCCGTGAGCGTCACCGCCCCGCAGGGATTCGAGGCGGCCGGGGTCGCCGCCGGCCTCAAGTCGACCGGAAAGCCCGACGTCGCCGTGGTCGTGAACCGCGGCCCGCGCAAGGTCGGCGCGGCGGTCTTCACCAGCAACCGTGCCAAGGCCAACCCGATCATCTGGTCGCAGCAGGTGGTCGCCGACCGGGTGGTCGAGGCCGTCGTGCTCAACTCGGGCGGGGCGAACTGCTTCACCGGGGCGTTCGGCTTCCAGACCAGCCACCTCACCGCCGAGAAGGCGGCCGAGCTGCTCGGCGTCAGCGCCGGTGACGTGGTGGTCTGCTCCACCGGGCTCATCGGCACTGGTGACGAGCTGTTCCGCTCCCGGGTGCTCGACGGCGTCGAGCGGGGCATCGCGGGCCTCAGCGCCGACGGCGGCCAGGCCGCGGCCGAGGCGATCATGACCACGGACACCGTCGCGAAGACGGTCGCGGTCTCGCGCGACGGATGGACGATCGGCGGCATGGCCAAGGGAGCGGGGATGCTGGCGCCCGGCCTCGCGACGATGCTCGTCGTCATCACGACCGATGCCGACCTCGAGCCCTCGGAGGCCGACGCGGCGCTGCGCCGGGCGACGGGGACCACCTTCGACCGGCTCGACTCCGACGGCTGCATGTCGACGAACGACCAGGTGACCCTCCTGGCGAACGGTGCGAGCGGCGTCCGTCCCGATCCCGGAGCGTTCGACGAGGCGCTCGCCGAGGTGTGCGCGCAGCTCGCCAAGAAGCTGCAGCAGGATGCGGAGGGGGCCAGCCACGACATCACGATCGAGGTGCGCGGCGCCGCATCCGAGTCCGACGCCGTCGAGGTGGGGCGCTCGGTCGCCCGCAACAACCTCTTCAAGGCGGCGATCTTCGGCAACGATCCGAACTGGGGGAGGGTGCTCGCAGCGATCGGCACGACCGGGGCGGTGTTCGACCCCTACGACGTCGACGTGTTCATGAACGGCGTGCGGGTCTGCACCGCGGGCGGGCCCGACCGGCCGCGCGAGGAGGTCGACCTCACGCCGCGTGCGACCGATCTGGTGATCGATCTCAAGTCGGGGGATGCGGCGGCGACCATCCTCACCAACGACCTCACCCACGACTACGTGCACGAGAACAGCGCCTACTCCTCATGACCGACATCCAGGACACCCCGCCCTCGGTCGCCGCGGACAAGGCCGCGACCCTCATCGAGTCGCTCCCGTGGCTGAAGAAGTTCCGTGACCAGATCGTCGTGGTGAAGTACGGCGGCAACGCGATGATCAGCGACGAGCTGCAGGACGCGTTCGCCCAGGACATCGCCTACCTGCGCTACGTCGGCGTCCAGCCGGTCGTGGTGCACGGCGGAGGTCCGCAGATCTCGAACATGCTCGACCGCCTCGCGATCCCGAGCGAGTTCAAGGGCGGGTACCGGGTCACGTCCACCGAGGCGATCTCGGTGGTGCGGATGGTGCTCACCGGCCACATCAACCCGCAGCTCGTCGCGAAGATCAATTCGCACGGCCCGATCGCCACCGGGCTCAGCGGCGAGGACGCGGGGCTGTTCGGCGGACGTCGTCGCGGTGTGGTGCTCGACGGCGAAGAGGTCGACCTCGGCCGCGTCGGAGACGTGGTGCAGGTCGACCCGACGCCGGTGCTCGACCATCTCGCGGCCGGTCGCATCCCGGTGGTGTCGTCGATCGCCCCCGATCTCGACCATCCCGGTCAGTCGCTCAACGTGAACGCGGACGCCGCGGCCTCCGCTCTGGCGATCGCCCTCAAGGCCCGCAAGTTCGTGGTGCTCACCGACGTGGCAGGTCTCTATGCCGACTGGCCCAACCGCGACTCGCTCGTCTCGCACCTCACGTCCTCGGAGCTCGCCGAGCTCATGCCCCGCCTGGAGTCGGGGATGATCCCGAAGATGCGGGCGTGCCTCGACGCGGTCGAGGCCGGGGTCGACTCGGCCGCGATCATCGACGGACGGGTGCCGCACTCGGTGCTCGTCGAGCTCTTCACCAGCAAGGGAATAGGAACGGAGGTCGTCAGAGGATGACGCACTGGCAGGATGACGCATCGCGCGATCTGATGAGCCTCGGCGGCCGTCTCGCGCTCCTCACCCGCGGCGAGGGGTCGGCGGTCTGGGACGACGAGGGCGCGCGCTACCTCGACTTCCTCGGCGGCATCGCCGTGAACTGCCTCGGACACGCCCACCCCGTGTTCGTCGACGCGGTCTCGCGCCAGGCGGCGACCCTCAGCCACGTCTCGAACTACTTCGCGAGCCCGGGACAGCTGGAGCTGGCCGCACGGCTGAAGCGCCTCGCCGGCACGGGGGAGCAGGGCCGTGTGTTCCTCGCGAACTCCGGCGCCGAGGCCAACGAGACCGCGATCAAGCTCGCCCGCCTGCACGGCAACCGGAGCGGGCGCACCACGATCCTCGTGGTCGAGGGCGCCTTCCACGGCCGCACCATGGGCACGCTCTCCCTCACCCCCAAGGCGGCGTACCGCGATCCGTTCCAGCCGGCCTTGCCGGACGTGCGCACGGTCGCACGGTCGACGGACGCCCTCGAGGCGGCCTTCGACGGCACCGTCGCGGCAATGATCGTCGAACCGATCCAGGGCGAGGCGGGCGTCGTCCCGATGCCGGACGGCTTCCTCGCCACGGCCCGCGAGCTGACCAGGGCGCACGACGCGCTGCTGATCCTCGACGAGGTGCAGACCGGATCGGGCCGCACCGGTGAGTGGTTCGCGTTCCAGGGCGCCGGCGTCGAGCCCGACGCGGTGACCCTCGCGAAGAGCATCGGCGGCGGCTTCCCGCTCGGCGCGATGATCACCTTCGGCGCAGCGAGCGACCTGTTCTATCCCGGCACGCACAACTCCACGTTCGGGGGCAACCCGCTCGCGAGCGCGGTGGCCAACGCGGTGCTCGGTCACATCGAGGACGCCGATCTGCTCGCGAACGTCCGTGCCCGCGGCACTGAGCTCCGCGCGGGCGTCGAGTCGCTTCCTCTCGTCAGCGGAACCAGGGGAGCCGGTCTCCTCATCGGCATCACGCTGTCCGCCCCGGTCGCCGGGGAGGTCCGCGCGGCCGCTCAGGAGCGGGGGCTCATCGTCAACGCCCCGACCGAGGACGTCATCCGGATCGCCCCCGCCTACACGATCGGCGATGCCGAGGTGGCGGAGTTCCTCACCCTGTTCGGCGCGGCGCTGAGCGCCGTCGCCGCATCCACCCCCACCACGACCGACCCGGAGGAGCAGAAGTGACCCGCCATCTGCTGCGCGACGACGACCTGAGCCCCATCGAGCAGGCCGAGATCCTCGATCTCGCCATCGAGCTGAAGAAGGACCGCTGGGCGAACAAGGCCCTGGCCGGCCCGCAGACCGTCGCGGTGATCTTCGACAAGTCGTCGACCCGCACCCGCGTCTCGTTCGCGGTCGGCATCGCCGATCTGGGCGGCTCCCCGCTCATCATCTCCACCGCGAACAGCCAGCTCGGCGGCAAGGAGACCCCCTCCGACACCGCGCGCGTGCTGGAGCGCCAGGTCGCCGCGATCGTGTGGCGCACCTACGCGCAGCACGGCCTGGAGGAGATGGCCGCGGGCACGCGCGTCCCCGTGATCAACGCGCTGTCCGACGACTTCCACCCCTGCCAGCTGCTCGCCGACCTGCTCACGATCCGCGAGCACAAGGGCGAGCTCGCGGGGCTCACGCTGACGTTCTTCGGTGACGGCCGCAGCAACATGGCGCACTCCTACGTGCTCGCCGGGGTCACCGCCGGGATGCATGTGCGGATCGCGGCGCCGGAGGCCTATGCGCCGCGTCCCGACGTGGTCGCGGACGCAGAGCGCCGTGCGGCGGAGACGGGCGGCTCGATCACCCTCCTGACCGATCCGCGGGAGGCGGCCCTCGGCGCCGACGTCGTCGTCACCGACACCTGGGTCTCGATGGGCAAGGAGGAGGAGAAGATCCTCCGTCTTCGCGAGCTCGGCGGCTACAAGGTGACCACCGAGATCATGGGCCTCGCCGACCCGGAGGCGATCTTCATCCACTGCCTGCCCGCGGACCGCGGGTACGAGGTCGACTCCGAGGTGATCGACGGACCGCAGAGCGTGGTGTGGGACGAGGCCGAGAACCGGCTGCACGCGCAGAAGGCCCTCCTGGTCTGGCTGCTCGGGAAGCAGGACGCCCGGTGACCGGCGCGCACGGGACCAATGAGGGCGCGCTCTGGGGCGCCCGATTCGCCGGGGGTCCCTCGCCGGAGCTTGCGGAGCTGAGCCGGTCGACGCACTTCGACTGGATCCTCGCGCCCTACGACATCGCCGGCTCGCATGCGCACGCGAAGGCGCTCGAGGCCGCGGGGTACCTGGAGGCCGACGAGGCGGCGCGGATGCACGAAGGGCTCGACGCCCTGGCCGCGCGGATCGCCGACGGCGCGCTCCTGCCGGACCCCGGCGACGAGGACGTGCACGGCGCACTGGAGAAGGCGCTCATCGCTGAGGTCGGCGCGGAACTGGGCGGACGCCTGCGGGCGGGGCGCAGCCGCAACGACCAGATCGCGACTCTGGTGCGCATGTACCTCATCGACCACGCCAAGGTCGTCGCGCGGGGCATCCTGC
Source organism: Microbacterium sp. (assembly GCF_040394595.1). Lineage (GTDB taxonomy): Bacteria > Actinomycetota > Actinomycetes > Actinomycetales > Microbacteriaceae > Microbacterium. The sequence continues at coordinate 42,579 of NZ_JBEBSA010000021.1, forward strand.
GGGTGATCGACGCGCTGGTGGCACAGGCCGAGGCCCACCCGGAGGCGATCCTGCCCGGCCGCACGCATCTGCAGCACGCGCAGCCCGTGCTGCTGGCGCACCATCTCCAGGCGCACGCGTGGCCGCTGGTCCGCGAGCTGGAGCGCCTGGCGGACTGGCGTGTCCGCGCGGGTGTCTCTCCCTATGGCGGCGGCGCCCTCGCAGGGTCGACGCTGGGACTCGACCCCGCCCTGGTCGCGACCGAGCTGGGTCTCGACCGCCCGGCGGAGAACTCCCTCGACGGCACCGCGGCCCGCGACGTCGTGGCGGAGTTCGCCTTCGTCGCCGCGATGATCGGCATCGACCTGTCCCGTCTCTCGGAGGAGGTCATCCTCTGGAACACCCGCGAGTTCGGCTTCGTCACCCTGGACGACTCCTACTCGACCGGGTCGAGCATCATGCCGCAGAAGAAGAACCCCGACATCGCCGAGCTCGCGCGCGGGAAGTCGGGGCGGCTGATCGGCAACCTCTCCGGACTGCTCGCGACGCTCAAGGCACTGCCCCTGGCCTACAACCGCGACCTGCAGGAGGACAAGGAGCCGGTCTTCGACTCGGTCGCGACGCTCGAGGTCGTGCTGCCGGCGTTCGCCGGGATGATCGCGACCCTGCGGTTCGACACCGAGCGGATGGCCGCGCTCGCGCCGGAGGGCTTCTCCCTCGCGACGGACGTGGCCGAGTGGCTGGTCAAGCGGCGCGTGCCGTTCCGGGATGCGCACGAGATCTCGGGTGCGCTGGTGCGCGCCTGTGAGGAGCGCGGGATCGGTCTCGAGGCCGCCTCGGACGAGCTGCTGCTCACGGTGTCCGAGCATCTCGTCCCCGAGGTGCGCGAGGTGCTCTCGATCGAGGGCTCCGTCGCCTCGCGCACCGGCGTCGGCGGCACGGCCCCGGTGCGGGTGGCCGAGCAGCGGGCCGAGCTCGTGAGCCGTGCGCAGTCCGCCGCGCACGCCCTCGGGCTCTAGCCTGCGCCTTCGGGGGCAGCCCCGTCCGGTGGGGTTCTGCATCCGCGGGGCGTCCCGTCCGGTTCTGCATCCGCGGGGCGTCCCGTCCGGTCCGTCTATTCGTCACAAAGTCCCG
>NZ_JBEBSA010000022.1:0-39204 GCF_040394595.1 Microbacterium sp.
GAGCGTCGTCCGCAGGGCGGAGACCGCCCGTACCGCGACCGGAACTCCTCCGGCGAGCGTCGTCCTTATGGTGACCGTGACGGCGGTGAGCGCCGGCCCTACGGCAACGACCGTGGCGACCGCCCGTACCGCGACCGCAATTCCTCCGGTGAGCGTCGTCCGCAGGGCGGAGACCGCCCGTACCGCGACCGGAACTCCTCCGGCGAGCGTCGTCCTTATGGTGACCGTGACGGCGGTGAGCGCCGGCCCTACGGCAACGACCGTGGCGACCGCCCGTACCGCGACCGCAATTCCTCCGGTGAGCGTCGTCCGCAGGGCGGAGACCGCCCGTACCGCGACCGGAACGACTCTGGCGCGCGTCGCTCCTCTGGCAGTCGTGAAGGCAGGGACCGTCGTTCCTTCGGCGACGACCGCGGGGACCGCCCCTACCGTGACGATCGCGGCCGCTCCGGCGACCGTGGGCGTCCGCAGCGTGGAGGGTCCGACCGTCCGTACAACGAGTTCGCTCCGGTCCGGCCGCGCATCCAGGATCCGGCGCTTCCGGACGAGGTCACGCCTCGCGACCTCCACCCCGCGGCCCGCAATGAGCTGAAGACGCTCTCGAAGGAGAACGCCGAGCGCGTCGCCCGTCATCTCGCGATGGCCGCGGACCTCATCGACGACGATCCGGCCCTCGCGCACGAGCATGCGCTGGCCGCGTCGCGTCACGCGGGGCGCATCGCGATCGTCCGCGAGACGCTCGCCATCACCGCGTACGGCGTCGGGGACTTCGCGCTCGCGCTGCGCGAGCTGCGCACCTATCGCCGCATCTCCGGGAAGGACGACCAGATAGCCCTGCTCGTCGACAGCGAGCGCGGAGTCGGGCGCCCCGACCGTGCCCTCGAGGAGGGGCGTGCCGTCGATCGATCGGCCCTGCCTGTCGACGTGCGCGTGGCTCTCGCGATCGCGATGTCCGGAGCACGCCTCGACCGCGGCGAGACCGAGCTGGCGCTCGGCGAGCTCGAGATCCCGGAGCTGGACCCCGACCGCGCCTTCGACTGGAGCCCTGCGCTCTTCGCCGCGCGCGCCGCGGTTCTCGAAGACCTCGGCCGTTCCGACGAGGCGGCGTTCTGGCACGAGCGTGCGGAGGTGGCAGCGGAGGCGCTGGGCGCCACGGCGGCCGAGCACGATGAGCTCATCGTGGAGGACGGGCTGATCGAGAGCTTCGACGACGAGGACGCCGACGGCTCCGAAGACGATGCCGAGACCGAGGACGCCACAGCGGACGCGGATTCCTCCGATGCGGATGACGAAGACGCCGACGCGCCCGGCGCCGAAGAGAACGACGCCGACGCGGGGGAGGACGGCGACGCCGAGGGGATCGGTGTCGAGCCGGAAGGTGAGGGGCCCGCCGCCCCCGACGCCGGACGCGCCGAGTGATGGCGCTGTTCCGCCGGAACGCGGCCGCGCCGACACCGATCGCCGGGCGCGATGCGATCCTCGCCGATCTCGACGGTGTGGTCTATGCGGGCCCCGGCCCGCTGCCCTACGCGATCGACAGCCTGAACCGGGCCGGGGAGCAGCTGCGCCTCGGCTACATCACCAACAATGCGGCCCGCACGGACGCCTCCGTGGCGGCCCACCTCCGCGAACTCGGCCTCGACGTGCAGGCGGGCGACGTGGTGACCAGCCCGCAGGCGGCGATGCGGCTGCTCTCGACCCTGGTGCCGGCACCGGCGACGATCCTCGTCGTGGGCGGCGAAGGCCTCGTGGTAGAGGTGGAGAAGGCGGGCTACACCGTCACCCGCAGCGCCGAAGACGCCCCGAGCGCTGTCGTACAGGGGTTCGCCCCCGAGGTCGCCTGGACGGACCTCGCCGAGGCAGCCTTCGCCCTGAAGGTACCGGAGGAGGACGGCGGCATCCCCTGGATCGCCACCAACACCGACTGGACGATCCCGAGGGAACGGGGCGTGGCACCGGGGAACGGCACGCTCGTGTCCGCCGTGCACACGGCGATCGGGCGGCTGGCGACGGTGGCCGGGAAGCCGGAGACGCCGATCTTCGAGGAGGCGATCGCGCGGTTCGGCGCGACGAGCGCGCTCTTCATCGGCGACCGGCTCGACACCGACATCATGGGGGCGAATCGCGCCGGCATCGATTCGGCCCTGGTGCTCACGGGGATCGACCGGCCGAAGCACGTCCTCGCCGCCCCTCAGGGTTCGCGCCCGACCTACATCCTCGGCGACCTCCGGGAACTGCACGAGCCCTATCCGCAGACCGTCCAGAAGGACGGCGTCTTCACGGTGAACGGCGCCGCGGTGCGAGTCGTCGGCGCCGACGTCGAGATCCTCGCCGAGGGCTCCTCGCAGATCGATCTGCTGCGTGCCGGAGCGGCGGCGATCTGGGCGACGGGCGCCGCGATCTATGTCTTCGAAGTGCCGGAGCGGCTCTACGCCGACCCCTTCCACCGGCCCTGAGCGCGCAGTCCTCCACAGGCCGGGGCGGCACCCGCGCGACGTCGGCGCCCGGCGTTAGGCTGGGACGATGGACGCCACGCAGGAGCCGCACCGGCCGGAGGAGCCGACCGACGCGCTGTGGAGCCGTCTGCGACTCATCGAGGGGCAGCCCCTCGCCGACCGCGCGGACGCCTATTCCGCGCTGCACGGCGAGCTGATGAAGCGCCTCGACAGCACGCCCCGGACCGACTCCCGCGACGAGCACGCTGCGGGATCGCGGTGACGCGCCTCGACGCCGCGCTGGCCGCCCGGGGTCTGGCACGCTCCCGCTCGCATGCCGCGACGCTCATCGCGGAGGGGCGCGTCCGGATTGGCGGACGTCCGGTGGTCAAGGCGTCGACGCCGGTCGCCGACTCCGACGAGCTCAGCGTCGACGGCGCCGATGCCTACGTCAGCCGCGGCGCCCACAAGCTCATCGCGGCTCTCGACGGATTCGGGATCGCCGCGGCGGGCCGACTCGCCCTCGACATGGGGGCGTCGACCGGTGGCTTCACACAGGTGCTCCGCGAACGGGGAGCCCGCCGGGTGCTCGCCGTCGACGTCGGGCACGGACAGCTCGCCCCGACGGTCGCCCTCGACGAGGGCGTGATCTCCGTCGAAGGGTTCAACGTGCGGTACATGACGCCGGAGAACCTGGCGGCGGCGACCGGCGAGCAGTCGGCCCCCGACCTGATCACAGGTGACCTGTCCTTCATCTCCCTCGAGCACGTCCTCCCCGCCGTCGCGGACGTCGCGCACGAAGGGTCCGATGTGGTGCTGCTGGTCAAGCCGCAGTTCGAGGTCGGTCGCACCGCCGTGCGCGGCGGGCTGGTCACGGATCCCGCCACCCGCGTCGACGCCGTCGAGCGCACGGCGTGGAGCGCCTGGGACACGGGGCTCGGGCTGCGCGGCATCCTGCCGTCCCCGATCCTCGGCACGCACGGCAACGCGGAGTACCTCATGCACCTCGTACCCGGCGCAGAGGACGATCCGACACAATGGACGGAGCGCATCGCGGAACTGGCAGGAGGACGATGAACGAGCGAAACATCCTGGTCGTCGCCCACGCGCGCCGAGACGACACGGTCGCCGCGGCGCTGCGGGTGATCGATGCACTCCGCGAGGCGGGTGCGCGTCCCGTGCTGCCCGTCGACGACCGCGACGACCTCGTCGCCGCCGATGGCCGCTTCTCCGATGTCGCCGTGCTCGGACAGGGGGTCGAGGCGGACGAGCTGGAGCTCGCGATCGTGCTCGGCGGAGACGGCACGATCCTCCGCGCCGCCGAGCTCGTCCGCGGATCGGGCGCCCCGGTGCTCGGGATCAACATGGGACACGTCGGGTTCCTCGCCGAGATCGAGCGCGACGACATGGACGATGCGGTGCGCCGCGTGATCGCCCGCGACTACGAGGTCGAGGAGCGGCTCGCCCTCTCCATCCGCGTCAAGGACAAGCAGGGCGAGGTCGTCTACGAGACCTGGGCGCTGAACGAGGCGACTGTCGAGAAGGCCAGCCGCGAACGCATGATCGAGGTGGTCATCGAGATCGACGGCCGCCCGCTGTCGAGCTTCGGCTGCGACGGGATGGTCGTGTCCACCCCGACCGGATCGACGGCGTACAACTTCTCGGCCGGCGGCCCGGTCATCTGGCCCGGCGTCGAGGCGATCGCGGTCGTCCCGCTGTCCGCCCACGCCCTCTTCGCCAAGCCCCTGGTGATCGGCCCTGACTCGGCGGTCGCGATCGAGATGCTCGAGCAGACCTCCGGCACCGGCATCCTCTGGTGCGACGGGCGGCGCTCGCACGAGCTCCCGGCCGGAGCGCGGGTGGTGGTGCGGCGCTCGTCGCGACCCGTCCGCCTGGCACGGCTGCATCCGATCGCCTTCACCGATCGCCTGGTGCGCAAGTTCCAGCTGCCGGTCGCCGGATGGCGGGGTGCGGGCGCATGAGCGGACCGGTCGCATGATCGAGGAGATGCGGATCCGCGGTCTCGGCGTAATCGACGACGCGGTGCTGCCGCTCGGGCCCGGGTTCACGGCCATCACCGGAGAGACCGGCGCGGGCAAGACGATGGTCGTCACCGGCCTCGGGCTGCTGCTCGGCGCGCGGGCGGACTCCGGCGCTGTGCGCGCGGGCGCTGCGCAGGCCTCCGTCGCGGGCGTGTGGATCGTGCCGCCCGAGGGCGCCGTGGCGGAGATCGTCGCGGATGCCGGTGGAGACCTCGAACCGGCGGGGGAGTCCGCCGAGCTGTACGTCTCCCGCAGCCTCTCCGCCGAGGGCCGCAGCCGGGCCTCGGTCGGCGGGCACGCGGCGCCGGCCGGGGTGCTGTCCTCCCTGGCGGAGGAGCTGGTGGTGGTGCACGGGCAGTCGGAGCAGCTGCGGCTGCGGTCGGCCGCCGCCCAGCGCGACGCCCTCGACCGCTTCGGCGGCCCGCCCATCGCCCGTGCCCTCTCCGCCTACACGGCGGCCTTCACCCGGTGGCGGGTGCTCGACGGCGAGATCACGGATCTCATCGGCAACCGCGACCGCCGCGCCGAGGAGGCCGCGCGGCTGCGCGAAGACCTCGCGCAGATCGAGGCGCTGGATCCTCAGCCCGGTGAGGACCGCGAGCTGAACGAGCGCGCCGAGCGACTCGCCAACGCCGAAGACCTGCGCCTCGCCGCCTCGGTCGCCCGCGAGGCCCTGTCGAGCGAAGAGGACGGGATCGACGTCGCCGGGCTCCTCGCCGATGCCCGCCGATCGTTGGAGCGCGGGAGCGACCCGCGGCTCTCGGACATCGCCGAGGCGCTGAACGACCTCGGCTACCGTGCGGCGGATCTCGCCGTGCAGCTCTCGGGCTATCTCGCCGACCTCGACGAGTCCGGCCCCCATGAGCTCGCAGCAGTGGAGGAGCGCCGGGCCGCGCTGGGCATGCTCGCCCGGCAGCACGGCTCCCTCGACGACGCCCTCGCGCTCTGGCAGTCGGGCTCCGCACGGCTCGCCGAGCTGGACGACGACGGCGACCGCATCGAACGGTTGCAGGCCGAGGCCGTGGTCGCGCGGGAACAGCTGGACGAGGCGTCCGCCGCGTTGACCGCCGCACGCACCGCGGCGGCGGAGCGCCTCTCCGCCGCCGTCACTGAGGAGCTCCATGCCCTCGCGATGCCCGATGCGCGGCTGTTCGTGCAGGTGTCGCCGGGTGCGGAGGCCGCGCACGGCGGCGACGACGTCGCGATCCTCCTCGCACCGCACCCGGGCGCGGAGCCGCGATCGGTGTCCCGAGGGGCATCCGGGGGAGAGCTCTCCCGGGTGATGCTGGCGATCGAGGTCGTGATCGCCGCGGTCGACCCGGTGCCGACCTTCGTGTTCGACGAGGTGGATGCAGGGATCGGCGGCGCCGCCGCGATCGAGGTGGGCCGCCGCCTCGCGCGGCTCGCGGAGACCTCGCAGGTGATCGCCGTGACCCATCTCGCCCAGGTGGCCGCCTTCGCGGGCAACCACCTCTCCGTCGTCAAGGCCAATGACGGAGCGGTGACCGCCTCGAGCGTGCGCAGGCTCGACGGAGCCGAGCGCGAGGCGGAGATGGCGCGGCTGCTCTCCGGACTGGCCGACTCCGACGCCGCGCTCACCCATGCCCGTGAACTCCTCGGCCTCGCGGCCGGGACGACCTGATAGGATAAAAGCCCGTGATGCAGACTTCAGCCGCGCGGACAGACGACACTCCTTCGACCACGAAGCACATCTTCGTGACGGGCGGTGTCGTCTCCTCTTTGGGCAAGGGCCTCACCGCCGCCAGCCTGGGCAATCTGCTCACCGCGCGTGGTCTGCGTGTCGTGATGCAGAAGCTCGATCCGTACCTGAACGTCGACCCGGGCACGATGAACCCGTTCCAGCACGGCGAGGTCTTCGTGACCGACGACGGTGCGGAGACCGACCTCGACATCGGGCACTACGAGCGCTTCCTCGACATCAACCTGTCGCAGGCGGCGAACGTCACCACGGGGCAGATCTACTCCCAGGTGATCGCCCGCGAGCGGCGCGGGGAGTACCTCGGCGACACCGTGCAGGTCATCCCGCACATCACCGATGAGATCAAGCGCCGCATGCGTCTGCAGGCCACCGAGGAGCCCCGGCCCGACGTGATCATCACCGAGGTCGGCGGCACGGTCGGCGACATCGAGTCGCAGCCGTTCCTCGAGGCGGCCCGCCAGCTGCGCCACGAGCTGGGCCGCGACAGCGTGTTCTTCGTGCACGTCTCGCTCGTCCCGTTCATGGGCGCGTCGGGGGAGCAGAAGACCAAGCCGACCCAGCACTCCGTCGCCGCCCTGCGCCAGGTGGGCATCCAGCCCGACGCGCTCGTGCTGCGCAGCGACCGCCCGGTGAGCGAGAGCAACCGCAACAAGATCGCGCTGATGTGCGACGTCGACGCGGAAGGCGTGATCAACACCGTCGACCTCCCGAGCATCTACGACATCCCGTCGACCCTGAACGAGCAGGGACTGGACTCCTACATCGTCCGCCGGCTCGGTCTGCAGGCCGCGGAGGTGGACTGGTCGCGCTGGCAGAAGGTGCTCCAGGCGGTGCACAACCCCAAGCACGAGGTGACCATCGGCCTGGTCGGCAAGTACATCGACCTGCCCGACGCCTATCTGTCGGTGACCGAGGCGCTCCGCGCGGGCGGCTTCGCCCATGAGGCGCACGTGAACATCCGCTGGATCCCCTCCGACGACTGCGAGACCCCGGAGGGCGCCGCCAAGGCGCTCGGCGACCTCGACGGCATCTGCGTGCCCGGCGGCTTCGGCATCCGCGGCATCGAGGGCAAGCTCGGGGCGCTGCGCTTCGCCCGTGAGCAGGGCATCCCGGCGCTCGGTCTGTGCCTCGGCCTGCAGTGCATGGTGATCGAGTACGCCCGCCACGTCGCGGGCATCGAGGGTGCGTCGTCGAGCGAGTTCGACCCCGAGACCGCGGAGCCGGTCATCGCGACCATGGCCGAGCAGGTCGAGATCCTCGACGGCGGCGACCTGGGCGGCACGATGCGCCTCGGACTGTACAAGGCCGCGCTCGCGGAGGGATCGCTCGCCGCCGAACTGTACGGCGCGACCGAGGCCTCCGAGCGCCACCGTCACCGCTACGAGGTCAACAACGCCTATCGCGGGCGGCTGGCCGACGCCGGCATGGTCTTCTCGGGGCTCAACCCCGAGCTCGACCTGGTCGAGTACGTCGAGCTGCCCCGCGACGTGCACCCGTTCTACATCGCCACGCAGGCGCACCCCGAGCTCCGCTCCCGTCCGACCTCCCCGCACCCGCTGTTCCGCGGGCTCATCGGCGCGGCCATCGAGCGCCACCGGGCCAGCGAGCTGTTCGGCGACGAGGACTGAGCGGAGACGCCATGACGGATCTCCTGCACGACGAGCCGTTCGAGCCGGAGGTGCTGCAGAGCGACGTCGTCTACGACGGATACGTCTGGGACGTGCGTCGTGACCGGGTGCGGTACGGCGACGGCGAGATCGTGCGCGAGTACGTCGCGCACACCGGAGCTGTGGCCGTGGTCGCCATCGACGACGAAGGGCGGGTGCTGCTCATCCAGCAGTACCGGCATCCGATCCGTCACCGCGACTGGGAGCTTCCGGCGGGGCTGCGGGACGTCGCGGGGGAGGAGCCCCTCGCAGCCGCGCAGCGCGAGCTCGCGGAGGAAGCGGATCTGGTCGCCCGCGAATGGCGCCCGCTGGTATCGACCTGGACCACCCCGGGCGGCAACTCCGAGATGATCCAGGTCTTCCTCGCCACCGGCGTCGCCCCGGCGCCGGACGCGCACGCGCGGGAGGACGAGGAGGCGGACATCCGCGTCGAATGGGTGCCGCTGCCGGACGCCGTCGAAGCCGTGCTCGCCGGGAGGATGCACAACGGCATCCTGTCGATCGGAGTGCTCGCGGCGGAGCGCCTGCTGCGGGGCTGACCGTGCAGCTCGACCGGGCGATCGACGCCTATCTGCGGCACGTCACGATCGAGCGCGGCCTCTCGGCGCACACGGTCGGCGCCTATCGCCGTGATCTGACCGCCTATCGGCAGTGGCTCGGCGCGCAGGGACTCGACGACACCGGCGAGATCACCCCGGCGGTCGTGCAGGCGTTCATCGCGGATCGCGCCGGCGCCGAACCCGTCCCCGCAGCGACGAGCCTCGCCCGGCTGCAGTCCTCGGTGCGCGGATGGCATCGGTTCCTCGCGCGAGAGGACATCGAGCACGACGATCCGACGGGCCGCATCCGTCCCCCGAAGATGCCCCGTCGACTGCCGAAGGCGCTGACGATCGACCAGGTGGAGCGGCTGCTCTCCGCGCCGAGCGCCGAGGAGCCGATCGGCATCCGGGACCGCGCCCTCCTCGAGTTGATGTACGCGACCGGCGCGCGCGTCTCCGAGGCGGTGGCCCTCGACGTGGACGACCTCTCGCACGGCGACGTGCTGCGGCTACGGGGAAAGGGCGACAAGGAACGGGTCGTGCCGGTGGGCTCCTATGCGCGCGCGGCCGTCGACGCGTACCTCACCCGCGTTCGCCCGGCTCTCGCGGCGAAGGGGAGGGCCTCGGCGCGCCTGTTCCTCGGCGCGCGGGGCGCCCCGCTCTCGCGCCAGAGCGCCTGGCTCGTCATCCGCGCGGCCGCCGAGCGCGCGCAGATCACCGCCGACGTGTCGCCGCACACCCTACGGCACTCGTTCGCGACCCACCTGCTGCAGGGCGGCGCGGACGTGCGTGTCGTGCAGGAGCTCCTGGGGCACGCCTCCGTGGCGACGACGCAGATCTACACCCACGTGTCGGTCGACACCCTCCGGGACGTCTACGCGACCTCCCATCCGCGGGCCCGCTGACCGCGGCCTCCGGACAGCCCGGGTGAGCTCGACCTCAAAGGTTTGAAGTCAGACCATTGACATCAAAGCCCCGGCGCCGCCAGAATCGCTCCAAACGCTCCCTTCGATGAAAGCAGGTAGCACTTCCATGAGCGAAACGACAAAGGCGCCGGACTCGCACCCGATCGACGACGACGCCGCAGCACTGGCCGAACTCGGCTACAAACAGGAGCTCCACCGCGGGATGTCGGGCTTCTCCAACTTCGCGGTCTCGTTCTCGATCATCTCGATCCTGGCGGGCTGCATCACCTCCTTCAACATCGCGCTGAAGTCCGGCGGCCCCATGGCGATCAACATCGGATGGCCGCTCGTCGGCGTGTTCGTGCTGTGCGTCGCTCTCGCGATGGCGGAGGTCTGCTCGCGGTACCCCACGGCGGGAGGACTGTACTTCTGGGCGGGGCGCCTGGCCAAGAAGAACAAGCGCCAGTGGGCGTGGTTCGTCGGCTGGTACAACTTCCTGGGCGAGGTCGCCGTGACCGCGGCGATCGACTACGGCGCCGCCGCCACGATGATGGCCTTCGCCAACCTCATGTGGGGCGTCGAGGTCACCTCGCTGAACACCTTCCTCCTCTTCGTCGTGCTGATCGTCGTCCACGGACTGCTCAACACCTTCGGCGTCAATCTCGTCAGCCTGCTCTCGACGGTCTCCGCCTGGTGGCACATCGTGGGCGTCGCGATCATCGTCGGCGTGCTGTGGATCATCCCGACCAAGCACCAGGACATCGCCTGGTCGTTCACCGCCTTCCACAACGAGACGGGATGGTCGTTCGGCCCCTACGTGTTCCTCATGGGCCTGCTCATGGCGCAGTACACCTACACCGGGTACGACGCCTCGGCGCACGTCGCCGAGGAGACCAAGAACGCCTCCACCGCGGCGCCGAAGGGCATCGTGATGAGCGTGCTGATCTCGATCATCGGCGGCTGGATCCTGCTGTACACGATCGTCGCGGCGATCCAGGACGGCAGCGAGGAGGGGCTCTCGAAGATCGTCGGCACCGACCTCGGTTCGGGCCCCGCGCAGATCTTCATGGATGCGCTGAACAACCCCGACGTCGCGAAGTTCCTACTCTTCATCGTCTGCGGCGCCCAGTTCTTCTGCGGCATGGCCTCGGTGACGGCGAACTCGCGGATGAGCTACGCGTTCTCCCGCGACAATGCGATCCCCGGCTCCCGCCTCTGGGCGCAGGTGAACAAGCGCACGGGCACGCCCACCAACTCGATCTGGCTGTGCGTCGCGCTCTCGATCCTCCTGACCGTGCCCGCACTGTTCAACGCCACCGCCTACGCCGCCGTCACCTCGATCGCGGTCATCGGCCTCTACATCGGCTACGTCACGCCGGTCTTCCTGCGGCGCCTGAACAAGGACTTCAAGCCCGGCCCGTGGAACCTGGGCAAGTGGAGCGCGCTGATCGGCTGGATCGCGGTGGTATGGGTGGTCTTCATCGTCATCCTGTTCGTGCTGCCCCCGGTCACCCCGATCACGGTGGACACGTTCAACTACGCCCCGATCGCCGTGGTGGTGGTCGCGATCCTCTCGATCGTGCTCTGGTACGCCTACGGGAAGCGCGACTTCATGAGCCAGGCCGAGGCCGAGCACCTCACGAAGTCGGCGGAGACGCTGCTGGAAGAGTGACATGAACGACGTGATGGATTCCCCTCTGGTGGATGCCGCGCTGCATCCGGTGCGCGGGCACATGGCCTTCGAGTCATGCGTCGAACAGCTCGGATCGGCGATCCAGCTCGGGATCTTCCGCGTGGGGACGAAGCTCCCCGGCGAGCGGGAGCTCGCCGAGAGGCTCAACGTCTCCCGCGCCACCCTGCGGGAAGCCATCAGCGCCCTCCGCGCCGCCGGGCTCGTCTCCACGACCCGAGGGCGCGGAGGGGGCACCATCGTCGAGCCGCCCGCGCAGACCTGGCCGGCCGATCAGCATCCGCCGCGCCGCGCGGAGATCGACGACCTCATCGTGTTCCGCGCGGTGATCGAGCCGGGCGCCGCACACCGCGCCGCACTCACCGACCTCACCGTCGAACAGCGGGAGCTGCTGCGCACCAGCCTGGACGAGCTGGCCGCCGCGGAGACGCCGGCCGACTACCGGCAGGCCGATGCGCGGTTCCACCTCGCGATCAGCACGGTGTGCGGCTCGGACGAGCTCGCCAGGGCCTGCAGCGGCGTGCAGGTGCGGATCCACCAGCTGCTCGCCGAGATCCCCTTCCTGAAGACCAACATCGAGCACTCGGAGCAGGAGCACCGCGAGGTGGTCGAGGCGATCCTCGCCCGCGACGCCGAGCGGGCGCGCGCGGTGATGACCGCGCACTGCGACGCCACCGCGGCCCTGCTCAAGGGCCTGCTGCCCTGACCCGGACGAAGCCTTCTCAGAGACGAAAGACACCACCGATGCAACAGTTCACCTCCGTTCCCCGCAACGACCGCATGCTCACCGTCGAGCAGCTGCGCACGCGCATCCTCGACGACGACATCGACACCGTCATCCTCGCGTTCACCGACATGCAGGGGCGGCTGCAGGGCAAGCTCGTGCACGGCCGGTTCTTCCTCGACTCGGTGCTGGGGCACGGCACGGAGGGGTGCAACTACCTGCTCGCCGTCGACGTGGACATGAACACCGTCGACGGATACGAGATCAGCTCATGGGAGGCCGGCTACGGCGACATGGAGTTCGAGCTGGACCTCGGCACGATCCGTCTGCTGCCGCACCGTCCGGGGAGCGCGATGATCCAGTGCGACCTGAAGACGACGGCGGGGCAGGCCATCCGCGTCTCGCCGCGGGAGATGCTCCGCGCCCAGACCGAGCGCGCGGCATCCCACGGGTGGAAGGCGGTCGCGGGCACCGAGCTGGAGTTCGTGGTGTTCGACACCCCGTACGACGAGGCCTGGGACCGCGGATACCGCGACCTCGTCCCGGCGAACAGGTACAACGTGGACTATTCCGTGCTCGGCTCCACCATCGTCGAGCCGCTGCTGCGCGACATCCGGAACACGATGTACCAGGCGGGGCTCACCGTGGAGTCGGCCAAGGGGGAGTGCAATTTCGGACAGCACGAGATCGCCTTCAAGTACGACGACGTGCTGACCACGGCGGACAACCACACGGTCTACAAGACGTTCGCCAAGGACCTCGCGCGTCAGCACGGGCAGTCGATCACCTTCATGGCGAAGCCGAACCAGCGCGAGGGGAACTCCTGTCACGTCCACATGTCGCTGCGCGGGAAGGATGACGACGAGCTGGTGTTCTGGGACGAGGGTGCGGGCGGACGCTCCGTGACCTACGACCGCTTCATCGCCGGCGTGCTCGCGACGATGCGCGACTTCACGCTGTTCTACGCGCCGAACATCAACTCGTACAAGAGGTTCGTGAAGGGCTCCTTCGCGCCGACGGCGATCGCCTGGGGCAACGACAACCGCACCAGCGCGGTCCGTCTCGTCGGGCGCGGCGCCGGCGCGCGCATGGAGAACCGTCTGCCGGGCGGGGACATGAACCCCTACCTCGGCCTCGCCGCGATGCTCGCCGGCGGCCTGTACGGCATCGAGCACGAGCTCGAGCTCGAGCCCGAGACGCTCGGCAACGCCTACGAGTCGGGTGCTCCGACGGTACCGACCACGATGCACGAGGCCCGCGAGGCGCTGGCGAGCTCCGAGATCGCGGCCGAGGTCTTCGGCGAGGACGTGGTCCGCCACTACGTGCACTACGCGGACGTGGAGACGGAGGCCTTCGATGCGGCCGTCACCGACTGGGAACTGCGCCGCGGCTTCGAGAGGCTCTGAAAGGCTATGACCATGAGGATCCCCACCACCGCGTTCGGCGCGGGCGGCACCTTCACCGTGCTGAACCCCGCGACCGGCGCCCCCGTCGCCGACGTGCCCCTGGCGGATCTCGCCGAGACGGACGCGGCGATCGAGCGCGCGCACCGTGCGTTCCCCGCCTGGCGTGCGATCGCCCCGGCGGAGCGGGCGCGGCTGATGCGGTCGTTCGCCGCCGTGATCGACGCGCACATCGACGAGCTCGCCGCCCTCGAGGTCGTGGGCTCCGGTCACACGATCGGCAATGCGCGCTGGGAGGCCGGCAACGTCCGCGACGTGCTGAACTACTACAGCGCCTCGCCGGAACGGCACTTCGGACGCCAGATCCCCGTTCCCGGCGGGCTCGACGTGACCTTCCACGAGCCCCTCGGCGTGGTCGGCATCATCGTGCCGTGGAACTTCCCGATGCCGATCGCCGGATGGGGCTTCGGACCGGCACTCGCCGCCGGCAACACCGTGGTGCTGAAGCCCGCCGAGCTCACCCCGCTCACGGCGATGCGCATCGGCGAGCTGGCGCAGGAGGCGGGTATCCCCGAGGGCGTGCTGACGATCATCCCCGGGAAGGGGCGGATCGTGGGGGAGCGCTTCGTCACGCATCCCCTGGTGCGCAAGGTCTGCTTCACCGGGTCGACCGAGGTCGGCAAGGGGATCATGCGCGGGTGCGCGGACCAGGTGAAGCGGCTGACGCTCGAGCTCGGCGGGAAGAACGCGAACATCGTCTTCGAGGACGCCGATCTCGAGCTCGCCGCGGCGACCGCGCCGGCGGCCGGACTCGACAACGCCGGACAGGACTGCTGCGCCCGCTCGCGGATCCTCGTGCAGCAGAGCGTCTACGACCGTTTCCTGGAACTGCTGCAGCCGGCCGTCGAGGCCTTCCGCGTGAAGGACCCCTCGGCGGAGGACGCGGAGATGGGCCCCCTGATCTCGGCGGGGCAGCGCGATGCGGTGGCGAGGCATCTGGAAGGTGCGGACGTCGCCTTCCGCGGCCAGAGCCCCGACGGGGCAGCCGGCCACTGGCTCGCCCCGACCGTGGTCCTGCCCCGCGGGGCCGACGATCCGGTGTGGGCGCAGGAGCTGTTCGGCCCCGTGCTCGCCGTGATGCCGTTCCGTGACGAGGCCGATGCGATCGCGAAGGCGAACGACACCGAGTACGGGCTCTCCGGGTCGATCTTCACGCGCGACATCGGCCGCGCCCTGCGGGTGGCCCGGGGCGTGGACAGCGGCAACCTCTCCGTCAACTCGCACTCCTCGGTGCGGTACTGGACGCCGTTCGGCGGCTTCAAGCAGTCCGGCCTCGGCCGGGAGCTCGGACCGGATGCGCCCGATTCGTTCTCCGAGGTCAAGAACGTGTTCATCTCGACCGCGGAATAGCCCGCACACTCCACACACTCTCTGACACAGAAAGGCACCACACAGGATGGGAAAGCTCGAGGGCAAGGTCGGCGTCATCACCGGCGGCTGCAGCGGAATCGGTCTGGCGACGGCGAAGAAGTTCGTCGCCGAGGGCGCGAAGGTCGTCATCGGCGACCTCGACGAGGCGAACGGCCCGCGCATCGCCGAAGAGCTCGGCGGTGTGTTCGTGAAGGTGGACGTGACCGACGCCGCCGAGGTGGAGAACCTCTTCCGCACCGCGAAGGAGTCCTTCGGCCGTATCGACATCGCGTTCAACAACGCGGGCATCTCGCCGGCATCCGACGACTCGATCCTGAAGACGGGGATCGACGCATGGAACCTGGTGCAGGACGTCAACCTCACCAGCGTGTACCTCTGCTGCAAGGCGGTACTGCCCTACATGCTCGAGCAGGGGAGCGGATCGATCATCAACACCGCGTCGTTCGTCGCGATCATGGGCGCCGCGACGTCGCAGATCTCCTACACGGCGTCGAAGGGCGGCGTGCTCGCGATGACCCGAGAGCTGGGCGTGCAGTTCGCACGCAAGGGCATCCGGGTGAACGCGCTCTGCCCGGGCCCGGTGAACACCCCGCTGCTGCAGGAGCTGTTCGCCAAGGACCCCGAGCGCGCCGCGCGCCGCCTGGTGCACGTGCCGATGGGACGGTTCGCCGAGCCGGAGGAGATCGCGAACGCGGTTGCGTTCCTCGGCAGCGACGAGTCGAGCTTCATCACCGCGATGGACTTCCTCGTGGACGGCGGTCTCTCCAACGCCTACGTCACGCCGTTGGAGGCGGACTTTGAGTGAGACCGTCCCCGCGGCGGCGCCGGTCATCGGCATCACCACCTACCGGCAGCCGGCGAGCTGGGGCGCCTGGAAGGACGTCCCGGCCGACCTGCTGCCGAGCGACTACGCGCTGTCGGTCGAGCGCGCGGGAGGGGCGCCGGTGCTCCTCCCGCCGCTCGCGAGCGCGGATGCTGCGCGGGCCGTGCTGCCGCGACTCGACGGGCTGCTCATCGCCGGCGGCGCCGACATCAATCCGGAGCGCTACGGTCAGCGTCCGGAGGAGAACGTCGTCATCTGGTACGACGACCGGGACGCCTGGGAGCTCTGGCTGCTCGCCGAGGCGGACCGGGTGCGGCTTCCGGTGCTCGGGATCTGCCGGGGGATGCAGATGATGGCCGTGGCCGCGGGCGGGTCGCTCGTGCAGCATCTCCCGGACCTCGTCGGGCACGCGCATCACGCCGGGCCGTCCGACGGATACAGCCGCACCGAGGTGAGCGTGGACGGCACGGGCCGGGTCGCGGACCTGCTCGCGGACGAGCTCGTCGTGCCGAGCCACCACCACCAGGCGGTGGCGGAGCACCCCGGGTACCGGATCGTCGCGCGGGACGCCGACGGCGTGGCGCAGGCGATGGAGGCGGAGGACGACCGGTTCGCGATCGGGGTGCAGTGGCATCCCGAGACCGCCGACGACCCGGGGGTGTTCGACGGTCTCGTCGCGGCAGCACGGGAGCGCGCCGCGCGCCGGGGGTGACTGTCGCGGCCGGATCGATACAATCGACAGGGCACGACGAGCAGGAGAACCGGTGGCTGAGAAAGCGGCGAAGACCAGGGCGAAGACGCAGAAGAGCGACGACACGCCCATGGGGCCGACCGGTCGTCCCTATCACGGCTTCGCGGTGCCCGCCCCGCTGACCTCCCACGGCCCCGCGCGGATCATCGCCCTCTGCAACCAGAAGGGCGGGGTCGGCAAGACGACCACGTCGATCAATCTGGCCGCGGCGCTCGCCGACTACGGCCGGAAGGTGCTCGCCGTGGACTTCGATCCGCAGGGAGCCCTCTCGGCGGGGCTGGGAATCCAGACCCACGACATCCCGACGATCTACGACCTGCTGCTGGACACCAAGCGCGATGCGCGCGAGGTCATCGTGCCCTCGTCGGTCGAGAACCTCGACGTGATCCCCGCGAACATCGACCTGTCCGCGGCCGAGGTGCACCTCGTCAACGAGGTCGCCCGCGAGACGATCCTCTCTCGCGTGCTCCGACAGGTCGCCGGCGACTACGACGTCATCCTCATCGACTGCCAGCCCTCGCTCGGGCTGCTCACGGTCAATGCGCTCACCGCGGCGCACGGCGTGCTCATCCCGCTGGAGTGCGAGTTCTTCGCGCTGCGCGGCGTGGCGCTGCTCATCGAGACCATCGACAAGGTGCGTGATCGCCTGAACCCGTCGATCACGCTCGACGGCGTGCTCGCGACGATGTACGACCCGCGCACGCTGCACTCCCGCGAGGTGCTCGAGCGGGTCGTCGAGGCCTTCGGCGACGACGTGCTCGAGACCGTGATCGGCCGCACCGTGAAGTTCCCGGACGCCTCGGTCTCGGGGGTCCCCATCACCGAGTTCGCTCCGGAGCACGCCGCCGCACAGGCGTACCTGCGACTGGCGCGGGAGCTGGTCGCCCGTGGCGCCGTCGCCTAGCGAGGAGACCCCGGTCGTCCCGGATGCCGAGGCGACGTCCTCCCCGGCCTCCGACCCGGTGGACGGCGAGACGCCTCCCGAGGACGATCCGCACGGCTTCCGTGTGTCGCTGTCGAACTTCGACGGCCCCTTCGACCTCCTCCTGAGCCTCATCACCAAGCACGAGCTCGACATCACCGAGGTGTCGCTGAGCAAGGTCACCGACGAGTTCATCGCCTACCTCAAGGACCTCGACGGCGAGGAGGAGCTCGATCAGGCGTCGGAGTTCCTCGTGGTGGCGGTGACGCTGCTCGACATGAAGGTCGCGGGGCTCCTCCCGCAGGGCGAGCTCGTCGACGCGGAGTCCGTGGCGCTGCTCGAGGCGCGCGACCTGCTCTTCGCCCGGCTCCTGCAGTACCGGGCCTTCAAGGAGGTCTCGGTCTGGTTCTCCCGCTGTCTGCAGCGCGAGGAGGGCCGGCACGTGCGGGCCGTGCCGCTCGACGAGAAGCACCGCCGCAAGACGCCTGAGCTGGTCTGGTCGCTCAGCCCCGAGGACTTCGCCGCGCTCGCGCTGCTGGCCTTCGCGCCCAAGGAGATCCCCGCGGTCGGGCTCGACCATCTGCACGCGCCGCTGGTCAGCATCCGCGAGCAGGCGGCGATCGTCGTGACGATGCTGCGCGGCACCGCCACCCTGACCTTCCGCGAGCTGGTGGCCGGATCCACGGAGCCGGGGATCGTGGTGGCGCGGTTCATCTCCGTGCTGGAACTGTACCGACATGCGGCGCTCTCGTTCGAGCAGCTGGAGCCGCTCGGCGAGCTGACGCTGCGCTGGGCCGCCGAGAGCTGGTCCGACGAGATGCTCGCGACGCTGGGAGCCGACTATGACCGATGAAGCGCCGACGGCCGGGATCGAGGACGCCGAGGAGCAGCGCGTCTACGACACGCCCCTCACCGAGCGTCTGGAGGCGATCCTGCTGATCGTCGACGAGCCGATCGGGCTCGTCGCCCTGGCCGCGGCCGTGGGGTCGCCGGTGCCGGCCGTGCGTCAGGGGCTCGAGACCCTGGTCGAGGACTACGACGGGCTCGGGAAGGGACCGCGTCGCGGCTTCGAGCTGCGCGAGGTCGGCGGGGGGTGGCGGCTCTACGTGCGCGAGGACCACGACGGCCTCGTGGCCGACTTCGTGGGGGGACAGGCGCCCGCGCGACTCTCGCAGGCCGCCCTGGAGACCCTCGCCGTGATCGCCTACAAGCAGCCCGTGACCCGCGGACAGGTGGCGTCGATCCGTGCGGTCAACGTGGACTCCGTGGTGCGCACGCTCCTCGCGCGCGGCCTGATCACGGAACTGTTCGCCGACTCCGAGACCGGGGCGATCAACTACGGCACGACGGAGCAGCTGCTGCAGCATCTCGGCATCAACTCGCTCGACGAGCTGCCGCCGATCTCCCCGCTGCTCGACGACGGCGCCGACGGCTTCGACGAGGGCCTGGCGCGATGAGCGTCCCGCTGCGTCTATTCGGCGCAAAGTACCGGAATCGGCACGGGATAATGGAACTTTGCGCCGAATAGACGGAGAACGGCGGGAGGAGCGGGCATGACGGATGCGGAGAAGGACGGCGGTGCCGGGGGCGTGCGCCTGCAGAAGGCGCTGGCGAACGCCGGTGTCGCCTCACGCCGGGTGGTCGAGCAGTACATCGTCGAGGGCCGCATCCGGGTGAACGGGAGCACGGTC
This sequence comes from Microbacterium sp., assembly GCF_040394595.1. Taxonomy (GTDB): domain Bacteria; phylum Actinomycetota; class Actinomycetes; order Actinomycetales; family Microbacteriaceae; genus Microbacterium. The sequence continues at coordinate 18,744 of NZ_JBEBSA010000022.1, forward strand.
ACCGAGCTCGGCACCCGCATCGATCCCGAGAGCGACCTCGTCGACGTGGACGGCACGGCCGTCCAGCTGGACGTCTCCAAGCGCTATGTGATGCTCAACAAGCCCACCGGAGTCGTCAGCTCGATGAAGGACGAGCGCGGGCGCCCCGATCTCCGTCGCTTCACGAAGGAGTACGACGAGCGGCTCTACAACGTCGGCCGTCTGGATGCTGAGACGAGCGGCCTGCTCGTGCTCACCAACGACGGGGAACTCGCCCATGTGCTCGCGCACCCCTCGTTCGGGGTGACGAAGGTCTACATCGCGAAGGTGCACGGCATCGTCACGCCCCAGACCATCGCGAAGCTCACCCGCGGCTTCGACCTCGAGGACGGATTCATCCAGGCCGACAAGGCGCGGCTGCTCGACACCTCACGGGCCGGCCAGGGCTCCAGCATGGTCGAGCTCACGCTGCACTCCGGCCGCAACCGCATCGTGCGCCGCATGATGGCCGCCGTCGGGCATCCGGTCGACGAGCTCGTGCGCCGGCAGTTCGGCCCGCTGCACCTGGGAACGCTCCCGGCCGGTCAGAGCCGGGAACTGACTAAAATCGAACGCGGCGCTCTGCTGACCCTGTCGCGCGGGGAGTCCCCTGCGGATGCGGGCCTTGAGCGAGACGGCGGAATGCAGGAGAACCAGTGAGCGACACCTCGGACGCACCGACGGACGCCACCGCGAAGTCGGCGGGCGGCGTCGCCGCGCGTCTCAGCGGCACCGTGCGCGTCGTCGGCTCCGGGCTGCTGGGCGCCAGCATCGGACACGCGCTGCGCGCGAAGGGCGTGGACGTCGTGCTCTCCGATGCCTCGCCCGCCCAGCTCCGGCTCGCGATCGACTACGGCGCCGGGCGCGCTGCGCGCGAGGACGACGCGCCCGCCCTGATCGTGGTGGCCGTGCCGCCGGACGTGACCGCCGATGTGATCGAGGAGGAGCTCTCGCGCTTCCCCGGGGCCGTGGTCACCGACGTCGCGAGCGTGAAGCTCGAGCCCTACCGTGCGCTGCGCGATCGCGGCGTGGACCTCACGCGCTACATCGGCTCGCACCCGCTGGCCGGGCGGGAGCGCGGGGGAGCGATCTCGGCCCGCGCCGACCTCTTCATCGGGCGGCCCTGGGTGGTCTGCCGCGACGAGGAGACCCGCGGCGCCGACCTCGCACTCGTCGAGGCGCTGGCGCTCGACGTCGGCGCGATGCCCCTGGAGATGACGCCCGAGGAGCACGACCGCTCGGTCGCCCTCACCTCCCATGTGCCGCAGGTGGTGGCGAGCCTCCTCGCCGCGCGCCTCGCCGACGCCGACGAGGGGTCCCTGCGGCTCGCCGGCCCCGGCGTGCGCGACACCACGCGCATCGCGGCCTCGGCCCCTGAGCTGTGGGTGCAGATCCTCGGTGCCAACGCCGCTCCGGTGGTGGACGTCCTCGATGCACTCGCCGAGGACCTTCGTGAGGTGTCGGCCGCGCTACGCGACCCGGACGCCCCGGGCTCACGGCGTACGGTCGCCGATGCGATCAGGCAGGGCAACGAGGGCGTGGAGCGTCTGCCGGGCAAGCACGGGCAGAACCGCCGGTTCGAGACGCTCGTCGTGATGGTCGACGACACCTCGGGTCAGCTGGCCCGCCTCTTCTCCGATCTCGGAGAGCTCGGGGTGAACGTGGAGGACCTCCGTCTGGAGCACTCGCCCGGAGCGCAGTTCGGCCTCGCCGAGATCAGCGTGGCGCCCGCCGCGCTGCGCGGCGCCATCGAGGGCCTCGAAGCGCGTGACTGGCGGATCGCGGGGAACACCAATGACTGATGCGGCGAAGTTCATCGCGATCGACGGGCCCGCGGGCTCCGGGAAGTCGAGCGTCTCGAAGGCGGTCGCGCGCGGCGAGGGCTACGGCTACCTCGACACGGGCGCGGCGTACCGGGCGCTGGCCTGGCACGTGCTCGACCGCGGCGCCGACACCTCGGACGAGCAGGCGGTGCTCGCCGCGGCATCCGACTTCCCGCTGCGGCAGGGGCTGGACCCGGACGATCGCCGTGTGCACGTCGGCGATGTGGACGTGACCGAGGCGATCCGCGAACCGCGCGTGTCCGCGGCCGTGAGCGGCGTGGCGCGGGTGCCCGCGGTGCGCGCGCAGGTGAACGAGGCGTTCCGGCGGATGGTCGCCGAGGCGCCCTATGACGCCGTGGTGGTCGAAGGACGCGACATCACCACGGTGGTGGCTCCGGACGCCCCGGTGCGGATCCTGCTCACGGCAGCGCCGGAGGTGCGCGCCGCCCGCCGCGCCGCAGAGCTGAGCGGCGAGGACGCCGCCGCCGTCGCGACCGCCCTGCATCAGCGCGATGCCAAGGACAGCGCGGTGGTGGACTTCCTCACCGCGGCCCCCGGAGTCGATGTGGTCGACTCCTCCGAACTTGATTTCGCTCAGACGATCGCCGCGGTGCTCGCGGTGATCGCCGAGCGCCGAGGAGAACGACATGGCTGATGAGGAATACGAAGGCGCGCCCGACCAGCTCGCCGAGAAGATGGCGGCGCTCGACGAGCAGCTCGCCGACCAGCGGGCGGACGCGCTGCGCGCGTCGCTCGCGGACTACGAGCTGGAGGACGAGGACGACGCCCTCCTCGCCGGGGTGACCCTCGGCGAGGACGGGATCGAGTACCTCCCCGCCCTCCCGGTGGTCGCGATCGTCGGGCGGCCGAATGTCGGCAAGTCCGCGCTGGTGAACCGCATCCTCGGGCGCCGCGAGGCGGTCGTCGAGGACACCCCGGGCGTCACCCGCGACCGGGTGACCTACAAGGCGGAGTGGATGGACCGGCGCTTCTCGCTGGTCGACACCGGCGGCTGGGAGCCCGATGCCAGGGGCATCGACCGCTCGGTGGCTGCGCAGGCGGAGGTCGCGATCGACCTCTCCGACCTGGTGCTGTTCGTCGTCGACGCCAAGGTCGGCGCCACCTCGACCGACGAGCACGTGGTGAAGCTGCTGCGCAAGAGCGGCAAGCCCGTGTTCCTCGTCGCGAACAAGATCGACGACGCGCGGCAGGAGCCCGAGGCCGCGGCCCTGTGGAACCTCGGCCTCGGCGAGCCGCATCCGGTGTCGGCGATCCACGGGCGGGGGGTCGCCGACCTGCTCGACGCCGTGATGGAGAAGCTGCCCGACGTCTCGGCCGTCGCTGCGCACGAGATCGGCGGGCCCCGACGCGTCGCGATCCTCGGCCGTCCGAACGTGGGCAAGTCCTCGCTGCTGAACAAGGCCGCCGGGGAGGAGCGCGTCGTGGTCAACGACCTCGCCGGCACCACTCGCGACCCCGTGGACGAGATCGTCGAGCTCGGCGGCAAGCTGTGGCGGCTGGTCGACACCGCCGGCATCCGTCGCCGCGTGCATCTGCAGCAGGGGGCGGACTTCTACGCCTCGCTGCGCACCTCGGCCGCACTGGAGAAGGCCGAGGTCGCGGTCGTCGTGCTCGACGTCTCCGAGACCATCAGCGAGCAGGACGTGCGCATCATCGACATGGTGCTCGAGTCGGGGCGCGCCCTCGTGATCGCATACAACAAGTGGGACCGGCTCTTCGACGACGACATGGAGAACATCGATCGTCGCCGGTACCTCGAGCGCGAGATCGAGCAGGACCTCGCCCACATCGCCTGGGCGCCGAGGGTGAACATCTCGGCCAGGACGGGACGTCACCTCGACAAGCTCGTGCCCGCCCTGGAGACGGCGCTGGAGAACTGGGACCGTCGCATCCCGACCGGCAAGTTCAACGCCTTCCTGACCGAGCTCGTCGCCGCCCATCCGCACCCGCTGCGGGGTGGCAAGCAGCCGCGCATCCTGTTCGGCACGCAGGCGTCGACCCGGCCGCCGACATTCGTGCTGTTCACGACCGGATTCCTCGACCCCGGGTACCGTCGCTTCATCCAGCGTCGGCTGCGCGAGCTGTACGACTTCGAGGGCACGCCGATCGTCATCAACATGCGGGTGCGCGAGCGCCGGCAGCGCTAGCGTTCGCCATGGTCGCGACCTTTCCCGTCACGCACGACCCGGAGGCTCGGGAGCTGCTCGCCGCCTGGCGGGTGATCCGCAGGAGGGTGCCGTACGAATGGGATGCCGAGGCCGGCATGAGCCGGTTCCGGCCGGAGCGCGAGCCGGGTCTCGCTCCGCTGTCGGAAAGGCTGCGTGCGGCGGGGCTCGACCCGGACGCCGTCGACCTGGTGGACCACTCCGCGTGCGTCGAGCGGCTGGAGGCCGGCGCCGCGAGGTGGACCGTGGACGAGGCCGCCGACGCGTTCACGGCGTCGCTGTGGTCGGCGCCGGGCGCATGGCGCAGCATGCTGCCCGCCGTGCTGTTCGCACGGGCGATGCCCGCGCATGAGCTGATGCCGTGGAGCGAGGACTCCGCGGAGCTGTGCGCGGTGTGCGGATGGCGCGCCGGCCGACGGCAGCTCGTGGAGGAGTGGGCGTCGCGGATGAGCGGGACGACTCCGCTCGACGGCGATCCCGCTGCGGCGGGCTTCGCGCTGCGTGCGGCCGGGGAGGGGCGCCCGTCGGCGACGGAGTCGGACCGGTGGATGCTCGGCGCCGTCCGCGCGGTGATCAAGGACCTGCCTCCGCAGACGAGGCATGCCCGCGCCGCGGCCGCGATCCGGTCGGCGAAGCTCTTCCCGCTCGATCGGTATGAGGCCGTCGGGTTCCTCGAGACGCTGGCGCTCATCGGCGTGCTGGCCCCGCCCGAGCGGCCGGGACTGGCGGAGCGGTTCACGACGTATCGGGAGCGGGACCAGCGGCCGAACGTGCGGGTGGAACCGCAGGCGCCGCTCGCGTGGTGGGACACCGGCGTCGGCGACCGGGGGTGGAGGGACGACGTCTTCGCGCAGCTGTTCGGCTTCCTCGACATCCCCGAGGTGGACCTGGGCGAGCCGCGCCCGAGGCTCGTGCCGCCGGCGAAGGAGACGATCCCCGGAGGCCTCTCCGCCCGGATGCGGGCGCTGACTCCCGCCTCTTCCCGGGTCGTCGGATCGGTCGGGGACGGCCCCGCGGCGCAGGGCGATGTGTGGGCGCTGCGTGTACGGCCGGACGCCTGGGTGACCGTATACGTGCACGAGATCATGACCACGCGCGACCGCCCTTATGCGAAGGTCGAGTTCCTCGCCGGGGTGTTCCCGGAGATGCCGGACGCCTCGGTGCTGACGCTGGTCGGGCAGCCGAGGGCGAGCGGACGCGACGTGCAGCACGTCCACTCCCTCGAGAAGACGCCCTGGGTGCGGCGCGTGGCGCAAGGTGCTCCGACGCCGCGGGCGGACGAGGCGTTGCCCGAGCGCGGTCCCTGGCAGGCCGCGAAGGAGCTCAAGCACTTGGCGTCCTGGCACTTCGACGAACTCTGAGCACTCCGCGTTGTGGCTTCGGACAGCCCGCGTGCTGCGGATCTGTCCGGACCGGAGGCTGAACGACCGGTCGGGGTGCGGCAGAATGGGAGCCGGATGACGGCGATCCGCCGCATCCGCCAGAGCAAGCCCACAAGGCCCGCCGAAAGAGGACGCGATGACGCATACCCTGCCCCTGCCCGATTTCTCCCACGAGCGCGTGGAGGTGATCACGGGGCCGCGGAGCGGACTGTTCATGGCCGTCGCGCTGCACTCCTCGGTGCTCGGCTCGGCGCTCGGCGGCGCCCGCCTGTGGACCTACCCGCACTGGAGCGATGCGCTCGGCGATGCGCTGCGCCTGTCTGCGGCGATGACGCTCAAGAACGCGGCGGCGGGCCTCGACGCCGGCGGCGGGAAGTCGGTGATCCGGCTGGAGCCCGGCGAGACCCTCGACGCGGATCGCCGCCGCGACGCGTTCCTCGACCTCGGCGACGCGGTCGAGCTTCTCGGCGGGACGTACCGCACGGCGGAGGACGTCGGCTCCACCACCGACGACATGCTCACGGTGAGCGAGCGCACCGCCCACGTCGTGGGTCTGCCCTCGACGGTCGGCGGTTCCGGAGAGCCGGCCGGCCCCACGAGCCTCGGCGTGTACGAGTCGCTGCGCGCAGTGCTCGAGCGCCTGACCGGCACCGCGGACGCCGCGGGGCGCCGGATCACAATCTCGGGCCTCGGGCAGGTCGGCGGACGCCTCGCGCAGCGGCTCGCCGATGACGGGGCCGTGCTCACGGTGACCGACATCAACCCCGCTCGGCAGGCCTTCGCGGCCGACCTCGGCGCGACCTGGGTCGAGCCCGGATCCGAGCACCTGGTCGCGGGCGACGTCTTCGTGCCGGCGGGCATCGGCGGCGTGCTGACCGACGAGGTCATCGACGCCCTCGACGTGAAGGCCGTCTGCGGCCCCGCGAACAACCCTCTCGCCGAGCACTCCGGTGCGGAGCGCCTCGCCGGACGAGGCATCCTCTACGCCCCGGACTTCGTGGTCAACGCCGGCGGTGTGATCTACCTCGACCTCGAGGCGAAGCAGATCGGATCGAGCGAGGAGATCATGGCGAAGGTCTCGGGCATCGGTGACACCGTGCGCCGCATCCTCGACGACGCCGAGGTGCGTGGGATCACCCCGCTCGCCGCCGCCGAAGAGCTCGCCGCGTCGCGTCTGCGCGCCGGTGCGGGGGTCTGAGGCCTTCTGATCCGAGGGCGGATGCCGGCTCGAGTCCGGCATCCGCCCTTTGTCCGCTTCCGGCGGCTTCTGGATCTGAGGTGTTCCGGCGGGTGCGACGTTCTGCACCCGGGGTGACGTTCGGCATGCGGATCGGTGGGGTTTCGGGTGCAGAGCGTCGGGGTGGATGCAGAACGTGCACGAAACCGGTGGCGATCCGCTCCGGGCAGGGACGGTCATGAGCCGTCGCAGTCATGGCCGGGACGGGGGAGCTGTGAAAGGCTGGAAGGGTGACGATCGTTCCTCCTGAGCCCGGCGAACCGCGACGTCCGGAAGGTCCGCGCGATCCGGGTGATGCCTGGGTCGTGGCGGAGTCGGGGGAGCGGTACTGGGGCCGGTTCGGTGCGGCGGGCATCCTCGCCGTCGACGCGGCGCGCGGGGTGCTGATGCAGCATCGGGTGTCGTGGAGCCACTTCGGCGGCACATGGGGCCTGCCCGGCGGTGCCAGGCATCAGGGCGAGTCGGCGCTCGATGGCGCACTGCGCGAGGCGCAGGAGGAGGCCGGGATCCCGGACGGCGCTCTGCGGGCACGATTCTCGAGCGTGCTCGACCTGGGCATCTGGTCGTACACGACGGTCGTCGCCGATGTCGTCGAGTCCTTCGAGCCGGTGATCAGCGACCCCGAGAGCGTGGCGCTGGAGTGGGTGCCGATCGACGAGGTCGATGCCAGGCCGCTGCATCCCGGATTCGCCGACGCATGGCCCCGGCTGCGCGAACTGCTGAAGACCAGGCCGGCGGTCGTCATCGACGTGGCCAACGTGATCGGATCGGTGCCGGACGGCTGGTGGAAGGATCGCGCGGGAGCCGCGGATCGACTGCTCGACCGAGTGGATGCCTGGCGGTGCGGCGGGCTTTCGGGGCCGGGATCGGGTCTCGGGGCGGATCGCTGGTATCCGGAGGTCGTCGTCGTGGTCGAGGGCGCCGCCCGGGCGGTGCCGGGTCGCTCCGGCGGACTGCGGCTGGTCCGCGCGGAAGGACACGGCGACGATGCCGTCATCGCGGAGGCCACCCGACTGGTCGGTGCCGGCGCGACGACGATCGTCGCGACGAGCGATCGGGGGCTCCAGGCGCGGGCGGTATCGATCGGCGCGCGGGTGGAGTCGGCCGGGTGGCTGCTGCGGGAACTGGACGGGGCGCCCGCCTAGTTCAGCACCCAGGGGCCTGCGGCGTCTCCTGGCAGGTATGGGCGACGAGGGCGGTGCGCGCCTCGAAGATGCGCACGTCCTGTGTCGGGCCGGTTGAGGTCAGCAGCCCGTCGACAGGCTGCCATCCGGTTCCGAGGTCGATCTCCGCGCGGTAGCGGACATCGACCCGAGCGGCGTAGGTCCCTCTGTCGGCGTAGACGTGGCTGGTCGCGGTCGGTGTGAACGGCGCCTGCTTGAGCGCGGCCCAGGTCGCTCCGCCCTGCCGGTGCGTCGCCGTGCTTCCGTCGCCGTGCACGAACACGTACTCGACCGGGGTGAACCGCACCCGGATCGGGAAGCCGAACAGATCGCCCTGCTGCGTCTGCGCGGAGGCCGTCGCGACGAGGTTCATCGGAAGGCCGGCGACGCCCAGATTGTCCGGCTCCCCGCGGAACACGCTCGGTGCGGGGGAGAAGCGCACGAGATCTGTCAGTGTGATCGTCGGCGCTTCCGCCGGGCTCTCGGTCTTCGGCGTCGGCTTCTTCGGGTCTCTGGGGGCGTTGGCCTGATCGAAGCAGCTTCGGGACTGATCCCACGAGGAATAGCACTGCGAGAAGCGAGTGGTGGCGGAATCGTCCCACTTCGGGATGTAGCGGGCGGGACCGGAAGGGCCGCTGTTGCGGGGTTGGGAGCCGGAGGTACTCGGCAGCGAATGTTCAGTTCCGCCCGATCGGGTTTGTCGTCCCGAAACATCTACGCCCCGCCCGGCTTCATCAATAGCCCAGGCTGATGAGAGACCGCCCGATTCGTCCCCCGGAGGCGCGGATATCGATGGCACTATCGACATCGTGAAGGAGATCACTAGCGGAGCGAGAATCAACACTTGAAGTCCTCAGGGCGATAATTGGATTGAATCCAAAGTCCGGTTGAAGTTGGCGCCCCGACGAATATGACCCCGATTGGAACTCGAGTAGCGCGCCCTGTGGGCAGAAGCGATCTGCCACCGCTGTCGATCAGATCCACATTTGAAACGTCGGCACATAGCTTCGCCTCCACCTTGTTGACCTCAAACTTGATCGGAGTAAAGGTATCGATGCTTGTGATTCCTGACCTTCGAACTCCCTCCGCGTAGTAGAAACTGTAGTTTCGTTGCTCCGCAGCCTTAGCCGATCCGGTCAGCCAGTCGAATACTGGCTCGAACGTCTTGGGATCGCTCAGGTTGGTCGCGTTCGTCGCGTCCGTGTATGCCTGATACGTCGCCTCGGCCGCCTCGAACGCCTCCTCCTCGGAGGCGAAGATCGGCGTCTTCGTCGGCGTCGGTTCCGGAGCGGGTGAGCAGGCGGCGAGCGTCGCCGTCGCGCACACGGCAGCGAAGGCGAACAGGAGAGGGTGTTTCGGACGGGTCACGCGCACACGGTATCTCGGATGGCGAAGAAGCCTCGAAAGTTGTGCACAGGGCGAAAGTGCCCAGCTGCGGTCAGTCTTGCTGTTCGCGTCCGCGGAGTCGGTCGATGTCGCGGCGTTCGCGCTTCGTCGGGCGTCCCGCGCCCCGGTCCCGCACCGCGACGAGGGCGACGGGCTCGCGCGGCGGCGTCCGATCCTCGTAGGCGGCGACCGCGAGCGGCGCGCCGACGCGCTTGGTGAGGAGCTGCCGTACGACGAGGATCCGATCGAAACCGGCGATGCGCACGCGCAGCTCGTCACCGACCTTCAGGGCTTGCGCGGCCTTGGTCTTCTCTCCGTTGACGCGGACATGCCCTGCGCGGCATGCAGTGGTCGCGGCCGATCGCGTCTTGTAGATGCGTACCGCCCACAGCCAGCTGTCGACACGTGCCGAGGTGCCCGTCATGGCTGATTCTTCTTCCGGAGGGTGTGGAGCGCGCCCGCGATGATGAGGCCCTGGCCGAGCGTGTAGGTGAGCATCACAGCGGGGCTGGTCCACTGCGGCATGGCGTCGGGGAGGAAGAGTCGGAACGCGAGGATCGAGTCGCTCAGCAGGAAGAAGGCACCGCCGACGGCGACGATCGGGTGGCAGCGGGCGGACATGGTCGCGGTGCCGGCGAGGACGAGTCCGTAGAGGGCGACGCCGATGAGGAGCGGTCCGGTGTGCGGTCCGAGGAAGACGATCATGCCGATCCACCAGGCGGCGTAGACAAGCGTCCACCAGGGGAGGCGGCGCACGCGAAGGTGGCGTGCGAACAGCACGATGTATGCAATGTGGGCGATGCCGAAGAAGAGCAGCATCAGCGGCAGCTCGGGGGCGAAGGGGAAGAGTGTTCCGGCCTCGTCGCCGAGCCAGGAGAAGAGCAGTGCGCCGAGCAGCAGGATCAGCACCGCGCGTGGGCGGATACGGGGAGCCGTGACCAGCACAGGCACCGCGAGGAGCGGCATCAGCGTCATCTTGGTGGGCGGTGCAACGGGACTTTGCACGGCGAGGGCGACGACGTGGATCACCGCGAGGGTGATGTAGGGAACCCACGCGATGAAGCGGGCAGCAGTGCGTCGCGGCATCCTCCCATCGTATGGCGCGATACAGGGAATCAGAGTGTCAGGGTGACCAGCGGCCTCCCCGGTTTGAGCTCGCCGGTCTGGTGGAATCCTGCGGTGTGGAAGGTCGAGAGCATCCCGTGGAACATCTCGTTCGCGTGCTGGCGCCTCCCTCCGGTATCGACCGGATAGGCCTCGATGATGCGGGCGCCGGACTCTCGGGCGTAGTCGACGGCGGCCTCGAGCAGCGCGGCGTTCAGCCCCTTCCCGCGGTGCTCCCGACGCACCACGAAACAGGTCACCGCCCATACGGTCTCGTCGTCGAACGGCTCGGAGGTGGCGGCGGCGATCGTGCGTGTGTACTCGAGCCGGGTTTGGCGGGTTCGTGGGCCGATGCGGATCCACCCGGCGGCCTCTCCGTCGATGTATGCGACGATTCCCGGTGGCGGCCCCGCCTCGATCTCGTCGCGGAACATCTCCCGACGCTGATCGAGCGTGGTGCTGTTCCAGTCCTTGTTGCGCAGCACCGGCCAGATGCACTGGCATGATGCGCCGTCGCCGCCCCCGGTGATCGAATGCTGCACGTCGTCCCACCGCGCGATGGTGGCTCGTTCCGTGGTGATGGTCGCCATGCCAGCACGGTACGCCGCGCCTCCGACATCGACAACGGCACGCGCGAGGTCGGGTGGTTCGCAGTGGTCCGTCGCGTCGGCTAAGCTAGGGGAGTTGCCCGCGCTTCGGTGCGGACTGCCACGGGCTGTGGCGCAGCTTGGTAGCGCACTTGACTGGGGGTCAAGGGGTCGCAGGTTCAAATCCTGTCAGCCCGACAAAAAGCCCTGGTGAGAAGCAATTTTCACCGGGGCTTCGTCGTATCTGGACGTGGTCACTGGCTGGTCCACTTCCCCGATCCGCCCTCTCTGCTCGTTCGCCGATTGGTCCACTTCCGTTCGGCCTCGTCGGCCGTGGAGTGCACCAAAAGGTGACCAAGAGGTGCACCAGAACGCGGGCGCGACGGTGCTCCGGCCCCTGTGAGAGGGTCGGAGCGCGGGTCCAGAAGCGGTCACAAGCGGGGTCCGTCGCGGCGGCTCGCGTCCTTCCTCTGCGGGGTCTTGGAGAGAAACTGATTGGCCTGCCTCGCAGCTTCGGCGAGGTGTCGATGGTCGGGGTGGAGATACCCCTTGGTCGTCTCAATCGACTGATGCCCGAGGATCTCCTGGAGCACATGGAGGGCGATGCCGGCGTCGGCCATCCACGTCGCACCCGTGTGCCGCAGACCGTGCCGGGTGAGGTCCGGCAACCCGAGCCCCGCGACGAGATCATCCCAGTGAGTCGCATCCCGCACCGTCGCTGTGGTGAGTACGCCTCCGCGTGGCCCGCGCAGGAGCGGAGCTTCGGGCAACTTGTCTTGGGTGAGGCGTTCGAGGATCGGTTCGAGCGCATCGAGCATCGGCACGGGCCGGTCTCTGCGGCCTTTGGTCTTCTTGACGACGAGGCCACCTTTGCCGGGGTAATGCTGGCGTCTGATCCACACGATGTGGTTCTCCCAGTCAACATCACCGACTTGGAGGCCGGCGACTTCCGACCCACGGGCGGCTAGAAGGCTGGCGAGCATGACGTGATCGGAATACGCCTGATGCACCTTCCCGCACGCCTTCGCGAGCTTCCGCAGCGTCGCCAGATCCGGCAGCGCGTATTGACGCAGCGCTCCTGTGGTGTGGGTGACGTTGTTGCCGAGATTCCGACGAGCACGATGCTTGGCGGGGTTGATGGAGATGACGTCATCACGCACTGCCTCGTCGAGGACCCGGACGAGGGGTGCGATGGAGTTCTTGATCGTCGAGGCTGAGTGCTCGGCTTCCCAGGCGTCGATGGTGCGGTCGATCATCCCGGCGGTGATCTTCGCAACCCGCACATGCCCCAGCGCGGGCAGGACACGGAGGCGGAGCCCGGTGTCGTAAAGTTCGGCGGTGGAGGTCGGGTCCAGGCCGCGCTGCTACCGGTCGCCGATCGAGGCGGCGTAGTCAGTGAGGGTGACGGTTGGGTCGTTGCCGGTCTCGGTCGCTGCCCGCATCTGGTCGAAGAACTCCTCCACCTCCTCCTGCGAGTGGACGTGGGTGACGCGGCCGACGCGCTTATGAGTGGAGGGGTCGGTCCATCGGACGCGGGCACGGAACCCATCGACGCGGCGTTCGACATCGGTGGTGAGCTTCACTCCGACCGGTGGCATCCGCCGGTTCCGCGGATCAGCAACGATCGTTCTCCTGCTCGGTCACCCAGGCCCGCACGGTGACCGGGTTGTAGCGGGAGAGGCCACCGACGCGCAGGAATGGCGGCCCGATCTTCTCTCTGCGCCAGCGTGAGAGCGTGGCTTGGGAGACGTTTAAGAACTCGGCCACATCCCGCGCGCACCACAGGGCCTCGACGGGGTTGACGCCGTGGTCAAGCGCTGTTGGGGCGTTCATCGTCGAGACTCGCGTAGAAGGCGTCTTCGGCCGCCTGGCGCTGGGCGATGTCAGCGGTGACGAACGCATCGAAGTCCGCCGCCCGATCCAGGATCACGACATCCTCCACCGGCGGTGCAGACTTCTCACCGGGCCAGACGGTTTGCCGGGTGGGACGGTCGCGGTCCAACCGAGTGACGGAGCCTGCGACCCAGTCGCGGAGCCGCTGCATGGCATCGACGAAATCGCGATGCCAGCCGATCGGCGCGGAACCGTTCTGATCCGGGTCATACGCGCACAGCCAGTGCAGGTGCAATGCGGACAGTTCCCAGAGCAATTCGGGGTGTCGGTGCCAGAACGGCGGAATGACGTTCGCAGAGAGGCCGTAGGTGTGGCGGAGCCAGTTCACCCACCGGTCGAGTTCGAGCCATTCGGCCCCGGCCTCGTCGGCGGTCAGCAGGTTCCAGTTCACCGGATGCGGCGGCCCAGGGATCGAATCGGGATCGGACAGCGCCGGCTTCGTTCCGGGTGCTTCTGGACCCTCAGCGTCCACACCCGCAGCTTCCTGCGCCGCTACATGCCCACCAACCGGCTCCTCGATGCGATCCGCGCCAGGCACGGCCTCAAATGGGGCGTTCCTGTGATGCTCCTCGCGATCCCGTACCTCCTCGCCGCAGCCGTCTTCCGAGATCTCATCGAAGGAGGCGGACCGGGATGGCTGAACCTGCTGGTCCTGTTGTGCATCTGGAACTCGATGAAGTTGACCATCATCGGCCCCGTCAGCCTGGTCCTCCTACTACGGGCCAAGGAGCGTGAGCACATTGGGCGACGTCGATCCCGTCAAACCTCAGACCAGCTACGTGGGGAGCCTCAGGTTCCCGATACGAAGCACGAGACAATGGAGGCGGTCGAGAGTGAGGAGTGGCAGTGCCAGATGTCGGAGAAGAGCTGATCTATCGCCTGCGTGACTACTCCGTCTCGGAGCATGTCAGGGTCGTCGAGATCGATACGCGCAAGAAGACGCCCCGCTACGTGGTCGAATTCCTTGACGGTGATAATGCCGGTGCCCAAGAGAACGTGCCTGGTGGGCGGCTCCGGGGCAACTGGTCCGACGTCGCGGCATATGACGAACTCATGGCGAACTGGGAGCGGATCGACCAGGTGGAGCTTACCGACCCTGAGCAGGCGGCAGTCGGTCAGGTTTTCGATCTGCTGATCCCTGAGGAAGTCGCAGAGTACGAGTGGTCGCCTGTCCGGTACGCGACCCGTGTTCACCAGCGGGATGCGTTGCAAAAGCTGATCGGGATCACCGTTGATAACCTACTTGCCCAGAACGAGGGTTTCGACCTGGACGGCGACGTCATGCTCTCGGCCGACGGAACGCTCGCGATCGCTGAGTGTGCTTGCCAGATCAACCCCATGCCTGTCCTGGACTGGGTCCTGGAGGACGAGAAAGACTACCGAGAGAAGAGCACCAACGGACGCGCTGCTGTCAGCTACGACAAGCACGCCTACACGACGTCACCGGAGTGGGAGTATCAGTGGTATCTGGAACATGGTCGCCCCGTTCATGAGTTGCTCCGCTCCTGGTGCGGTCAGCGTGCGGCAACGCTGCAAGAACGCCTTGGAGCTGCCGAGGCCGAGAGTCGGCGCCTGAACGAGCTCATCAGCCGTATCTTCGAGGAGCTCAAACGGCTTGGGCACTCGCAGGCAACTGACTACCTCATCCGCACATACGAGGAAGAACGAATCACGCCCGCGAACTACCGTCCCGTCGTTGATCGTCCACTCAAACCCTCCGAGATTCCGGTCCGATACGTCACAAGACCACGGCGCTGGGGCTACTGACTGCTACCAGCCATAGAGCGATCTGGACTTCATGAATGGCGAAAGGTCACTGTGCGAAGGCTCAGGTGCCTCCGGGGGCTTCGCCGCGCGTGGGAGAGGGTTGACCCTGGATGATTCAGCATCGACCTGCGCCGCCCACTCCAGTGCATCTTCTTGCTGCTGGCCCTCAAAAAGCGCGGCGGCCTCGCGGATGGCCGCTGCGTACCGACGTAGGCGGTCTGCCTCTTCCCATTTCTCCGCCTGGCTCTTCATCGCATCCACCACGAACTGTGCCCGATACTTCTCTTTTGCGAGAGCCCGATCCTTTTTCTCCTGCTCACGGCGAGCGAGTGCACGTTCTTGCTCGGCTTCGCGATTCTCGATCTGGCGTTCGTGGCGCAGACGGATCTCTTCCAATATCTGTGCCAAGTCCTCTTCCAGCCCGTGGTCTTCTGTGTCGTGCCAGCTACTGGCCCAGAACGTCCCACCGTCACCGTTGAGAACTAGGCCGAGCCGTTCGGCGGGGACATCGTCGTAGTCGGGGAACAAGAACCCTCGCTGTACCCGCATGATCTCTCGCTGCGTCGGCTCATGGGGTTCTCTGAGCGTCTCCTGCGTGAACCAGAGCCGGAAGCTATCACCCTCGATGGAAAACTCGATCTCGTCCCGTCGTGGCGAATCACGGTACGTGTTGTTCGGGTTCCTCGGCTGATTCAGCACAGCCTTGACGGACATCTCCCGCTCCCGTGCCGCGACGGTCAGTGCCTCGGCCAGACGCAGCGCGCGTTTACGCGGACCTCCAGTTACCTGGAACGTGTCGCTCTCGGAGAGAGCGGTGGTGACATCACTCGGATTATGAAGGTGACTGGGTACCGCAATGGGGTCAAGCGCCCTGGTCTGCCACTCCGGGAGCGGCTCAAGCGTTACCGACAACTCGTCACGGGAAGGCCAAGAGAGCGTGATCTGCATACCGTCGGGGATCAGACCTCGATGCTTCGCCAAGGTGATGAGACGTCTGTAGCTGGCCTCTTCGCTCCGCTCAACAACAAGTCGGTGCTCCTCAGCCGCATTGAGCGCAAGCATGAACTGCTCAGTCTTGTTCGGCTGCTTCGCTCGGCGTGCGCCCTCTCCCACCTTTCGCAGCGTCGATCTCTGAGGCGGATGAGGCTCGCTCAGGCCTTGGGGCTCCGCGATGGTTGCTTGTCGCGGGTCGTCAGCCGTGCCGTCTGGGACCTCGTCCGGATATGAGCCATGTTCAAGGTAGTAGCGGCCGTCATCAGTGAGCGCTGCCGACCATTTCTCACCACGGCCGCGCACCTCGATCAGACCACGGTTATGCAGAGCGCGCCCCGAGACGCGATGTGACCAGTCGCTATAGACGTCCTCCGGGCAGCCGTCCTTTACCCAGTTCAGCACTTCTAGCTGAACCGCATTGAGGGGAACTGCTCGTCTACTCACTCCTCAATTCTCCCGGACGCGCGGAAGCGATCTCCAGACTCGCGAGAGAGGAGGTGCCAAGACCTACGCCTCCAGGTCGGCCAGGTTCGTTGCCCATTCCTCGGTAACTGCCTGCATTGGGGCGAGCCTGTCGGGGAAGTCGTTGTGCCGGTTCATCGCGGAGGTGGCGCCGAAGCGGAACTCCCATCGCCCTGTCGGGGAGAACAGGCAGGCTGCGACGACATCGAAGCCATCGACCGGGTAGAACCTGGATGCGGGATCGTTTTGGGAGGCGCGGGTCTTCTGCACCTCGACCTTGAAGTTGCCGTTGGCGTAGGTCTTCGGGCTGGCGTTCTTGCACTCGACTCGAAGCATCCGCCCGTCATCGAGGGTGACGTTGAAGTCATGTTGAGCGTCGAGATCGAGACGCTCTACGGAGGCGACACCGGGCGCGTGCTGGAGCTGGAGTTCGAGGTGGTACTCGGCCACGCCACCGCGGACGGCGACCGCGAGACGGTTGCGGCCGCCGATGATGTCGAGGATCTGTTGACTGGTGAGTGCGAACTGCTCTTCGAGGACGTGACGGCGCGGCACCTCGTCTGCTGCATCGCGGGAGGTCATCGCCAGGGCAGCGGAGTAGCGCAGGGGCGGGTCCAGACGTAGCGAGGTAGCCCGGCGTTCCAGGCGGGCGTAGTCGATCAGCCTGTCAGGAGTGAAGGCGACCACGGTTTCCAGGCTCGTCGGGGAGCGTGCCTCGGATCGCTTGTTCCCGGCCCGGTTGATCTTCTCCCAGACATGCCAGCCCGTGTCCTTGGCCTGGTCGATCTCGGCATCCTTGGCATAGAACGAGATCCCCATCGGCAGCGGGTCCCACAGGTGGGCGTCCAAACCAAGGATGATCCCGGCTTCGAGATCGACACCGAGGATCATCGTGACGTCCACGCCGGCCACGTCGCGGCCGACCGGATGCTCGCGCTTCCAACTCTCTTCCGAGCCGTAACGCAACTGGCCCCGCACTTCGTCGGCAGGCCGGTTTTTGATGGTGTTGCGAGTGATCCGGAAGGGGTAGATGAGCAGGCCGAGGCGTTCGTCGGAGTCCATCTGCACGCCGAGGTAGAGGGGTGCCCGGTTGGTGTCGCTGGCGTAGATCACTCGACCGCCCGACGCCTCGACCGCGTTGACGAGGAACTCGTACTGGTCGGCACGCCCGGAGACACGGTAGACCTCACCGAAGGCCCGGCGGGCGATCATCTCGTCGTCCATCGGGCACCTCCTGACCTCGGCTGTCCACAGAATTCGTCGGTCACACTGGGAATGTCGGTGGCACTTGGCAGACTGCTCTCAACGATAATGGTTGTACACGTCCGTCCGCAGGAAGCGGGCGGCGTGCGCACGAAAGGGAGTGAGGTGGCGTATGGGTGAGCAACTGCCGGTGGTCAGTCTGTTCTCCGGCGCTGGTGGTCTCGACCTCGCCGTGGAGCGTGCCGATGCCGAACCGCTGGTCGGCGCCGATCCGGGCAGTGGCCTGCTGCGGGTGTCGGTCGCGACGGACTACAACGAGCCCGCGCTGGCGACTCTCAAAGCCAACTTCGACTCCACCGCCACGCTGACCGGCGACATCCGCACCACCCCGACCGAGCAGATCCTCGCCACAGCAGGCCTGCGGCGCGAGGAACCGGTGCTCGTGGTTGGCGGCCCGCCCTGCACCCCGTTCTCAAAGTCGGGGTTCTGGCTGGAGCAGAAGAGAGAGAGCCGCGACCCCAACGCCTCACTGCTCGACGAGTACGTCCGGGTCGTGCGTGAATCGCGTCCCGAAGCGTTCGTGCTGGAGAACGTACAAGGCCTGACCTACAAGACCCACAAGGCCCAGTTCGAGCGTCTGCTCAAAGGTCTGGGCGAACTGGGCTACAACCCGCAGTGGAAGGTGCTCCTCGCCGCCGACTACGGCGTACCGCAGCTACGCCGCCGCGTTTTCGTCGTCGGCAGACGCGACGGGAAGAAGTTCGAGTTCCCCGAGCCCACCCACTCCGGGTGGAGCGAACGTGACCGCACGATCGACACCACCAAGATCCCGCACGTCACCGCCTCCCAGGCCTTCTCCGATCTGCCCCGCCTCGTGCGAGCATCGACAGAAGAAATCGTTGACGGGCAGTACGGCGAACTCGCCGCAGAGATCCCTCCCGGCCAGAACTACCTCTGGCACACCGAGCGTTACGGCGGGCGCAACCACTTCGAGTGGCGGAGCCGCTACTGGACCTTCCTGCTCCGCCTCGACCCCAACCGGCCATCCACCACGCTCCAGGCGCAACCGGGACCGTGGGTCGGCCCATTCCACTGGGAAAACGTCAAGACCGCCAACGGCGATCAGCGAGCACGACGCCTCCGCGTCAACGAAATGCTCCGCCTGATGTCCTTCCCCGACGACTTCAAGATCGACGGCACCCGAGCAGACGTACAACGCCAACTTGGCAACGCCGTCCCGCTCGAACTCGGCAAAGCCGTCATCCGGGCACTCATGGACCAACTCGGCTATCTCGGCCAGCGATCTGCAACGCGCGAGGTAGTCTTCGCCTGAGAAGGCTGGGCTGAAGCGTTTTTTCTGTCGGGGGTTGGTTTGGAACCCTAGAAAGGGAGTTTCCACACTTCGTCGTAGGCGCGCTCGGCAAGAATCCTCGCACGCTGGGATACCTCCGCTTGGCCCCAGACGTCTTTATCGAGCACGCCCCCTATGTCGTAGCTGATACCTTCGCTCGCCAGGATATGTTTCTTAGCGGCAAAGTCTTTGTCGTCGAGCTTCGTATTCAGTTTTTCACTCACAAGTAGTAGATTGCCAATGCCGGCGACGGCCTCGAACGCGACACCCTGTTTCAGTTCCTTCTGGGGTAAAATGTGTTCGATTGTAAGGAACTCAGTACCTGTTGAAGGCTGCGCGTGGCGAAGAAACGATTCAAGCACGTATCGAACTAACTTGCTATCACGCGAGTGATCGTTTGTAAAAAAGAATCGTTCTTCGAATGACAGAATGAACTGCTCCCTGTCGGGTCTGCGATCGAAAAGCTTGCTTCTGATATCGGTGAGTACCTGGCCACGCTGTTGTTGGTCATCGCCAGCATGGAAGAGTTCACGAGCTGCTTTCGCATACATCTCTGATACTCCACCGCTACTGCGGAGCTGGCTAACGATGGTGTGTTGAAAATGAAAGCGCTCTATTGCTTGGAGAGTTTTCTTGAGCGGGGCGATCTTCAGCCGCGGCGAGGACTCCCTGGCTCGAAGCAGCGACAACAACAAGGGTGCAGGCTGGACGATCCCGAAGATTGACAATGCGTCTAGACTTCGGCGGACATCATCTTCTTCCATTGCCCATGAGCGGGACGAAGGCTCGAGAATTGCTCGATATAGTGGCGCATCTTTAGCGAGTGATGAAAGCTGAGTCCGCGCTAAGGGCTTCGATTTAACCGACTTCTTTATGGCTGGGAAGAGTTTTCTTTCGGCGACGTAGTCTTCCTGCGACAGCCACCAATGCAAAATGAATCGATTGGGATCGATCCTTCGGCGAGTGTCGTTTGCCTCCAGCTCGTTACGCATAGCGTCCCAAGTAGTCCTTGCGGTGTCTGCCGCCGAGTTGCTAGTTCCGCGTAGTTTGTTAAGGATGAGGTTCTTCAGAAGGTCGACGACTTCAAGGTCTTTTCCCCTGCTGTTCAACGTCTCGAAGATCACATAAGCGTCATCTTCGTTTCCATGCTCAATCCATATGACACGCAAACCGAGTAGTCGGTCTCGTAACTCGCGCAACCAGATAGCGGGGTCTTGTCGTTGATCTACCTCATCTGCAATCCGCCGTCGAATGGCATCGAGTGCTTTCGAGAGAGCTTCTTCCTCCTCTGTGGTAGGTCTGACGTCCTTTTCGGGAGGATTCTTTAGAATCGCTTGGGACAAGAACCTTGAATCAACCTCGGTCTGGAGAGTAAAGCGCTGTTCGTTATTTCGATCCGCCTTCTCAAGGTAGCGATGAACCCCAGCCGCGAGATTCTTTTCGCCGAGTGCCTCGAACTGGTCGCGCAAGACTGCAAACATGATTGCGATCGTTGTGATTCTCTGCTGCCCGTCGACGAGACGACGAACAGGACTGTCTTGGTCGCGCCACACAACCATCGGCCCGATAAAGTAACCCACGCTGTTGTCGTAGACAACGTCACGCCAGAAATCGTCTAGGTTTGCTGCATCCCAGCTGTAGGGACGTTGAAATCTTGGGATGACGTAATAGTCGGCTCCCACGAAGAGATCCTCTATGGTTCGCTTCTCTGGCTGAAAGTCGATCTCCGTCACTCGGGGCCTCCATCTCTCGTCATATTGCTCGTGGTGGACGCACTTATGTGCGGAGTCGAGCCTCTGAGACGAGGATACCGGCCGGCACCTCCGTCGGGCTGGGCAACCATCGACTAGCTGTGATGTCCAGGGACGTTGTTGCGTGAATCGCGTGTGAGTTGCTGACGGGTGAA
>NZ_JBEBSA010000023.1:0-34155 GCF_040394595.1 Microbacterium sp.
ATGGTCGCGACCTTCAAGTCGCTGCGCCAGCCGCTGCTGCTGCTCGTCTCGGTGCCGTTCGCGGCGACCGGCGCGATCCTGCTGCAGATCGTGACCGGGGTGCCGCTGGGCGTCGCCTCGCTCATCGGCGTGCTGATGCTGATCGGCATCGTGGTGACCAATGCCATCGTGCTCGTCGACCTGGTCAACCAGTACCGCGAGAAGGGGCTCTCGACCCGCGACGCGGTGATGGCCGGCGGCGAGAAGCGTCTGCGGCCGATCCTGATGACCGCCCTCGCGACGATCTTCGCGCTCACGCCGATGGCGCTCGGCATCACGGGGCACAGCGGTTTCATCTCCCAGCCGCTCGCGATCGTGGTGATCGGCGGCCTGGTGTCCTCGACCGTGCTCACCCTCATCGTGCTGCCGACGCTGTACAACCTCGTCGAAGGGGCCAAGGAGCGCCGCCGTGCGCGTCGCGGCGGCCCCGAGGGCGACGGCGGTGCGGGCGGGACGGATGTGCCGGATGCCGGCGGTCCGGGCTCGTCCGGCGGTGCCGTGGACGACGGCCCGGCCGGGGAGGCCGAACCAGAGCTCGAGCCGGTCGGCGCGGGCGAGCACGCCCTCACCCGCCGCGAGCTGCGCGAACGCGGCCTCCCGGTCGCCGGCGACGTGCATCACGGCTGACACCGCGCCGCCGCCGGGCCGGGGGCTTCATCGACCCGGTGCGTTCCCGTCCAGACAGCCCGATCCGTGCGCACGACGCGCACCGGGTCGGCGGGAGCGCACCGGGAGGCATCCGATGAGGGTAGGAGCCCGAGGCGTCAGGACAGCTCGATGCCCCAGCGCAGCGTCCAGGTCTCGCCCGATGCGAGACGCCGCAGCCCGCGGCCGGAGTTGAACGACTCGGCGGGCCCGGTCATCGGCTCGATCGCCACCGCGCGCGCTTGGCCCGGGTACTGGTCGGTGGTGTAGACCTGCACGTAGTCGAACCCCGCGTCCTGCCACATGGCGGCGACGCGGCCGTCCGGCGCCGTGAGCGTCGTGCGGACCCGGCCGTCGGCATCGCGGCGAAGGGTCGCGAACGCGGTGTCGAGCTCCACCTCGGCGAGCCGTCGCCCCTCGCGCAGATCGGTGCCGCCCGACACCGGAGACTCGCCGACCGGCAGCAGCCGCTCATCGGTCTCGAAATAGGTCGACGCGGGGATGCGCAGCACGAGCTCCCGCGGGTCGACGTCGCCGATCGTGAGGAAGGGGTGCGTGCCCAGCGCCACCGCCGCCGGCTCGGACGACCGGTTCGTCAGCGTGTGCACGACCTCGATCCCGGCATCCGTCAGCGCATACGTCACGGCGGTCTCGACCAGGTACGGGTATCCCGTCTGCGGGAAGACCGTGGCGGAGAGGGTGACTGCGCCGTCGTCCTGCGCGGCGACGTCGTAGGGGGAGAAGCGCAGCAGGCCGTGGCTCGCGTTGCGCAGCTTCGGCTCGGTGATCGCGAGAGCGCGCGCGGCCTCGCCGTCCTGCCAGATCCCGTCGCGGATGCGGTTCGGCCACGGTGCGAGCACCACGCCCGAGCACATCGGGGTGGGATCCGCCTCGGGGTACGGAGGCACGAGGTCGACCCCGCCGACCGACAGGTGCCGCAGGGAGGCGCCGACCTGGGCGATCTGCGCGGTCACGTCGCCGCGGCGGAGATGGTGCTGGATGCCGGTGGGGGAGCTCATTCCGCCATCGTAGGACCGGAGCGCACTGCGCGGCATCAGATCTCGCTGGTGCGCAGCCCCCCGTCGATCCCGAACGCGCCCGCCCGATGCTCGTCCGGCGTGTAGCGCAGGTGGACGGCCCCGGCGGCGGTGCGCGTCGCTTCCTGCAGGCGAAGGCCGACCGCCGGATCGCCCGGCCCGAACAGGCGGGTCCCCGAGCCGATCGTCACGGGGAAGACCAGGAAGCGGTACTCGTCGATCAGCCCCGCCCGGTGCAGGCTGCGGGTGAGCCGGCGACTGCCATGCACCTGCAGCTCGCCGCCGGGACGACGGAGCAGGTCGAGGACGCCGCCGAGCACGTCGCCGCCGAGGACTGTCGTGCCCGTCCAGGCCGGATCGCCGAGGGTGGTGGAGGCGACGTACTTCGGCAGCGTGTTGAGCGAGGTCGCGATGAGGTCATCGGGATCGGTGACGTTCGGCCAGTATCCGCGGAACAGCTCGAACGTCCCCCGGCCGAGCAGCACCGCCTCGGCGCCGCGGTACCAGTCGTCGACGATGCGGGCGGAGTCGGCATCGGCGTAGGGCGGCATCCAGCCGCCGCGGTCGAAGCCTCCGCTGGTGTCCTCGCCCGGGCTGCCCGGGCCCTGCATCACCCCGTCGGCGGTGAGGAAGACGTGGGCGACGAGCCTCACCGCGACGCCTCCGCGACGGACTGGCGCAGCCAGTCGACGATCCGTCCGGTGTCGAGCCCGGAGAGCTCCGCGTATTTGACGGTCGACATCCGGGCTCCCGACTGCAGCTCGCCGGACGGATCGTCGATCGGGGCGCCGTTCCAGATCATGAAGGTCACGTACCGGGCGTATGCCTTGAATCCGGCCGCGGGTGCGCCGCCGATCAGCCAGACGGGATGCGAGTGGTAGATGCGGGAGTCGGCGTCGGGCAGCGCCTCGTCGATCGCGCCGCGCAGAGCGGCGGCGACGGCGCGGAACGGCTCGGGCAGGGAGGCGGTGTACTGATCGATGGTGGTCATGGTCTCTTCCTTCGGTCGGCGGGACGGGTCAGGGCGCGGGGGTCAGGGGGTCGCCGGCGATGACGGCGGCGGCCGCGGCCTCCGGATCGATCACGTGGTTCTGTCCGGGCAGCACGCGCAGTGCGGCGGTGGGGAGCGCCTCGGCGACCGCGCGTGCGGAGCGCTGCAGGACGGCCGGCGACTTCGAGCCCACGAGCACGTCGATCGGCGTCGTGATCGCCGCCCAGCGCTCCGGCGCCGGCACGCGGCCGGACAGGTCGGGGGCGGTGACGGCGAGGTCGTAGGGGAGCGTGTGGGCGAGGGCGGTGAGCCGCCGCCAGGCGGGAGTGAGCCGCATCACGGCGGTGATCGGTGCAGGGACGTGCAGCGCCCGGGTCATGAACGCCCGCACGGCGCCACTGCGATCCCCTCGGCTCAGCCTGCCCGTCACGTCCGCAGCGATCTCCGCCCGCGGATGCCGCGGAACGGGGTCGGTCTCGTAGGCGGGCTCGTACAGGCTCGCCCAGCGCAGCGGCACTCCCGCCGCCACCGCCTCGACGACCAGCGCCGCGCCGGAGGAGAGCCCCCAGGCGGCCACGGGGCCGTCGAGCGAGTCGACGACGGCCCGCAGGTCGTCGATCTCCCTCGCCACGGCGTACGGTGCGGTGTCGCCCGAGTCTCCGCGGCCCCGACGGTCGTAGTTGGCGACCGTGAAGCGATCGGACAGACGTGCAGCCAGCTCGCGCATCGCCGGGAAGGAGCGCTCGCCGAAGGCGCCGCTCACGAGGACGAGTGCCGGCCCCCGTCCGGAGACCTCGACGGCGATCTCCGTGCCGTCGGCCGATCGGACCCGTGTGTTGATGGTCATGGTTCTCCTCCTTGGTGCTGTTCTCAGCCTCGGGCCCGCCAGGCGCGGGAACAATGCGCGATACTGTTCTGAATCGTTTAGCCCAACTCAACGATCGGAGCCGCGCATGCTCGAACGGGTGGAGGTCGAGGCGTTCCTGACGCTCGCCGAGCTGCTGCATTTCGGGCGCACGGCCGAGCGTCTGCACCTCAGTCCCGGCCGCATCAGCCAGACGATCAAGGGACTCGAGGTGCGCATCGGCGCGACGCTCTTCGAGCGCACAAGTCGCACCGTGCGGCTCACTCCGATCGGGCATCTGCTCCATGACGGTCTGCGCCCCGCGATCGACCAGGCGGAGACCGCCGTCGCCGCTGCGGTGGCCGCTGCCCAGGGCGCCCGCATCCGCGTGCACGTCGGCTATTCGACGCCATGGTGCGGCGACCTGATGATCTCCGCGGGCGATCGGCTGCTCGCGGAGTCGCCAGACGCCGACGTGACGTTCGAGGAGATCCAGCTGAGCGATCCGCTCTCCGGCCTCCGCACGGGACGCATCGACATCCAGCTGTCCGAGCTTCCGGTCAATGAGGCGGACATCGTCGCCGGACCGGTGCTGGTGTCCGAGCCCCGTACGCTGCTCGTGCCCGCGGACCATCCCCTCGCCGAACACGGGACGGCGACGGTGGAGGACCTCGCCGACACCCGGCTCATCCCGATCCGGGGCGCAGCGCCCGACTACTGGCAGGCGATGCACTTCCCGTCGCACACGCCGTCGGGGCGGCCGATCCCGCACACCCGTCCGGTGACCTACTGGCACGAGGTGCTCGGGCTGGTCGCCGCGGGCCGCGGAGTGACGATCGCCGCCGCGCGCGCCGCCCGCTACCATCCCCATCCCGGCGTGGTGCATCTGACGTTCGAGGACGCGGAACCGATCCGATACGGGCTGCTCTGGCTCGCCGGGCGGCAGACTCCGGCGGTGACGAGGCTCGCAGAGCTCGCGGCGGGGGTCGCGGAGGAGACGGAGGGGCGATGACCGATGCGGTGACGCTGTGCTGCCTGCTGTGGGCGAGAGACGGCGAGAGGGAGGGCATGGCCGCGTACGAGGACCGCGTGCTCGCGCTGGTCGCGGCGCACGGCGGCGAAGTCGTCCAGCGGGCGCTCTCGGATGCGGCGGGTGAGGGGCCGGACGAAGTGCAGCTCTTCCGGTTCGGCGACCGCGAGGGGCTCCAGGGGTACCTGGACGACCCCGCCCGCACCGCGCTCGCCGCCGAGCGGGACAGGGTCGTCGCACGCACCGAGCTGTTCCCGGTGGCCCTCCGCCCGGTGCTCGGAGGCGAAGCCCAGGCGCCGTCGGTAGACTGAGGCGTCGGCTTCGGGCAACCGCGTGATCGCGGATCGTGTTCTGAATGTGAGCCCAGGGCCGATGGTTCATCGACCATCACATGAATGGCCCCGGCCGACGGATGCCCGGGTATGCCCGACGCGCGCTGCGCGGAGCGGGCGCTGTTCTCGTGTCCGAGACAGAGAGAAGTATCTCCCGTGCCCAAGAATCACAAGCCGAAGGGCGGGCGCCCCTCGCGCAATTTCGAGCCCCGCTACGCGAAGAAGACGTCGTTCCACGACCGTCACGCCGGAGGGCGTCCTGCGCCGCGTGACGAGCGGGCGGACGACAGGGACCGCGACACCGCCGCGGGTTCCAAGCCCGGCAGCCGCAGCCCCAAGCATCGCGGATATCGCGCCGAGCAGGACGCCGCTCCCAAGCGTCGCTGGACGGCGCAGGAGCGCGCGGGCCGCGACGAGGCCCGCGGCATCCGCAACCGCGCGGAGTCGGGTCGTCGCGAGGCGCCGCATCGCCGCGATCGTGACGAGAGGGCGCCGCAGGGCGAGCGCTACACCGGTGACCGCTCGGGATACGGCAACCGTCGCTTCGACGACCGGCGCGATGCCGGGCGGCGTGATGATCGGGGTGGGCGTTCGTCGTACGGTGACCGCGATGATCGGGGCGGGCGTCCGTCGTATGGTGACCGTGATGATCGGGGCGGGCGTCCCTCGTACGGTGACCGTCGCGACGACCGCGGCGGCGCAGGGCGACGGCCCGCGCAGGGCGGCCGCGGTGCCTCCGATCGCTTCGGCGGACGTCCGGTACGGGAGCCCCGGCCGGGCCGCGACGACTGGAACCGCGGGACCGACCGCGCGCCGAAGCAGGACACCGCGGAGGATGTGGTCCACGAGCGGCTCGCTGCGCAGGCCGTGAGCGCCGACGAGGTCGCCGGTGTGACGTTCGGCGATCTCGGGCTGGGGTCGAACATCGTCGAGGTGCTCACGGGCATGGGGGCCGCGACGCCGTTCCCCATCCAGGCCGCCTCGGTCCCGGCGGTGCTCGAGGGCCGGGACGTGCTCGCCCGCGGGCGCACCGGATCCGGCAAGACGATCGCGTTCGGCGCGCCGCTGGTCGAGAGCATCCTGCTGTCGCAGAAGGGCAAGAAGCGCGAGTTCGGACGCGCCCCGCGCGCGATCATCCTCGCCCCCACCCGCGAGCTCGCGCTGCAGATCGACCGCACCGTGCAGCCGATCGCCCGCAGCGTCGGTCTCTTCACCACGCAGATCTACGGCGGGGTGCCGCAGGCCCGCCAGGTGGGCGCGCTCAAGAAGGGCGTCGACATCATCATCGGCACCCCCGGGCGCATCGAGGACCTCATCGAGCAGGGCAAGCTCGACCTCTCCGAGGTGCGCATCGCCGTCCTCGACGAGGCCGATCACATGTGCGAGCTCGGCTTCGTCGAGCCTGTGCAGCGCATCCTCCGCAAGACCGGCACGGCGCTGCCGAAGGGCGCTGTCAGTCAGAAGCTGCTGTTCTCGGCGACCCTCGACCGCGAGGTCGCGTCGCTGGTGGAGGAGTTCCTCGTCGACCCGGCCGTCTTCGAGGTCGCCGGCGAGACGCAGGACTCCGGCACGATCGAGCATCGGGTGCTGGTCGTGGAGCACCGGGACAAGGCCGATGTGCTGACGTCGCTCGTCGACCGTGACGGACGGACCCTCGTGTTCAGCCGTACGCGCGCCTTCGCCGAGATGCTCGCCGAGCAGTTCGAGGACGCCGGCATCCCCGCCGTGTCGCTGCACGGCGACCTCAACCAGGCCAAGCGCACCCGCAACCTGCAGAAGCTCACCTCCGGACGGGTGCAGGTGCTCGTCGCGACGGACGTCGCCGCCCGCGGCATCCACGTCGACGACATCGACCTGGTCGTGCAGGCGGACGCCCCCGACGAGTACAAGACGTATCTGCACCGTGCGGGCCGAACCGGTCGAGCCGGCCGCTCGGGCCGCGTCGTGACCCTCATCTCGAGGCACCGCCGCCGCCGCATGGAGGAGCTGCTGGACCGCGCCGAGATCGATGCGCCGTTCGAGCAGGCCGCCCCGGGAGACGACGTCATCGAGGAGATCGCCGGGCGCATCCCGACCGATGCCGAGCTGACCTCCTGACCCGTCACGAGAGGCCCCCGTCGCCCCTTCCGCGGGGCGGGGGCCTCTCGCGTCCCCGGCGTCAGGCCGGCGCGTGCTCGTACACCGCGGTGCTGAGCGTCGTGCCGTTGAGGTCGAGGTAGACGGTCCTCTCGGTGACCGTGAGCGTCATCGTGTTGCGGCGTTCGATCAACGGGACGGCCGCGTCGACGAATCCCGGGTCGAAGCCGAACAGACGGATGTCCTCGATCCGGTGGATGCGCTTGTCGGTCCAGAGGGCCAGCACCTTCGCCGGATCGCGGTGCGTGTAGACCACGGTGCGCTCGGCGAGCCTGCTGCCGTGGTGGAGGCGCTCGGCATCGGGCGCGCCGACCTCGATCCAGGCGGTGATCCGTCCGGTGAGGTCGCGCACGAGCACGGCGGGCTCGTCGGTCTGCGACACGCCGCCCCCGAACGCGATGCCCTCCGTGTACTCCAGCCCGTGGGCGAGCACGCGGGTGAGCATGTAGGCGTCGGTCTCGGAGGGATGCCGCGCCACACGCAGGGAGTAGTCGTCGTAGACGCCGCGGTCCATGTCCGCGAGCTGCACGTCGAAGGTGTGCACGGTCGAGCCGATAGCCATGCCACGAGCATATGCGGCCGTCAGAACAGCATCGGGGCGGGGCCAGGGGCAGGGGTCGGCTCGGCCGGCCGCGTGCGGGCGCGCATGATGCCCCGCATCCGTTCGTCGTCCCCCGTCTCGGCGTAGAGCCCGTGGGCCCGGATGAGCGGACGCATCCGCTTCGCGAGCCACTTCTTGTAGTCCTTCGGCGCCTCGGCAGCGGCGCCGGGATACAGCGCGCGGTACGAGGAGGCCAGGTCGGGGCGATATCGCTCGAGCCAGCGGAGGAACCACGGCTTCACCCCGGGCCGCAGATGCAGCACGCCGTACACGACGTGGTCGGCGCCCGCCTCGCCGATCCGGGTGAGGGCCTCGTCGATCGACGCGATCCCGTCGGTCAGGTGCGGGAGCACGGGCATGAGGAAGACGCCGACCCGGAATCCGGCATCCGTCAGCGCACGCACGGTGTCGAGCCGGGCCTGCGTGCTGGGCGTGCCCGGCTCGATCGCGTGCTGCAGCCCGTCGTCGTACATCGCGATCGACAGCTGCACGTCGACGGGCACCTGCGCCGCCGCGTCGACGAGCACGGGGATGTCGCGCCGGATCAGCGTCCCCTTGGTGAGGACGGAGAACGGCGTTCCCGACTCCGCAAGGGCCCGGATGATGCCGGGCATGAGCCGGTAGCGCCCCTCCGCACGCTGATACGGGTCGGTGTTCGTGCCCAGCGCCACCGTCTCGTGATGCCACGATCCCCGCCGCAGCTCCCGTTCGAGCACCTCGACGACGTTCGTCTTCACGACGATCTGCGAATCGAAGTCGTGCCCCGCGTCGAGGTCGAGGTATTCATGGGTCCCCCGGGCGAAGCAGTAGACGCAGGCGTGCGAACAGCCCCGGTAGGGGTTGATCGTCCACTGGAACGGCATGCGGGACGCGCCGGGCACGCGGTTCAGGGCAGACCGCGAGAGCACCTCGTGGAAAGTCATCCCGGCGAACTCCGGAGTGGTCACCGAGCGGACGATCCCGGTGCGGTTCTCCAGGCCGGGGAGCGCGTCCGCGTCCGCCTCGTCGATCGTCTGACCCTGCCACCGCATGAAGAAGATTAGAACAAAACATCGAATATCTGTCAAGAAGGAATCGAAGATAGATTCCATGTCGGGGTGTCGGCGGTCTCCCGGCGGCATGAGCGACAATGGACGCATGAGTGCCCGGCAGCCCCGACACGCCGCGCCGTCATCCCGCACCGTGCTGGTCGCCGCGGCGATCGGCGTCGTGATCACGTTGATGGGCTCGGTCTGGGCGCTCGCGAGCGGTCCCGGAGAAGAGCCGAAGGGCTCGCCGCCGATGCCGGTGACCGTCACCGAGCTGCCGCCGGTGGAGATCTCGGCCACCCCCGCGGTCGACCCCTGTGCCGACCCCGCCGTGACGAAGGCGCTCGGCGCGGGCGACGACGCCGCGGCGATCGCGGCGTTCGGCGGAGGGGAGGCCTTCCGGCTGGCGGTGTCGTCCGGCACCGCACCGTGCGTCTCGCTCTCCGACCCCGCCCACGAATGGGTCGTCGTCAACAAGGCGCGGCCGCTCGACCCCGCCCGCTACGCGCCCGCCTCGCTGGGCGGCACCGGACTGCGGACGACCACCGGATCCGGTGAGGCGCGCCCGGTGGTCTCGCAGGCCCTCGCGCAGCTCGCGAAGGGTTCGGCGGATGCCGGTGCGGGGGCCATCGGCGTGAACAACGGATACCGCTCCTACGACCTGCAGCAGCGCACCTACTCGACCCACGTGCGCAATCGCGGCCAGGCGTGGGCCGATTCGGAGTCCGCCCGGCCCGGTCACAGCGAGCACCAGACCGGCCTCGCTCTCGACATCGTCGCGTGCAGCCCCGGCTGCGGCGAGATCCAGGGGTTCACCGGCACGCCCCAGGCGCAATGGGTCGCCGCCCACGCCTGGGAGTACGGCTTCATCGTGCGCTACGAGGACGGCCGCACCGCGGTGACCGGCTACGTGCACGAGGCCTGGCACGTGCGCTACATCGGCAAGGAGCTCGCCGCGGCGTACCACGCCGGCGGATTCCACACGCTGGAGGAGTTCTTCGGTCTCCCCGCGGCGCCCGACTACCCGCACTGACCTGCGACGCGGGCCCGGCCTCATCCTCGCGAGACCCGACCGGGCCACCACATCCGGTCCCCGACGAGGGAGAACAGCGCCGGGACCACCAGGGTGCGGACGATCAGCGTGTCGACCAGCACCCCGACCCCGACGATGAGGCCGATCTGCCCGAGCGTCACGAGGGGGAGCAGCCCCAGCGCGGCGAAGACGCCCGCGAGGACCACGCCGGCGCTCGTGATCACCGCCCCGGTGCTGCCCAGCGCGCGCACCATGCCCTCCCTGGTGCCGTGCGATCCGGCCTCGGCGCGGGCGCGATGCACCAGGAAGATCGTGTAGTCGACCCCCAGCGCGACGAGGAACAGGAACGCGAGCAGCGGCACCGGGAGGTCGAGGGCGTCCCAGCCGAAGAGCACCCGGCTGAGCCACGCGCCCGCGCCGATCGCGGCGATCGCGGTGAGGGCGTTCACGAGCAGCAGGATGATCGGGGCGACGAGAGCGCGCAGCAGCAGCACCAGCACGATGAGCGTGACGGCGAGCACCAGCGGTGCGATGAGGAGGAGGTCGTGCAGATTGCCCTCCCGCGCGTCGAGGTCGGCGGCCCCCTGCCCTCCGACGAGCGCGTCGGCGCCGTCCACGGCATGGGCGGCCTCCCGCACGTCGCGGATCAGCGCGCGGCTCTGCTCCGTGCCCGGCACCGCCTCGCCCGTCACGACGAGACGGGCGAGCGCGCCGTCGGTGCTCCGGCCCGCGTCGGTCACCGTCACCACGCCGTCGACCCGCTCCAGCTCCCCGGCGACCGCCTCGGCGTCCGCGGCGTCGGCGATCACGATGAGGGGCTGCGCCTGGCCGGGCGGGAAGTGCGCGGAGAGCACCTCGAGGCCCGCGGCGGACTCCGAGGGCACTCGGAACTTCTCCGCCTGGGTGAGCCCGACGGAGGCGCCGAGCAGCCCCGAGGCCATGACGGCGAGCAGGGCGACCCCGCCGACGAGGGGGATCCAGGGGCGACGGACGACGCCGCGGGCGACGGTGCGCCAGGCGCGTCCCTGACGCGAGCCGTCGCCCGGCCGGGGGATGAACGGCCAGAAGACGCCGCGTCCGCAGACGGCGAGCACCGGCGGCAGGAGGAGCAGCACGCCGGCGAGGGCGATCAGCAGACCGGCCGCGGACGCGATCCCGAGTCCGCGGGTGCCGGGGATCACGGCGAGCACGAGAGTGAGCAGCGACAGCACGACCGTCACGTTCGAGGCGAGGACGGCCGGTGCCGTCGTGCGGTAGGCGCGTGCCAGCGCCGCACGATGGTCGTCCTCGCGCTGCAGCTCCTCCCGGTAACGGGATACGAGCAGCAGCGCGTAGTTGGCGCCCGCGCCGAACACGAGGACGCTGACGATCCCGGTGTCGAATTGGAGGTCCAGGGCGTTGCCGATCACCGCAGTCGCCTTGCCGGCGAGCTGATCGGCGAACGCGACGACGGCCAGCGGGATCATCCAGAGCACGGGGGAGCGGTAGGTGATGATGAGCAGGAGCGCGACGATCCCGATCGTGACCAGCAGCAGGGTGAGGTCCGCGCCGTCGAAGGCCGCGGCGACGTCGGCGCCGAACGCCGGCCCGCCGGTCACCTGCAGGCGCATGCCGTCGACCGGATGCTGCGCGAGCGCCTTCCGCACGCCGTCGACGGCGGAGGAGGCGGCGTCCTTGTCCGCGCCGACCTCCACGGTCACCTGGAGCAGCGCGGCCTTCCCGTCATCGCTCGGCAGAGGGCCGACCGCGGGGCGGCCGGTCTCCTCGGCGAGCGCGGGGACGAGAGCGCCGACCGCGCGCAGATCGGCGTCCGTGAGCCTCCTCCCGTCGTCGCGTCCGGCGACGACGAGCAGGGACTGATCGTCGGCCGCCGGGAAACGCTGCTCCAGCGCCGTCACGGCGGCGGACTCCGAGCCGGGTGGCGAGGACTCGGCGCGGGTGTCGAGCGACGCGCGGCCGAACGCGCCGAGGAGCGCGACGAGCACGAGCACGCCGGTGACGAGGGAGATCCAGGCGCCGCGGCGCGAGGTCAGGACTTCGGGGAGGGCACGGAGGAATCTGGGCACCCGACCAGCACACTCCGGCTCGGAGCAGCGCGCATCGCGAATTCGATGGACCCCGCCATCGATCGAAGGATGGATGCGCGGCATCCCACAATCCCGAGACGCAGTCCCACGAAATGTGGGATGCATTCTCACAATGGACTCCCCTTCCAGGCATCCTGACCGTAGAATCTCCGGTGCGAAGACGCAGAATCACCTCCTGGAGGACGGTATGGAACGCGACATCTACGAAGAGGACCACGAGTCCTTCCGCGACCTGGTCAAGGACTTCGTCAAGCGGTACGTCACGAACGAGACGATCGAGAAGTGGAACGCCGACGGCGAGGTCGACCGCGCGACCATGCTCGCCGCGGGCGAGGCCGGCATCATCGGGCTCTCCGTGCCGGAGGAGTTCGGCGGCGCCGGGATGCTGCAGGACTACCGGTTCCGTGCGATCGTGAACGAGGAGGTCATCGCGGCCGGCGCGGGCTCGCTCGCCGGTGCCTTCGGCATCCAGGACGACCTGGCCGTCCCCTACCTCGTGCACATGGGCACGCAGGAGCAGAAGGCCAAGTGGCTCCCCCGCATGGCCACGGGAGAGGTCATCGGCGCGCTCGCCATGACCGAGCCCGGCGCCGGGTCCGATCTGCGCGGCATCAAGACCACCGCGAAGAAGGTCGACGGCGGATACGTCGTCAACGGTGCCAAGACCTTCATCTCGTCGGGCAAGACCGCCGACCTGGTCGTCACGTTCGTGAAGACCGGCGAGGGCAACCGCCCCGACGCGTTCAGCCTGGTGCTGATCGAGAACGGCATGGAGGGCTTCGACCACGGTAAGAAGCTCCACAAGATGGGCTTCCAGGGCCACGACACCGCCGAGCTGTCGTTCACCGACGTGTTCGTCCCCGAAGAGAACCTCATCGGCGGCAAGGAGGGCATGGGCTTCATCCAGCTGATGATGAACCTGCCGCTCGAGCGCCTGTCCATCGGCGTCGCGGGCGCGGCGGCGGCGCAGGCCGCGTTCGACTGGACCGTCGCCTACACGAAGGACCGCGAGGCCTTCGGCGAGCGGATCATCGACTTCCAGAACACCCGCTTCCAGATCGCGGACATGGCGGCGACCGTCGACGCGCTGTGGGCGTACATCGACCGCGCGCTGCTCGCCTACAAGGACGGGAAGCTGTCGGCCGAGGAGGCCGCGAAGGTCAAGTTCTGGGCGACCGAGCGCGAGTGGGAGGTGCTCGACATCGGCGTGCAGCTGCACGGCGGATACGGGTACATCACCGAGTACCCGATCGCCCGCGCCTTCCTCGACGCCCGCGTGCACCGGATCTATGGCGGCACCAACGAGATCATGCGCGACATCGTGAGCCGTCAGATCGCCGGCAAGCGCTGATCCGCGGCCCGCGCTCCCGCTGAGTGCGCGAAAAGGCATCCCCCAGGACTTCGGGGGATGCCTTTTCGCACTCCGTAGGGAAAGGGAGGCGGGGTCAGCGGGAGGTGCGGGTGTCGATCGAGTCGAACAGCGCCTCCTCGGCGCGGTTCAACGCCATGCGCATCGCACCGATCGCAGACGACCTGTCGCCGAGCAGGGAGCAGACCACCCGCGGCGGGAACGCCGTCTCGCCGGGCATCCGGCGGTCGATCGGCTGGCGGATCGCCTCGCCCGCCGCGCTGATGCCGCCTCCGATGATCACCAGCTCGGGGTTGATGGTGACGATCACCGGCGCGATGCCGGTCACGAGCCTCCGGGTGAACTGGTCGATCCGCTCCGCGGCGGCGGCATCGCCGAGCTTCGCCCGCTCGAAGAGGCGCTGCACGGCGTCGCCCTGTCCCGCCTCGCTCAGGGCGTCGGCGGAGTCCTCGCCGACGAGCTCGTCGAAGGCCCCCTCCCAGGGCAGTGCCCGCCAGAGACCGATCTCTCCGGCGGCCCCGTCGCGTCCACGATGCGGCTTCCCGCCGATGAGCAGGCCGGTGCCGATGCGGCGCCCGACGTGCACGTAGACGACGTCGCTGGCCTCGCGGCCCGCACCGCACCAGTGCTCCGCCACGGCGGCGAGCTGCATGTCGTTGTAGACGTGCGCGTCGAGGCCGAACACCTCGCGCATGTGCGTGCGCATGTCGATCCCCTCCCATTCGGGGATCGCCGGCGCGTATGTCACGCGGCTGTCGTGGTCGACGACGCCGGGGGTCGCGATGGCGACGCTCTCGATGTCGTCGGGGGTCAGCCCCACGTCCTGCAGTGCCGCTTCGACGGTCTCGTCGAGCTGGGTGAGCCGGCGCTGGAAGGTCCAGCTGGGCTGCACCTCGCAGCGCTTCTCGGCGACGATGTTGCCCGCGAGATCGGACACGAGGACCAGCGCCTTGTGTGCGCCCATGTCGATGCCCAGCACGTGCCCCGACTCCGGGCGCAGCTGATAGGCGTTCGCGGGGCGACCGGTGCGGGCGCCGCCCTCGCCGGTCGCGTCGACCGTGCTCAGCCACCCTGCGGAGGCGAGCTCCTGCACCGCGAGCTGCGCGGTCGGGCGGGACAGCCCGGTGCGGTGCGCGACCTCGCTGACGGTGAACGTCCCGCCGTCGAGGAAGGCGCGGAGGGTGAGCTGCAGGTTGCTGCTGCGCAGCGGAGTGCGGGCCCGTGCCGGGTACGCGTCGATCGGCTGTGTCATCGGCACCTCATTCCGTTGACCATTCTGACGGCATTCCGCGTCCCGCGGGCGCGACGACCACGAGCAGGCAGGCCGCGCCGAGGATTCCGCAGGCCGCCATCACCCCCGTCACGGCAACGGGCGTCCCGCCGCCGAACAGCGAGGGGATCACCGAGGAGGCGGCACCGAAGAGCAGCGAGAGCGAGCTGAGCAGCGAGGCCGCCGACCCGGCGATCGGGCCGTGCCCCGCGAGGGCGAGGCTCTGCAGGCTCGGGTTGATGGCGCCCAGCATCCCGGTGAAGGAGCACAGCAGGATCGTGGTCGGCACGAGCCCCGCGCCGGCCGCCGAGGCGAGAGCCAGTGCCGCGGTGAGCACGGCGACCCCGCCGCAGCAGACGGCGAGCACGCGGATCGGGCGCACGCGCCGTGCGGCGAGGGCTCCCAGCTGGGTGCCCAGCAGCATGCACAGCGCGTGCGCCGCGAACACCACGCCGTAGCCGGACTCGGAGAGCCCGAAGTGCTGCTGGAAGATCAGCGACGACGAGGCCAGATAGGCGTACTGCGCCGCCCAGATGAACCCGCCGGTCAGCGCCAGGCCGATGAACACGCGGTCCCCGGCGAGACGGCGGGCCGCCTGGAGCGCTGTCGCCCCGCGGCGCAGATGCGCGGCGTGCGTCTCGGGGAGCACGACCATCCCGGCGAGCAGCAGCACGAGGGCGTAGGCGGCGAGGGTGGCGAAGACCAGGTGCCAGTCCATGATCCGCAGCATCGCGGCGCCGATGGAGGGGCCGGCGGCGATCGCGATGCCGCTGATGACGGCCATCGCCGCGAGGGTGCGCAGCATCCGGGCCCCGGAGTAGAGGTCACGCACGCAGGCGAGGATCGCTGCGGAGATCGCCGCCGCGGTGACTCCCTGCACGAAACGTCCCGCCACGAGGACCGGCACCGTCCAGGACAGCGCGCAGACGATCGAGCCGGCGGCGTGCAGCGCGGTCGACACGAGGAGCACGGGACGCCGTCCGACCCGGTCGCTGAGCGCGCCTCCGAGAAGGGCGCCGCACAGCATGCCGACCATCGCGGCGCTGAAGGTGGCCTGCAGGTCGAAGTCCGATGCCCTCAGCTCGGCGGCGATCAGGGGGAAGGCGGGGAGGTAGAGGTCGACCGTCATCGTGCCGAGCGTCTGCAGCACGCCGAGCAGGATGATCACGCCGCGCCGTCCGCCGATCATGGCAGCCGGGTCGCGCGCAGCAGCACGGCCTGCTCGGGCTGGATCTGGGGGAAGGGCAGACCGATCACGCCGAGGGCCTCCCCGGTCGCGATGACGCCCTCGCGCCACCAGGAGACCTCGTCGCCGCGGATCTCGGGCCGTGCGCCCTGCACCTCGATCCGGTAGCGCGCCGCCGGATCGAGGCCGGGGAGCGGGATCCGCCCGCCCGGCGCCTCGAGCGCACGTCGCAGGCAGGCGACCGTGAAGACCGCGTCGTCGTCGACCGAGCCGGTCACCCACAGCGCGCCGTCCGCGAGCTCGCGGCGCACCAGGCGGCCCCGCGCGATGAGCGC
Organism: Microbacterium sp.; assembly: GCF_040394595.1. Classification (GTDB taxonomy): domain Bacteria; phylum Actinomycetota; class Actinomycetes; order Actinomycetales; family Microbacteriaceae; genus Microbacterium. The sequence continues at coordinate 15,964 of NZ_JBEBSA010000023.1, forward strand.
GCGCACGTCCTTCAGGATCGTGATCCAGCCGGCGAGGCTCTCGCGCCCGGGGGCGTCGATCCGCGTGAGGTCCAGCTCCAGGCCGGCATGCGAGAACACCGTGGTGATCGCGCGGAACGCCTGTGTGTGCACGCGGCCGGTGGTGTGCGAGCGCTCGTCGCCGATGTGACTGCCGACGAGCTCCGGCGGGAGGAGGAGAGAGGTCCACCGCTGGATGCCCTGACGTTCGAGGGGGTCGATCGTGTCGGAGGCCCAGACTCGGTCGGCGTGGGCGAGGACGCCGAGGTCGACGCGCGCGCCACCGGAGGAGCACGACTCGATCTCGAGCCCGGGGAACACGGCCTTCAGCTCGGACATCAGGCGGTACGCCGCCCGCGTCTGCGCGTGCACGGCCGGGCGCCCGGCACCGTCGCCGGCCTCGATGAGGTCGCGGTTGTGGTCCCACTTCAGGTAGGAGACGTCGTTCCCGGAGATGAGGTCGACCAGGCATCCGCGCACGTAGTCGAAGCAGCCGGGATCGGCGAGGTCCAGGGCCTGCTGGTGGCGCGACTCGGGCGGGAGGCCCGGTCCGGCGCGCAGGATCCACTCCGGATGCTCGCGCGCGACGTCCGAGTCGGGGTTGACCATCTCCGGCTCCACCCAGATGCCGAACTGCATCCCGAGGCGTCGCACGTGCTCGACGAGCGGGGTGAGTCCGCGCGGCCACACCTCCGGGCTCACGAACCAGTCGCCGAGTCCGCGGGTGGAGTCGCGTCGCCCGCCGAACCAGCCGTCGTCGAGGACGAACCGCTCGACGCCGATCTCCGCGGCGACGTCGGCGAGGGCGACCAGCTTGTCGAGGGACTGCTCGAAGTACACCGCCTCCCACACGTTCAGGGTGATCGGGCGAGGGGCGGCCACGTGCTCCTCCCTGGCGCGGACGAACCGGTGGTAGCGGGCGGAGAGCTCGTCGAGCCCGTACCCCCACGAGAAGAACTGCGACGGTGCGGAGTACACGTCCCCCGGTGCGAGGACCGCCTCGCCCTCGGTGAGCAGCTCCGCGGCGGAGAGGCGGCGATGCCCCTCGGGCGTGCGCTCGGCGGTGTAGGCGCCGTTCCCGCTCCAGCCCAGGTGCACGCCCCAGACCTGTCCGGCGGCGAAGCCGTGCCCCTGCTCGCCGACGAGCAGCACGAGGGGCGTCTCCGCGCCGGTGCGTCCGCGGCGCGTCTCCCGGCGATGCCGGCCGACGGTGAAGGCGTGTCGCTGCGGGACGCGCTCGAGCGACCAGCGGCCGGTGAGGTCGTGCACCTCGGTCGCGGCGGCGGGCAGCGTCAACCCGGGGGCGAACTCGGTCAGCAGATAGTCGCCGTCGCCGTCGTTGCGCAGCTCGGCGTCGAGTCGGATCACGCCGCTCTCGGTGAGGTCGATCGTCAGCAGCATCGACAGGGCCGCGTCCTGGTCGTGCGCGGCGATCCGCACGCCCCCGTCCTGCCGGGTGAGGGAACGGAGCGCGAAGCGGGTGCTCCACCCCGTGCGGTCGTCGCGCACGCCCTGCAGACCCGGCGCGCCGAACCACCCCGTGTAGGCCTCCGGCACGAGGGAGAAACCCACCGGCTCGTCGATGAGGTTGTCGATCCGGGGCGCCGCGAGCAGTGCCGTCGATTCGTCGACGCCGTGGGCCAGCGCGGCCCCCCAATGCACCACGGAGGGCAGCCCGGGCCCGCTCGCGTCGAGCACGAGGCTCACTCCGCCGGCCGTGAGGTGGACGACGGATCCGGCGCCGTCGATCCGCGGCGCTGTCTGTTCTGACATCGTGCTCGTTCCTGATCCGGGTATTTATGTTGTTGTTTTGAAAACTATTGCATAACTCGTTTCGTTTGTATAGCATCGCCGGTGTCACCGATGACGAGGAGCAACGAGGCAACCCATGAACGTCACCATCTGGAACGAGTACTACGAGGAGCTCGTCTACCTGAGCGTCTCCGTGCACTACCCCGACGGGATCCACACGGTCCTCGCCGAGGCGCTGCAGGAGGACGACTCCGCAGGACTCGAGGTGCGGATCGCACTGCAGCAGGACCCGGAGCACGGACTGCCGCAGAGCGTGCTCGACGACACGGACGTGCTGCTCTGGTGGTCGCACCTGAAGGATGACGAGGTCGACGACGAGATCGTCGAGCGCGTGGCCCGCCGCGTCGAGGAGGGCATGGGACTGCTGATCCTGCACTCCGCCATCGGATCGAAGGTCGCGCGCCGCGTGCTCGGCACGACCTGCCGCGGCACCGGATGGCGCCACGGAGACGCGGAGCTCATGTGGGCCGTCGCCCCGTCGCATCCGATCACCCACGGCCTCCCGCATCCGATCGCGGTGCCCGAGGGGGAGATGTACGGGGAGCCCCTCGACATCCCCGTGCCGGACGAGCTGGTGTACCTCACCTCCTACGCCGGCGGCGAGGTGCTGCGCAGCGTCGCGACCTGGAGGCGCGGCGCCGGCCGCGTCGTGTTCATCGCGCCGGGGCACGAGGAGTCGCCGGTGTACCGGCAGCCCGAGATCCGGCGCCTGCTGCGCAACGCGACCCGGTGGGCGGCGGACCTGCCCGTACCGGGGGCTCCCGTCCCCCCGCCGCGGCGTGAGGGCGAATGGCCGATGCACTGGTGGAAGGGCGGGGTGACGGCATGACCGCGCTCATCCAGATCGGACTCGGTCCGTGGGGCCGCGACTGGGCCGCCACGATCCTTCCCCAGCTCCCCGATGCCGAAGTGGTGGGATGGGTCGACCCCGACGAAGGCGCCCGTGCGTCGTTCGTCGCCGAGACCGGCGTGTCCGCGGAGTCGGTCTTCCCCTCGGTCGCCGCCGCGGTCGCCGCCACGGATGCGCGGGCCGCGATCGCGCCGGTCGCGATCCCCGCCCATGAGGCCGTCGTGCGCGAGACGCTGTCGCACGGCCTGCACACCCTCGTCGAGAAGCCGTTCACCTACCGATCGGGCACGGCGCGCGAGCTCGCCGCGCTCGCCGCGGAGAAGGGGCTCGTGCTCGGGGTCGACCAGAACTACCGGCTCTTCCCGGGCGCCCCGGTGCTGCGCCGGATGCTCGCCGAGGGAACGGCCGGCCGGCGTCGCCGCATCTCGCTCACCTGGCACCGCGAGCACGACGGCGTGCGGGCGAGCGATCCGCTCATCGAGCTCGCCGTGCACCACTTCGACCTCATGCGGTACCTGCTCGCGCAGGAGGCGACCGCGATCACGGTGCTCCCGATCGGGATCGGCGACGACGGATCGGGGCTGCGCATCGTGGTGGACTTCGACGGCGGAGACGTGGTCGACTACTCGCTCACGAGCGCCGGCGTCGCCCCTGCGACGCCCTGGACCGGATGCTGGGAGGTCGCGGGCGACGGAGGGCGCATCGTCTGGGGCGGCTCACGCACCGACGGCGGGGAGCCCGACCCGCACCTCGTCGCGTTCCAGCCCCGCGGCGGCGAGGAGCAGCGGGTCGACGTTCCCGCGCTGCCGCTGTTCGAACGCGCCGGAGTGCTGCGCGCCTTCCTCGACGCGGTAGAAGGACGGGGAGCGGCGACCTCGCCGGCTGCGGACAACGCGCACACGATCGCCATCCTCAAGGCCGCCGTCGCATCGCGGGGCCGCCGTGAGCGCGTGGCGGTGGAACGATGGTGACCGTCGTCGCCACCCTCGGCGGGACGAGCGCAGGGGCGGGCCGGCGGCGGAGGGCAGGGCTGTTCGGCCGTCGCTCCCTGCTGTTCCTCATCCCGGGCGCCGTCTACCTCGCGGTGCTCTCGCTCTACCCGCTGATCGATCTGGTGCGGATGGCCTTCTCCCAGGTGACCGCGGGCAACATCCTCGGCGAGCGCCCGTGGAGCGGATTCGAGAACGCGCAGAAGGTCCTCGCCGATCCGACGTTCGGCAGCGTCGTCGTGCAGACGCTCGTGCTCGTCGCGATCGTGCTGGTCGTCGGAATGGCCGGCGGCTTCCTGGCCGCGCTCGCGATCCGTCCGCGCACCCTGCTGTCGTCGATCACGCTCGGGTTCATGGTGTTCGTCTGGACCCTGCCGAGCGTCGTGGTCGGAAACCTCTGGAAGTTCATGCTCGAGTCGGGCGGTCCGATCAACAGCATGCTGCTCGCGGTGCACCTCGTCGAACGCCCCGTGCCGTGGCTCTCCCAGAACGGCCTCGCGCTCGTCGTGCTCGCGCTCGTGAACGCCTGGATGGTGGTGCCCTTCTGCGCCCTCGTCCTGCGCGCCGCGCTGCTCGACATCCCCGACGAGCTGCTCGAGGCCGCCTCCCTCGACGGGGCCAGCGGGTGGAAGCTCACGCGCTTCGTGGTGCTCCCCCTCCTGCGTCCGGTCGTCGCGATCCTCGCCGTGCTGGTCACCATCAACGCCTTCCGGTCGTTCGACCTGATCTTCGTGATGACCAGCGGCGGGCCGGGCAAGGCGACGACCACCCTGCCGTTCCTCGCCTACCAGCAAGCGTTCACGTTCTTCCAGTTCGGGCAGGGCGCCTTCACCGCGACCCTCGCGCTCGCGATCGTGCTGGTGTTCGGTCTCGCCTACATCCGGATGAACCGGAAGGAGGCGGAGTCGTGAGCCGCGGTCGTGCGGGGATCCGCGGGAACCGGTCGACGCCGGCGACCGTGATCGGCAGCGTGCTGCTGCTCCTGCTCTACGCCCTCCCGCTCTACTGGCTGGTGACCACGTCGCTCAAGAGCCTCGATGACGTGTTCGCCGACTCGGCGTCGCTGTTCTTCGTCCCCACACTCCAGGCGTACATCGACGTCTGGAACGGCGGGTTCGTGAACTCCGCGCTGAACTCGGTGATCATCGCGGTGCTCACCACGGCCATCGTGCTGCTCATCGGCATCCCGACCGCCTACGGCCTCGCGCGCGCCAACGGCGCCGTCGTCTCGATCGGCCTCGGCCTGCTCATGGTCCTGCAGATGGTGCCGTCGACGTCGAGCCTGATCCCGCTGTACCGGCTGCTGGCCCAGTCGCATCTCACCGGGACCTTCCTGGGCGTCGCGATCGCCAGCGCCGCGGCGACGCTGCCCTTCGCGGTGCTGCTGCTGCGTCCCTTCTTCAGCGCGGTGCCGGTGGCGATCGAGGAGGCCGCGGCGATCGACGGCGCGGGGCGGATGCAGCGCTTCTTCCTCATCGTGCTGCCGATCTGCCGCAACGGGATCGCCACGGTCGGCACGCTCGCCTTCATCGGGGCGTGGGGCGAGTTCCTGTTCGCGATCACGTTCCTCACCGACCCGAACCAGTACCCGGTGAGCGCGCTGCTCGCCCAGCAGGTGTCCACCTACGGCATCAACTGGCCGGGTCTGATGGCCGTGTCGGTGTTCGTCTCCATCCCCACGGTCCTGATCTTCCTGTTCGGTCAGCGGATGCTGATCGGCGGGATCACGATGGGCAGCGTCCGCTGACCCGTCCGCACCACCCCCAACCACCTACCCACAGATACCCGGAGCAGAGCATGTACCGATTCACCGAGGGGCGCCGCAGAGTCGCGGGCGTCCTCACCATCGCCGTCGCCGCGGCGCTGGCGCTGTCCGGCTGCGGCAGCAGCGGAGGCCCGTCAGGCGACGGCGGCGGCGACGTCACCTTCTGGCACTACTACGCGCAGGGCATCCCGGCGACCAAGAAGTTCACGGCCGACCTGAAGGACATCTACGCCAAGGACACCGGCAAGACGCTCGACGCCGTCTTCGTGCCGTCCGACCAGCTGACCCAGAAGGTCATCGCCTCCGCGGGGAGCAAGGAGGGGCCGGACGTCTTCGTGCAGGGCGGATCCGACCTGCTGCAGCTCGTCGAAGCAGGTGCGGTCGCGGACTTCACCTCGGAGTTCGAGGCCTTCAAGGACAAGGACCAGATCCCCGACAGCGCGGTCATCCGCGTCGACGGCAAGGTCTACGGTGTGCAGGGCTTCGCGAACACCTTCGCACTCTGGTACAACAAGGACATCCTCGACGAGCTCGGCATCGCGCCTCCGTCCACGATGGACGAGCTCGGCGCAGCGCTGGCGAAGATCGGCACGAAGTACGTCGGCCTCGCGCTTCCGGGGCAGGGCAACCAGGACGGCTCGTCGTTCTCGTTCATCACCGCGTACGGCTTCGACTACTCCAAGCCCGACGCGGGAGCGCTCGGACAGTCGTTCTCGAAGATCGCCGAATGGTCGCAGAAGGGATACATCCCCCGCGACGCGGCGACCTGGACCGGAGACGTGGCCTTCCAGAAGTTCACGGCCGGCGGAGTGGCCTTCGTGCTCGGGGGCAACTGGCAGTACGGCAACGCCAAGACCGCGGCGAAGTTCGCCTACGGCGCGATCCCGGTGCCCGATGCCACCCACACGGCGCAGGTGTACCTGCTCGGGGACAACGTGCACATGGGGGCGTTCACGAAGGACAAGAAGACGGCCTTCGACGCGATCGCGTCGCTCTTCCTCAGCAAGGAGGGCGAGCTGGCCGCCCTGGAGGCGGGCAGCATGCCGCTGCGGAAGGATCTCGCCGACACCCCCGGGATGCAGGACCCGATCTACGCGCAGTTCAAGAAGGCGCTGGAGCACGGTCAGCCGTATCTGCTCCCCGGTTTCGGGACGGAGCTGACCGAGATGCGCACCGCCGTCGGCCAGGCCTGGAGTTCGGTGATCGCCGGTCAGGCCGATCCGAAGGAGGCCGCGAAGAGCGCCGTCGACGCGATCAACAGGTTGAAGAAGTAGCCACGGGCGGGCCGGAGGTCCGCTGAGAGCGCGGAAAGGCATCCCCTGGAGCCCTGGGGGATGCCTTTCCGCGCTCCGGCCGGAACGCGGGGCGTGTCCACCGGTGGGAGGATGAGGGGATGAGCACAACTCTGTCGATCGCATTCATCAAGGCCGGGTGGCACGCCGACATCGTCGACCGCGCGCTGGAGGGCTTCCGTGCCGACATGGAGGCATCCGGAGTGGCGCACGAGATCACGGTGGTCGACGTGCCCGGGGCCTACGAGATGCCGCTCCAGGCCCGCAGGCTCGGGGCATCCGGGCGCTTCCAGGCGATCGTCGCCGCTGCGCTCGTGGTCGACGGCGGGATCTACCGTCACGACTTCGTCGCCCAGGCCGTCGTCGACGGGCTGATGCGCGCACAGTTCGAGACCGATGTGCCGACGTTCTCGGTGAGCCTCACGCCGCACCACTTCCAGCCCACCGAGGAGCACATCGGCTTCTTCCGGGACCACTTCGTGAAGAAGGGCGCCGAGGCTGCGCGCGCGGTCCGCGCCGTGGCGCAGCTCGAGGTCTGAGGCGCGTCCCGTCAGGACGGCTGCCAGGGGAAGAGCGGGATCAGGATCGCCGCGGTCGCGAGGAGCAACCCGGCGGTGAAGAACGCGTCGCGTGCGCGCAACGGCACCCGGTGCCGCTCGGTGCGGGTGGGATGCGCGCCGAAGGCGCGGGCGTCCATCGCCAGCGCCACCCGTTCGGCATGACGGATGCCCCCGGCGAGCAGCGGCACGATGTAGCCCCAGCCCCGCGCGAGGCGCGCGAACGGCCCGCGGCCGCCATGGTGGCCGCGCACCCGGTGGGCGGCCCGGATCACCGCGAGCTCATGGCCGAACCGCGGCACGAACCGGTAGGCGGCGAGAGCCGTGTAGCCCACCCGGTACGGGACGTGCAGATGCTGGACGCTCGACCGCACCAGATCGGGTCCGGTGGTCGTGAGCCCGCCCACCAGCGCGAGGCCCAGGATCGCGGCGAGCCGCAGCGCGGTCGCGAAGCCCGTGGCGAGTGCTCCGGCGTACAGCGTCCAGTCGCCCATCCGCAGCACCGCGGCGGTGTGGTCGACGAGCGCGGGGGCGACCCACGCCGAGAAGCTCAGGCCGATCACCGCGATGCCTACGGGCACCCCCGCGAAGAGCAGCAGGAGCGCCCGCCGGGTGAGCCGGGCGCCGCTGAGCACCAGCGCGTAGGACAGCACGAGGAAGGCGGCGGGCGTCGCGATGTCGCGGGTGAACAGCAGCAGGATCATCGCGGGCAGCACGGCGAGCAGCTTCCCGAGCGGGTTGATGTGGTGCAGCCAGAACCGCGCCGGGACGGGCGCCTCGGCGTAGGGGTCGACCGCCGTCGGCGCCGTGCTCGTGCGGAGGGCGCTCTGCGCGGCGCCGGCGCGCTCCGCCGTGCGTGACCCCTCGCCGGAGGCGGAGGGTCGCAGCCCGGCGTCCGTCAGCAACACGGGGTCGGAGAGCAGGTCCTCGGCCGGGCCGAAGGCGCGCAGCGCGCCCTCCTCCAGCACGGCGAGGTGCGTCGCATGCGCGGCGACCAGTCCCAGGTCGTGCGTCACGACGACCACGGTCGTCCCCTCGCCCTGCAGCTCGCGCAGCAGTGTCAGCAGCTCGGCGGCCCTGGCCGGGTCCTGCCCGAAGGTGGGCTCGTCGAGGGCGATGACCTGCGGGCGGGCGATCAGGGCCGTGCCGACCGAGAGGCGCCGCTTCTCGCCGCCGGAGAGCAGGAACGGATGCGTGTCCGCCTTGTGCGCCAGGTCGAACCGGTCGAGCACCTCGGCCACGCGGCGGTCGATCTCCTCGGAGGGGACGCGCTGCAGCCGCAGCCCGTGGGCGAGCTCGTCGTGCACGGTGTGCGCGATGAACTGATGCTCGGGGTTCTGGAACACGTAGCCCACGCGGCCCGCGAGCTGCGCGGGCGACGCCGCACCGGCGTCCAGGCCGGCGATCCGCACGGTGCCGCGGGGCGGCGGTGCGACGCCCGTGAGGGCCTGCAGGAGGGTGGTCTTGCCCGCGCCGTTGGCGCCCACGATCGCCGTGAACGACCCCGCGGGCACGTCGAGGGCCCCCACGCGGAGGAGCTCGTCCCCGCGGCGGGTGACGACGAGGTCGCGTGCGGTGATCGCGGACTCGGCGGGCGCGCCGTCGGGCATCCGCGCAGGCGAGGTGTCGCGCCGGGCGGTGACAGAGGCGGGGAGGTCCCCCGGCGCGCCGTCGAACACCGTTCGGCCCTGCTGGTCGAGGGCGATCGCCCTCGTCGCGAAGGGGAGCGCCGCCTCGACGTCGTGCTCCACGAGGATCACCGCGCGGTCGCCCTCAGCCACGAGATCGGCCAGTGCCCCGTGCACGTCGGCGGCGCCCTGCGGGTCGAGGTTCGCCGTGGGCTCGTCGAGCACCAGCACGCGTGAGCCCATCGCGAGAGCGCAGGCGATCGCGAGCCGCTGGCGCCCTCCGCCGGAGAGCAGATCGGGGTTCCACGACCTCCGATCCCACAGGCCCACCCGTCGCAGCGCCGTCTCGGCGCGCTCCAGCACCTCGGCGACGGGGAGCAGCTGGTTCTCGAGCGCGAACGCGACCTCATCGAGCACCGAGCCCGTGACGAGCTGGGCATCCGGATCCTGGAACACCATCGCGATGTCCTCGCTCAGCTGCGCGACGGGGGTGTCCGTTGTGCGACGCCCGGCGACCTCGACCTCTCCGGACACGGCGGCGTCGACCGACTGCGGGATCAGCCCGTTGAGGGCGAGCGTGAGCGTGGACTTGCCGGATCCGCTCGGTCCGAGCAGCAGCACCACCTCTCCGGCGTGCACGTCGAAGGAGACGTCCCGCGGCGTCGGATGCGCGGCCTCGCGGTGGGTGATGGCGAGGTCGCGCACGCGGAGCAGAGGCGCGGATGGGCGCACGGCGGAACCTCGGTCGATCGGCGGGCGCAGGCGGATGGCCGGCAGTCTCTAACTTAGCTGAGCCTCACCTGATCTCCCAGGTCGGTCAGCGCGGGGCGACCCCGGCCCGGCGCAGCGCGGCGCCGATGCCCAGACCCACCGCCGTCCACAGCACCGGCCCCAGCACGGAGATGGTCAGGTAGGAGATCTGCGCCCAGAACGGGAAGGTGCTCAGATCGACGGCGAACCACACCACGACCGCGACGACCGCGCCGATGACGACCGCGGAGACGAAGAAGCGCCAGGCACCCCAGGAACGATAACGGGTGAGGGCGGCGACGCCCTCCTGGATGGCGCCGAACAGCAGGGCGGTCCCGATGAAGCGCATCGCCCACATCGGATTGAACGCGCTGGAGATGAGGGCGGCGACCACATGGGTCATCAGCGCGACCATCGGCAGCCGGAGCACCTCCTGCGCGATGATCCCCGGCAGCACATGCACGCCGAGCACCAGTCCGTACAGGAAGAACAGCGGGCCGGCCAGGACGGGCACGGTCACCAGGCCGGCGATGCCTCCGATGATGCCGGTCGCGACCCCGATGGCCGCGCACACCAGCAGGCTCCGGGTGCTCAATGCCGGTCGTTTCGCCACCGGATCAGCCTACCGGCGCGCGGCGGCGGCGGGTCTCTGGACCGGTCGGGGAAAAGCACCGAGCAGTCCCCGCACTCTTCCGGAATATCGCGGGACCTGTGGCGGGGCGTTCGCGGGCGGGTCTAGCTTTTAGCCATGTGCGGCGACGAGGCCGCACCGAACATCGGGAGCGAGAAATGGGTAAGACCCCTCTCCGGATGACCGCGGCAGGCACACTTGCCGTGTTGTTCATCGCATCCACCGCTACAGCAGGCATCGCCTCGACGGGGAAGGAGGTGACGACACCCACACCGGTCGACGGATCCCCAGGGCACTACATCGTGGTCATGAAGGGCGACCCCCTCGCCACCTATACGGGAGACCAGAAAGGCCTCCGCGCGACCAAGCCCAAGAAGGGCGCGCAGCTCGACGCGAACTCCGCGGACTCGCAGAAGTACATCGCGCACCTGGAGAACGAGCAGCGCAAGCTCGCGAAGTCCACCGGGGTGACGCCGTCCGAGACCTACCAGGTGACCCTCAACGGCTTCAGCGCGGATCTCTCGGGTGCGCAGGTTGACAAGCTCCGCTCGTCGAAGGCCGTGCTCGGCGTCTACGCCGACGAGATCCGCCACCCCCAGGCCGTGTCGTCGAACGAGTTCCTCGGGCTCGGATCCGACAAGAACGGCTCCGGCGGGGTGTGGGATCGGATCGGCGGAGTCGATCATGCCGGCGAAGGCGTCGTCGTGGGCGTGGTGGACACCGGCATTGCACCGGAGAACCCCTCGTTCGCCGGTGAGCAGCTGAAGAAGAGGAACAACAAGAAGTCCGACGGGCAGCCCTACACCGACGGCAGCTACGTCTACTTCGACAAGTCCGACGGCGGTCAGTTCAAGAGCCGCATCGTGCAGGGCCAGGAGTGGGACAAGCACGACTACTCCACCAAGCTGATCGGGGCGCAGTACTTCTCGTCCGGTGCGGCCGCCTCGGGCTTCGACTTCCAGTACGACTACCTCTCGCCGAGGGACATGGCCGGCCACGGCTCGCACACGTCGAGCACCGCAGCGGGCAACTTCGGGGTGAAGGCGTCTGTCGAGGGCGTCGACTTCGGCACGATCACCGGGGTCGCTCCGAAGGCGAAGGTCGCGATGTACAAGGCCTGTTACGAGGGGCCGGATCCGAGCATCACGACCGACGACATCTGCGCGCTGAGCGATCTCGTCGCTGCGATCGACACCGCGGTCAAGGACGGCGTCGACGTCATCAACTACTCGATCGGCGGTGGCGCGGCCACCGGCATCCTGGAACCCGACGACATCGCGTTCCTCAATGCCGCGGCCGCGGGCGTCTTCGTGTCGGCCAGCGCCGGCAACGACGGCCCCGACCCGGTCACCGCAGACCACGCCTCGCCGTGGTACACGACGGTGGCGGCGTCGACCATCCCGACCTGGGAGGGGACGGTCTCCTTCCCCGGCTTCCTCGAAGCGGGGTCCTCGGTGAGCGTGCCCTTCGGCAAGGAGCTCACCGGCCCGTCGATCTACGCGGGAGACGCGGCGATCGGCGCCGATGCGAACCTCTGCCTGCCCGGCACGCTCGATGCGGCAAAGGTCTCGGGTCACATCGTGGTCTGCGACCGCGGCAACAACGCTCGGGCGGAGAAGTCCGAGGTCGTGAAGGCCGCAGGCGGCGTCGGCATGATCCTGGTGAACGTTCCCGGGGGAGCGGACTCCCTCGACAATGACTTCCACGCCGTGCCGACGGTGCACCTCAACGCGGCCCACCGCGCGGCGGTGCTCGCCTACGTGCGCGGGGGCGCCGATCGACCGGTCACGCTGATCGGGGCGAACACCACAGGCAAGGCCACGCCCGTTCCGCAGATCGCCGGCTTCTCGAGCCGTGGCCCGATGAAGGCGGCGGGGTCGGACGTCATCAAGCCCGATGTCGCGGCGCCCGGCGTCGCGATCCTCGCGGCGACGAACAACGCCCGCAAGGCCAAGCCCACGTTCGGGATCCTGTCCGGCACGTCGATGGCCGCCCCGCACATCGCCGGTCTCGCCGCGCTGTACCTCGGCGTGCATCCCAACGCGACGCCGGCGGAGATCAAGTCGGCGATGATGACCACCGCCTACGACACGGTGAACGCCGACGGATCACCGAACACCGACCCGTTCCAGCAGGGCGCGGGGCAGGTCGACGCGAAGCGCTATCTCTCGCCGGGCCTGCTGTACCTCAACGGCGCGGACGACTGGGCGAAGTACGTCAACGGCGTGCTCCCCGGCACGTTCGACGGCGTGGAGCCGATCGATGCCAGCGATCTCAACATCCCGTCGATCGCGATCGGCACGATGGCGAGCGAGCAGACCGTCACGCGCACGGTGACCTCGACCGCCGCCGGCACCTACACCGCGCAGGCATCCATCCCCGGTGTCAGGGTGACCGTCTCGCCATCGACCCTGAGCTTCTCCAAGGCCGGAGAGTCGAAGACCTTCACGGTCACCTTCGACAACGACACCGCGCCGGTCGAGAAGTGGGCGACCGGCTCGCTGGTCTGGAAGGGCGCGGACAACACGGTGCGCTCGCCCCTCGCGGTGTTCCCGGTGACGGCGGACGCCCCGGCGGAGGCCTCGGGCTCCGGCGTCTCGGGTTCCACCACCATCACGGTCACTCCGGGCGTCGACGGCGCACTGCCGCTGAAGCCCCAGGGGCTGGTGCCGATGAAGCTCCTGGTCGACGAGGCCAACCCCGTCGCCGGGCACAGCGGCGACCAGAAGTCGGGCGACGACAACAAGGAGGTCTCGTGGGTGGTCGATGTGCCCGCGGGCACCACGCTCTCGCGCTTCGACCTCGACTCGTCCGACGACGCCGGGAGCGACCTCGACCTGTACGTCTACCGGGTGGTGTCGCCGACCGACCTCCGGTACTACGACAAGTGGCAGTCCGCGACCGGTTCGGCCGATGAGCGGGTGACGCTGTCGCATCCGAAGGCGGGGACGTACCTGGTCGTCGCGAACATCTACTCGGTGCCGAACCCGATGACGTGGGACATGACCTACGCCAGCGTGCCGGCGACGGGCGGGACCGGGTCGCTCACAGCGAGCCCGAACCCGATCGCGGCGGTGCGTGGTCAGCAGACGAGCTTCGACCTGTCGTGGACGGGGCTGGCCGCCGGCTCGAAGTACCTCGGCGTCGTGCAGTACGGCGACTCCGCGGTGCAGACGATCGTCACGGTCGACGCGAAGTAGCAGGAAGCGGAGGGGCCCGGACGCCGAGACGCCCGGCCCCTCCGTCGTGCGCGGCTCCGGCTCGTGCTCAGAGCCTGCGGGTGCGGGGCATCAGGCGCACGGGCGGCACCGGGGGCGCGGGGATGCGCTCGTCTCCGTGTCCGCGCACATGACCGAAGCGCGCGGAGCCGGCCTCCCAGTCGGCTCGCGCCTCGAGGATCTCCTCGTGCGAGCGCCCGGCGAAGTTCCACCACATCACCAGGTCCTCGGCGAAGGGCTCGCCGCCGAGGAGGAAGAGCAGGGCGCCCTCCTCGCTCATCGCCTCGACGGTGTCGCGGGAATCGCCCAGGTACAGCATCTCGTTGCGGGCCATCTCGTGCGCCGCCACCCGGACGTCGCCCTCGACGAGCACGATCGCATGCTCCCAGGCGGCCGTGAGCGGCAGCTCGACGCGACTGCCCGCCGGGATCCGCAGCTCGGCGCCGACGAGGGGCGTGTGCACCGTGGCGGGGGACTCGACGCCTGCGAAGCGCCCGAGCACGACCGTCGCGGTCGCGTCCTCGCCGTCCTCCGCCGGGAGGACGACCTGCGGGAGCTCGGTGTGCTGCTCGAACCCGGGCGTCCTGGCCGAGCTGGGCAGCGCCACCCAGAACTGCAGGGCGTCGAGCGGCACGGCCTCGTCGCCGATCGAGTACTCGGAGTGAGCGATGCCCGCACCCGCCGTCATGAGGTTCAGCTGCCCGCGGCGGAGGTCCACGTCGTTGCCGACCGTATCGCGGTGCCGGATCTCGCCGACCAGCGGCCAGGTCACCGTCTGCAGGCCGATGTGCGGATGCGGCTCGACGCGCATCCGGGTCTCGGCGGGGCCGAAGCGGTCGAGGAAGCACCAGGCGCCGATCGTCGGCAGGTTGCGGTGCGGCAGGGTGCGCAGCACGGACATGTTGCGCACGCCGCCGAGCGGCACGTCGCGCGGCTCGAGAACGAGCCGCCGCGGGCCGATCATCCCCGGGGCTCCGGGAAGCGCACCACGGCACCCGGGACGTCGTGGGTGCGGAGGTACTTCGCGATGTAGGGGCAGTAGGGCACGATCGTGTCGCCGGACGCCGCCGCGTCCGCGAGGGCGTCGGCGGCCAGCCGGCCGGCCAGGCCCTGTCCCTGGAACGCGGGATCCACCTCGGTGTGCGTGAACCGGATCTCGCCAGGACGGCGGTCGTACTCGGCGAAGCCCGCGAGCGTGTCGCCGGTGCGGATCTCGTAGCGGGAGGCCTCGTCGTTGCGGGTGACGGTGATGTCGGTCATGGCTCCTCCTTCTTCCGTTGCTCCAACCTATCCCCGGCGACGGGCATTCCGGCCCGCCCACGGCGAGGCACCCGGAGGAGCGCGCCGGGAGGGGGTGTCGGCGGGCGCGGCTACGCTGGGAGGATGCCACGCGACCCGTACGAGGACATCCCGTACCCGGACGAGCCGTGGGACGAGGTGCCCCCCGAGCCGATGGACTTCGAGCCCCCGCCCGAGGGGTACGAGCCGCCCCTCGACTGGGGTGGCGGGCCGATGACCCCGGCTCAGATCCCCGCGGCCCCGGCGGCGGGCAGGGCTGCGCCGAGCCGATATGCGAGCGCGACCGAGGCTCTCCGCACGGTCTTCGGCTACGACGCCTTCCGCGGCGACCAGGCCGCGATCGTCGAGCAGGTGATCGGCGGCGGCGACGCCGTGGTGCTGATGCCGACCGGCGGCGGCAAGTCGATCACCTATCAGGTGCCCGCCCTCGTGCGCGAGGGCACCGGCCTGGTGATCAGCCCGCTGATCGCGCTCATGCACGATCAGGTCGACGCGCTCCGTGCCAACGGCGTGCGCGCCGCCTACCTCAACTCCACGCAGTCGCCGGACGAGAGGCGCGGGGTGGAGCGCGACTACCTCGCCGGAGAGCTCGATCTGCTCTACGTCGCCCCCGAGCGCCTCTCCTCCCCGCAGACCACCGGACTGCTGCAGCGCGGGGTGCTGAGCGTGATCGCGATCGACGAGGCGCACTGCGTGTCGCAGTGGGGTCACGACTTCCGTCCCGACTATCTGGCCCTGGGCGATCTCGCCGAGCGCTTCCCCGGCGTGCCCCGCATGGCGCTCACAGCCACGGCGACCCGGGCGACGCACCAGGAGATCACCGAGCGGCTGCACCTGCCCGAGGCGGCGCACTTCGTCGCGAGCTTCGATCGCCCCAACATCCAGTACCGCATCGTTCCGAAGGTCGATCCGCGCAAGCAGCTCGTGGCGTTCATCCGGTCGATGGCCGAGAGCGGGCCGGTCGCGGGCATCGTCTACGCGCTCAGCCGCAAGTCCGTCGAGCAGACCGCCGAGCACCTGGCGGCGCAGGGCTTCGACGCCCTGCCCTACCACGCGGGCCTCCCCGCCGAGGTGCGTGCGGCGAATCAGTCCAGGTTCCTGCGCGACGAGGGCGTGGTGATGGTCGCCACCATCGCGTTCGGCATGGGCATCGACAAGCCCGACGTGCGCTTCGTGGCGCACATCGACCTGCCGAAGTCGGTCGAGGGCTACTACCAGGAGACCGGTCGCGCCGGACGCGACGGCGAGCCGTCGATCGCATGGATGGCCTACGGCCTCGGTGACGTCGTGCAGCAGCGGCGGCTGATCGACCAGAGCCCCGGCGACCGCACGTTCAAGATGAGGATGGGGCAGCATCTCGACGCGATGCTCGCGCTGTGCGAGACGGTCGGATGCCGTCGGCAGAACCTGCTCGGCTACTTCGGTCAGGCCTCCGAGCCGTGCGGCAACTGCGACACCTGCCTGGAGGCGCCGGAGACCTACGACGGGCTCGTCCCCGCGCAGAAGCTGCTCTCGACCATCGTGCGGCTCACGCGCGAGCGCAATCAGGCCTTCGGTGCCGGGCATCTCATCGACATCCTGCGCGGCTCGTCCACCGAGCGGATCCGGAAGTTCGGGCACGAGCGGATCGCGACCTACGGAATCGGACAGGACCTCTCCGAGCAGGACTGGCGCAGCGTGGTGCGGCAGCTGCTGGCCCGGGGCGTGCTCGTCGCGCAGGGCGAGTACGGGACGCTCGCGCCGGGCGAAGCAGCGCCCGGGGTGCTGCGGGGTGAGACGCCGGTGCCGCTGCGCCGCGACACGATCGGGCGGACCGCCCCGTCGCGGGCGCGCAAGGCCTCGGCCTCGGACGCCCTCGACGCGGGCGACCGGCCGCTCTTCGAGGCGCTGCGCGCGTGGCGCGCCGAGACCGCGCGCGAACAGGGCGTGCCCGCCTACATCGTCTTCGGTGACGCGACGCTGCGCGCGCTCGCCGAGCATCGTCCGGCGGTGCTGGCCGACCTCGACGGGATCACCGGCATCGGTGCGAAGAAGCGGGACGCCTATGGCGACGCGGTGCTCGAGGTGATCGCCGCGACCTCCTGATCGCACCGCGGACCCTGCCCGCCGACCGTGCGGCTGTGGGGTCGCGACAAGCGCCGTGGAGGGCGGGGGAGGCGCGGATTGGTGAGAGTCCACAGTCGAGTTCGTCTCGGGTTGTCGCAGACCTACCATCATGGTGTCCCTGAAAAGTCCGAGAGGAACCGCCATGGTCGACGTCGCCCCCCGCTCCACCACCGACCCAGCCAAGGGTGACGACCCGCGCATCGACATCGCGCGGGTCAACGACCTGCTCATGGGCACGTGGGCCGAGACTCGCCGCGAGGCCCGCGAGCTCATCAAGGACCCCGCGTTCTGGCGCGACGACCAGCTGGGCAAGGACGCGCACCGTGAGCGCGTGCTCACCCAGCTGCACCTGCTGGTCGAGAACCGCGCGGTGCACCGCGCGTTCCCGAAGGAGTTCGGCGGCGAGGAGAACAACGGCGCCAACATCGCCGGCTTCGAGGAGCTCGTCGCCGCGGATCCCAGCCTGCAGATCAAGTCGGGCGTGCAGTGGGGCCTCTTCGGCTCGGCCGTGCTGCAGCTCGGCACTGCGGAGCACCACAAGAGGTGGCTCCCGGGCATCATGGACCTCTCGATCCCGGGCGCCTTCGCGATGACCGAGATCGGACACGGCTCCGACGTGGCGTCCGTCGGCACCACGGCGACCTACGACCCGGAGACCGAGGAGTTCGTCATCGACACCCCGTTCCGCGGGGCCACGAAGGAGTACCTCGGCAACGCGGCGCTGCACGGCATCGCCGCCACGGTGTTCGCACAGCTGATCACCGACGGCGTGAACCACGGCGTGCACTGCTTCTACGTGCCGCTGCGCGGCGAGGACGGCGTGGACCTCCCCGGCATCGGGCGCGAGGACGACGGTCTGAAGGGCGGGCTCAACGGCATCGACAACGGCCGCCTCAGCTTCGACCACGTGCGCATCCCGCGCACCAACCTGCTGAACCGCTACGGCGACGTCGCCGCCGACGGGACCTACACGAGCGCGATCGACAGCCCGGGTCGCCGGTTCTTCACGATGCTCGGGACTCTCGTGCAGGGACGCGTCTCCCTCGACGGTGCATCGTCCTGGGCCTCCGCACTCGGCCTCTACATCGCGATCACCTACGGCACCCAGCGCCGCCAGTTCGACGGCGCGGACGGCCAGGAGAAGGTGCTCCTCGACTACGGCAAGCACCAGCGTCGCCTGCTGCCCCGCCTCGCGACCACCTACGCACAGATCTTCGCGCACGACGAGTTCCTGCAGAAGTTCGACGGCGTGTTCTCCGGCCGCACCGACACCCCGG
>NZ_JBEBSA010000024.1:0-33323 GCF_040394595.1 Microbacterium sp.
TGTCGGGCTGTACGCTCTTCTGCCGCTCCTTCGGCCCCCCCCCGCGCCGCGGCGCGGGCGCGGGCGCGGCGCGGCGCGCGGGGCGCGGCGCGCCCCCCCCCCCCCCCCCCCCCCACCCCTCCCACCTGAGAGGAAGACATGTCGTCCGTGCAACGCGCATCAGACATGAGAAGGCGCGAGAAGGCGTGGGGCTGGGCGTTCGTCACGCCGATCACCCTGCAGATCCTGCTGTTCTGCGTGGTCCCGGTCGCCATCGCGATCATCGCCGCCTTCACCAACTGGAACGTGATCAAGGGCACGTACGACTTCGTCGGGATCGAGAACTTCGTCGAGTTCCTCACCGACAAGAAGTTCTGGATCGCCAGCGCGAACACCCTGTTCATGCTGCTGCCGATCCCCTTCTACCTCGTCCTCGCGGTGCTGTTCGCGATCGGATGCCACCGCAACACCCCGGGCAGCAAGCTCTTCCGGGTGCTGTTCTTCCTGCCCTACATCTCCTCGATCGTCGCGCTCGTGGTGATGTGGAAGTGGCTGTTCAACTACGAGTACGGGCTGATCAACCAGACGCTCAGGGCGTGGTTCGGCATCCAGGGGCCCAACTGGCTGGGCGACCCGGCCTGGATCAAGTTCACGATCGTGCTGATGATCGTGTGGAAGATGATCGGCATCTCGTCGATCTACATCCTCGCCGCGCTCAAGAACATCCCCGGCACCTACTACGAGGCGGCCCGCCTCGACGGCGCGGGGCCGATCCGCTCGTTCTTCAGCATCACGCTGCCCCTCCTCACCCCGGTGCTGTTCTTCCTGGTCGTCATCGGGCTCATCGGATCCCTGCAGACCTTCGTCGAGGTGCAGCTGTTCACCACCGACGGCGGACGCAACTACAGTGCCGCGACCATCACCTACTACGTCTGGGAGAAGGCCTTCGTGTCCAACGAGATCGGTCTCGCCTCGTCCGTCGCCTTCTTCTTCGGTCTCGTGATCCTCGCGGTGACCCTGTTCCAGTTCCGGCTGTCCCGCCGGTGGGTCTACGAGGGGGAGTGACCATGGCCCGTACGCAGACCGCGCAGCGCCGCACCGGGACGGTCGTCTCGTTCGTGCTCATGCTCGTCGGAGCGCTCACGATGGTGCTCCCGTTCCTGTGGATGCTGTCCACATCGCTGAAGGAGTCGAAGCTCGTCTTCGAGTTCCCGCCGAAGTGGATCCCCGACCCGCCGGACTTCGCCAACTACGCCGAGGTGTGGGACGTCGCCCCGCTCGCCACCGGACTGATGAACAGCGCGATCGTGACGGTGACGGTGGTCGTGGTCGGCACGTTCTCGTCGACCATGGCGGCGTTCGCCTTCGCCAAGCTCGACTTCCCGCACAAGCGGCTGCTGTTCGTCGCGCTGCTCGCCACGATGATGGTGCCGGGCGTCGTGCTGATCATCCCGCAGTTCCTCGCTTTCGCCGAGCTCGGCTGGATCGACACCCTTCTGCCGCTCATCGTGCCGGCGATGCTCGGCAACATCACGATGATCTTCTTCCTCCGGCAGTACATGTTCGGGCTGTCGGACGAGCTGATGGACGCCGCCAAGCTCGACGGCGCCGGGTTCCTCCGCATCTACTGGAGCATCTTCCTGCCGCTGTGCAAGCCCGCGATCGCGGCCAACGTCATCATCGTCTTCATGGGCACCTGGAACGACTACATGGGCCCGCTGATCTTCACCAACTCCCCGGAGAACTCCACCGTGCAGCTCGTGATCGCCTCGCTGACCTCGTACTACGCCGAGCAGACGGACTTCCCGATCGTGATGGCGGCGTCGATCATCGCGGTCCTCCCCGTGGTGCTGCTCTTCGCCGGCGCGCAGCGGTACTTCGTCGACTCCTTCGCCATCAGCGGGATCAAGTGACCGTGGCCGTCTACGAGAACCCGATCGCCCGCGACGACGACTACGCCGACCCGTTCGTGCTGCGCCACGACGGCCGCTACTACCTCTACGCCACGAACCCCGACATCCGGTGCTGGAGCTCGGACGACCTCGTGACCTGGCGCGCGGAGGGACCGAGCATCGCGGCGGACGAGTTCCCGGGCCTCGTGCCGTTCGCTCCCGAGGTGGTCTACGCCGACGGCGCCTTCCACATGTACACCTCGCCCTCCGGGCACGGCCACCACGTGCTGCGGAGCGAGAGCCCGACCGGTCCCTTCCGCGACGTGAGCGGCAACGTCGGCCATGCGATCGACGGCAACGTGCTCATCGACGACGACGGTCGCTGGTACTTCTACTGGGCGGGGGACGAGGGCATCTGGGGATGCGAGATGCCTTCGCCGACCGAGTTCGGGGAGCCGGTGCTCACCGGCATCCACATGAACGGCTGGACGGAAGGACCCTTCGTGGCCCGGCGCGACGGCCGGTATCACATGACCCTCACCGGCAACCACTACCTCAGCGCGGGTTACCGGATCGATGCCGCGGTGAGCGACCACCCGCTCACCGGCTGGCGTCCGGGGCCGCTGAACCCCCTCGTGGTCAGCACCGACCCGGTGTACACCGGACTCGGGCACAGCAGCAGCGTGACCGGTCCCGATCTCGTGTCGACCTACCTCGTCTTCCACAACATGAACCCCGATCTCACCCGGCACCTGAACATCGACCGCCAGGTGTGGGGAGCCGACCGGCTGCTCGTGCTCGGCCCCTCGCGGGAGGCGCCCGTGCCCTCGGCGCCGGCACATCGCTGCGCGTGGACCGAGGCGGACGCGGCGGACCGATGGCGGGTCGACGGAGGAGCGCTCGCGGTCGAGGACCGGTCGGCGGTGCTCTCCGGCGCGCAGGACGCGCACGCCCTGTGGGGGATCGGTGCGGTGCCCGCGCTCACCGCCGAGGTCTCGCTGACCGCCCTCGACGCGTCGGCGCACGGCATCGTGATCGACGAGGACGGCGGGCGGCGGATCGTCGTCGCGGTCGACCGCGACGCGCATCTCGTCGTGGCGACCGACGGCGGGGAGACGGTCGGTACGGTCGCCCTTCCCCCCGCCTTCGCGCACGGAGCGCTGCACACCTGGCGGGTCGTCGCCGACGATCGCGGGGCGGAGGTCTTCCTCGACGGGAGGCGGCAGCCCATCGGCCTCTCGCCGCTCGACGGCCCTGCGGCCATCGGCGTGCTCGCGCAGGGCGGCAGCGTGCGCCTCGGCCACATCGCGCTCACCGGCACCACGCCCGACGCGGCCGATCGCGCCGCCGTCGCGCCGGTGCCCGGGCGCCTCTGGGCGACGCTCACGCCCGACGCGCCGCGGTCCGCCCGCGAGGTCGTCGCGCTCGCCGCGGGGGAGGAGGTCGGCTACCGCCTCCATGCCGCACGCGCGGGAGCCTTCCACCTGCAGATCGCCGGGCGGTTCTCCGCGGGCGACGTGCTCGAGGTCTCCGCGGGAGGGAAGATCTCGCGCATCGTCGTGCCGGAGCACGGCCACGTGATCACGGCGCCGGTCCGGCTGGATCACGGCGAGAACCCGCTGCGGATCCGGGCGGAGTCCGGGCATCCGCAGCTGGAGCTTCTCACGGTGTCGGACGGCGTCGGGGAGGGCGTCGCGCATCCCGCGGACGCCGTGCTCGCAGGCTTCGGCAAGGCGTTCGTCGACGAGACGGAGCGCGCCGACGCGGTGGCGGAGGCCACGCTGTCGTTCACCCCGGGGGAGGACGGCGGGCACGGCGACCTCCTGGTCCGGGCGAGCCGCTTCTCGGAGGGCGGCGAAGGGGCGGACACCCGCCTCGGCGTGAATTTCCTGCTCGGCTACTCGGTGCAGCTGCATCCGGGGCGCATCGTCCTCGCGCGGCACGACTACGACGAGCGGGTGCTCGCCTCCACGGCGGCGGACATCGCTCCGGGGAGCGCGCACCGCGTGGTGGTGCGGATGCGCGGGGAGCGCATCGCCGTCGAGCTCGACGGCGCGGAGGTCATCGACGTCGCGGACGTCTTCCCGCACGCCACGGGCGCCACCGGCGTCCGGGCGGTCGGCGGGGATCTCCGCGCGGAACGGATCGAGGTGCGCGGAGCCGCGCACTCCTAGACCGGGGCGGCGAACGTCCGTCTCGAAGAAGAGAAGGAGCAGGCGTCATGCAGAGAACATCCACGGGGCGGCGACGGCCGTTCCGTCTGACAGCCGTCCTCGCGGCGGTGCTGGGGGTGGCGGGCCTCGTGGCCTTCCCCACGGCGGCCTCGGCCTCACCGGGCTCGGTCGTCGCAGCGCCGTCGTCGCCGAGCGGTGCGGAGAACAACGACTACCCCCGGATCATCCGGCTCTCCTCGAGCGCGGACCAGAGCCGCCGGGGCGACCTGCTGGTCATGTACAGCGTCAACGACACCGGCGTGCGCACGCATTCGGTGGTCAAGCGCAGCACCGATGGCGGCCAGACCTGGTCGACGCTGAGCACCCTCTACTCGCCGACCCCGGGCTGGGGGATCTACTTCGGCTCGATGTACGAGCTTCCGCAGGCCACCGGAGGCCTGCCCGCGGGCACCATCATCGCGGCGGGCAACGCCTGGGACAACGTCAACTGGTCGAACCAGGAGGTGCAGACGTTCATCAGCACCGACTACGGGGCCACCTGGACGCGCCGCGGCAACTGCGTCACCAAGTCGGGTGCGCCCAACCAGGTGTCCACGGGCCTCTGGGAGCCGGAGATCGTGCTGAACGCCGACGGCAAGCTCGCCTGCCACTTCTCCGACGAGCGGCTCCGCTCCTCGGGGTACAGCCAGAAGCTCGTGATGACCACGTCGTCCGACGGCGGGGCCACCTGGGGCGGTCAGGTCGACGTCGTCGCGATCGGCGACAGCAGCTCACGGCCGGGCATGCCCATCGTCCGCAGGCTGCCGAACGGCTCGTACGCACTGGGCTACGAGCTCTGCCGCGACTCCGTCGGCAACGCCGACCAGACCTGCCGCGTCTACCTGAAGACGTCGCCGGACGGCGCCTCCTGGGGGTCCGCGACCGACCTCGGCACGCTCGTCCAGACCGCCGACGGACGGCAGCTGCTGCACACCCCGGCGCTCGCCTGGACCCCGGCGGGCGGCCCGAACGGCACGCTCGTCATGTCGGGACAGCGGGTCGTGACCGGATCGGACGGGCCGACGACGGTGGTCAAGCCCGAGTCGGGCCGCGTGGTGTTCACGAACACCTCGCTGGGCTCCGGACCCTGGCAGGCGGTCTCGGCACCGATGACGATCGACCCCACGGGCGACTACAACAACGGGCCGGGCAAGCACTGCGCCAACTACAGTCCGAGCATCGTGCCGACGGCATCCGGATCGGCCGTCATGATGGTCTCGCCCAAGTTCGTCGCGGGCTCGAACACGCGCTGCGACGTGCGCTTCGGGATCGGCCCGGTCGGCACCCTGCCCCTGTACGCCCCGTTCGACTCGGGCAACGACATGGGCTGGTCCACCTACGGCGGCAGCTGGTCGGTGAGCGGCGGCGTGTACGCGCAGGCCGGCGCATCCAGCGGCCCGAAGTCGCTGGTCGGCTCCACCGGATGGACCGACGTGACCCTCGACACCGACATCCGCCTCGACTCCAGCGGGCAGGCGGGTGTGCTGCTGCGCACCCGGGCGCCCGCGGTCGGCGCGGATGCGCACGCCGGGTACTACATCGGGATCGAGACCAACGGCACGCTCTTCATCGGCAAGCAGAACAACAACTGGACCTCGCTCGCCCTGCAGAACGTGACCGGCGGCGTCGGCACCGGCACCTGGTACCACCTCACGGCGAGTGTCGTCGGCTGCACGATCACCGCGACGCTCAAGCCCGACAACGGCACGACGTCGACCACGGCGACCGCGACCGACTCCGGATGCTTCGCCTCCGGCCAGGCCGGCGTGCGGACGCACCTCACCTCGGCCTCGTTCCGCAACCTCCAGGTGACCCAGGCGGGCAGCTCGACCGCGGTGTCCTACGCCGACTCCTGGGCGTCGGGGACGGCGACCGGATGGACCGGCTACGGCGGCAGCTGGTCGACCGTCGCGGGCGGGATCGAGCGTCAGTCGGCCGCCGCGACGGACGGCCCGAAGCTGGCCTCGCCGGTCGCGGGCGACGCGTACACGGTGTCCGGCGATGTGCGCCTCACCTCGCTGAGCGCGCCGAGCGGCAACGCCGGAGTGCTCGCCAGGATGACGTCGCCCGGCGTGGGCCCCGACGCGTACACCGGCTACTTCGCCGGGGTCGACGGGAGCACGGGGCGGCTGTCCCTCGGCAAGGCGAACGGGTCGTGGACACCTCTCGCCGACACCGCGGTGCCGGGCGGCGTGCAGCTGAACTCCTGGTACCGGGTGACGCTCCGCGCCTCCGGCTGCACGATCACCGCCACGGGGCAGCGCACCTCGTCGTGGGATCAGGTCCGGGTGAGCGCGACCGACGCGGGCTGCGCGGCGAGCGGATCGGCGGGCATCCGCACGATGCTCGCCGCCGCCGACTACCGGGAGTTCCTGGTCAGCAAGGGATGAGCGGATGATCCGGCCCGGGCGTCCTGCGAGGCGCCCGGGCCGGATCGTCGGCAGGGGATCCGGTCAGGCCAGGAACTCGCGGGCCGCGGTCACCAGGGCGGTCACGCCCACCTCGATCGTGGGATCGATGACGGGTGCGAAGAACGGCGAATGGTTGGTCGGGATGTCGGTCTCGAGCGTGCCCGCCTCGAAGGCCCGACGGAACGTCTCCGGGTCGGCGCCGCCCCAGAACCAGAAGACCAGCGGGACGCCGGCGTCGCGGGCGAACCAGGAGACGTCCTCGCTGCCGGTGAGCAGACCGGGATCCATGATCGCCTGCTCGCCGAACACGCCGCGGAACGCGTCGAGGGTGCGGGCCGTCGCCTCCGCATCGTTGATCGTGGCGGGCAGGGTGTGCAGCACCTCGACGTCGGGCTCGCGCTCCGCGCCGGAGGCGGCCGCCTCGGCGCGGACGATCCGCTCGACGCCGGCGAGCACCTTCGCGCGCACGCTCTCGTCCGGGTAGCGCAGGCTGAGCTGCAGCGTGGCGTCCGCGGGGATGATGTTGTTCTTCGTGCCGGCGTGGAACGATCCCACCGTCACCACCGCGGGGGTCAGCGCATCCGTCTCGCGCGAGACGACGGTCTGCAGCCGCATCACGGTCGCGGCCGCCATCACGATCGGGTCGATCGTGGAGTCGGGGCGGGATCCGTGGCCCCCGCGTCCGTGCATGGTCACCTTCAGGCCGTCCGACGCGGACATCTGCGGCCCGGGACGCATGCCCACGGTGCCGGCGGGGAAGGGGCCCACGTGCTGTCCGAGCACGATGTCGGGCCGCGGGAAACGGGTGAGCAGCTCATCGTCCAGCATCGCCCGTGCGCCGCCGCCGACCTCCTCCGCGGGCTGGATCAGCACGACGAGCGTGCCCTTCCACTGCTCGCGGTCGGCCACGAGGCGCTCCACGGCGCCGATCATCGCGGTCACGTGCATGTCGTGGCCGCAGGCGTGCATGATCCCGACCTTCTCGCCCGCGTCATCCGTCCCGGTCGCGGTGGAGGCGTAGGCCAGCCCGGTCTGCTCGGTCACCGGTAGGCCGTCCATGTCGGCGCGCACCCAGACGACGGGCCCTTCGCCGTTCGAGAGCACGCCCACGACGCCGGTCCGGCCGATCCCCTCGTGGACGTCGAGGCCGAGGTCCCGGAGATGCGCGGCGGCGATGCCGGCGGTGCGGGTCTCCTGGAACGACAGCTCGGGGTTCCGGTGCAGGTCGATGTAGAGCGATGCGAGGTCGATGGTCATGAGCCGAGCCTATGGCGTGCAGCCTCCGCATCGGGTGGTCAGTTTCGGCAGGTTCTGGGGCCGAAACCTGCCGAAACTGACCACCCAGCGGCGGGGGCAGTGGCGGGCCCAAGGGCGGGGGGCAACGGCGGGGGCAACGGCGGGGGCAACGGCGGGGCGGGGCGGGGCCTACGATCGTTCTCGATGGCCCTCTCGGACACGACAGGGAATCCGTGACTTTCGATGTCGTCGAGGAGGGGCCGGGAATGGCTGATGGGCAGGGTGGACTCGCCGAGCGGATCGCGCAGCTGGAAGCGGAGAACGACGCGTTGAGCGCGCGGATCCGAACGCGCGGCTCCCGGTGGCGCGCCCCGGTCTCCGCCGTGCTGATCGTGCTGGGGCTCGTCCTCGGATCCGCCAGCACCGTGACGAGCTACGCGCGGGACATGCTCGCGGACACCGACGCGTTCGTCGCCGCCTTCGGGCCACTCGCCGCCGATCCGGACGTGCAGCAGACGGTGACCGCGGCGGTCGGCTCCGCGATCGACTCGGCGGTCGACGTCCCCGCGCTCACCGGCGAGGTGTTCGACGGGCTGCGCGCCCTCGACCTCCCGCCGAAGGCCTCCGCGGCGCTGACCCTGCTCGAGGCTCCGGCCGGTCGCGGCGTGCAGAGCCTCATCCACGGGCTCACGCGTGAGGTCATCGCCTCACCGGCGTTCTCCGAACTCTGGACGCAGGCGCTGCGGGCGACCCACGGGCAGCTGACGGCCGCCCTCCGCGGAGAGGCCGGGTCGGTCATCGCCGCCGGGGCCGACGGGGCGCTGCGGCTGGAGCTCGGCCCGGTGCTCGCCGGCGTCCGCGATCGGCTGCTGGCCGAGGGGATGACGTTCGCCTCCGCGATCCCCGCGGGGGACCGGAGCATCGTCCTGGTGCAGGACTCGTCCCTGGGCGCTGCGGTCGCCGGGTACGGTCTGCTCATCGGCGTCGCGGCCTGGCTCCCCTGGATCGCCCTCGCACTGCTCGCCGCCGGCGTGCTCGTGGCTCGGAGGCGTCGCGGCGGCCTGATGCTCGTGGGGATCGCCGCCGCCGTCATCATGACGGCCTTCGCGGCGGGTGCGCAGCTCGCGCGCGCGGTGGCCGTCGGCGCGCTCTCGTCGAGCGGTTCCGGCATCACCCCGGCCGCCGCCGGGTCCGTGTTCGACCAGGTCTCCGATCCGCTCGTGCAGCGCATCCTCGCGATCGCCCTGCTCGGCGGCGTCGTCGCGGTCGTCTCCTGGGCCACGGGGCCGCGACGGGCGGCGGCCGCCGTGCGCGGAGCGGCCTCCCGCGCGATCGGCGCGATCCGCCCCGGTGAGGCGGGCGGTGGCCGATGGGGCGCCGTGCGCGTGTGGGTCGAGCGGCGGCACGTCCCGCTCCTCGTCCTGGTCGCCGTGCTCGCGACGGCGACCGTGCTGCTCGTCCACCCGCTCACCGCGGGGCTCGTGCTCTGGACGACCGCGGCCGCGCTCGTGGCACTGCTGGCGATCGAGGCGATCCGCGCCCCCGGCGGGCTCAGCCGATCTCGCGCTTGAGCCTCTCCACCGTGTCTCCGTAGTTGATGCGGATCACGGGGAGGGCGAGCTTGTCGGTGCCCTGCCTCACGTAGCCCCACTCGATCGTGCGCGCGAGAGTGAACCCCGCCTTGCGTACGCCCTCTTCGGCGGTCTTGTCGAAGTGGCCGAACGGATAGGCCACGACCTCTTTCGCGCCGAGGATCGCCGCCGACCTCTCGAGATCGGCCGCGATCTGATCGGCGGTCCAGTTGACCATCCGTCCCTTGCCGTTGGCGCCCGCCTCGTGCATGTCGTCGGTGTGCGAGCGCTGCAGCACATAGGGGGAGGGGGAGCCCTCGTGACGGTACTTGGTGATCACGAACGAGGTGGTGAGCAGCTTGTGCTCCGTGATCACGGGCACCGCGAGCTCCAGCCAGGTGTGGTCGGCGTCGTCGTCGGTGATGACGAGCGAGCGCGGCGGGAGGTACAGGCGCCCGTCGATGAAGGCGTTCAGCTCGTCCCAGGTCGGCAGGTAGAAACGCTGTGCGGCGATGTACGCCATCTGCGCCGTGAAGTCGCCGATGTAGGCGAAGTTCCCGCGCAGCCAGCCCTTCTCCCCCTCCGGCTTGGTCGTGAACTGGTGGTACATGAGGATCGGCACCCGCGTGGCGGATGCCTGCTTCGGCGTCGCCCATGCCCCGTGCAGGGTGATCCGGCGGTCGGTGCAGGTCACGAGCTGCGATCCGTTGATCCGCGCCGCGGGCGCCAGCGCGACGGCGTCCGCGGCGCTGGCGTACCAGCCGCCGAACGCCGCGCCGGTGCGCGAGGGGATGGGCAGGCCCGCGTAGAGCGTGCCCTGCGTCTGGAGCTGGGGATCGACGGCCGCCCCGTCGATCTGGAAGGAGACGGCGCACGCCTTCGGATTCGTCGTGGTCGCGAGCAGCGCCTCGGCGGGCGTCAGCGGCGTGGGCGAGGGGGTCGGCGAGGCGGAGGCGGACGGGCTGGGCCCGGCGGCTGCAGGGGCGCTCGGGGTGAGCAGCGGGACGAGCAGCACGGCAGCCAGGGCCACCGCGGCGAGTCCGGCCGCCGTCGCGATCACCGCGAGCCGCCGTCGGGCCCTCCGACGCTGGATGCGGTCGCGTCGGACCGGGCGGGGGGAAGCCATCACGGCACTGATTCTAAGGTCGGCGGACCCGTGGATCCGCCGGTGCGATATGCCGCCCGGAAATCTGCTTGGATGACCACGTGCAGACAACGGGGCCAGAGCTGAGCCGGAAGCGTCGGGGCCCCGGTTTCGGCGCGCTGCTGTGGCTCTCCGTCGCGAACTTCTCGATGGGCATCGACGGGTACGTCCTGACCGGTCTGCTGCCGCAGATCTCGGACGACCTCCGCGTCGACAGCGCCGCCGCCGGACAGCTCATGACGGTGTTCGCGCTGACCAGCGCCTTCGCGGGGCCCGTGCTGGGGGCCGTCACCGGGCGCTGGGAGCGTCGCGGGACGATCATGACCGCCCTCACGGTGTTCGTGCTCGGCAACGTCATGGTCGCCGTGGCGCCCTCCTACGCCGTCGCGATGTCGGGCCGGGTGGTCTCGGCGGTCGGCGGCGCGCTGCTCGCGGCCGTCATCTCCGCCTACGTGATCGCGATCACGCCGCCGGAGCGCCGGGGGCGCGCGCTCTCGATCGTGATGGGCGGCTGGCTCGCCGCGACGGCCCTCGGCGTGCCGATCGGCCTCGTGATCGGGCAGCAGGACTGGCGGATCCCGCTGTTCATCGTCGCGGTCGTCGGAGCGCTCGCGCTGCTGGGCATCCTCCGCTACGTGCCGAAGCTCACGCTCCCTCCGCTGCCCCTGCGCGAGACGCTGCGTCCGCTGACCCGCGGCCCGATCCTGCTCGCGCTCGTGGTGCCGATGAGCCTGATGTGCGCCAGCTACTTCTGCTTCACCTATGCGGCGTTCATCATCGGCCCGCGCACCGGCACCGGCTACGCGATGATCGCCGTGCTGTTCGGATACGGGATCATGAGCCTCTTCGGCAATCTGCTCTCCGGGCGCTTCATCGACCGGATCGGGCCGCTGCGGGTGATCACGGTCATCATCTCCGCGCTCATCGTCTTCACCCTGCTGGGCAGCGCGGGGCTGGGGCTCCCCGGTGTCGCAGGAGTGATCTCGATCGTGGTCTGGTTCCTCGGCTGCGCGACCTTCTTCGGGGGCTCCGGGGTGGCGCTGCAGGCGCGGCTGAGCGCGATGGCCCCCGATTCCGTCGCGCTCGTCATCGCGCTCAACACGAGCGGCATGATGCTCGGCTCCGCACTGGGCAGTGCGCTCGGCGGCGGCGCCATGGCGGCCGGGCTTCCCGCCGACGCGCTGGTGCCGCTCTCGGCGGTGATCCTGCTCCTCGCGCTCGGCGTGCACCTGCTCCTCGCCCGGCGCCGCGGGGTCATGCCCGTGGTCTGAGCCGTCCTCAGCCGCGTGGGGGAGCCGTCGATCCGCGCTCGACCACCTCGAACGGGAGGATCGTCTGGGCGGGGGCGTCCGCGCCGTCGTCGAGCATCGAGAGCACCAGGGACGCCGCGCGCTCGCCCTGTCCGCGGGGGAACTGGTCGACGGTGGTCAGGCCGAAGAAAGCGCCCAGCTCGTGGCCGTCGACGCCGATCACCGAGACGTCCTCGGGTACGCGGAGGCCGAGCTCGCGCGCCGCGAGCATCGCGCCGATCGCCATCTCGTCGGAGGCCGCGAAGATCGCGGTGGGGCGCGTCCCGGGGCCGTCGAGCAGCCGCCGCGCCGCGCGGTGCCCGCCGTCGACCGTGAAGTCCGCCGGCTCGAGGAGGTCCGGGCGCAGAGCGGCCCCGGCCTCCGCCAGTGCGTGCTCGAAGCCCAGACGCCGCTGGGTCGGCACCCGGAACTCGCGGTCGAACTCCGGCGCGGCGCCGATGTGCGCGATCGAGCGGTGCCCGAGGCGCAGCAGGTGCCCGGCCGCAGCCTGCGCGACGGCGAAGTCGTCCACCGTGAGCATCGGCAGCCGGGCATCCGGTCCCCCGATCGCGATCACCGGGATGCCGATCTCCAGCAGGCGCGACGTCTCGGCGTCGCCCAGCCGGATGGACACCGCGATCACCGCGTCGACCCTCTCGCGCCGCAGTGCCGTGCGGAACACCTCGCGGCGCACCGCATCGTCATCCGTGATGTTGTAGAGCGTGACGTCGTAGCCGTGCCTCATCAGGGTGTCCGAGATCCCGGAGAGCACCGTGCCGAAGAACCAGCGGTCGAGGTGCGGCACGATGACGCCGACGTTGCGGGTGCGTCCGGAGGCGAGGCTCGAGGCGCGGGACGACACCACGTAGCCCAGTGCGTCGGCGGCGGCACGCACCCTCTCCCGGGACGTTGCCGAGACCTGGCCGCGCCCGGAGAGCGCTCGCGACACGGTCGCCGTCGACACTCCGGCCCGCCGGGCCACGTCGTCGATGCTCACCACGCTCGTCGTGCTCCTCTTCCCCGGATCCGCGCGCCCGCCGGCGAGGGGACGCGCGGATCCGGATGCGGGTCAGCCCCGTGTGAACCAGGCGGCGGTGTCCGGCGGCAGCGCCGTGCCCGCGAAGGGCGCGCTCTGCACCAAGAACGTCGCGTCGTCGCCGAGCTCCAGCGGCGCGGTGCCGAGGTTCGCGACGACGTGGATGTCGCCGCGGCGGAAGGCGACGGCGTCCTCTCCGGCGTCCTCCCAGACCAGCGAGCCCGATCCGAGCGCGTGCTCCCGCCGCAGGCGGATCAGCGTCTTGTAGAGGTTCAGCGTCGAGGTGGCGTCGTCCTCCTCCACGTCGCGGGCGAAGCGCGCCCACTCCGCGGGCTGCGGCAGCCAGGAGGCGCCGGTGTCGTTGAAGCCGTACGCCGGGGCGTCCGCATCCCACGGGATCGGGACACGGCATCCGTCGCGGCCGTAGCGCTCGCCGTTCGTGCGGAACCAGGTGGGATCCTGACGGAACTCGTCGGGGATCTCCATCGCCTCGGGGAGGCCCAGCTCCTCGCCCTGGTACAGATAGGCCGAGCCGGGGAGCGAGAGCATCACCGTCGTCGCGGCGCGGCCGCGTGACAGGCCGACCACAGGATCCGGCTTGCCCTTCGACTTCGGGCCGATGCCCTCGCCCTGAGGGTTGTCCGCCGTCAGCGCCAGGCGCGAGGCGTGCCGCACCACGTCGTGGTTCGAGAGCACCCAGGTGCTCGGGGCTCCGACCGCGCCGAAGTCGTCGAGCGACTCGCGGATCACGTCGCGCAGCCGCTCGGCATCCCACGGCGTCATCAGGTAGCCGAAGTTGAACGTCTGGTGCATCTCGTCGGGTCGCACCCACAGGGCGGTCTTCTTCAGCGTGGGCAGCCAGGCCTCGCCGCAGAGGGCCCGGTCGCCGTCGTACTCGGCGAGCAGCCGGTGCCAGTCGCGGTAGATCTCGTGCACGCCGTCCTGACCCCAGTACGGCACGTTCTCCTCGCCGCCTCCCATCGAGCCGGCCTCGGGGTCGGGCACGTAGTCCGGGAGCCCCGCGGCCTTGATCATGCCGTGGGCCACGTCCACGCGGAAGCCGTCCACGCCGCGATCGAGCCAGAAGCGCAGGATGGAGCGGAACTCCTCGCGCACCTCCTCGTTGTTCCAGTCGAAGTCGGGCTGCGACACGTCGAAGATGTGCAGGTACCACTGCCCGGGCGTGCCGTCCGCCTCGGTGATGCGCTGCCACATCCCGCCGCCGAAGACCGACTCCCAGTTGTTCGGGGGCAGTTCGCCGTTCTCCCCCTTGCCGTCGCGGAAGATGTACCGCGCGCGTTCGGGGCTGCCCGGAGCGGCCTTGAGCGCCTGCTGAAACCAGACGTGCTGATCGGAGGAGTGGTTCGGAACGAGGTCGACGATCACGCGGATGCCGCGGGCGTGGGCCTGTGCGAGCATCTCGTCGAAGTCGGCGAGCGTGCCGAAGAGCGGGTCGACGTCGCGGTAGTCGGCGACGTCGTAGCCGGCGTCCTTCTGCGGGCTCGTCATGAACGGGCTCAGCCAGATCGCATCGACGCCGAGCTGCTTCAGCGCGTCGAGGCGGGAGGTGATGCCCGGGAGGTCGCCGATGCCGTCTCCCGAGGCGTCGGCGAAGGAGCGGGGGTAGATCTGGTAGATGACCGCGCTGCGCCACCACTGGGAGCCGGGCGCGGCGAGCTGTTCGAGCTGTTCGAGCTGTGCCATGCGAACAGCGTACTGCAAGCGCTTGCAGTCGTCGGCCGCCGGAGCGTCAGATCAGTCGGCGCAGCGCCTCTTCGAGGGGGACCCCCTGCGCATCGGCGCGATCGCGCAGGCGGGCGTGCTCCTCGCCGCTGAGCGCGACGTGCAGGGTGACGGGCGCCGCGGAGGGGGCGACGTCCAGGCCGTCGAGCAGGTCGGTCGCCTCCGCCCAGAGGGGTGCGGCAGGCGCCGGGGCGGGCGAAGCAGCGGCGGGCGTCCGGGCCGTGTGCGCCGGGGGAGGGGCGGTCGCCGGGAGGGGGGCGGCGGTTCCGCCCGCGAACCCGGGGCCGCGGTCCGGCTCCTGCTTCTTCTGATAGGCCCTCGCCGCGGCGTTCGCCCGCTCGTCGGCCGCCTCGTTGAGCGGATGCCCGGCGTGCCCCTTCACCCAGGAGAACGAGACGTCGCGTCCGGCGAGCGCCTCGTCGATGCCCTCGAGCAGATCGCGGTTGAGCACGGCCCCGCCGTCGGCCTTCCGCCAGCCGCGGCGCTTCCACCCCGGCATCCATTTGGTGACGGAGTCGATCACGTAGCGGCTGTCGCACTCGATCAGGAG
This sequence comes from Microbacterium sp., assembly GCF_040394595.1. Classification (GTDB taxonomy): domain Bacteria; phylum Actinomycetota; class Actinomycetes; order Actinomycetales; family Microbacteriaceae; genus Microbacterium. Next base: position 15,065 of record NZ_JBEBSA010000024.1, read on the forward strand.
CTTCTCGCCGGACTCCGCCGTCGCACGCAGCAGCTCGAGCACCGCGCGGAGCTCGCCCTGGTTGTTGGTGCCGTGCGGGGAGCCGCCGGCCGCCCAGTTGTCGGCGTCGATGTACCAGGCCCAGCCGTTCGGGCCGGGGTTGCCCAGTGCGGAGCCGTCTGCAGCGGCGGTGATCGTCATCCCTCCACCGTATCGGCGGCGACCCCTGGCCGACGGCGCGGGACGTTCTGCATCCGGAATGACATTCTGCGCCCGGCAGGGCGGCACTTCGGATGCGGAACGTCGCGTCGGATGCAGGATGTCCGGCCGACGGCCCGAAAGGCCCTCAGCGGGGGATGACGATGTTCACGGGAGGCTCGCCGGCCTGCATCCGCTCGATCTGGGTGCGGACCAGGCGGGCGATTCGCGGGTTCATCGCGGTCGAGGCCCCGCCGACATGCGGGCTGAAGACGAGGTTCGGCGCGGTCCACAGCGGATGCCCCGCCGGCAGCGGCTCCTCCTCGAACACGTCGAGCGCCGCGCGCAGACGACCGCTGCGCAGCTCGGCGTCGAGCGCCGCCGAGTCGACGAGCGATCCGCGTCCCACGTTCACGAGCAGTGCGCCGTCGGGCATCCGCGACAGCATCTCCGCGTCGAAGAGATGCTTCGTCTCGGCGCCTCCGGGCAGGGACAGGGCGACGATCTCGGCATCCGCGAGCAGCGCGGGGAGCTCCTCGATCGCGTGCACGTCGACCGACCCCACGCCCTCCACCTCCGCGGTGCGGGCAGTGCGCGCGACCGCCGTGATCCCGGTCTCGAAGGGCACGAGGCGCCGGGCGATCGCCGACCCGACTCCCCCGAAGCCGACGAGCAGCACCCGGCGGTCGGCCAGGCTCTCGGCGAAGGCGGGCGCCCACTCCCCGCGCTCCTGCGCGAGCACGAATCGCGGGAACTGGCGCTGCGCGACGAGCATGAGCGCGAGGGCCAGCTCGGCGGTGGACGCCTCGTGCACGCTCGCCGCGTTCGCGAACGGGATGCCCGGAGGCAGCAGGTCCTCGACCCCCTCGTAGCCGATCGACTGCCCCTGCACGAGGCCGACGTCGAGTCCCGCGAGAGCGCCGAGCACCCGCGAGGAGCCCATGTAGGGAGGAACGACGATGTCGAGGCGCTCTGCGGGCGGGGGCGTCCTCATGTCCCAGACATGCAGTGAGACGCCATCGGGGAGGGCGCCGATGCCGGCGGCGAGACGGTCGGTGGGGACGGTGACGACGAGGCTCACCCCTCGACCATATCGCCGCGGAATGTCCCGGGGCCCCGTGAGTCGCGGGAGTACGCTGAGCGCAACATCCCGAGGAGGAGCCATGGTTCCGGAGATCAACTACTGGGCAGTGCTGCTGGCCACGGCATCGAGCATGGTCGTCGGAGCGATCTGGTACGCGCGCGGCGTGATGGGCCGACGCTGGGCGAGGCTCGCGAAGGTCGACCTGGACAACCCGGGGAACCCGTCCATGCCACTGATCACCACGGTGATCGTGAGCTTCCTCACCTCGTGGGTGCTCGCCGGGGCGACGTCGATCGCCTGGCACTTCTACCAGGGGTCGTACTTCGTCGCCGCGCTCGCGACCGCGGTCGCCCTGTGGGCCGGGTTCACCGCGGCGCGGTTCATCACGCACGACGCGTTCGAGGGGCGTCCGACGAACCTCACCGTGCTGAACATCGCGCACGAGCTGATCACCGTCGTCGTCATGGCGGTGATCATCGGGATCTGGCCGCCGGTCCTCGCCTGACGGCATGGAGACAGGCCGTCCCGATGCCGCCGCCGCGGCTTCCCGGGCACCGCGCTCGCGACTGACCGCCCGCGTTCTCGCGTCCGGTCCTTCTGGGTGACCTAGGCGGCGACGCGGGCGACGGCGGCGATCGCGCTCTCGAAGAAGCCGAGGCCGTCGACCCCGGATCGCATCGCGGCGCGGGTGTCGGGGCCGAAGCCGGGCTCCGTGGCGTGCTCCGGGTGCGGCATCAGGCCGACGACGTTGCCCGCCGGGTTCGTGATGCCGGCGATGTCGCGCAGCGATCCGTTCGGGTTGATCCCCGCGTAACGGAAGGCGACCAGCCCGTCGTCCTCGAGGCGATCGAGGGTCTCGTCGGAGGCGATGTAGCCGCCCTCGCCGTTCTTCAGAGGGATGACGATCTCCTGGCCCCGCTCGAAGGCGCTCGTCCAGGCGGTTCCGGCGTTCTCGACCGTGAGTCGCTGGTCGCGGCGCACGAAGTGCTGGTGGTCGTTGCGGATCAGCCCGCCCGGCAGCAGGTGCGCTTCGACGAGCATCTGGAAGCCGTTGCAGATGCCGAGCACCGGCATGCCCTTGGCGGCCGCGTCCTTGACCTCGGCCATGATCGGCGAGAGAGCGGCGATCGCACCGGAGCGGAGGTAGTCGCCGTAGCTGAAGCCGCCGGGGAGCACGAGGGCGTCGACGCCCTCCAGGTCGTGGGAGCCGTGCCAGAGCGCGACGGCTTCCGCGCCGGCGATGCGGACCGCGCGCTGCGCGTCGCGATCGTCCAGCGAGCCGGGGAAGGTGACGACCCCGATCCGCACGGTCATTCGACGACCTCGACGCCGACCACGTCCTCGATCACGGAGTTCGAGAGCACCTCGTCGGCGACGCGGCGGGCCTCGGCGAGCAGCTCCTCGGTGACCTCTCCGTCGACGGCGAGCTCGAAGCGCTTGCCGATGCGCACCCCGGAGAATCCTTCGACGCCCAGCCGGGCGAAGGCGCCCGAGACGGCCTTCCCCTGCGGGTCGAGCAGTTCGGCCTTGGGCATGACGTCGACGACGATGGTGGGCATGGTGGGCTCCGTGAGTCGCGCGGGCGGGGGCTGGTCCAGTCTATCCCGGCGCCCGGGGGCCGCCGGGCGCCTGCTCAGGACCGGAAGACGGTGTGCAGATCGCCGATCAGGTCGCGTCCGCCGAGTCCGTCGATCTCGAACAGGACGCTGATGCCGGCGACTGCGTATCCGAGGCTCTCGACCAGGCGGCGACCCGCGTCGAGGGTGCCCCCGGTGGCGAGCACGTCGTCGATCAGGAGGATGCGTGACCCGACGGGCAGGTCGTCGTGCATCTCGACCGTCGCCGTGCCGTACTCGAGCGCGTAGTCGACGGATGCCGCGGGGCGCGGCAGCTTCCCCGCCTTCCTGATCGGCACCAGGCCGACACCTGCGGTCACCGCGGCGGCCGCGGCGAGGATGAACCCGCGGGCCTCGATGCCCGCGATCACGTCGAACTCCCCGGCGAACGGGGCGACCAGCGCCTCGGTGGTCACCCGCAGGGCCTCGGCGTCGGCGAGCAGCGGCGTGATGTCGCGGAAGAGGATCCCCGGCTGGGGATAGTCCGGCACGGAGCGGATCAGTTCTTCGGCGCGCGCGAGTTCGGGGGTCACCGGCCAAGGCTACCCGTTGCGGCGGGCGAGGACGGGCGGCTTGACGACGTGGGAGCGCTCCCATAGGTTGGCAGAATGCCCCGCTCCCTCCCCCAGGACTTCCTCTTCGGCGCTGCCACAGCGGCGTACCAGATCGAGGGCGCCGCGTTCGAGGACGGCCGCACCTCCTCGATCTGGGACGCCTTCGCCCGCATCCCCGGCGCCGTGCTCGGCGGCGACACCGGTGACGTCGCCTGCGATCACTACCACCGCTATCGCGAGGACGTGGGCGTGATGCGCGGGCTCGGCCTGCAGGCCTACCGGTTCTCCACCTCCTGGTCGCGTGTGCGCCCCGACGGCGGCGCGCCCAATCCGGCGGGGCTCGACTTCTACCGCCGCCTGGTCGACGAGCTGCTCGAGAACGGCATCGTCCCCTGGCTCACGCTGTACCACTGGGACATGCCTCAGGCCCTCGAGGAGCGCGGGGGATGGACCTCGCGCGACACCGTCGACCGGTTCGTCGAGTACGCGCTGACCGTGCACGACGCGCTCGGCGACCGGGTGCGCGACTGGACGACCCTGAACGAGCCGTGGTGCTCCTCCTTCCTCTCCTACACCGCGGGCGTCCACGCGCCGGGTCGCTACTCGGTCGAGGACGGCCTGCTCGCCGCGCACCACCTGCTGCTCGCCCACGGACGCACCGTGCAGGAGCTGCGCTCCCGCGACGCGGACCTCTCGCTCGGCATCACCCTGAACCTCACCGTCGCCGACGCCGCCGACCCGGACGACCCGGCCGACCGCGACGCCGCGCGGCGCATCGACGGGCAGTTCAACCGGTGGTTCCTCGATCCGGTGTTCCGCGGCGAGTACCCCGCCGACATCGTGCGCGACATCGCCGCGGTCGACGCGGACGCCGTCGCGCACTGGCAGGCTGCCATCCGCCCGGGGGACCTCGACACCATCCGCACCCCGCTCGACGCTCTGGGCGTCAACTACTACCACGGGGAGCTCCTCTCGGGGCATCCGCAGGGCGACGGGACGGAGGGCACCCCGCACGACGGCGTGCAGGAGCGGCGGGCCGCCTCACCGTTCCCCGCCGACGGAGGCGTCCACTGGGTCGAACGCGGCCTTCCCCGCACCGGGATGGACTGGGAGGTCCAGCCCGAGGGACTCACGCGCCTGCTCACCCGGGTGGCCTCCGACTACGCCGACGGGGTGCCGATCTACGTCACCGAGAACGGCGCGGCCTATGACGACGTCGTGGTGGACGGGCGGGTGCACGACGTCGAGCGGAGCGCGTTCGTGCGGGACCACGTCGCCGCCGTCGCCGACGCGATCGAGCAGGGCGCCGACGTGCGCGGGTACTTCGCCTGGTCGTTGCTGGACAACTACGAGTGGTCGTGGGGGTACGGGAAGCGGTTCGGCATCGTGCGCGTCGACTACGACACGCAGGAGCGCACCGTGAAGGACTCCGGACTCGAGTACGCGCGGATCATCGCGGCCCGCGCGGTCTGATCCGTGCGAGCGGACAGCGGCGATGCGCGGGCCGGACGAATCGCATCCCGGACGACGATCCGCATCCGGAAGGGCGCGCAGACGGATGCGGATCGGCACAATGAGTGCAGGGCGTCGCGCGGCGTACGGCCCGGACGATGGACGCGGGGAGGTGCGGCATGAGCAGGCCGACGATCGAGCAGGTCGCCGCGGCGGCGGGCGTCTCACGATCGACAGTGTCCCGCGTGGTCAACGGATCGACCGCCGTGAGCCCCGAGGCGCTGGACGCCGTGCAGAAGGCGATCGCGCGGCTGGGCTATGTGCCGAACCGCGCCGCGCGCACACTCGCCAGCCGCCAGACGCACGCGATCGCGCTCGTCGTCCCCGAGGACACCGGGCGGTTCTTCGGTGATCCGTTCTTCGCGGACATCGTCGCGGGGATCACCACGCGCATCCGGGCATCCGACTACATCCTCAACCTGCTCATCGCGAGCGACGACCCCGGCGACAAGATGACGAGCTTCGTCCGCAACGGCGGGGTGGACGCGGCGATCATCGTCTCGCACCACACCAGCGACTCGTTCGTCGACCGGATCGCCGATGCCGTCCCCGTCGTCTTCGGCGGGCGCCCCGCCCGTGAGCGGCCGGGCGACTTCATCGTCGACGTGGACAACCTCCAGGGCGGGCGCAGCGCGGGCGAGCACCTCGTCGCCCGCGGGCACCGCCGCATGGCGTCGATCACCGGACGGCTCTCGATGCCCGCCGCCGTCGATCGCCTGCAAGGCTTCCGGGACGCGCTCGCCGTCGCCGGACTCGAGCCGCCCGCCGAGTTCGACGGCGACTTCACTGAGGAGGGCGCCGCCGCCGCCGCCCGCGCCGTCCTCGCGCTCGAGCCCCGGCCCGACGCCGTGTTCGCCGCGAGCGACCTGATGGCCCGCGGCGCGATCGGGGTGTTCCGCGCCGCCGGGCTGCGGGTGCCGGAGGACATCGCCGTGATGGGGTTCGACGACTCCGGGGTCGCGGTCACCACCGACCCGCCGCTCACCACCGTGCGCCAGCCGATCCGCCGGATGGGGGAGGCGATGGCGGCCGTGCTCATCGAGACCCTCCGCGGGGGGCGCGCGCCGCGCCGCTCGATCCTCCCGACCGAGGTCGTGGTGCGGGCCTCGGCTTGATCCGCTCAGGGCCGTGTCGGCGTCGTCGAGCCGGTGCGGTGCCGTCGAGCCGGTGCGGTGGCCGCACGTCTTGCGTACCGGGTGGACGGGGCCATACCGGGTTTCAGGCGGCGGGAACCGCCCGAGCGAAGCGGCGCATCTCGCCGTCGGGGCCCTCGTCGCGCCATCCGATCGCCGGGAAGAACCGGAGCGCGGGGTCGTTGCCGGGGTCCACGAACGCGATCCAGCCGGTGGTCGGGGGATGTCCGGGCCAGGACAGCACCGCGGCGACCACCGGGCCTCCGAGTCCGGAGCGTCGGCGTCGCGGATCGATGGCGAGGTCGGTGATGCCGTGCTCCGCGCCCCGCGGATCCCAGACGCATCCCACGAGCGCCACGGGCCCGTTCTCATCGGCCACGACCAGCTGCACGCCGTCCTCCTCGCAGAGCACGTAGTCGAGCCACTCCTCGTCGAGCGGGCCGAGCTCGCGGTCGAGCGTCGGGTCGGAGAACCACTCCGAGATCCAGTGCCAGTCGTCCCTGGTCATCCTGCGCGCGGCGAGCTCCATCCCCCCATCCTCCCGGTCCGGGGGTGCGCGCCACAGCCCGCGGGCTTGTCTCCCGGTGTCTTGTCGCCCACCCGGTACGAGACTGGCGCACGCAGCGCACCGGGTGGACGGGAACGTGCCGGGAAGCCGGGAAGCCGGGAAGCCGGTCAGCCCCCGAGCGCGCGGAGCAGGTCCCCGCCGAACAGACCGAACGCCGTCATCCCGGCCGCGAACAGCAGCGCCCCCGCGGTGCCCGCGATCGCGAGCACGGAGATCCCCTGTCCGCCGAGCCGCTGCCCCCGCAGCCCGACCGAGACCCCCGCGCGGGCTTCGAGCGCGCCCGTCGCGTCGTCGCGGTACAGCTCGGTGCGGGCGGCGAACCGGCGGTGGAACTCCTCGGCGAGCACGAGCGCCGCGGCCATGACGTCCGCGTGGTCGAACCTCGTGCCGTGCGGCAGGTAGACGTAGAGCCGGTCCGACACGAGCTCGATCTCCGCCCCCGTGCCGAGGTCCAGCACGCGTGCCATCAGATCGGGGGTGAAGATGTAGAGCGCGTCCTGCTGGTACCCCTCCGGGACGATGAGGACGAAGTGCTTCGCGAAGTCCCCCTCGAGCTCCAACCGGGCGGCGCCCCGACCGAGCCCGAGCGTCGGGATGATCCGCCGATGCCGGTTGCTCAGCACGATGTGGGGCACCGACGTCCGCAGGGGCAGCTCGATGAAGGCGAAGGGTCGTTGCACGGTCGCCGCCTGCTGACCCCGCGAGATGGAGTAGTGCTTCCCGAGCTCGAACGGCATCCGCGGGTCGTCGCCCGCCACCACGCCGCGCTCGCGGCCGCGCAGCACGCGTTCGAACGCCGCGCCGGGGCGGCGGGTGTGCTCGAGCGCATCGGCGTACGCCCATCCGTTGCCCCATGCGAAGGCGGCGATCTTCACCCGCCGCGCGAGCCCCGCCGCGAACCAGACGAAGCTGAACGCGGCGAGCAGCGTGTAGGCGACCACGAAGACGCCGAGGATCGGCGCGATGGTCAGCAGCTCGCCCTGCAGCAGCCACCAGAGCACCGCGAGCAGCCCCGCCGCCAGCAGCAGCACCCCGACGAGGACCGTGAGGAACCGCCGATACGGCGGGATGCCGCAGATGCGCTCGTAGACGAGGATGTCGCGGAAGCCCGGTGACCGCCGCAGCGGCGCGAGATCGACCTTTACAGGCTCCACGACAGGGTCGCCCAGGGGCCGAGGCGCTTCGCGGTGCTCGCCGCCTTGAACGCGGGCCAGCTGTCGCCGAACTTCTCGAAGGTCTTCTCCTCGACGTTGCCGTCGCTCCAGTGCATCACGCGGCCCACGGTGTAGCTGAGACCGAAGTCGGCCCAGGAGGAGAACGACGGGCGGGCCTCGACATTGATGCGGTGGATGATGGCTCGCGCCTCGGCGACGTCGGCATGCCCGAGCGCGACGCCCCAGGTCGCCATCGCCACGGCCTGTCCGATCGCGTAGCCGTCGAAGGTCTTCACGAACAGGCCCGGGGTGACGATGTCCTTGCCGACGAGCTTGCGCACCTGGTTCTCGACGTACTCGACGGCCGTGATGAAGGTGCGGGCGTCACGCTTGTCGCCACCGGCCTCCACGATGGCCGCTTGCCACTCGCGGTTCTTCGGGGTGCGCCCGAGGCGCTCTGCGGTCTCCGTGCGGATGGTCAGGTAGAGCGTCCAGACCTCGCGGCGACGGCGGACGGTGACCAGCCGCTCGATCGCGGCGAGCCACTCCTCGCGGGTCGCGACGCCCCACTGCTCGACGAGGACGCGCTTCTGGGCGTCGCCGAGGGCGGAGGCGGTCGGGTCGTTCCACGGGCCGGAGGGGAGGTTGGAGATCTGCAGGTAGCCGAGGGCGATCTCGTTGGCCTCCCGGTCGGTGGTCGAGAAGTTCTCGGACGGCTTGACCTTCGCCGCGGGCATGATCCAGATCACGAGGAAGATCAGCACGACGGCGCCGATGATCGCCCAGACCCACCACTGGCCGATCAGCCATTCGAGGAGGGAACCGAGGTCGTTGAGGTCGACGCGGGCGATGGGATGCATGGAGGACTCCAGTGGGGGGAAGCGGGCCGGGCCCGCGCTGCTCATAGATTGAATGAGTATTCAGTGATTAATGTATAGGGAAGGGGGCCGTCCGAGGAAGCACCGCGTCGCACGCGGAAGGAGGATCCCGCATGGCTCGTTCCGAGGAGCAGAACCGCATCGCCCGCGAGAGGTCCCGCGAGGGCATCCTGCTCGCCGCGATCGACCTGTTCGGCGAGCGGGGCGTCGAGGGGGCGAGCATCGCCGAGATCACGCGTCGCGCCGGGGTCTCCCAGGGCATGGTCAACTACCACTTCGGCGGCAAGCAGCAGCTGGTCTCCGCGGTGCTGGACCGCTGGTTCGAGACGCTGCTCGGCTTCGCGCAGGCGCAGGGGGCGGCCGAGGAACGGCTGGCGGCGGTCATCGACGCCGCTCTCATGGCGACGGTCCACGCGCTGCCGCTGCAGCGGGCCGTGATCGCGATGCAGCAGCAGCCGAGCACCCATCGCCTCTTCGCCGAGTCCGAGCAGCGCCACGCCGCCGGGGTCACCGCCGCCGAGGATGCGGTGCGCGCCGTCTTCCAGGAGCGCGGAGCCGCCGACCCCGCGCTCGAAGAGGTGATGCTGCGCAGCACGCTCGAGGGCATCGTGGTGAAGTACGCCGTGTACGGCGCGACGTTCCCGCTGGAGTCGGCCCGCCGCTGGGTCTACCGCATGTACGGACTGCCGGAACCGGCCGAGGCGCTGCCGGTGGCGTCCTGCCCGGGCGACGGGTCGGTGGAGCCGCGTCCCCGCGCCTCCGGCGTCGGCCCGCGCTGACCACGAGGGCCCCGCTCCGGATGCCGGAAACGGGGCCCTCGTGCACCGCGGTACGTGGTCAGGCCGGGTCGCCGCCGAGCGGTCCGACGGCCTCCAGGGGCTTCGGGTCGTCGGCGCCCGACCTGCGCAGGCGGGCGATGAGGTTGCCCAGGTGGTAGATGAGGATCGCGCCGACGGTCGCCAGCACGATGCCGCCGAGCTCGAAGCCGGACTCTCCGTCCTTGATCATGAAGCCTCCGACGGCGACGATCAGGCCGACGGCGGCGGTGTACTGGTTGACCGGACGGGAGAAGTCGACGCGGTTGTCCACCCAGATCTTGATGCCGATCACGCCGATGAGGCCGTACAGGGCGGTGGTCACACCGCCGAGCACCCCCGGGGGCACCGAGTTGATGACCGCGCCGAACTTGGGCGACATGCTCAGCAGGACGGCGGTGATGCCGGCGACCCAGTACGCGGCCGTCGAGTAGACGCGGGTGGAGGCCATCACGCCGATGTTCTCGCCGTAGGTGGTGGTGCCGGAGCCGCCGAAGAAGCCGGCGACCGTCGTGGAGATGCCGTCGGCGATTAGCGCCTTGCCGGTCTGCTTGTTGATGGACGGATCCTCGACCATCGTGGCGACGCCGCGCACGTGGCCGACGTTCTCGGCGATGAGCACGAGGACCACCGGCAGGAACATCGCCATGGCCGACCAGGTGCCCGGCGTGGTGAAGTTCGGGAGGTGGAAGGTGGGGAATCCGACCCAGGCCGCCTTGTCGACGGCGGAGAAGTCGAGCTCGCCGCGGATGCCTGCGAAGACGTAGCCGGCGATCACGCCGAGGAAGATCGAGATGCGTCCGAGGAATCCCCGGAAGACGACGGCGAAGAGGATGGTGACCGCGAGCGTGAAGAACGCCGTGACGGGCGCCTGCTCGAAGTTGCCGCGGGCCGCACCGGCGAGGTTGAACCCGATCAGTGCGACGATGGTGCCGGCCAGCACGGGCGGGAGGAAGCGGTCGACCCACCGCACGCCCACGGTGTGGACCACGACGCCGATGATCGCGAGCAGCACACCGACCGCGACGATGCCCGCGAGCGCGGAGCCCATCCCGCTCTCGCCCCCGACGGCGTTCGCCGCCGTCGCCGCGGTGACCGGGGCGATGAACGCGAACGACGACCCGAGGTAGCTGGGCAGCTTGTTGCGGGTGATCAGCAGGAACAGGATCGTCCCCACGCCGCTGAAGAGCAGCGTGGTCGGCACCGGGAACCCGGTGAGGATCGGCACCAGGAACGTCGCGCCGAACATCGCGACGACGTGCTGCACGCCGATCGCGATCGTGGCGGGCCAGTTCAGGCGCTCCTCGGGGCGGACGACGGCGCCGGGCGCGACTGTGCGGCCGTTGCCGTGGATCTTCCACAGCGGCATGAATGCTCCTCGGATCGGGGGGATGGGGGGAAGAAGCTGGGGAAACACTACCGGTTCGCCTGCTCCTCGCGACGTCGGGCGACGCCGCCATCCGCGCCGAGGTCCTCTCGGCGGCCCCGATCAGGAGGTGAGGCGCTCGATCAGCTCGCGGTAGCGGGCCGCGGTGCGCGTCACGATCTCCTCGGGGAGCGCCGGCGGCTCGCCCTGCCGATCCCAGTTCGCGGCCAGCCAGTCGCGCACGATCTGCTTGTCGAAGCTCGCCATCCGCTCCCGTGGCGACGTGCCCGTGCGCCAGGCCTCCGCGTCCCAGTAGCGGGACGAGTCGCTGGTGAGCACCTCGTCCGCCAGGCGCAGCACGCCGTCGGCGTCGGTGCCGAACTCGAACTTCGTGTCGGCGAGGATCAGGCCCTTGGCCTCGGCGATCTCCGCGGCCCGCCGGTAGATGCGCAGCGACACGTCGCGCAGTTCTTCCGCCCGCGCGGGGCCGACGAGCTCCGCGGTGCGGTCGAAGGAGATGTTCTCGTCGTGCTCGCCGAGGGGCGCTTTGTACGCCGGGGTGAACAGCGGTTCGGGCAGGCGGTCGCCGTCGTCGAGGCCGGAGGGCAGCGGGATGCCGCAGACCGTGCCGGACTCCTGGTACTCGGCCCAGCCGGAACCGGTGAGGTAGCCGCGTACGACGCACTCGATCGGCAGCATCTCCAGCGACTGCGCGAGCATCGCGCGATCGGCGACGACCTCGGGGATCCCGCCCTCCGCGAGGTGGTTCGGGACGTCGAGCTGTGCGAACCACCAGCGGCTCAGCTCGGTGAGCAGAGCGCCCTTCTGCGGGATGCCGGGCTCGAGCACGAAGTCGAACGCGCTCACCCGATCGGAGGCGACGACGAGGATGCGCGTGTCCGCGGCGTCCTCCGAGGCGTAGAGGTCGCGCACCTTGCCGGAGTAGACGTGCCGCCAGCCGGGGATCTGAGGGGAAGTGTTCACCCGCCCATTATCCCGATGTCGGAGGCTCTCCCTACTCTCGGGACGGTGAACGACGAGACGGTGACCGCGCGGCTGCTCCTGCACCGACCGGTCGAGGACGACGTCGACGCGATCTTCGCGATCTCGTCCGATCCCCGGGTGTGGACGCACTTCCCGAGTCTGCGGCACACCGACCGCAGCACCACCGAGACGATGGTGCTGCGGTGGATCGCGGGCTGGGATGCGGTCGGCACCGGCACCTGGGTGGTGCGTCTGCGCACCACCGGCGAGGTCATCGGCAACGGCGGATGCGCGCTGATCGGCGAGCCCGGCGGCGCCGGCACGGTGTGGAACCTCGGCTATCGGCTCGCGGCCGCGCATCACGGGAAGGGCTACGCGACCGAGCTGTCGGCCGCGGCGATCGCCGCGGCGCGCGCCGTGCATCCGGAGGTGCCGGTGACCGCGTACCTCGTCGCGCACAACCGGGCATCGGCCGCGGTCGCAGAGAAGGCGGGGCTGGACCTCGTGATGACGACGCCGGACGCCGACAACCCCGATCCGGGCGTGATGCGGCTGGTGTACGCGGACCGGCCGCTGACCGACGCGCAGCGGGAGCGACTGCGCCGCTGAGGCCTGCGATGGACCCGTCGGCCGGAGGGTATATAGTCCATGTGGACTAATCGATATGGAGCAATGATGGCGGAAGCGACGCTGACCCCGCTCGGGGTGACCGTGCTCGCGCTCCTGCGCGAAGGGGACATGCACCCCTACGAGATGCTGCGCCTGCTTCGATTCCGTCGCGACGACCGCATGGTGAAGGTGACGAACGGCACGCTGTACCACACGGTCTCGCGACTGAAGGAGCAGGGCCTGCTCGACGAGGTCGGCGTCGATCGCGAGGGCAATCGCCCCGAGCGCACCACCTACACGCTCACCGAGGCGGGCGACCACGTGGTGGGCGAGTGGGTGCGCCGCGAGCTCGGCCGCACCGACCATCCCCTTCGCTTCCGCGTCGCGCTCGCCGAGGCCCACAACCTCGAGCGCGGGGAGGCGATCGCGCTGCTGACCGCCCGCCTCGATCTGATGCGCTCCGAGCTCGGCGACCTCGACGAGGGGCTCGCGGCCGCCCGCGGGCGCGGGGTCCCCGAACAGTACATCCTCGAGACCGGGCGCCAGCAGGCGCTGCTGCGGGCCGATCTGGCCTGGCTCGAGGAGATGCTGCCCCGAATGTCCGCCCCCGGGTTCGCCTGGGGGAACGACTCCGAACATCTCCTTGCGAAGCGAAAGGCACGCGAATGACCGAATCGACTCGCGCCGCGGCACCGTCCGGCGGCCCGTCGACTGGCACCTATGCCACCGGGCACAAGCCCCAGAGCCCCTGGCCCGCCCTCTGGGCGCTGGTCATCGGATTCTTCATGATCCTCGTCGACACGACGATCGTCTCCGTCGCCAACCCGGCCATCAAGGCCGCGCTCGACCCCGACACGAACAACCTCGACAACGTCGTGTGGGTGACGAGCGCCTACCTGCTCGCCTACGCCGTGCCGCTGCTGATCACCGGGCGCCTGGGCGACCGCTTCGGCCCGAAGAACATCTACCTCATCGGGCTCGTGATCTTCACGGCCTCCTCGCTGTGGTGCGGCCTCTCGACCACGCTCGGCGGGCTCATCGCGGCCCGTGCGGTGCAGGGCCTCGGTGCGGCGTTCATGACGCCGCAGACCATGGCGGTGATCACCCGCACCTTCCCGCCCGAGCGGCGCGGCGCGGCGATGGGCCTGTGGGGAGCCACGGCCGGCGTCGCGACCCTCGTCGGCCCGCTGCTCGGCGGTCTGCTGGTCGACGGTCTGGGCTGGGAGTGGATCTTCTTCATCAACGTCCCGGTCGGCGTGATCGGATTCGTGCTCGCGGCGGTCCTCGTGCCCCGTCTCAAGACCCACCCGCACCGCTTCGACATGGTCGGCGTGGTGCTCAGCGCCGTGGCGCTGTTCCTCATCGTCTTCGGCCTGCAGGAGGGGCAGAAGTACGACTGGGGAACGATCACCGGCCCGATCTCGGTCTGGGGCATGATCCTCGCGGGCATCGTGCTGCTGGCGATCTTCATCCTGCAGCAGAGGAAGACCCGCAGCGAGCCGCTCGTACCCCTCGAGCTCTTCCGCGACCGCAACTTCTCGGCCTCCAACCTCGCGATCGCCGCAGTCGGCTTCACAGTGACGGGCATGTCGCTCCCGTTCATGTTCTTCCTGCAGCTGGCACGGGGCCTGACGCCCACCGAGGCCGCTCTGTTGATGATCCCGATGGCGGTCATCTCAGGCGTGCTCGCGCCGTTCGCCGGTGCGCTGCTCGACAAGGTCGACCCCCGCTTCATCCTGGTCCCCGGCCTGCTCTTCGTCGCCGGCGGGCTGCTCTGGAACGCCTCGATGATGAACACCGACACGCCGATCTGGATGTTCCTGCTGCCCTCCGCGATGCTCGGCATCGGCAACGCCGGCATGTGGGGCCCGCTGGCCACCACGGCGACGCGGCGCCTCCCTCCGCGTCAGGCCGGCGCGGGAGCGGGCATCTACAACACCACGCGGACCATCGGCTCGGTGATCGGCTCCGCGGCGATCGCGGCGTTCATGCAGGCTCGCCTCGAGGCCAACCTGCCGGGACTCGACAAGGCGCCGTCGGGGATCGGCGGGGGAGGAAGCATGCCCGATTTCGTGAAGGACGGCTTCTCCACCGGCATGGCGCAGACGATGCTGCTTCCCGCCGCGGTGATGGGCGTCGCGCTCATCGCGGCTCTGTTCCTGGGCCGTCACACCCCGAAGGCGGAGTGATCCCGTCGCCCGGTGCGGATTCCGCGCCGGGCGAGGGTCCCCGCTCCCGCCCGCCGGTGTGATGGGATGAGGGGATGGACCTCCAGCTCACGAAGCCCTCTCTCGACCTCTTCGACTCCTGGGCGGCGGCCATCGCCGAGTTCGGCGACGACCACATCGACGGGTCGGGCCTGCCCGACGACTTCGTGCCGGACCGCGCGAGCTGTGCCGACTTCGTCGAGAAGGCCGAGCTCTACGGGCGCCGCGGCGTCGTGCTCCCGGACGACAAGGTCCCCTGCGACTACCACTGGATCACCGACGGCGGTGAGGTGGTGGGTTTCATCGCCTTCCGCCGCGAGCTGAACGACTTCCTCCGTCGCGTCGGCGGCCACATCGGCTACTCCGTGCGTCCTTCGCGGCGTCGCGAGGGCATCGTCACCGAGGCACTGCGGATGCAGCTCGACCTCGCCCGCGCCGACGGCTACGAGCGGGTGATGATCACCTGCGACGACGACAACCCGGGCTCCTACCGCACGATCGAGCGCGCCGGCGGCGAGCTCCAGGACCGCCTCGAGGCCCCCGAGAACGGGCATCCGCTGATCCGCCGGTACTGGGTGACCCTCTAGGACACGGCGGCGCTCGCCGCGCGACCGCGTCGTGGCGTCTCAGCCGGCGACGCGCGCCGCGATGTCGTGGCGGAAGTGGCCGCCCTCGAGAGCGATTCGGCCGAGGGCGTCGTAGGCGCGGCTGCGCGCCGTGCCGAAGTCCGAGGCCGTCGCGACGACGTTGAGGACGCGTCCGCCGGAGGCGACGAGGTCGCCGCCCGGAGCGTCCGGTCCTGCGGTCGCGGCGTGCACGAGCGTGACGCCCTCGACCGCGGCGGCATCCGCGAGGCCTTCGATCAGGCGACCCGTCTGCGGCGACTCCGGATAGCCCTCGCTCGCGAGCACGACGGTGATCGCGACGTCATCCGAGAACGCGGGCTGCGCCTCGTCCTCGAGGTTGCCGGAGGCCGCGGCGAGCAGCAGTCGGGAGAGCGGGGTGCGCAGACGGGGCAGCACGACCTGGGTCTCCGGGTCGCCGAAGCGGGCGTTGAACTCGATGACCTTGATGCCGGAGTCGGTGAGGATCAGCCCGGCGTAGAGGAGGCCGATGAACGGGGTGCCCTCGGCGTCGAGCTGCCGGATGACGGGCAGAGCCACCTCCTCGGTCACCTGGGCGACGAAGGCCGCCTCACCGCCGAAGCGCTCGTCCAGCCAGGGCAGCGGCGAGTACGCCCCCATGCCCCCGGTGTTCGGGCCGGCATCGCCGTCGTGGGCGCGCTTGAAGTCCTGCGCGGGGCTCAGCGCGCGCACCGTGTCGCCATCGCTCAGGAAGAAGAGCGAGACCTCCTCGCCGGCGAGGAACTCCTCGATCAGCACGGAGCCCTCGGCGAGGTAGTGGGCGGCGTGCGCGAGCGCGTCGGCGCGGTCGCTCGTCACGATGACGCCCTTGCCCGCGGCCAGGCCGTCGGCCTTCACCACGTGCGGCGCCCCCAGGTCGTCGAAGGCCTGCTCGACCTCGGCGAGGGTCGTCGCCCGCGCGGCGCGTCCGGTCGGAACGCCTGCGGCTTCCATGATCCGCTTCGCGAAGGCCTTCGAACCCTCCAGCTGGGCGGCGGCCCTGCCCGGCCCGAAGACTGGGATCCCCCGCTCCCGCAGCACGTCGGCGACACCGGCGACGAGCGGAGCCTCGGGGCCCACGATCACGAGGTCGATCGCCCGCTCGTTGGCGAACGAGGCCACGGCCGCGCCGTCGAGCTGGTCGAGGTCGACGAGCGTCGCGTCCTGTGCGATCCCGGCGTTGCCGGGGGCCGCGAAGATCTCGTGCGATGCGTCCTCGGAGCGCAGGGAGAGGATGATCGCGTGCTCACGCGCGCCGGTGCCGAGGACGAGGATCTTCATGCCGCCCAGCCTACCGGCGGGCCCGGGGCGCCGACCGCGGTCAGAGCTCGATCGGACGCTCGTCGGAGACGTCC
Organism: Microbacterium sp.; assembly: GCF_040394595.1. Classification (GTDB taxonomy): domain Bacteria; phylum Actinomycetota; class Actinomycetes; order Actinomycetales; family Microbacteriaceae; genus Microbacterium. The sequence continues at coordinate 31,700 of NZ_JBEBSA010000024.1, forward strand.
CAGGGGAGGGTCCACCCCGCGGCGTCGAACAGCCCGTCGAGCACCATGGCGGTGAAGCCCCAGACGATGGTCCCGTCGACGTCGAACGCCGGACCGCTGAAGGTCATCCCCTCCCGGTGCAGCACCGAGGTGAAGCGCGTCGCCGGGGCGAGCAGCTGCGCCACGGGCACGCGGAACACCTCGACCGTCTCGGCGTGGTCGACGGCGGCGACCCGCGAGGGCGCCCGCCACCAGCCGAGCACCGGGGTGACGAGATGGCTGCTGGCGGCGAGGGGCAGCTCGGGCAGCGTCGCCAGCACCTCGACGCCCGCCGGTTCGAGCCCGGTCTCCTCTTGCGCCTCGCGCAGCGCCGTCGCGACCGCATCCGCGTCGCCGTCCTCGCGGCGTCCGCCGGGGAAGGACACCTGCCCGGGGTGCGACGACAGCGTCGCGGCCCGCCGCTGCAGCAGCACGTCCAGATCGGCGGCGACGGTCGCCTCGTCGGTGCGCGCCGGGATGCTGTCCAAGCGCCCGAACAGCATCAGCACGGACGCCGCATGGGCCGTGCCGACGACCTGCGGATACCGGCGCGTCCGGGCGTCCCCACGGGTCGCGGCGGCGATGAGCTCGGCGCGTGCTCCGGCGACGGTGTTCGAGGGGGACATGCCCTTCGAGCCTACGCCGCGATCCCGGACGGTGGGCGGGAACGGGCCGGGGGTGCGTACCCTGGAGCGTATGGCCCGCAAGATCGACACCGCAGAGGGGCGTGCCGCACTCGCCGCCGTCGCCGAGGGCGCGGCCGGCCGGGCACCGACCGCGACCGCCGTGCGGTATCTGCTGCAGCTGCTCGAGGAGAAGGCCCCGGGCAACAGCGTGGAGGTGCGGGTGCCGCCGTTCGGGGCGGTGCAGGTGGTGCAGGGGCCCCGGCATACCCGGGGCACGCCGCCGAACGTCGTGGAGATGGACGCCGCCACCTGGATCGCGCTCGCGACGGGCGCCCGGTCGTGGGCGGAAGCCGCCGCCGAGGGCGGTGTGCACGCCTCGGGCATCCGCGCCGACCTGGAGGGGCTGCTGCCGCTGCGCCCCTGACGCGGTCTGCGGGCGGGGAGAACGTGGGACAATGGATCCATGGCACGCACCAGCTCCCGTGAGACCGTCGAGGCGCAGATCCGCCCGGTACCGCGGTTCGGCGTGTTCATGGGGGCGGGCGCCGTGCTCGGCGTGATCGTCTCCGCGGTCCTCACGCTCTTCGGCAGCTACGAGCCCTCCCAGGCGGTCGGCGTCACCTACCCGCCGGGACAGGTGTTCGGTTTCACCCTGCTGTGGACCGTGCCGATCGGCCTCGCGCTCGGCGGCGTCGTCGCCCTCATCCTCGAGCGCAGCGCGCGCAAGCACGCCCGCATCGTGCGCGTCGAGCACGAGAAGATCTCGCACGACGACTGAGGCCCCCCGACGGGCGATGTCCCGTTGTGCGGTGGGTGTCACGTTTCGCGGGTGGTTCGGTCCGGGGCGTCCGTGATTCGGGACGTGGTCCGTGATTCGGGACATGGTCTGTGATTCGGGACGTGGTCTGTGGTTCGGGCGGGGTGTCCGGGTGGGGTGTCCCGTTGTGCGGTGGGTGTCACGTTTCGCGGGTGGTTCGGCC
>NZ_JBEBSA010000025.1:0-29138 GCF_040394595.1 Microbacterium sp.
GCGAGACGAGGAACACCTGATAGTCCATCGCGAGCCCGAACAGCACGCCCATCAGCACGATCGGCATGAAGCTGATGATCGGGCCGGTGCGGGCCACGTGCAGGGCATCGGCGAACCAGCCCCACTCGAAGACCGCCGCGACGACGCCGAACGCGGCGACGATCGAGAGCAGGTAGCCGAGGGCGGCCGTGAGGGGCACCCAGATCGAACGGAACACGATCGTCAGCAGCACCAGGGAGAGCCCGATCACGAAGACGCCGAACGGCAGCAGCGCGGCCCCGAGCTGGTCGGAGACGTCGATCGCGACGGCCGTGAACCCGGTCACCTTGAGGTCGATGCCGTACTTCTCGAGCCATTCGTCGTGATGCGCGCGCAGCTCCCGCACGAGGTCGGCGGTCTTCGGGTCGTCGGGTGCCGTCTTCGGGATGATCTGGACGATCCCGGTGTCGGCCGTCTCGTTCGGAGTGGCCAGCGGGACCTCGGCCACCCCGGGGAGGGCGGCCACCTCGTCGCCGAGGTCCTTCATCAGGTTCAGCGGATCGGTCGAGGTGACGATCGTTCCGGTGAGGATGAGGGGACCGTTGAAGCCGGGTCCGAACTCCTCGCCGGTGAGATCGTAGCTCTGCCGCGCCTCGTTGCCCTTGGGCAGCACGCCGGCGTTCGGCAGGGCGAGGTTCAGGCTCAGCGCGGGGACCGCGACGATGCCGAGTCCGAGCACGATCGCGAGCGAGACGAGCACGGGGCGACGGGTGACGCCCGCGACCCAGCGCTGGCTGAACGAGCGCCGGGTCACGGCGGGCGCGGCGTCCGCGTCCTTCTTCGCGGCTTTCGCCGGCTTCGCCCGCCGGGGGCGGCCGATGACGCGTCCCTTGAGGAAGCCGAGGAAGGCGGGCGTGAGGGTGACGGCGATGAGCACGGCGACGGCCACCGCGGCCGAGGCGGCGACGCCCATGGTGGTGAGGAACGGGATGCCGGCGAAGCCGAGGCCGATGAGCGCGATGAGGACCGTGATGCCGGCGAACACGACGGCAGAGCCCGCGGTCCCGACGGCCCGCGACGCGGACTCCTCCGGCTCCACCCCGGCGCGCACCTGATCCTGGTGCCGCGCGACGATGAAGAGCGCGTAGTCGATGCCGACCGCGAGCCCGAGCATGAGGGCGAGCAGCGGGGTGGTGGACGCGACCGAGGCGAATGCGGTGGCCGTGAGGATCCCCGCCATCGAGATGCCCACGCCGAGCACTGCGGTGAGCAGCGGCAGGCCGGCGACCACGAACGAGCGGAAGGTGACGATGAGCACCAGCAGGGCGATGATGAGCCCGACGGCCTCGGTGATCGAGATGCTGGGGATCGAGACGGCGAAGAGCTCGCCGCCGAGCGCGGTCTTCGACCCCTCGGGCAGCGTCTTCCCGAGAGCGTCGACCTCCGACTTCAGTTCGTCCTTGGTCTCCGCGGGGACGTTGGACGACTGACCCTCGAACTGCATCCGCACGATCGCCGCGGTGCGGTCGGCGTTGATCATCCCCTCGATGTTCTCGTCGTAGGGGGAGGTGACGGCGAGGACGCCCTTCACATCGCCGAGGGAGCCCACGGCGTCCTCGATCTTCGTGCGATAGGCCTCGTCGGTGACGTGCGATCCGGGGGCGGCCACCACGATGAACTGCGCGTTCGTGCCGCTGACCTGGGGGAACGTGCGCTCGAGCTGCTCCAGGCCCGCCTGCGACTCCGTGCCGGGGATCGAGAACGTGTTGTCGGTGCCGGCGTTCAGGGCGATGGCCCCTCCTCCGGCGATACCGAGCACGATCAGCCAGGAGACGAGCACGCGCCACGGGTGGCGGTACGACCAGCGTCCGAGCGAGGACAGGAGAGTGGACACGCGATTCCTCCGGCGAGGTCGATGCACAGATGTATTGAATACGTGACTGTATCGTAGAACGCGATGGATGCCGGATGCTGTGTGCCCGGTGTGAGTCGTGACACAGTGGGGGATGGAGGTCTCGATGTCGACACCCGCTACTCGGAGCAGGGAGAACACCCGCTCGCGCCTTCTCGATGCCGCGGCGCAGGTGTTCGCGGAGGTCGGCCTGGAGGGCGCGACCGTCGAAGCGGTCTGCGAACGCGCCGGCTTCACCCGCGGAGCCTTCTACTCGAACTTCGCGTCGATGGATGAACTGTTCCTGACGCTCGCCGGGGCGGTGGGCGAAGAGCGTGTGAACGCGGTGCGCGCACGCGTCGAGCAGCTGACCGCATCCGGGGCGCTCGCCCTCGACGACCCGGTGTCCCTCGTGCAGCAGGTCATGGACTCCGGTGCCGACGACCGGCTCGGAGTGATGCTGATGAGCGAGATCCGCATCCGCGCCCTCCGCGACCGGGAGTTCGGCGCCGCCTACCTCGCCGGCGAGAACGAGATGGTCGGCGGCATCGCGCGCATCATCCGGGACATCGTCGACAAGGAGTGTCTCGACCTGCAGATGGACGCCGAGACCACGGCACGGCTGCTGATGATCGTGTGGGAGGGCATCACGGTGCGCGGCGCCATGGCGGGCCAGGACGAGGAACAGCTCCGCCAGTCGGGCAGCGCGGCGCTCGGCCGCATGGTGTCGCTCATGGTGTCCGAGGCGAAGGAGCGGCCCGCCGCGTCGGACGACCGAGGCTGAGCCGGCTCAGCCCGCCTGCTCGGCGGTCGCGAGCAGGGCGTGACAGCGTCGCAGACGCGAGAGCCACCAGTCGCGGCGGTCGTCCGCGGACGCCAGGCGGTCCAGGGCGGCGGCGTCGGGCACTGGGCGCACGGCCGGGATCGATCCGTCGTGAGGGCGCGCATCGGCGACGTCCTCCAGGAACAGCGAGGCCGTGCCCAGGCCGCAGTCGTACTCCAGCGACGGGAGGGCGGCGGCGAGAGCGGCGCCCTGCGACAGCCCGATCGCGGTGTCGAGCGCGCTCGAGACCACGGCGGGGAGTCCCGCCTCCGCGACGATCGACAGCGCCCGGCGGACGCCGCCGAGCGGCTGTGCCTTGACGACGAGGAGGTCGGCGGCGCCGGCTCGTGCGACCGCGAGCGGATCGGACGCCTTGCGCACGCTCTCGTCCGCGGCGATCGGGATGCCCATGTACCTCACGCGGTGGCGGAGCTCCGCCAGCTCGTCGACGGTCGCGCAGGGCTGCTCGGCGTACTCCAGGTCGAACTCCGCGAGGGCGTGCAGCGCCCGCTCGGCCTCGTCCACGTTCCAGCCGCCGTTCGCATCCACGCGGATCCGGCCCTCCGGTCCCATCTCGGCGCGGACGGCGCGGACGCGTGCGACATCCTCCTCGAGGCGCTGCCCGGCCTCGGCGACCTTGACCTTCGCCGTGCGGCATCCGTCGAACCGGGCGAGCACGCCGGGCACGCGGGCGGCCGCCACAGCGGGGACGGTGGCGTTCACGGGGATGCGCGCTCGCAGCGGCGCAGGCTGCGCGGCCCAGCCGAAGTCGATCGCCGCGGCGAGCCAGGTCGCCGCCTCGGCATCGCCGTACTCGGCGAAGGGGGAGAACTCCGCCCACCCCTCCGGCCCCTCGAGGAGCAGCGCCTCGCGCGCATCGACTCCGCGGAACCGGGTGTGCAGGGGAAGCGCGACGACGCGGGCGGTGGCGAGGAGGTCGGCGAGAGGCGTCAGCATGCGTCCATCATGCCGCGCCGAGCCGCTTCTGCATCTCCGCCATCCGAGCCGTCGCGACGAAGCCGAGCCGCACGTTGACCGCCAGCATGTGCGCGTTCGACTCGGCGTTGAAGGTGTACACCCGGGGCGTCTCCGGGGAGAGGCGCTGCAGCATCCGCAGGTTCTCGAGCTTGACGCGCAGCCCGAGTCGTCGGCCGCGGTCCTCCCGGCGCACGAGCGTGCCCCACTGGTAGGCGTTGCCGTCGTCGCGCGAGACCACGATCTGCGTGTAGGCGGCGACGTGTCCGTCGGCGGTCACCGCGACCGCCCCGAAGCAGGTGCGGCCCTGCGCGTCGATGAGCCGTTCGTCGGCACGGTAGTCGGAGACGTCGGCCGACGACGCCTCGACATCGAGATCGCCGGTGGGGGCTTCGGTGTCGAGCACGGCGTCGAGCGCGGCCCACTCCGCGACGAGGTCCTCGGGAACGGGCCCGGTCCAGCTGCGGATCCCATACCCCTCGGCGGGGGCCTCGGCGAGCATCTCGTCGATCACCGCGTCCGCGACCGGCAGGGTCAGCCGGCTCTGCAGGTCGCCGATCGCCACCGCGAACCCATGGCGGAGCCCGAACTCGAGCCCGGCCTCCCCGGATCCGTCGGCGGGGGCGGACGCCGGCCAGCTCGTCTCCGCGCGCAGGGTGGTGCGCCCCGCCGCAACCGCCTCGGACGTGAGGTGTGCGAGGAGCGCGGAGCCGATCCCGCGGCGACGATGCTCCGGCGGCACGTTCACGCCGAGGGCTCCGACGTGCCGGTTGTCCTTGAGGGGGAGCGTGAGCGATCCGGAGCCCACCACCGTCTCTCCCTCCACGGCGACGAAGGCGCGCGTCTCGGAGGTCGTCGGCGTCTGCTGCAGCTCCGCGCGCCGCTCCTCCCGCGACCAGATGAGGGCGTCCTCTCCCATTCCTGCGCGCTTGGCGGTGGCGTAGGCGTCCCACCACGCGTCCACGGCGGTGTCGTCGAAGGGGTCGATGGCGAGGATCCGGATCGGCGGCATCCGTCCACGCTACCGGGGAGCCTCGCGGTGTCGCCTGCGACGTTCTGCACTCGCCGACACGGACGGCATCCGTCACAGCCGGATTCCGGATGCAGAACGTCGCCGCGAGTGCAGAACGTCGTGGATCGGATGCCGCACGATATGCGACTATTGACAATAGTGTGTGACGCACAGTAATGTCATCGACATGAACGGGAACGAGTTCGACGGGCATCTGCAGGAGCTGCGGCGCGGCACGATCGTGCTGGCGAGCCTGCAGCTGCTGCGCGAGCCCGGCTACGGATACGGCCTTCTGGAGCAGCTCGCAGGCGCGGGCTTCCCCACCGATGCGAACACGCTCTACCCGCTCCTCCGCAGACTGGAGAAGCAGGGGTTCCTCGAGAGCGAGTGGAACACCGACGAGGCCAGGCCCCGCAAGTTCTACCGCACCTCGGACGCCGGCATCCGGCTCGCCGAGACCCTGACCCGCGAGGTCGCCGCGATCGCCGCGGCGACGGACGCCCTCACGCAGACCCTGACCGAAGGGGAGAACTGACATGTCCACGCACACCTACGCCGAGCGATACGTCACCGCCGTCGCCCGCGCCGTCCCGGCATCCGCCCGCGACGAGATCGTCGCCGAGGTCGAGGCGTCGATCGCCGACCAGGTCGAGCCGCTGCTCGAGGCGGGGCGCCCCCGTGACGAGGCCGAGCGCGCCGTCGTGGCCGAGCTCGGCGAGCCGCGCGCCTACGCCGCGTCGCTCACCGATCGTCCGATGCACCTCATCGGGCCGCGGTACTACGCCGCCTGGCTGCGGGTGCTCAAAGTGCTGCTCGCCGTCGTGCTGCCGTTCGCCGCGCTCGGCGTGACCGTCGGCACGCTGCTGCAGGGCGGCGATACGGGCGCCGTGATCGGGGCGATCATCGTCACGGTGCTGCAGGCGGGCGTGCACGTCGCCTTCTGGACGACCCTGGTGTTCTTCATCCTGGAGCGCACCGGATCGACGGGCGACACCGTGCTCGACTGGAACCCGGACATGCTGCCGCAGACGCAGGCCCGCGGTGCCGCGGCATCCGACTTCGTCGCGACCGTCGTGATGGCGGTCATCCTCGGCGGCGCGTTCGCCTGGGACCGCTTCATCGGATGGGGCGACGACAACGTGCACCTTCTGGCATCCGAGCTGTGGCCGGTGTACGCGGTCGGGTTCCTCGTGGTCCTCGGGCTGACGGTCGTCGTCGCGGGAATCGTCCTGGCGCACGGGCGCTGGACGGTCGGCCTCGCGGCGGCGAACGCCGTGCTCGCGGCGATCACGGTCGTGTTCGGACTCATGCTCACCTGGCAGGACCGCGTCCTGGCCCCGGACTTCCTCGCGCTCTTCGGCCCCGCCCAGGCCACGGTCGCGGTGATCCTCAAGGCGGTCTTCTCCGCGATCCTCCTCGGCGTGCTGCTCACCTCGGCGATCGACCCGTTCCGCCGCGTGAGGCGGGGCTGAAACGCCGGATGCCGGAGCGCTGGGCGGATCCGCCGGCACCGGATGCCGGGATCGGCGCCGGGCCCGCGGGAATAAGGTGGAAGCCGTGACCGACGTCTCCGAGCTCTTCGACCCCGCCGAGTGGACCATCGCCCCCGGCGCGGAGGACTACTCCGACATCACCGCGCACGTCTCGCGCGACGGACGGATCGCCCGCATCGCGTTCGACCGTCCGGAGGTGCGCAACGCGTTCCGTCCGCGCACGGTCGACGAGCTCTACCGGGCCCTCGACGAGGCGCGGCAGGACCCTCGGATCGGCGTCGTGCTGCTCACCGGCAACGGCCCCAGCCCGAAGGACGGCGGGTGGGCGTTCTGCTCCGGCGGCGACCAGCGCATCCGCGGACGGGACGGCTACAAGTACTCCGAGGACGAGGCGGAGGTGCCCGCGGCGGCCCAGGCGCGAGCCGGACGTCTGCACATCCTCGAGGTGCAGCGGCTCATCCGATTCATGCCGAAGGTGGTGATCGCGGTCGTCCCCGGCTGGGCGGCCGGCGGCGGGCACTCCTTGCACGTCGTCTGCGACCTGACGATCGCGAGCGCCGAGCACGGCCGCTTCAAGCAGACCGACGCCGATGTCGGCAGCTTCGACGCGGGATACGGCTCCGCCTACTTCGCCCGGCAGATCGGGCAGAAGCTCGCCCGTGAGGTGTTCTTCCTCGCCGAGGAGTACAGCGCCCGGCGGGCCCAGGAGATGGGGGCGGTCAACCGCGTCGTGCCGCACGCGGAGCTCGAGCGCGAGGCGATCGCGATGGCCAGGACGATCCTCACCAAGTCGCCCACGGCGATCCGGATGCTGAAGTTCGCCTTCAACGCGGTCGACGACGGCCTGGTCGGGCAGCAGGTGTTCGCCGGTGAGGCCACCCGGCTCGCCTACGGCACCGACGAGGCCGTCGAGGGCCGCGACTCCTTCCTGCAGAAGCGCGACCCCGACTGGTCGCCCTATCCCTGGCACTTCTGAGGACGGAGCCGAGGTGATCGGATGACGCGGATCGCGCGCGCGGTCGATCCCGAGGACCTCGCCGCCTTCACGGCCGCCGCCATGCGCGCGCTCGACGGCGACGGGGCGCTCGCGCTCGGCGTCCCCGAGGACCTCGAGGTGCCGGACGGCATCGCCGTGGTCATCGCGACCTCGGGGTCGACCGGGGTTCCGAAGAGGGTGATGCTGCGCGCCGAGGCCCTGGGTGCGAGCGCCGACGCGACCGCACGCCGGCTCGCTCCGGATGCCGCCGGGGGAGCGCAGTGGATGCTCGCGCTGCCGGCCGGCTACGTCGCCGGGCTGCAGGTGGTCGTGCGATCGATCCTCGCCGGGACCGAGCCCGTGCACCTCGACGGACGCTTCGCGCCCGGCTCCTTCGTCGACGCCACGCGCGCGGCCCTGCGCCGGCGGCCCGACGACGGCCCTCTGCTGACGTCCCTCGTGCCCGCCCAGCTGGGCACCCTCCTCGGCGCGGCCGCCGAGGGACAGCGGGGCCTGCGTTCCGCGCTCGCCGCCTACGACGCGATCCTCATCGGAGGGCAGGCGCTCCCCGAGCAGCTGCGCGACCGTGCGGCGGCGGCGGGCGTCCGCATCGTGCGCACCTACGGGTCGAGCGAGACCTCCGGCGGGTGCGTCTACGACGGCGTTCCCCTCGACGACGTGCGGGTGCAGAGCGTCGACGGCGAACTGCGGATCGCCGGGCCGACCCTCTCAGACGGCTATCTCGGCGACCCCGCTCTGACCGACGAGGTGTTCGAGACCGACGCGGAGGGTGTCCGCTGGTACCGCACCGGAGACCTCGGCATCGTCGAGGACGGCGTCGTGCGCGTGCACGGACGCGCGGACAACGTGATCGTGTCGGGGGGCATCAACGTGTCGCTCGACCGTGTGGAGCGGATCGTCCGTGGAGTTCCCGGCCTGACCGGCGCCGTGGTCGTCGCGACAGCAGACGCCCGATGGGGTGAGGCCTCGGTGATCGTGGCCCCCCGCGGGGAGGCTCTGCGGCGCAGCGAGTCGGAGCAGCTCCGACAGGCCCGGGAGGCCGTCGCCGCGGAGATCGGGGCGCATGCGCGTCCGGCACGGCTCGTGCTCGTGGACGAGCTCGCGATGCTGAGCAGCGGCAAACCCGACCGGGAGGCGATCCGGCGACTGCTCGGGTGAGTCGGGGAGTCGTCCCATTTGGCGGAGGGTGTCCCGTTTGGCGGGTGGATCGGGTTCGGACGTCCGGGATTCGTGACGGTGTTCGGGGTTCGGGCGGGGTGGTGGGGTGGTCGCGTTTGGCGGAGGGTGTCCCGTTTGGCGGGTGGATCGGGTTCGGACGTCCGGGGTTCGTGACGGTGTCCGGGATTCGTGACGGTGTCCGGGATTCGGGCCGGGTGGTGGGGTGGTCCCGTTTCGCGGGTGGTGTCGCGTTTGGCGGGTGGATCGGGTTCGGACGTTCGGGATTCGTGACGGTGTCCGGGGTTCGGGCAGGGACGAAGGAGCATCCGCATCGCTAGGCTGGCGCGCATGGATCTGCTGCGGATCGCCGGAGTGCCCGGCGCGGGGAAATCCGCGGTCGCGTGGGAGATCGCGCGGCGACTGACGGATGCCGGGGAGGCCGTGGCCTACGTCGACATCGATCAGCTCGGCATGTGCTATCCGGCGCCGGCGGACGATCCGCAGCGGTGGCTGCTCAAGGAACGCGCCCTCGCGCTCGTCTCCGCGCGTTTCGCCGCCGCCGGGTGCGCCGCGCTCGTGGTCTCGGGCGTCGCCGATCCGGGGGATCGGCCGCCGGCATCCGCGTATGCGACGACGTCGCTGTGGCTGGACGTCACGGAGCAGACCCAGCGCGCCCGACTCTCCCCTCGCGGCTGGCCGCAGGAGCAGATCGACGCGGTCGTCGTGGAGAGCGCACGCGAAGCCGGCGGCGTGCATCCCGCGTGGCAGCGCCGCGCGACGGACCACGAGTCCCTCGCCCAGACCGTGGAGGCCGTGCTCGCCGAGTGGCGGCGGGAAACGTCGGATGCGGGCGGCTCGGAGGCCGACGCGCCGAGGCCTGTCCCCGGGCGGGTGCTGTGGCTCACAGGCCCGAGAGGCGTCGGGACGTCGCGGATCGCCTGGGAGATCGTGAGCGGCCACTGGTTCGCGGGGCGGTGCGCAGGTTTCGTCGACGCGCGGCAGCTCTCCTTCGCCTTCGCGGCCGGGGACCGCGAGCGCCTCGGGGCGGAGAACGCCGCCGACCTGCACGGGCTGTTCGCCGGTATCGGTGCAGGGGTCTTCATTGTGGCGGCGCCGCTTGAGATCCCGCCGGATGATGTCGCGAAGGCCTTCCCGGACGCGGAGGTCACCTTCATCCGGCTCTACGCGGACGCCGATGCGCTGCGTCGGCGCATCGGCGAGCGGCGGCGGGGCGGCGGCCCGGTGCTCGCGGGGGACGACCTCGCGGAGGCGACGGACGCCGGCGCCGCAGCCGTGCTCGCGGAGGCCCTGCGCGAACGCGACGTCCCACTCCGGCCCGGTGAGGGGTGCTTCGACACCACGGACCTCGCCCCCGCGGAGTCCGCTGCCGCCCTCGGGCTCTGAGACACGTTCCGCGGACGTCGTCCCGTTCCGCGGATGGGTCCCCTGGATCTGTCCGGTGTTCGTGACGTGGTCTGTGGTTCGGGATGGGCCTGACCGGGTGCCTGTTCTCGGACGTCGTCCCGTTCCGCGGATGGATCCCCTGGATCTGTCCGGTGTTCGTGACGTGGTCTGTGGTTCGGGACGACCCCACCCCCACCACCCCCACCGCTCCCACCCCACCCACCCGCACGGCAAGTCCCCTGACGGTGGAGTGCCAGACTGGCACGATGGCGACATACACCCACGGGCATCATGAATCCGTGCTGCGCTCGCACAGCACCCGCACGATCGCGAACTCCGCCGCGTACCTCGCGGAGCACCTCACGCCCGACGCCCGCCTCCTCGACGTGGGAGCGGGGCCCGGCACGATCACGGTCGACTTCGCCGGACGTGTCGCGCACGTGACCGCGACCGAGATCGATGAGCAGGCGCTGTCGCTCTCGCGAGGACTCGCCGCGGAGCGGGGCGTCCGCAACATCGACTTCTCCGTGGAGGACGTGCACGCGCTGGGCTTCGCGGACGGCTCCTTCGACGTCGTGCACGCGCACCAGGTGCTGCAACACGTCGCCGATCCGGTGCAGGCGCTGCGGGAGATGCGCCGCGTGACGAAGCCCGGCGGGATCGTCGCCGTGCGCGACGCGGACTACGCGGGGTTCTTCTGGTTCCCCCTGCTGCCCGAGCTCGACGAGTGGCTGCGGCTGTACCGAGCCGCCGCCCGCGCGAACGGAGGCGAGCCGGATGCCGGGCGCCGGCTGCTCTCCTGGGCGCGGGAGGCCGGATTCTCCGACATCACCGCGACGGCCTCGACCTGGTGCTACGCCACGCCCGCCGACCGTGCGTGGTGGGGCGGCATGTGGGCCGACCGCATCCTCGAATCCGCCCTCACCCGGCAGCTGCTCGACAGCGGCATGGCGACCGAGGCGGACCTGCGCGGGATCAGCGATGCCTGGCGGGCGTGGGCGGACGCCGGTGACGGATGGTTCCTCGTGCCGCACGGTGAGATCATCGCCCGCGCGTGATCGTCCCGCGTCCGCGCCTCATATGCCGTGACGCGGATACATCCCGAGACGGATGCCGGGCCGCCGCATCGCCGCGTAGCGTGGAACCGTGATCCGCCCGCTCAAGCCGTACCAGCTCGTCCTCGACATCGTCGGGGCCGTCGTCGGGCTCTTCATCACGCTCCCGCTGAGCTTCATCATGCTCTCGGGCAACCCGTCGAGCGGTGCGGCGATCGCGGATCCGAACCTCTCGGCGCTGCACCACGTCGCCGTCGGCATCCTGATGTGGGCGGCCGTGGCGATCGCGCGCCTGAGCCCGCCGATCGCGCTCGGCGTGGCCTGGGCCGGGGCGATCGTGCAGATGCTCGGCGGACTCTGGCCCTCGCCGGTGAACGTCGCGATCTTCGGCGTGCTCTTCGCGACCGCCGCCTGGGGCAGCCGCCGCCTGATGTGGATCGGCGGCGCGTCGGCCGTCGGCGGCGGGATCATCGCGACCCTCTACGTGGTGTTCATCGAGCGGAACAACATGTTCGCCGGAGCGAACTCCCCGTTGAGCATGCTCATGTTCGCCGCGCTGATCGGCTCGGTGTCGGTGCTCTCCCTCGGGATGGCGTGGGGATCCGGTCTGCTCTGGCGGGTCGTGCTGCGCGGACGTCGCACGCGCGATGCGCAGATGCTCGCCGAGGCCACCGCCGCCGAGGAGCAGGAGCGCGTGCGCATCGCCCGCGACATGCACGACATCGTCGCGCACTCGCTCGCGGTCGTCATCGCGCAGGCCGACGGCGCGCGGTACGCGGCGGCCGCCGATCCGGAGGCCGCGACGCAGGCGCTCGGCACCATCGCGCAGACGGCGCGCGGTGCGCTGTCCGATGTGCGGATGCTGCTCACCCAGCTGCGGCACCGGCAGGGCGACGGCCCGCAGCCCACGCTCGCCGACCTCGAGGGGCTGTTCGCACACGTCCGCCAGGCGGGTGTCGAGCCCCGCGTCACGATCGACCCGATGCCGCCGGGAGAGCCGCCGGGGGCGATCCAGCTCGCGGTCTACCGGATCCTGCAGGAGGCGCTGACGAACGCCATCCGGCACGGTTCGGGGCAGGTCGACGTGCGGCTGTCCTGGTGGGCGGAGCGGGTGGACATCGAGGTCGTGAATGCCGTGAAGCCGGAGCCCTCGCCCGGTGCCGGCGGGCATGGCCTGATCGGGATGCGCGAACGTGCGCAGCTCGTGGGCGGTACGCTTCTGGCCGAGCGGGATGCCGGACGGTTCGTCGTCCGGGCGACGCTCCCGATCGGAGGAACCGCATGATCCAGGTCGTGCTCGTCGACGACCAGGCGCTGTTCCGCGCCGGGATCCGGATGCTGGTCGCCTCGCAGCCCGACATGGCGGTGGTCGGCGAGGCCGGTGACGGCCGCGAGGCGCTCGAGGTCATCGCCCGCACCCGTCCCGACGTGGTGCTGATGGACATCCGGATGCCGGTGATGGACGGTCTGACGGCCACCGCCGAGGTGCTCAAGGCGGCCGAGCCGCCCCGGGTCGTGATGCTCACCACCTTCGACCTCGACGAGGCGGCCGCGCGTGCCATCCGTCAGGGCGCGAGCGGCTTCCTGCTGAAGGACGCCGACCCGGAGTTCCTGCTCGCGGCGATCCGGACGGTCGATTCCGGATCGAGCGTGATCGCGGCGTCCGCGACCCGCGACCTCTTCGCCCACTTCACCTCGCAGACCAAGCCGGTCCCGGAGGCCTTCGCCGCCCTCACCGAACGCGAGCAGGAGATCTTCGCGCTCGCTGCCCGCGGCCTGTCGAACGCCGAGATCGCCGCGCGGGAGTTTCTCAGCGAGGCGACAGTGAAGACGCACATCAGCCGCATCCTCACCAAGCTCTCCCTGCGCGACCGCGTGCAGCTGGTGGTCTTCGCCTTCGAGCACGGCCTCGCCTGAGGAGGGCGATCGGCGCCTCCGCAGATCATCCTTCCGATGTACGGCGGATGCATCCGCCGGGCGATGACGGCGACGGGGACCCGAAAATAGCGTCGTAGTCATGGAGATCACGACTTCGGACCTGGGGCTCGCCGCCCGCGTCCAGCACCTCACCAAGTCCTACGGATCCGGAGACGCCGGCGTGCGTGCTCTGGACGACATCAGCGTCGGCATCCGCCGGGGCCAGTTCACCGCCATCATGGGGCCGTCCGGTTCGGGCAAGTCCACGCTGATGCACATCATGGCCGGTCTCGACTCCCCGACCGAGGGGCGGGTGTGGATCGGCGACACCGAGATCACCGGCCTCCCCGACCTCGACATGACGATCCTGCGCCGCCGCCGCGTCGGGTTCATCTTCCAGTCCTTCAACCTCATCCCGACCCTCGACGCCCTCGGCAACATCCTGCTGCCGTTCGAGCTCGACGGACGCCGCCCCAGCGCGATCGAGCGGGCCCGCATCGACGGTCTCATCGAGACCCTCGGCCTCGGCTCACGCCTGAAGCACCGCCCGCACGAGCTCTCCGGGGGCCAGCAGCAGCGGGTCGCCATCGCACGGGCCCTCGCCACGGCGCCCGACCTCGTGTTCGCCGACGAGCCGACCGGCAACCTCGACTCCGCGACCGGGCGCGAGGTGCTGCAGCTGCTCGCGACCGCGAGCCGTGAGCACGGGCAGTCGATCGCGATGGTCACCCACGATGCGATCGCCGCGAGCCACGCCGACCGGGTGCTGTTCCTCGGCGACGGGCGCATCGTGGCCGACCACCCGTCGCAGAGCGCCGAGCAGATCGCCGCCTACATGCTCGCCGCCGAGGTGGCGGCATGACCGCCGTCGTCGCGCAGGCCGCGCTGGAACGTCCGCGCACGGCCCCGCTGGCCTGGCTCCGCGAACGCGGCATGGGGGCGAGCGTGCTCGTCGCCGCGCTCACCGCGGCGTTCGGCGTGATCCTCGTCGACGTGACCGCCTACATCGGTGCGCTGCTCCAGGCCGACCCCTACATCGGCAACAGCGAGACGCTCGAGGTCGTCGTCTCGATCCTCTCGGTGCTGCTCACCGCCGTCGCGATGTACGTCGCGGCGATCGTGACGGCCAACACCTTCTCGACGATCATCGCGGGGCGCACCCGCCGCATCGCCCTCATGCGTCTCATCGGCGCCTCGGCGCGCTCGCAGCGCTCCGAGGTCGCGAACCAGGGGCTCGCGGTCGGCGTCATCGGCGCGGTGATCGGAGCGGTCACCGGACTCGTGCTCGCGAGCATCGGCGTCGCGATCGGAGACCGGCTGCTGTCCACATCCGTCGATGACTTCACCACCCTGCAGCCGCGCATCGTGCTGCCCGTCGTCGGCGTCGCACTGACCACCTGGGTCGCCGCGTGGGTGGGATCCCGCCGTGTGCTCACGGTGACCCCGTTGCAGGCGATCGGCGGCTCCGTCGAGCGCAGCCGCAGCGAGGTCGTCGCCCGTCCCGGCCGCCACATCGGCGCCCTGGTGCTGCTGGTCGTCGGCGCGGCGCTGCTCGCGGTCGGGGTCGTGGCGGGTCTGGTCACGCCGCTCGGCGTGGTGATCGCCTTCGCCGGCGGGGTGCTCTCCTTCACCGGTCTCGCGATCGGCGCCGTGCTCGTCATGCCGCCGGTGCTCCGGCTCGTCGGACGGCTCTTCGGGCGCAGCGCGACCGCACGCCTGGCGGCGGAGAACGCCCTGCGCCACCCTGAGCGGTCCAGCCGGATGGCGATCGGCGTCGTGATGGGCGTCACCCTCGTGACGATGTTCGCCGTGGCGCTCGAATCGGCCAAGGCTCTCATGATGCGCTCGGGCGACGTCCCGAAGGAGTTCTTCGCGCCGATGGACGCCTTCGCGTCGGTGATGATGGTGCTCGTGGCCGTCTCGGCCGTGATCGCCGCCGTCGGCCTCGTCAACCTGCTGACCATCGGTGTCGTCCAGCGCCGCCGTGAACTGGGCCTGCTGCGTTCGATCGGTCTCACGTCGCGCCAGGTGCGGTCGATGGTGCTGCTCGAGGCCGCGCACGTGACCATCGCGGCGACGCTCGTCGGTCTGGTGCTCGGGATCGCCTACGGGTGGGTCGCCGCACAGTCGCTGCTCGGGTCGGTCCCGGTCCTCCCCGACATGCAGCCGGCGGGCTTCATGCTCCCTGCGGTGCCGTGGATGCCGGTCGCGATCATCGTCGCCGCCACCGCGGTGCTCACGCTCATCGCCGCCGTCACGCCGACGCGTCTCGCCACTCGGGTGGCGCCCGTGGAGGCGCTCGCCGCGGACTGAGTTTCCCCGCCGATCTCCACGACCTCGCCCCGTCCTCCGCCTTCCGGCGGCGGGCGGGGCGTCGTCGTCGGGTCAGCGTGTGGTGGATGCCGCGCGTGCGGCGTCGAGGAGCTGCGCGCTCGACACGGCCGCCGCGGCGTCGAGGAGGGCACCCTGCGCGGCGCCTCCGTCTCCGTGCGCGGCGACGAGCACCGGCACGTCGGCGGGTAGCAGCGGGGTGACGGCGTCGACGAGCGGCTGCACGATCAGCGCACGCGAGTGGGTGAGGCCGCCGCCGAGGACGACCGCGTCGGGGGCGATCGCGGCCATCAGCGGGGCGATGCGCTGCACGACGGCGGCGAGGTACTCCTCGACCCGGGCGACGGCGGCGGGCTCCCCGGACTCGGCGCGGGACAGGGCGTCGGCGACCTCGGCGATGTCCGGGCCGGCGGGCCCCGGCGCGGGTCCGAGCGACGGCGCCGGGAGGAACCCGACCTCGGCGGCGGCGCCTCCGTGGCCGGTGTGGGCGCGCCCGCCGATGACGATCGCCGCGGCGGCCCGCGTGCCGAGATGCACGTGCAGCAGATCGGCGTACCCCGTCGCCGCCCCGGTGCGCTGTTCGGCGAGCGCGGCGAGCCGCACGTCGTTGTCGACGCGGACGGCCGCGGCCGGCGCGACGACGCCCAGCGCTTCGGCGATGGGCGCGGAGCTCCACCCCTCGATCGCACCCGATCGCTGCACGATCCCGTCGCGGTCGACGATGCCGGCGGTCCCGACATGGATGCGCCGCACCGCCGAGTCGGGCATCCCGGCCTCGGTGAGGGCCTCGCGTACGGCGTCCACGGCACTGTCGAGCCGCGCCCGCGGGCCGAGCGCGGGGCCGGTGACGCGTTCGGCCCTGCCGCGCACGACGGCGTCGAGGGCTCCGACGAGCACCGTGGTGCGGTGGGCGCCGATGTCGATGCCCACCAGCGCGGCGGCCTCGCCGCGCAGCGCGTAGGAGCGGGCCGGCCGCCCGGGGCCGCGGTTCTCCTCCGGCGCCTCCGCGGAGACCAGCCCGAGATCGACGAGCTCGGCGGCGAGCGACTCGACCGAGCTGCGCGAGACGTCGGCGCGTTCGCTGAGGTCGTTGAGGGGGAGGGGGGCGCCTGCCGTGCGCAGGGCGTCGAGCACGCGGGCGGCGTTCATCCTGCGCAGTCGGGCCGGTCCGCGATCCGTCTCGCTCATCGGGGTCGTCCTCCGGCGTGATCCTGCACCCGCGCGACGGCGGGCTTGTGTGTGAACAGTATTCTCGATTTAATTATCGCAAGTTCTACGAAAATAGCCGCGATGCTGCGGAGGAAGGACGATGATGTCTCGAAGAAGAGGAGGGCTCGCCGGTGGGCTGCTCTGCCTGGCGCTCGCCCTGACGGCGCTGCCCTCGGCCGCGCAGGCGGCGGACGCCCCGGTGTTCCCCGAGGTGGGGGGCGACACGTCGATCGGGTCGCCGATCCAGACCGTCTCGCTGAACGACTCCGCGATCGGGGAGTTCGACGGTCGCTCGGTCGCCTACACGACGGCGTCCGCGGAGAACGCGATGTTCAACGTGATCGACGTCACCGCCGAGAAGCTCATCGCGGCGCATCCGATGCCGGGAGTGGTGCAGGCGTGGCGGCACATCATCGCCCCCGACGGCACCGTGTACATCGGCGCGTTCACGGGCGCGGGCACCGGAGAGCTGTGGTCGTACGACCCCGCGAAGGACCTGCTGCGCAAGCGCGCGGTGATGCCCGGCGAGACGAAGTCGGTGTGGTCGCTCGCCGTCGACGACAGAGGCCGGGTGTACGTGGGCAACTACCCCTCCGGGAGCGTGGTGCGCTTCGACCCCTCCGACGACTCGCTCCGTGACTACGGCCGGATCGTCCCGGGCCAGGACTACGTGCGATCGCTCGCCTACGTCGACGGCACGGTCTATGCGGGGATCGGCTCCCGCGGCTCGGTCGTCGCCCTGGACCCGGAGACCGGCGAGCGCACGACGATCTCGGACGAGTTGCCGGCGCTCCTCGGCGTCGCGCCCGAGGACATGCCCTTCGCGTACTCGATGGGCGTCGCCGACCGCACGCTGGTCGTCCAGTTCTACGACCCGCTCATGCGCCTCGCCTTCTACGATCTCGACACGCGCACCTGGCGGCAGAAGACCATCGGCAAGAACGTCGCCGGTGATGTCGGGGCGTTCAACTTCGGTCAGCTCCCGGTGCGCGACGGCCGGATCTACGTGCCGGTCAACCGCCGTCTGATCGAGGTCGACCTCGCCACGCTCGACGTGCGGGACGTGGCGCCCTTCGGCACGTCGCTCCGGGGCGCGGGCTGGGTGCACGTCGACGACCCCGCGCAGCCGAAGACGGTGCTCGCGACGATCCAGAGCGGCGGCCAGGTCACGGTCTTCGACGTGGACGCCGGTGCGGTCACGGCATACCCGACAGTGATGGCGGGCCAGCCCGGCCCGCTGCACACGATCGAGTTCGCCGCCGACGGCGCCCTGCTGATGAGCGGCTACCCCGGTGGAACCGGCGCGAGGTTCGACCCCGCGAGCGGGCAGCGCACCTCGTTCACGCTCGAGCAGCTCGAGGCCATGGCGACCACGAGCCAGGGCGTCACCTACGGCGGCGTCTATCCGGGCGGCAAGATCGTCCGGCTGTCGACCACGGCGGCGGGCACGACCGTCGCTCCGGCGTTCGAGCTGGGGGAGAAGCAGGATCGTCCCTACGCGATGCGTGAGCACGACGGGCGGCTGCTGATCGGCTCGATCCCGGACTACGGCACGCTCGGCGGTGCGCTCACCGTGATCGACCTCGCCTCCGGGGTCAAGACCGTGCTGCGTGACATCGTCCCCGCGCAGTCGGTGGTCGGCGTCGCGCAGAAGGGCGACGTGATCTACGGATCGACCACCATCCAGGGCGGGCTGGGCGTGGTGCCCACCGCCGACGAGGCGAAGCTGTTCACCGTCGACGCCAAGACGCTGAAGAAGACCGGCGAGTTCGCGCTGAAGCTCCCCACCGGACAGAGGCCCACGCTCATCGGAGGGCTCGACATCGGGCCGGACGGCCTGCTGTGGGGATCCGCGGACGGATGGGTGTTCGCCCTCGATCCCCGCACGCTCGCGTACGTGAAGGGTGCGAACGTGTTCCCCGAGGTGACGAGATTCGGCATGTGGCGGCCGGTGTTCACGCGATGGGATGCGAGCGGGTTCCTCTACATGAACGTCGCCGGACGGATCGTGCAGATCGATCCCGCCTCGGTCACCACCCGGGTCCTCAGCGATCCGAAGGAGGAGATCTCCTATCTCGCGCTGGGTGCCGCCCCGGGGGCGGCCTCCGCGAACGGCGCGCCCCAGGCGCTCTACCTGGTGGGCTCGTCGGCGTCGTCGGTGCTGCGCACGATGACGATCACCGCGCCGAAGGATCCGGGCGGGAATGGCCCGGGTGACGGCGAAGGCGACGGTGACGGGGGCGGCCCGGGCGACGGGAACGGTCCCGGCGACGGGGACGGCCAGGGGAGCGAGGCGGGCGGACCGGGTGACGGCTCGCTGGCGACCACAGGTGCGGAACCCCCGGTCGTCGCCGCGGTCATCGCCGCGCTGCTGCTCTCCGCCGGCGCGCTGCTCGTGCGGAACCGCCGGCGCGTGACCGGCTGAGAGCGGCCGCGTCCATCCGCCGCGCGGGCCGTCGTCCCCACGGCCCGCGCGGCGGACGGGTCCTAGGCTGGACGGATGCCGACCCCGTTCGACCAGTCCCCGTACCAGGTCCGCCTCGAGTGGGGAGCGGAGGGCCTCGCGCGGCTCGCCCCCGCTGACGTCGTCGTCTCGGTGGACGTGCTGAGGTTCTCCTCGACCGTCGCCGACGTCGTCGCGGCGGGCGGGGAGGTCGAACTCGAATCCGCCCGCCGCTGGTCGAGCAACGGCGCGGCGGTCGCGCTGGCGGGCCGCGACGCCGACGGCGCGCCGGAGGTGCTGCTGGGCGGCCTCCGCAACGCCGCGGCCGTGGCGGAGGCGGTGCGGCGGATCCAGGAGCGCCGCGGTGCACGGACCTCGGTGAGCGTGATCGCGGCCGGGGAGCGCGCCCCCGACGGCTCCCTCCGGTTCGCGGTGGAGGACCAGCTCGGAGCCGGGGCCGTGGTCTCGGCGCTGATCGACCGGGGGATCGACCACGCCTCCCCCGAAGCGGCCGTCGCCGCGGAGTCCTTCAGCGCGCTGCGTCGCGCCCTCCGGCACCTGCTCTCGGCGAGCGGATCCGGGCGCGAGCTGCAGGACGGCGTCGAGTCGACGGCGCGCATGGCTGCTGCCGGCATCCGCCCCGCCACGACCGCCGAGGCCGCAGAGCTCGATGCGGTCTCCGTTGCTCCCGTCCTCCGCGAGGGCCGGTTCGTCCGCTTCTCCTGACCTCACGACGCCGGGTCGGCGGAGTGTGCGCGAAAACGCTTCCCGGAGAGCTTCCCGCCTGCGTTTCCCGACTCCCACCGGACGGGCGGGCGCGTAGGGTCGAGGCATGAGGTTCCTCCCCGCGCTCGTCGTCGACGCCGTGCTCGTGCTGGTCTTCGCGGTGATCGGCCGCGTCTCGCACAAGGAGGACGCCCTGGGCTTCCTCCTCACCGCGTGGCCGTTCCTCGTGGCCCTCCTCGCGGGCCACCTCCTCGCCGCTCTGCTCCCGGCGCGGCCCCGTCGTCCCTGGGGCATGTGGTGGGGTGTCGTGGTGTGGGCGGTGACGGTCGCGGGAGGGATGCTGCTGCGCGTCGTCGCCGGAGGGACCGCCGCCGTGCCGTTCATCATCGTCGCGACGCTGGTGCTCGCCCTGTTCCTGCTCGGCTGGCGCGCGATCGCGCTGCTGGTGCGCCGGCGACGGAAGACGCTCCCGGACGAGCCGGCCGAGGCCTGAGGCCTAGCGCGGGGTCGCCGCGGCGCGGCGCGCGGCCGTGCTGATCTCGCGATGCGCCCAGGTGAAGAGGAACCGGGCGTCGTAGCGGCGCGAGCAGGTTGCACAGGAGGTGCTGCGCGTGGGCCGCCGGTGCCGGTAGACCACATGCCCGACCGGACACGTCCCCACCCATGGGGCGAGCTCGGTGGCGGTCTCGCCGTGATGCGTGGTGCCGCCGACGTAGCCGAGATCGCCCGCGATGCGCTTCCACTCCCGGCCGTGCGCGGCCTCGGAGCCCGCGATCGCATGGGCGACCTCGTGCAGCAGCACCTGGTGGATCTCGTCGTCGTCGAAGCGGGCCGCGAGGTAGCGGGAGACGGTGATCCTCCTGGTGGAGTAGTGGCAGGCGCCGGCGCGCCGCTTCGCGTTGTCGAACGAGAAGCTCCACGTCTCATCGAGGTGGAGGCGGATCAGCGCCTCGCCCCACACGCGCACCCGGTTCAGCTCGGCCATGCGCTCACCGTAGCCGGGGCATCAGACAGCGTCAGACCGCGACCGGCTCGACCTGGCGGCGCTCCGCGGCGTCGATCGCACGGAGCGCGATCTCCAGGTCGCGGTCGTCGGCCCCGGCCGCGCGGCGCAGGAAGAGGGAACGCTTGAAGCTCTCGCGCGCCTGCTCGTACTCTCCGGCGTCGTAGGCGTTCTTGCCGTGGTGCTGGTGGGCGAAGGCGGCGATGCCGCCCCAGCCCTGGCCCTCGGCCTCGGTCGCGACGTGGGCGAGCTCCTGGTCGGCTGCGGCGTGGGCACCGCGGTTCTGCAGCACGGTGGCGTGGAGCACGCGGGCGCGCAGCAGGTCCTTGCGGGTGCCGGCCATGCGCGCCTGGCGCACGGCCTCCTCGGACACCACGAGCGCGTCGTCGAGGCGGTCGAGCACCTTCAGCAGCCACACGCGCTCCAGCAGCGCGGGGATGCTGCGCTGGCTCTCGATCTCCTCGAGGCGGGCCATGCACTCCGACGGACGGACGATCTCGCGAAGGGTGTCGGGGTCGTAACCCTGGATCAGATTCATTGCTCGACGCTCCTCTCCGCGATGCTCAAGACAGTCTGCCCCTCCCTCTCTCCGAAGCTCCTGTGCCACGCCAGGGGACGCCGAATGATCGCTGTCGGGAGGGGTGTCAGCGCAGGAAGAGGCTCGCATCGGGGCGCGGCGACGCGACCGCGTCGGCGTCGGTGACGATCCGCGCGCCCTGGGCGAACGCGTCGACCTCGGCGCCCTGCGCGATCTTCGCCGGATGGGGGCCGGCGGCGAGCATCCGCGGCAGCCACTCGGTCGGCAGCGGACCCGCGGAGGCGGCAACGACGAGGTTCCCGAACCGGCGTCCCTTGAGCACCTGGGTGTCGGCGAGCACGGCCACGTCGCCGAAGACCGACTGCACGGTGGCGACCTGTCGGCGCGCGAAGGCGAGTCCGGGGCCGTCGGCGACGTTGACCAGCAGCACGCCGCCGGGGGAGAGCAGCGCCGCGAGCTCCCGATAGAACTCCAGGCTGGTCAGGTGCGCGGGCGTCTGCGCACCGGAGAAAACGTCGGAGACCAGCAGGTCGCAGGTGCCGAGGAGTGCGGGCGGCAGCCTCTTCACGCCCTCGCGTGCATCGCCGATCCGCACCCGCACGGACGCGCCGCGGGGCAGCGGCAGGTGCTCGCGGACCAGCTGCACCAGAGGCGCCTCCCACTCGATCACCTGCTGGCGGGATCCCGGCCGCGTGGCCTCGACGTACCGGGGGATCGTCAGCGCGCCCGCTCCGAGATGCACGGCGGTGAGCGGGCCGGCGGGCAGCTGGTCGATCACCGCGCCCATCCGCACGACGTACTCGAAGTGCAGATGCGTCGGATCGTCCGGGTCGACGTGCGACTGCGGCGTGCCGTCGACGATCAGCTCGTACCCGCCGCCGAACTCCGACGGCGCGATCTCCGCGATCCCGCCGTGGTCCAGGCGGACCCGCGGGTGCTCGGCGTCCTTGGTTCTCGCACGGCCCATGACGACGAGCCTACGTGCGCGGTGTCGGTCATCGCGGGTAGGGTGGCCGCATGCGCCGAATCACTGGATCCATCGCCGCCGCCGCCATCGCCGCCCTCATGCTCACCGGATGCATGTCCACGCAGATCCCCGGGGGCGGTTCGAGCGACAAGCCGACGTCGAGCCAGACCGACGGCAACGGCGGCGGGGACAACGGCGGCACGGGCGGCGGCAAGGAGATCACCGTGGCGCCTGCGACCGGCACGCAGCTGTCCGGCACCGGCTACTCCTTCAATCTGCCCGCCGGCTGGACCCAGCGCACCGACGGCGTGAAGGCGCCGATCGAGCTGATGGCGCTCAACGAGTCCGACAGCGACGGCTTCTCCGACAACCTCAACGTCATCAAGTCGCCCGCGGGCAAGCTGTCCGCCGAGCAGGTCGAGACGGCCGGCAAGAAGGAGCTCGAGACGGTCAAGGCGACCGACATCACGATCGGAGACCGGGTCAACGTCGCCGGCAACGAGGCCGCGCACCTCAGCGCCAAGTTCACGCAGCAGGGCGTGACGTACGCCACCGAGCAGTACGGCGTGAGCAACGCCTCGCAGACGTACATCGTCACCTTCTCGTTCAGCGAGAGCCTCCCGCAGGCCGACCGCGAGAAGCTCGCGGAGTCGGTCCTCGCCACCTGGAACTGGTCCTGATCCCGGGGTCTGCGCGGACGTCGAGCGGTATCCGCGCGGGCCAATACCGCAGTCCGGAGCGATCGTCAAGGATCGCGCTGGACATGTCGTGAAATCGCGTGTAGTGTAGCTATTTGCGCTTCCGTGATTCTCCATGCCCTCATATGGTGGTCGGCATTCGCCTGCGCGCCCCGCTCCCGTCCTGACCGACGGGGACGGCAGTGACACGCAGGCTCCGGAGAGAACGGCGCACTCCACCGACGACGAGGAATCAACGGGCCCCGCACAGGCCCACGGAGGTTATTCCCTTGGCTGCTGCTCGCAACGCATCCACTTCCACCACCACACCCAAGAACGGACGCGGAGCATCCCGCCTCTCGTTCGCCAAGATCTCCGACACGCTGACGGTCCCGGATCTGCTCGCGCTGCAGACCGAGTCGTTCGGCTGGCTGGTCGGCAACGACGCGTGGAAGGCGCGCGTCGCCGAGGCCAAGAAGGCCGGCCGCACCGACGTGTCCGAGGTGTCCGGCCTGGGTGAGATCTTCGAGGAGATCTCCCCGATCGAGGACCTCGGCGAGACGATGCAGCTGAGCTTCACGAACCCCTACCTCGAGCCCGAGAAGTACTCGATCGACGAGTGCAAGGAGCGCGGGAAGACCTACGCCGCCCCGCTGTACGTCGAGGCCGAGTTCATGAACCACCAGACCGGTGAGATCAAGACCCAGACGGTCTTCATGGGCGACTTCCCCCTGCAGACCGACAAGGGTACGTTCATCATCAACGGCTCCGAGCGCGTCGTCGTCTCGCAGCTGGTCCGCTCGCCCGGCGTCTACTTCGACAAGACGCCCGACAAGACCTCCGACAAGGACATCGTGTCGGCGCGCGTCATCCCCAGCCGCGGCGCCTGGCTCGAGTTCGAGATCGACAAGCGCGACCAGGTCGGCGTGCGCATCGACCGCAAGCGCAAGCAGTCCGTGACCGTCTTCCTCAAGGCGCTGGGCATGACCAGCGAGGAGATCCTCACCGAGTTCGCCGGCTTCCCGTCGATCGAGGAGACCCTGTCGAAGGACACCATCCTCACCAAGGAGGACGCGCTCCGCGACATCTACCGCAAGCTGCGTCCGGGCGAGCAGGTGGCCGCCGAGGCCGCGCGTGCGCTGCTCGACAACTTCTACTTCAACCCGAAGCGCTACGACCTCGCCAAGGTGGGTCGCTACAAGATCAACCAGAAGCTCGGCCTGGCGGCGCCGCTCACCGACTCGGTGCTGACGGTCGAGGACATCGTCGCGACCATCAAGTACCTGGTGCGCCTGCACCGCGGCGACGAGACCTTCGAGGGCGTCCGCGGCGGCAAGAAGACCGAGATCCGGATGGCCGTCGACGACATCGACAACTTCGGCAACCGCCGCATCCGCGCCGTCGGAGAGCTGATCCAGAACCAGGTCCGCACCGGTCTGTCCCGCATGGAGCGCGTCGTCCGCGAGCGCATGACCACGCAGGACATCGAGGCGATCACGCCGCAGACCCTGATCAACGTGCGCCCCGTCGTCGCCGCGATCAAGGAGTTCTTCGGAACCTCGCAGCTGTCGCAGTTCATGGACCAGAACAACCCGCTCGCGGGTCTGACCAACAAGCGCCGTCTGTCGGCCCTCGGCCCCGGTGGCCTCTCCCGCGACCGCGCGGGCGTCGAGGTCCGCGACGTTCACCCCTCGCACTACGGCCGCATGTGCCCGATCGAGACGCCGGAAGGCCCGAACATCGGCCTGATCGGCGCGCTGGCGACCTTCGCCCGCATCAACTCGTTCGGCTTCATCGAGACGCCGTACCGCAAGGTCGAGAACGGCGCCGTCACCGAGCACATCGACTACCTGACCGCGGCCGAGGAGAGCGACTTCAACATCGCTCAGGCCAACGCGCCGCTCGACGCCAAGGGACGGTTCACCGAGAGCCACGTCCTGGCACGCCCCAAGGGCGGCAGCGGCGAGGTCGACCTGTTCCTGCCCGAGGAGATCGGCTACATCGACGTCTCGCCGCGCCAGATGGTGTCGGTCGCGACCTCGCTCGTGCCGTTCCTCGAGCACGACGACGCGCAGCGCGCGCTCATGGGCGCCAACATGCAGCGTCAGGCCGTGCCGCTGCTCCGCAGCGACTCGCCGCTGGTCGGAACGGGTATGGAGGGCTACACCGCGATCGACGCCGGTGACGTGGTCACCGCCGCCAAGGCCGGTGTCGTCACGGAGGTGTCCGCGGACCGCGTGACCGTGCAGCTCGACGAGGGCGGCACTCAGGAGTACCACCTGCGCAAGTTCGACCGCTCCAACCAGGGCACGTCGTACAACCAGCGCGTCGTGGTCTCCGCCGGCGAGCGCGTCGAGGTCGGCGAGGTCATCGCCGACGGCCCCGCGACCGAGAACGGCGAGCTCGCGCTCGGCAAGAACCTGCTCGTGGCGTTCATGCCGTGGGAGGGTCACAACTTCGAGGACGCGATCATCCTCAGCCAGGAGCTGGTGAAGGACGACACCCTCTCCTCGATCCACATCGAGGAGTACGAGGTCGACGCCCGCGACACCAAGCTCGGCAAGGAGGAGATCACCCGTGACCTCCCCAACGTCAGCCCCGAGCTGCTGAAGGACCTCGACGAGCGCGGCATCATCCGCATCGGCGCCGAGGTCCGCCCCGGCGACATCCTCGTCGGCAAGGTCACCCCGAAGGGCGAGACCGAGCTCTCGGCCGAGGAGCGCCTGCTCCGCGCGATCTTCAACGAGAAGAGCCGCGAGGTCCGCGACACCTCCCTGAAGGTGCCGCACGGCGAGCAGGGCACGATCATCGCCGTCAAGGAGTTCAACGCCGAGGAGGGCGACGACGAGCTCGGCTCGGGCGTCAACCGCCGCGTCGTGGTCTACATCGCCCAGAAGCGCAAGATCACCGAGGGCGACAAGCTCGCCGGCCGTCACGGCAACAAGGGCGTCATCGCGAAGATCCTGCCGGTCGAGGACATGCCGTTCCTCGCCGACGGCACCCCCGTCGACGTGATCCTCAACCCGCTCGGCATCCCGGGTCGAATGAACTTCGGCCAGGTGCTCGAGACCCACCTCGGGTGGATCGCGAAGCAGGGATGGAAGGTCGAGGGCACCCCGGAGTGGGCGGCGAAGCTGCCCGAGGGCGCCCGTGACGTGGCCCCGAACACCAAGGTCGCGACCCCGGTGTTCGACGGCGCGACCGAGGAGGAGATCTCCGGTCTGCTCGACTCGACGCGCGTCACCCGCGACGGAGACCGTCTGATCGGCTCGTCCGGCAAGACGCAGCTGTTCGACGGCCGCTCCGGCGAGCCGTTCCCGGCGCCGATCTCCGTGGGCTACATGTACATCCTGAAGCTCCACCACCTCGTCGACGACAAGATCCACGCGCGCTCGACGGGTCCCTACTCGATGATCACCCAGCAGCCGCTCGGCGGTAAGGCCCAGTTCGGCGGCCAGCGCTTCGGTGAGATGGAGGTGTGGGCTCTCGAGGCCTACGGCGCGGCCTACGCGCTGCAGGAGCTCCTCACGATCAAGTCCGACGACATCCTCGGCCGCGTGAAGGTCTACGAGGCGATCGTCAAGGGCGAGAACATCCAGGAGCCGGGCATCCCCGAGTCGTTCAAGGTGCTCATGAAGGAGATGCAGTCGCTCTGCCTGAACGTCGAGGTCCTCTCGGCCGACGGCACCGCGGTGAACCTCCGCGACACCGATGACGAGGCCTTCCGCGCAGCGGAGGAGCTCGGCATCAACATCTCCAGCCGTTTCGAGGCCGCATCGATCGACGAGATCTGATCCGCCGCCTTCGATTTCGACAGATTTTCTAAACAGGAGAACTAGTGCTCGACGCAACTACTTTCGATGAGCTTCGAATCGGCCTCGCGACCGCTGACGACATCCGTGCGTGGTCGTACGGTGAGGTCAAGAAGCCCGAGACCATCAACTACCGCACGCTGAAGCCCGAGAAGGACGGGCTCTTCGGCGAGCAGATCTTCGGGCCCTCCCGCGACTGGGAGTGCGCCTGCGGCAAGTACAAGCGCGTGCGCTTCAAGGGCATCGTCTGCGAGCGCTGCGGCGTGGAGGTCACCAAGAGCTCCGTCCGCCGCGAGCGGATGGGCCACATCGAGCTCGCCGCGCCCGTCACTCACATCTGGTACTTCAAGGGCGTCCCGTCGCGCCTCGGGTACCTGCTGGACATGGCGCCGAAGGACCTCGAGAAGGTCATCTACTTCGCCGCCTACATGGTGATCTCGGTGGACGAGGATGCTCGCCACCGCGACCTCGCCACCCAGGAGAACAACATCCGCCTCGAGCTGAAGACGCTCGGCGACCGCCGCGACTCCAAGATCGCGGAGCGCCTGGCCAAGCTGGAGGAAGAGCTCGCGGCCCTGGAGGCCGAGGGCGCGAAGGCCGACGCCAAGAAGAAGGTCAAGGACGCCGCCGAGAAGGAGATGGCGCAGCTCCGCAAGGGCGCTGACGAGGCCATCGCCAAGCTCGAGCGCGTGTGGGAGGACTTCCGCACGCTCGAGGTCGGCGCGCTCCGCCCGGAGGACGACGTCTTCCACGAGCTGCAGGACCGTTTCGGTCAGTACTTCGAGGCCTACATGGGCGCGGAGGCGATCCAGCGTCGTCTGGCCGCCTTCGACCTGGCCGCCGAGGCGGAGAACCTGCGCCTGCAGATCTCCGAGGGCAAGGGCCAGCGCAAGATCCGTGCGATCAAGCGCCTCAAGGTCGTCAGCTCGTTCCTCGAGACCGGCATGAGCCCGGCCGCGATGGTGCTCGACGTCGTGCCGGTGATCCCGCCGGAGCTCCGTCCGATGGTGCAGCTGGACGGTGGCCGCTTCGCGACCTCCGACCTGAACGACCTGTACCGCCGCGTCATCAACCGCAACAACCGTCTCCGTCGCCTGATCGACCTCGGCGCCCCCGAGATCATCGTCAACAACGAGAAGCGGATGCTGCAGGAGGCCGTCGACGCCCTGTTCGACAACGGTCGCCGCGGTCGCCCCGTCACCGGCACCGGCAACCGCGCCCTGAAGTCCCTCAGCGACATGCTGAAGGGCAAGCAGGGTCGCTTCCGCCAGAACCTGCTCGGCAAGCGCGTCGACTACTCGGGCCGTTCGGTCATCGTCGTCGGCCCGCAGCTGAAGCTGCACCAGTGCGGTCTGCCCAAGCAGATGGCGCTGGAGCTGTTCAAGCCGTTCGTGATCAAGCGCCTGATCGACCTCGGCCACTCGCAGAACATCAAGGCTGCGAAGCGCGCCGTCGAGCGCACCCGCCCCGAGGTCTGGGACGTGCTCGAGGAGATCATCCGCGAGCGCCCCGTGCTGCTGAACCGTGCGCCCACGCTGCACCGTCTCGGCATCCAGGCGTTCGAGCCCCAGCTCGTCGAGGGCAAGGCCATCCAGCTGCACCCGCTCGTCTGCGCCGCCTTCAACGCGGACTTCGACGGCGACCAGATGGCCGTGCACCTGCCGCTCTCGGTCGAGGCTCAGGCCGAGGCCCGCGTGCTGATGCTCGCGTCGAACAACATCCTGAAGCCGTCGGACGGCCGTCCGGTGACCCTGCCCTCGCAGGACATGATCATCGGTCTGCACCACCTGACCACGGTCAAGGACGGGGCCGCCGGCGAGGGGCGTGCGTTCGGCTCGGTGGGCGAGGCGATGCTCGCGCACGACGAGGGCACGCTCGACCTGCAGGCGAAGGTCCGCATCCGCATCCCGGGGCTGGCCTTCCTCGAGGGCGAGGCCCCCGATGGCTACGACCGCCACGGTCTCGTGGACTCGTCGCTCGGTCAGGCGATCTTCAACGACACGCTCCCGAAGGGCTACCCCTTCGTGCGCGAGGTCGCCGACAAGGGCAAGCTGTCGCAGATCGTGAACAAGCTCGCCGAGGAGTACCCGAAGGTCGAGACCGCCGCGACCCTCGACCGCATCAAGGACGCCGGTTTCTACTGGGCCACCCGTTCCGGTGTGACCGTCGCCCTGAGCGACATCCTCACCCCGCCGAATAAGGCCGAGATCGTGGCCGGCTACGAGAAGCAGGCCGCGAAGGTCCAGTCGCAGTACGAGAAGGGCCTCACGACCGACGCCGAGCGTCGTCAGGAGCTCATCAAGATCTGGACCGAGGCGACCGACGAGGTCCAGGCCGCGATGAAGGCGAACTTCCCGGAGGACAACACCATCAACCGCATGGTGTCGTCGGGCGCCCGTGGTAACTGGCTGCAGATCCGCAACATCGCGGGTATGCGCGGTCTGGTGAACAACCCCAAGGGTGAGATCATCCCGCGTCCGATCATCTCCTCGTACCGCGAGGGCCTGTCGGTGGCGGAGTACTTCATCGCGACGCACGGTACCCGTAAGGGTCTCGCCGACACCGCGCTGCGCACCGCCGACTCGGGTTACCTGACCCGTCGTCTGGTGGATGTCTCGCAGGACGTCATCATCCGCGAGCAGGACTGCGGCACGACCAAGGGCCTCGAGCTCGCGATCGCCGCTCCCAACTCGCAGGGCGAGCTGGTGCGCGACGCGAACGTCGAGAA
>NZ_JBEBSA010000026.1:0-26685 GCF_040394595.1 Microbacterium sp.
CGTTGAGTAGACTCAGAGCATCAACGTGCTCCGGGGTCGGTGTGAATCCGAACCGGCGGTGACAGTCCGCGAACGCCTGGCGACAGGCGCCGATCCGGTGAGATTCCGGGACCGACGGTGATGCGAGGGCAACCTCGCTAGTCCGGATGAGAGGCAGCACGAGCGACGCAGTCCTGTGCGCGCTGCCGACCCCGGAACCCCCAGGAAGGGATGAGGGATGGCAGTGACCGAGGCGGAACGCGACGCGATGTCGCGGGCTCTCGCGCTCGCCGCCCACGGCCCCCGCGGGGTGAACCCGCAGGTCGGCGCCGTGATCCTCTCCCCCGCCGGCGAAGTGCTCTCCGAGGGATGGCACCGCGGTGCCGGCACCCCGCACGCCGAGGTCGACGCCCTGTCGCGCCTGGCTCCCGGGGCGGCGGCCGGAGCGACGGCCGTCGTCACCCTCGAGCCGTGCAACCACACCGGCCGGACCGGCCCCTGCGCCCTCGCGCTCATCGAGGCCGGGGTCGCGCGGGTCGTGTACGCCCTCGACGATCCGGGGGTGGTCTCGGGCGGCGGCGCGGAGAGGCTGCGCGCCGCGGGCGTCAGTGTCGAATCGGGCGAGCAGGCCGACGCGGCGGAGGGGCTCATCGCCGCGTGGCTCGAGGTGCAGCGTCTCGGGCGCCCGCACGTCACGGTGAAGTGGGCGCAGAGCCTCGACGGGCGGGCCGCCGCCCCGGACGGCACCAGTCAGTGGATCACCGGACCGGCCGCCCGCGCCGACGTGCATCGCCGGCGGGCCGGTGCCGACGCCATCGTCGTCGGCACCGGCACAGTGCTCGCCGACGACCCCGCGCTCACCGCCCGCGACGGCGACGCGCTGCTCCCCCATCAGCCCGTGCCCGTGGTGGTCGGCGCGCGGGAGACGCCCGCCGAGGCCGCCGTGCGCCGTCATCCGCACGCGCCGCTGTTCTTCCCGTCGCGCGATCTCCCCGCCGTGCTCGCCGACCTGCGCGACCGCGGGATGCAGCGCGTCTTCGTCGAAGGCGGCCCGACCCTCGCGAGCGCGTTCCTCGCCGCCGGGCTCGTCGACGAGGTGCTCGCGTACCTCGCGCCGGTGCTCCTCGGGGGCGACCGTCTCGCGCTCACCGACATCGGCGTCGGCACCATCACCGACGCCAGACGGCTGACGATCGACGAGTGGATCCCGCTCGGCCCCGATCTGCTGGCCGTCGCCCGCCCGACACCCCCGGAAGGAAGCTGATGTTCACCGGAATCATCGAGGAGATCGGCGAGGTCACCGCGATCGCGGAGGCCGGAGACGGCTGGCGCCTCACGGTGCGCGCTCCCCGTGCCGCCGCCGATGCGGTTCACGGAGAGTCGATCGCCGTGGGCGGTGTGTGTCTGACGGTGGTCGACTCGACGCCCGAGACCTTCGACGCCGACGTGATGAGGCAGACCCTCGACGTGTCCGCCCTCGGTGACGTGGTCGCGGGCACGCGTGTCAACATCGAGAAGGCGATGCCCGTGGGCGCCCGTCTCGGCGGGCACATCGTGCAGGGGCACGTCGACGGGATCGGCGGCGTGCTCGAGGTGCGCCCCGGCGATCAGTGGAGCGTGCTCCGCATCTCCCTGCCCGCCGACCTCGCCCCTCTCGTGGTCGACAAGGGGTCGATCGCGGTCGCCGGCACCTCGCTCACCGTCAGCGCGGTGAGCGCGCCGGCCGCGGCGGAGGCCTGGTTCGAGGTCTCCCTCATCCCCGAGACGCTCTCGGCCACCACCCTCGGCGCCCTGGCCCCCGGGGATCGTGTGAACCTCGAGACCGACATCCTCGCCCGTCACGTCGAGCGGCTGCTCGCGTTCCGATCGGAAGGAGGCTCGCGATGAGCCTTTCCCCCATCTCCGAAGCCCTCGACGCCCTGCGCGCCGGCCGTGCGGTGATCGTCGCCGACGACGAGAACCGCGAGAACGAGGGCGACATCATCATCTCCGCGGAACTGGCCACCCCCGAGGTCATGGCCTGGATGGTGCGCTGGTCGTCCGGGCTGATCTGCGCCCCCATGCCGGCGGACCTCGCCGACCGGTTGAACCTTCCGCCGATGGTGGAGGTCAACGAGGACGCCCGCTCCACCGCGTACACGATCACGGTGGACGCCGCGGAGGGCGTCACGACCGGCATCAGCGCTCACGACCGCTCCCGCACGCTGAACGTGCTCGCCGACCCGGAGTCCACGCCGAAGAGCATCATCCGTCCCGGGCACATCCTGCCGCTGCGCGCCGTCGACGGCGGCGTCCGCGAGCGCGGCGGCCACACCGAGGCCGCCGTCGAGCTCATGCGCCTGGCCGGTCTGCAGCCAGTCGGGGCGATCGCCGAGGTGGTCGCCGAGGACGGCAGCATGATGCGCCTCCCCGGGCTGCTGGAGCTCGGCGAGCGGGACGGCGTCCCGGTGATCACGATCGAGCAGCTGATCGCGCACCTCAACGAGCACGAGCCTCTGGACGAGGAGGGGGCGAGGCCCGCCCGCCGCCGCGTGAGCCTGCGCGCCAACGCGACGGTCCCGACCGAGCACGGCACGTTCCGCTTCCTCGCCTACAAGGACCGCATCACCGGCACCGATCACATCGCCGTGGTCTCGGGCGAGCCCGGCGAGACCGCGCTGGTGCGCGTGCACTCCGAGTGCCTGACCGGCGAGGCCTTCGGATCGCTGAAGTGCGAGTGCGGCCCGCAGCTCGACGCCGCCCTGGACGCGATCGAGCAGGATGGCGGAGTGGTCATCTACATGCGCGGGCACGAGGGCCGCGGCATCGGCCTGATCAACAAGCTCCGCGCCTACGCGCTGCAGGAGGAGGGCCTCGACACCGTCGACGCCAACCTCGCCCTGGGGCTGCCCGCGGACGCGCGCGAGTACGCGGCGGCGGCCGGCATCCTCACCGACCTCGGCATCTCGAAGGTGCGCTTGCTGACGAACAACACCGACAAGGTGCGCCAGCTCCGCGAGCTGGGGCTCGACGTCGTCGAGCAGGTGCCGCTCATCGTCGGTGTCGGACCGAACAACCACCAGTACCTCGAGACCAAGCGGGACCGCATGGGCCACATCATCGGCGAAGCCGAGCTGGCCGAAGCCCTCGCCCATGGAAAGGACAACGCATGAGCGGCGCCGGAGCACCCGCCACGACCACCCCGATCGACGGAGCCGGGCTGCGCGTCGTCGTCATCGCCGGCACCTGGCACGACGGCATCACGAACGGACTGATCGCCGGAGCGCAGCGCGTGCTCGACGAGGCGGGGGCGACGCACTCCCTCGCCCGCGTGCCCGGGTCGTTCGAGCTCGCGGTCGCCGCGAAGGCCGCCTTCGCGGGAGGCGCCGACGCGGTCGTCGCCCTCGGCGTCATCATCCGCGGCGGCACCCCGCACTTCGAGTACGTGTCCGCGGCGACGACCGACGGTCTCACGCGCGTCGCCCTCGATGCCGGCAAGCCGGTCGGATTCGGCGTGCTCACCCTCGACGACCAGCAGCAGGGCCTCGACCGCGCCGGGCTCGAGGGCTCGAAGGAGGACAAGGGCGCCGAGGCCGCGGACGCCGCTCTGCGCACCGCCCTGGTGATCCGGGAGCTCTCCGGCTCCGGACGCTGAGTCTCCGGGGCTGAGGCTCCCCTACCTGGCGGACGGTCCTCTTCGGGAATAGCCTGAGGCCATGGAGACCCTTCGCCACGTCGTGCTGTTCATCCACCTGATCGGCTTCGCGATCCTGTTCGGATCGTGGGCGGTGCAGGCGTTCGGGGGCAAGCGCGCCTTCACCGGGTTGATGTCGGTCGGCATGACGATCGCCGCCGTCGCCGGCCTCGCGCTGGCCGCGCCGTGGGGCCTGCCCGACGGCGTGACCATGAACTACGCCAAGATCGGCACGAAGCTCGTCGTGCTGCTCATCATCGGAGCGCTGCTCGGCATCGGATCGGCGCGCCAGAAGCGCGGCGCCGAGATCCCCGCCGCGCTGTTCTGGAGCGTCGGCGTGCTGACCGCCGTCAACGCGGGGATCGCCGCGATCTGGTGATCCGGACGCGCGGAGACCGCGCGTCAACCTGAGTGTTCGCTGAAGACCGGGCGTAGACTCCCCCGTGCTCCCTCGGGAGCGACACCGGAGGAGACACCATGAGCACGACCAGTGCACCCGCAAACCCCAGATCCAGAGTCATCGCCGCCAGCCTGGTCGGCACGACCATCGAGTTCTACGACTTCTACGTCTACGCCACCGCCGCGGTGCTGGTGTTCCCTGTGCTGTTCTTCCCGACCGGGAACGACACGACCTCGCTCCTCGCCTCCTTCGGCGTGTTCGGGGCGGCCATGGTCGCGCGGCCGATCGGTGCCGTGGTGTTCGGCCACTTCGGCGACAAGTTCGGCCGCAAGGCCACCCTGGTCGCCTCGCTGCTCACGATGGGGATCGCGACGTTCCTCATCGGCGTGCTGCCCACGTTCCAGCAGATCAACTGGTGGGCCGCTCTGCTGCTGCTCCTCCTTCGGCTCGCGCAGGGCTTCGCACTCGGCGGGGAATGGTCGGGGGCCGCGCTGGTCGCCACCGAGAACGCGCCGAAGGGCAAGCGCGCCTGGTACGGCTCGTTCCCGCAGCTCGGCGCCCCGCTGGGCTTCATCATCGCGAACGGCATCTTCCTCTCGATCAATGCGCTGCTCCCGCATGAGACCGACGCCACCCTGAAGTCGGCGGCCTTCCTCGAATGGGGCTGGCGCATCCCGTTCCTGTTCTCCGCGGTCATGGTGATCATCGGCCTGTGGGTGCGACTCAAGCTCGTCGAGTCCGACACCTTCACGCGCGCCGCCAACAAGGGCGTCATCCGCAAGCTGCCTCTGGCGACGGTGTTCCGGCACCACTGGAAGCAGCTCATCCTCGGCACGTTCATCATGCTGGCGACCTACGTGCTGTTCTACCTGATGACCAATTTCACCCTCGCCTACGGGACCAAGCCCTCGTCGCTCGAGACGGCCTCCGCAGCAGCACAGAAGGCCGCAGAGGCAGCCGGCAAGGCCTTCGACCCGGCGGCCTTCGCCGCCCAGTTCTACCCCGGCCTCGGCTTCGGATACACGCAGTTCGTCGTCATGCAGATCGTCGGCGTGGTGTTCTTCGGCGTCTTCACCCTGCTGTCCGGCCCGTGGGCCGACCGGGTGGGCCGCCGCAAGCTGCTGCTCTGGGTGACCGGCGCGATCATCCTGTTCGGATTCACGTTCAACCTCTTCCTGCTGCCGCAGGCCACGCCCGAGCTCACCACCGCCGTCACGCAGGGCTTCCTGATCCTGGGCTTCCTGCTGATGGGCATCACCTTCGGGCCGATGGGGGCGATCCTCCCGGAGCTGTTCCCGACCAACGTGCGCTACTCCGGGTCGGCGATCGCCTACAACGTGTCGTCGATCCTCGGCGCCGCCGTCGCTCCGCTCATCGCCGTCGAGCTCTGGCGCATCGGCGGCGGGGAGCCGTGGCTGGTCGGCATCTACCTGTCGGCGATGGCGGTGCTCACCTTCATCGCGCTGTGGCTGACGCCCGAGACGAAGGACCACGACTACGAGTCCGATCTCGGAGTCGGCGCGTCGTCGTAGCGCACCCTCACGAGAAGGCCGCCGCACGCTCCCCGGCACGGGAAAGGGTGTTCCGCGGCCCCTCGCGCGCTTACACTGATCGGCATGGCGACTCTCGACGACGTGCGGAGGATCGCTCTGACGCTCCCCGAGGTCGCCGAGGTGGTCGACGGACACCGCGGCGGCGTCGCCTGGCGCACCAAGAAGGGGCTCGTGGTGTGGGAGCGGCCTCCCAGCGGCCGCGACCTCGAGCAGCTCGACGCGCTCGGCCGCGACTGGCCGGACGGCGTGGTGGTCGGCGTGCGGGTCGACGGGGAGCAGGCCAAGGCGGCGATGCTGGAGACCTACCCTCGGGAGTGCTTCACCATCCCGCACTTCGACGGCTATCCCGCCGTGCTGATCCGCCTCCAGGCGATCGACCTCGACCTGCTGTCCGAGGCGATCACGGATTCGTGGCTGCTGCGCGTCTCCCTGCGCACCGCGAAGCAGTGGCTCTCCGATCGCGGGCTCGACTAGAGGTCACTCCGCGCGGAGGAACGCCTCGACGGCGGCGATCGTCTCCGCGTTGCCGCGGTGCAGGATGCCGCGGACGCCGACGGACGCCGCCCCGGCGATGGACTCCTCGCGGTCGTCGACGAAGAACACCTCGCCGGGCTCCGCCCCCATGCGCTCCAGCGCGAGGAGATAGGCCCGCGGGTCGGGCTTGTTCACCCCCTGCTCGTGGCTGTAGCAGATGGGGTCGAAGACCGCCGAGAAGCCGAAGCGCCGCTCCTCCTCCTCGCGGGCGCCATCGGCGGAGTTGGAGAGGATCGCCCGCCCCGCACGGCCGGCGAGTCCGCGTGCGTACTCGATCAGCCCGTCGTTCCCCTCGCCACAGTACGCATCCCAGAAATCGGCTCGCATCGCGGCGCGATCGTCACCGCTCAGCCCCATCGCGTCTCCGAGGCGCTGCCAGAACTCCTCGGCGCGACCGCTGACGAGATCGATCGGCGGGAGCTCGGCGGTGACGATCAGCGAATCGAGGCCGACGTCCTCGATCCCCGCCCGCCCGCTCCAGCGCCGCCACCACTCGTCCTGCCAGGCGTCGTCGTCGACCGCCTCCAGCACGCCGCCGACGTCGAACAGGACCCACTTCTGCGCAGCCATCCGGACACCCTATGCGATGCGACTGCACGGGACCTGCGTCAATAGACGTTGACAATCGCGCGACAGTCAAGCTAGGTTGACAGACATGGACGTGCGCATCGCCGAAGAGCCGTCGGGCGGCCCTCTCGCGGAGCTGCACCGCATCGCGGGCATCCGTGCAGAGCTCTCCCGGGCCGAGGAGGCCCAGGTACGGCGCGCGCGGCTGGCCGGATACTCGTGGCAGGCGATCGCGAGCGCCCTCGGCGTGAGCAGACAGGCCGCGCATAAGAAGTACGGACGACAATAGAGCCGCCCCTCTCCCCGATACGAGGTCCCCATGTCCCGCACGGCGACAGCACGCCGACGCGGACGCGGTGCGCAGCACGACGGCCCGCGCGCCACGTTCCGCCAGCTCCTCCCCTTCCTCTTCGAGCACAAGAAGGTGCTCGCCGCCGTCACGGTGCTGAGCCTCTTCGGCGCGGCCGCGTCGCTCGTCCAGCCGCTGTTCGTCGGTCAGGTGATCGACCGCGTGCAGCGCAACGAGACGCTCGGAGCCCTGGTCTGGCTGCTGATCGCCTTCGTGATCCTGTCCTCGGTGATCTCCGGATACCAGCACTACCTGCTGCAGCGCACCGGCACCGCGGTGGTCTACTCGAGCCGGCGCAAGCTCATCGCCCGCATCCTGCACCTGCCCATCAGCGAGTTCGACGCCCGGCGCACAGGTGATCTGGTCTCGCGCGTGGGCACCGACACGACGCTGCTCTACGCCGTGCTCACCCAGGGGCTCGCCGACGCCGTCGGCAACGTGATCCTGTTCGCCGGGGCGCTGATCGCGATGCTCCTCATCGACCCCGTCCTCCTGCTCCTCATCGCGCTCGTGATCGGCGGTTCCGTCGTCGTGGTGGTGCTGCTCAGCGGCCGCATCCGCACCGCTTCGGCCGCCCAGCAGGAGAAGGTGGGAGAACTCGCCTCGGGCGTCGAGCGCGCGGTGTCCTCGATCCGCACGGTCCGCGCCTCCGGGGCGACCGAGCGCGAGACGGACGCCGTGACCGGCATCGCCTCCGAGGCGTACGGCCTGGGCGTCCGGATCGCGAAGATCTCCTCGCTCGTCGTCCCGATCGCGGGGATCGCCCTGCAGCTCTCCCTGCTCGTCGTGCTCGGCGTCGGCGGCTTCCGCGTCGCCGCGGGGGCGCTGAGCATTGCGTCGCTGGTCACCTTCATCATGTTCCTGTTCATGCTGATCATGCCGCTCGGCTCGGCCTTCGGCGCGATCACCTCGGTCAACCAGGCGCTCGGCGCCCTGGGCCGCATCCAGGAGGTGCTCGACCTGCCGACCGAGACGCAGCAGGACGAGGCGGATGCCGCGGCGACCGCGGCCGCGGTCGCCGGAGCCCCGGCACTGGAGTTCCGCGACGTGCGCTTCCAGTACCCCGAGAACGTGCTGGCCGCCCGCGCCGCCGCCGCGAAGGAGGCGCAGACGCTGCTCGTCGACGCGCATCTGGAGCGCGCGCCGGACGGCGCCCCGGCTCCGCAACCGATTGCGCACGAGGTCCTGCGGGGCGTGTCCTTCTCGGTCCCCCGTGGCGCTCGCGTGGCCCTCGTCGGCCCCAGCGGCGCGGGTAAGAGCACCGTCCTCTCCCTCATCGAGCGGTTCTACGACCCCGCTGCGGGCTCGATCCGCCTCGACGGGCACGACCTGCGCACCTACCCGCGGGAGCAGCTGCGCGCACACTTCGGCTATGTGGAGCAGGACGCCCCCACGCTCGCCGGCACGCTCGCGGACAATCTGCGGCTCGCCGCGCCGGATGCGTCCGACGCCGAGTGCGAGCGCGTGCTCCGGGCGGTGA
Organism: Microbacterium sp.; assembly: GCF_040394595.1. Classification (GTDB taxonomy): domain Bacteria; phylum Actinomycetota; class Actinomycetes; order Actinomycetales; family Microbacteriaceae; genus Microbacterium. Next base: position 8,536 of record NZ_JBEBSA010000026.1, read on the forward strand.
ACCTGGGCGACGTGCTCGAGCGCGACCCCCTCGGGCTGCAGTCACCGGTCGGCGAGGACGGCGTCATGCTGTCGGGCGGCGAGCGCCAGCGGCTCGCGATCGCCCGAGCCCTGCTCACGGACGCCCCGATCCTGCTGCTGGACGAGTCGACCTCCTCGCTCGACGGCGTCAACGAGCAGCGGATGCGCGAGGCGATCGATGCGGTCTCCGCCGACCGCACGCTGGTCGTCATCGCGCACCGTCTCTCGACGGTGGTCGACAGCGACCTCATCGTGGTGCTGCAGGAGGGCGCGGTGATCGGACAGGGCACGCATGCCGAACTGATCGAGCAGGTCCCGCTCTACCGCGACCTCGCGCGGCACCAGCTGCTCACGGCCTGAACCGCGACGGCCGCATATGGGGAGACGATCTGCACCCGCCCCCGTGAGAAGCGGATGCAGATCGTCTCGTCCACGCACGGATCGTCATCCGCGCGCCACGCGGATGCGGAACACCGAGACCACTCAGCCATGATTGTCTCGGCGCCCCGCATCCGCGGGTCTGAGCCGGATCAGCGTGCGGCGGCGAGCCGGTAGCGCAGGGCCTCCAGTTCGCTGCGCAGCGCGGCCGGCAACCGGTCTCCGAAGATCCCGTAGAACTCCTCGGTGAGGTCGGCCTCGGTGCTCCAGGCGTCGACGTCGACCGAGAACAGCTCGTCCAGATCGGCATCGGTGATCGACAGGCCCTCGAGATTGAGGTCCTCGCGCTTCGGCAGGCGCCCGATCGGCGAGTCGACCGCTCCGACCCGGCCCTCGATGCGCCGGATGATCCAGTCGATCACGCGGGAGTTGTCGCCGAACCCGGGCCACAGGAAGCGGCCGTCCTCTCCGCGGCGGAACCAGTTCACCTGGAAGATGCGCGGTGCGCGGTCGAAGCGCAGCGTGCGTCCCACCTTCAGCCAGTGGCCGAAGTAGTCGCCCATGTTGTAGCCGCAGAACGGCAGCATCGCGAAGGGGTCGCGGCGCAGCTCGCCGACGGTGCCCTCCGCCGCCGCAGTGCGCTCCGAGGAGATCGTCGATCCGAGGAACACCCCGTGGGTCCAGTCGGTGGCCTCGACCACGAGCGGCACGTTGGTCGCGCGGCGTCCGCCGAAGAGGATCACGTCGAGCGGCACGCCCTCCGGAGCCTCCCAGTCCTCGGAGATCTGCGGGCATTGCGCGGCCGACACCGTGAAGCGCGAGTTCGGGTGCGCGGCGGGGCGACCAGACTCCGGTGTCCAGGGGTTGCCCTCCCAGTCGATGAGGTTCGCCGGCGGGGTGTCCGTGAGCCCCTCCCACCACACATCGCCGTCGGGGCGCAACGCGACGTTGGTGAAGATCGTGTTGCCCCAGAGGGTCTCGACCGCGGTGACGTTCGTCGACTCGCCCGTGCCGGGGGCCACCCCGAAGAAGCCCGCCTCGGGGTTCATCGCGTACATCCGGCCGTCCTCGCCCGGACGGATCCAGACGATGTCGTCGCCGAGAGTCTCGACCTTCCATCCGGGGATGGTGGGGCGGAGCATCGCGAGGTTCGTCTTGCCGCAGGCCGACGGGAAGGCGGCGGCGACGTGATGCGCGACGCCCTCGGGCGAGACGACCCGGATGAGCAGCATGTGCTCGGCCAGCCAGCCCTCGTCGCGGGCGATCACGGAGGCGATCCGCAGCGCGAAGCACTTCTTGGCGAGGATCGCGTTGCCGCCGTATCCCGAACCGTAGGAGTAGACCTCGAGCGTGTCGGGGAAGTGCACGATGTACTTCTCGTCGTTGCAGGGCCACTCCACGTCGGCCTGGCCCGGCTCGAGCGGAGCACCGACCGAGTGCACGGTGCGCACCCACGGCGCGCCGTCGGCGATGCGGCGGGTGACCTCTTCTCCGACACGGGTCATGATGCCGATGGATGCCACCGCGTAGGCGCTGTCGGTGATCTGCACACCGATGTGCGAGAGCTTGCCGCCGACCGGTCCCATCGAGAAGGGCACGACGTACATCGTGCGCCCGCGCATCGAGCCCTCGAAGATCCGATCCATCGTGGCGTGCATCTCCGCCGGGTCGGCCCAGTTGTTGGTGGGGCCGGCGTCCTCCTTCGCCGCCGAGGCGATGAAGGTGCGCGCCTCCGTGCGGGCGACGTCGCTAGGGTGCGACCGGGCGAGGTATGAGCCGGGGCGCCACTCCGGGTTGAGCTTGATGATCTTGCCCTCGTCGACGAGCTCGCGCAGGATCGCCTCGTTCTCCGCGCGGGAGCCGTCCACCCAGTGCACGTGCGCCGGCTGGGTGAGCGCGGCGATGCCGTCGACCCACTCGCGCAGCTCCGCCATCGCAGGAGTGTCGTACGCCGGTGCCGCCCCGAACCGGTGCGCGGGCGCGACGCTGGTGATGCGGGGGGTGTAGGTCTCGGCGATAGCCATGTCTGCTCCTTTGAAACGGGATGCCGTACATCCATCTTCTGCGCGGTTCGCTGCGACTTTCGGTCATTTCGATGCGAAAGAACAATGATTCTTTCGATATCATCAAGACATGGCGAGCAGCGGACTGGAACTGACCACCCTCGGGCACCGCATCCGGCATCACCGGGTGGAGAGCAGCCTCACCCTCGACGAGCTCGGAGCGAAGGTCGGCATCGCCGGTTCGCAGCTCAGCCTCATCGAGAACGGCAAGCGCGAGCCGAAGCTCTCCCTGCTGCAGGCGATCGCCGAGGCGTGTGCCACCGACGTGGCCGACCTCATCTCCGGGGAGCCCCCGAACCGCCGCGCCGCGCTGGAGATCGCGCTCGACCGCGCGCAGCGGAGCCCGGTCTTCCGCCAGCTCGGCATCGCGCCGGTGCGGGTCACCAAGGGCATGAGCGACGAGACGATCGAGTCGGTGCTGGGCCTGCACAACGAGCTGCAGCGACGGGAGCGCGAGGCGATCGCGACGCCGGAGGAGGCTCGCCGCGCCAACACCGAGCTGCGCCTGCGGATGCGCGCACAGGACAACTACCGCGCCGACATCGAGAAGCTCGCCGAGAAGCAGCTCAAGGCCGCCGGGCACGCCTCCGGGGCGCTGACCCACCGCACCGTCAGCATCATGGCGGAGAAGCTCGGCTTCGAGCTCATCTACGCCAGCGACCTCCCGCACTCCACGCGGTCGCTCACCGATCTGGAGAACGGACGGATCTACCTGCCGCCGGCCTCGATCCCGGGAGGGCACGGCCTGCGCTCGATGGCCCTTCAGGCGATGGCGCACCGTCTGCTCGGCCACACTCCCCCGACCGACTACGCCGACTTCCTGCAGCAGCGGCTCGAGATCAACTACTTCGCCGCCTGCTGCCTCATCCCCGAGACGGCCGGCGTCGCGTTCCTGCAGCAGGCCAAGAAGGACCGCAACCTCGCGGTCGAGGACTTCCGCGACGCGTTCGGCGTCACCCACGAGGCCGCCGGCATGCGGATGACGAACCTCATGACCGCGCATCTCGGCATGAGGCTGCACTTCCTGCGGGTGGACGACACCGGCTCGATCACCCGCGTGTACGAGAACGACGACCTGCCCCTGCCGATGGACGTCACCGGGGCCGTCGAGGGGCAGCCGGTGTGCCGGCGCTTCCAGGCCCGCTCCGCCTTCGGCCAGCAGAACCGCACCACCGAGCAGCACCAGTACACCGACACCCCGGCCGGCACCTTCTGGTGCGCCACCCAGACGGGGACCTCCGGTGACGGGGAGTTCTCGATCACCGTGGGCGTACCCTTCGACGACGCCCGCTGGTGGCGCGGCCGGGAGACCGCATCGCGCGCGGTGTCGACCTGCCCGGACGAGTCGTGCTGCCGGCGCCCCGACCAGGAGGCCGCCGCCCGCTGGACCGGCAAGGCCTGGCCGAGCGCCCGTGTGCACACGCACATGTTCTCGCCACTCCCCCGCGGAGCCTTCCCCGGGGTGGACGACACCGAGGTGTACGCCTTCCTCGACCGGCACGCCGCGGAGTAGTCCCGGACGATCCCCGGCCTGCCGGCCCCGGGTATGCCCGGAGCGGGCATCCGGTCTTACGCTTCCGCATCCGGAACGACGTCTTGCACCCCGAAACAGGGCGATCCGGATGCCGAACGTCACACCGGGTGCAGAACGTCCGGCCACGAGACCGGACGAACCCGGCCCAGCACTCCGCATCCCGAACGACACCCCGCACTCGAAACCCGGGCGATCGGGATGCAGGACGAGCGGACCCGAGACCGGGTCAGACCAGGAAGGCCCGGAACCGTTCGAGTGCGGCGACCGCGGACTCGGTGAGCCCAGGCGAGGCCGACGCGAAGAACTCCGCGACGGGCACTGCCCCATCGCGCACGCCCGTGTGCGACCACGTGCCGGCGAGCCGGCCGGACTCGACGAGGGTCGCCCGGACCATCCCGTTCTTCCCGGGACCGACCACGGCCGCCTGCTCCGCCGTGCACACCGTGGAGCGGTCGGCGTAGGAGAGGTAGTACTCGTCGAAGGCCGGCAGAGCGTGCACCTCCCGGTCACCCGAACGGCGCGGCGCGGAGAGCGCGGCGAACAGCCCGTCCTCGACCTCGGCGACGCGTCCGCGGGAGCGCTCCGCCGCCTCGCGCGCCGTCCCGAGGGTCAGACCCGACCACCATGCGAAGTCCGCGACGCCGGCGGGCCCGTGCCCGGCGATGTATCGCACGAACAGCTCGGACAACGGATCGTCGGGCTCCGCCGACGAGGGCACCCACTCCTCCGCGAGCACGAACAGCTGCTCACGGCCGACGACCGGTCCCTGGCAGAGGATCCCGCCGACGGTCAGGGCGAACAGCAGGTGGTAGCCGCGCTGCGCCGTGGGGTCGATGCCCGCGGCGGAGAACGCCTCGAACGCCTCGGCACGGGTGACCCCCCGCCCCTCGCGCGCGATGCGCTCCCGCAGGGCGCGCTCGGCCACGGTCAGCATCGCGGTGTCGACGCCGAGCTGACGGTGCCGCGTCGCCGCCTGCTGCCGTTGGCGGTCGGCGGTGACCGAGAGGATCCAGCCCAGATCGGGAGCGGGCACGATGTGCAGGGTGCCGCGCATCGTCCAGGCGCGCACGAGACGCCCACGCGTGAAGGCCCGGTCGACGTCGCGCAACGTCGCCCCGCGGGTGCGCACGCCGAGCGCCCAGCGACCGGCGACGAAGTCCTGGCTCTGCACCGCGAGCATGTGCGCCGCGGCGTCGGTCACCGTCCGCGCCGGAGCGGACAGCCGGTGGGAGCGCAGCCGCTCGCTCAGCAGGCGAGTCTGTTTCACGGGACCATCCTGCCCGAGACCTCGGACATCCGCGCTCAGCCGTGCAGCGTCACCTCGCGGCGCTCCGGGATCACCACCGGGTGGGAGCCGGCCATGACCTCGATCACGCGGACCACCTGACAGGAGTAGCCGTACTCGTTGTCGTACCAGACGTACAGCACCGCATCGTGACCGGTGGCGATGGTGGCCAGGCCGTCGACGATCCCCGCACGGTGGGAGCCGACGAAGTCGGTGGAGACCACCTCGGGGCTCTCCACGTAGTCGATCTGCTGCCGCAGCTTGGAGTGCAGCGACGCCCGCCGCAGGTAGTCGTTGAGCTCGTCGCGGTCGGCCGGGTTCTCCAGCGTGAGGTGCAGGACCGCGAGCGATACGTCGGGCGTCGGCACCCGGATCGCCGAACCCGTGAGCTTGCCGGCGAGCTCGGGGAGCGCCCGGGCGACGGCCTTCGCGGCGCCCGTCTCGGTGATGACCATGTTGAGCACGGCGCTGCGCCCGCGCCGGTCGCCCTTGTGGAAGTTGTCGATGAGGTTCTGGTCGTTGGTGAAGGAGTGCACCGTCTCGACGTGTCCGCGCACGATGCCGTAGGCCTCGTCGACGGCCTTCAGCACCGGGGTGATGGCGTTGGTCGTGCAGGAGGCCGCGGAGAGGATCCGGTCGGCGTCCTCGATCGTCTCATGGTTGATCCCGTGCACGATGTTCTTCAGGGCTCCCTTGCCCGGTGCGGTGAGCAGCACGCGGGCGACGCCGGTGGAGCGGAGGTGGCGGCTGAGGCCCTCCTCGTCGCGCCAGCGGCCGGTGTTGTCCACGACGATCGCATCACGGATGCCGTAGGCCGTGTAGTCGACGGTCGCGGGGTCGTCGGAGTAGATGACCTGGATGCGGGTCCCGTTGGCGATGATCTGCTCGGCCTCCTCGTCGACCGAGACCGAGCCCTCGAACCGGCCGTGCACGGAGTCGCGCTGCAGCAGCGATGCCCGCTTGACGAGGTCGTTCTCCGCGCCGCGACGCACGACGATCGCGCGCAGCCGCAGACCGCTGCCGCCGCTGGTGTGGGCGATGAGGATGCGGGCGAGCAGCCGCCCGATGCGGCCGAACCCGTACAGCACCACATCGGTCGGCTCGGCGGCCTCGGCGCCGAGTGCCGGGGCGAGCGCCTCGGCCAGGTACTCGTCGAGCGGGCGCGCGGAGGCGGCGTGCTCCTCGACGAGGCGGGCCACGTCGATCGACGAGGCGCCGGGCGCGAGCCGGTGCAGCCCCTCGAGCGTCTCGAGCGTGCGATCGAGGGGCAGTTCCGCGTGGCCGAGCTGCGCGACGCGGTCGTGCACCTCGAGCAGTCCGGTCGCCGACAGGCCGAGCAGACGGTGTCCGTGCAGGGAGGTCACGACGTCGTGCTCCCGTCGCAACGCACCGATGAGCGGGATCATCCGCTCTGCCAGTTCTTCCTTCGTGGTCCATTCGTCGTGGCGGGCGGCGACGTCGTTCATCGGCTTCCTTGCATGCGAGGCGACGCGCCGCGGGGATCGGGCGGCGCGGACGGGGAGTCCGTCGCGCGGGCTGCACCCTGCTGCGACGTCCGTCTCCTCCAGCGTAGGAGGCGGGCCGAGGCCGATCCGGCCGATCCGGATCTCAAGAATCGCGAATGCGCCGTCCTCGTTAAGAATCCGGATATCGGCGGACGCCCCTACCGCAGACGCGCGAGGAAACGCTCGATGTACGCGTCGTACTCGGCGATCCGCTCGCCGCCCGGGTGCATGAGGTGGACGATGGTCCCGCCGATCGCGGTGGAGATGTACTCGTCGGCGAGCGGGGCGAAGTCCTGGTCGCGGATCGCCCCCTCGTCGCGGGCGGCTTCCATCCGTGTGACCAGGGCGTCCCTCCAGCCGTCCAGATGCCCGCGGTAGAGGTCGGCGAGGGCCGGATGCACGAGGGCGTACTTCCACAGCGCGAGCAGCACCCGCCCCGCGGCGATCTGCTCCCGGTCCCGCGGCATCGTCGAGAAGAGGAAGGCGCGCAGCTCCCCCTCGGCGCTCGGCGTCTCGGCCCCGGAGGCGTCGAGGTGCTCGGAGATCTGCACGAGCACGGATTCGAAGGTCGCCGCGACGATGGAGTCCTTGCCGGGGAAGTAGTGCTTCAGGGCTCCGTTCGCGAAGCCGGCCTCAGCGGAGATGCTGCGCATCGTGGCCGCCTCGAACCCGCCGCGCAGGATGAGCCTCTTGGCCACCTCCACGATCTCCCGGCGGCGCTGGTCGTGGTCGACGATCTTGGGCATGGCATCCTTCTCCGTCGCGTCCGGATCATCCGGGTCCGTCCGCGTCAGTGCACGCTACCGCACCCGCCCCTCCGCACCCGGCGTCTCCCCCCGCGTCTATTCGTCGCAAAGTGCCGGAATGACGCGCGAGTTCCGGCACTTTGCGACGAATAGACGGGAGGAAAGCCGGATCGGAAGCGCCATGAACCCCGGGCGCGTCAGACCGGAAGGGCGTGCGCCGCCCACATCAGCGCCAGCCCCGCGGTCATCGCCCACGCCTCCGCGCGGAGCAGCCCATCCGCCGTCCGGGTCGTCGTGCGCCGCAGTCCCGCACTCGCAACCGCGCCAGCGCCCGCGCCCGTGAACACACCGTGCCGCCGTCCGAGGACCGTCCACAGGGCGATGCCGCCGACGGCCGCCGCCGCGAGCACGGGCAGGCCCATCCCATGCGCGTGCGAGCCGGGCGAGACGGGCTCATGTCCGCCGGCGAACAGGCAGAGCACCATCGCAAGGCTGCCCGCCGCGCGGTGGCAGCAGCTCGCCGCCTCCGGCCTGCCCCGCAGCCCCGCGGTGCCGAGCATCGCCGAGACCACCCAGACGCCGGCGACCGCGATCGTCACGACGGCTCCGCCCGTGACGGCCAGCGCGAGCATCCCACCCGCCATCGTGAGCGCCGCCTGCCTGCCCTGCCACGGGACCGTGCGCCCCGCGGCGAGACAGCACGCCGCAGCCGCGGCCGCCAGAGCGACCATCAGCCACAGCGCTGCGGGGTGGGCGTGTTCCACACCGGAAGTATATTGATCATCCGCTCAATAACAAGACCCTCGCGGGGGATGGGACATGATGGAGCCATGCCCCGGGTTGTCGACCACGACGAGAGACGGCGCGTGATCGCCGAAGCACTGCTGACCGTCGCCGCGCGCGACGGCCACGAGCAGGTCAGCTCCCGCGCGGTCGCGAAGGAGCTCGGCATGGCGACGGGCGCGCTCTGGCACTACTTCGACGGCTTCGACGACGTGGTGCGCGCCGCCGCCACCGAGGTCACCCGGCGCACCGCCGCCCGCATCCGCACCGCCGCCGAGGGCACGCACGGCCTCAGCAGACTGCGGGCGATCATGGGCGAGGTGCTGCCGCTGAGCCCGACCACCCGCACCGAGGCCGCCGTCGTGGTGGGCTTCTGGGGGCGCCTCGCCTCGGCGGAACACACCGCGGAGTCGGGGCTGCCCACGCAGTCGCTGTGGCAGGACGAGCTGAGGTCTGCGATCGACGAGGCCGTCGCAGACGGGGAGCTGCGGGCCGACACGCCCCGCGCCGATCTGCTCGCCCTCCTGCAGTCCATCACCTACGGCCAGCAGATCATGCAGGTCAGCTCCCCCGAGGACGCCGCCCACCAGCGCGTGCTCGACGCGGTGCTCGCCCCCTGGACCACCTGATCCCGCGTCCTTGCGGGATGCCGCAGCGCGGCGTATTCTCATCGCAACCCGTTTATTGAGCACCTGCTCGAAATTGTAGAGGTCAACGATGTCCCACCACGCCCCGCAGCCGGTCGCCCTCGAGAAGATCGCGGTCCCGCACCCCCTCGACCCCCTCACCGGCGCCGAGATCGCCGCCGCCCGTGCCGTGCTCGAACGGAGCGGGCTGATGGGCGACAACGTGCGCGTCCCGCTGCTCCTGCCCGACGAGCCGACGCGCGAAGAACTCGGCGCCTGGTCGCCGGGCGCGCCGATCGACCGTCGCGTCGACGCGACGCTGCTCGACGTCTCGACGGGGGGCGCGACCGAGGTCATCGTCTCGGTCACCCGCGGCGAAGTCGTGTCCGCAGCGGTGGTACCGAACGACCGCCCGCCCTACGGACAGCCGCAGTACCTCTTCGAGGAGTACGAACGGGCCGAGGCGATCGCGAAGGCCTCCCCCGAGTGGCAGGCCGCCATGGAGCGGCGGGGGCTCGGCGCGCATCGCGAGCTCGCCTTCTGCTCGCCTCTCGCCCCCGGATACACCGGACGGGCCGACGAGGTCGGGCGCCGGGTGATCCGCTCCCTCACCTTCCTCCGCGACGACGAGCACGACTCCCCCTGGGCGCACCCCGTCGAGGGACTGATCGTGCACATCGACCTCACCGCGAACAGCGTCATCCGCGTCGAGGACCACGGCGACGTGCCGGTTCCCGCAGGCCACGGCAACTACTACCCCGAGGTGCAGGGCGAGGCCCGTACCTCGCTCACGCCCATCGAGATCACACAGCCCCAAGGTCCGAGCTTCGACGTCTCCGGTTCACTCGTCGAGTGGGAGGGGTGGTCCATGCGCGTGGGCTTTAACGCCCGCGAGGGCCTCGTACTGCACGAGGTGTCCTTCCAGGGCCGGTCCGTGCTGCGCCGCGCGAGCGTCCCCGAGATGGTGGTGCCCTACGGCGACACCGCGCCCGGCCGCTTCTGGATCAGCTACTTCGACGCCGGCGAGTACCTGCTCGGCAAGAACGCCAACCACCTCGAGCTCGGCTGCGACTGCCTGGGAGTGATCCGCTACCTCGACGGCTACGTCGCCGACGACCACGGCCACCCGGTGCGCATCCCGCACGTCGTCTGCATGCACGAGGAGGACGACGGCATCCTCTGGAAGCACACCGATCTGCAGGGCCGCTCCGATGTGCGCCGCGCGCGCCGGTTCGTGATCTCGTACTTCTCCACGATCGGCAACTACGACTACGGGTTCTACTGGAACTTCGGCCTCGACGGATCGATCGAGGTGGTCGCGAAGGCCACCGGGATCGTCTTCGCGGGGGCCGGCGAGCCGGGTGTGCGGCAGCCGCACGCCACGGAGCTCGCTCCGGGCGTCTTCGCACCGGTGCATCAGCACCTGTTCTGCGCGCGGCTCGACGTCGCGATCGACGGCGACGACAACCGGCTCGTCGAGGTCGACGCCCTGCGCGTGCCGATGGGACCGGACAACCCGTTCGGCAACGCGTTCAGCTGGACGGATACCCCGCTGCGCACGGAGTCCGAGGCGCAGCGCGAGGCGGACAGCGCCGTCGCGCGGGTCTGGGAGGTGCAGAGCGCCTCGCGCACCAACCACGTCGGCCGGCCGACCGCCTACCACCTCGTGCCGGAGCCCACGGCGCTGCTCATGGCCGACCCCGCGTCCTCGGTCGCGGCCCGTGCGGCGTTCGCGACCAAGCATCTCTGGGCCACCGCGCACGAGGACGGTCAGCTCTGGCCCGCGGGCCGCTACCCGAATGCGCATCAGGGCGGAGCCGGGCTGCCGGAGTACACGTCCGGCGACCGTTCGATCGACGGCGCCGACATCGTGCTGTGGCACACCTTCGGGCTCACGCACTTCCCTCGCCCGGAGGACTGGCCGATCATGCCGGTGGACACGGCCGGGTTCCGGTTCAGGCCCTACGGCTTCCTCGACCAGAACCCCGCGATGGATGTGCCGGAGTCGTCCCAGGCGCACGGAGCTCCCGCCGCAGGGGGCGGATGCTGCGAGGGCGGCGCCTGCTCCTGCGGCCACTGACCGGGCGGCGTCTCAGCCGGCGCGGGAGATGAACGCGCCGGCCGAGGCGAACCGGTCGGCCGTCGCGACGATCGTGCGCTGCAGCGCGTGCGCGGCGTGCGACGGCGGCATGTCCGCCCGGCGCGCCAGGCTCACCGTGCGGGACATCGCGGCGGTCAGCGCCGTCGCCCGCAGCTCGGCGCGGCCGTGGTGGACGAGCGCCGGCACGATCGCGACGCCGACGCCGCGCTCGACGAAACGCAACACCGCGTCCATCTCCGGCCCCTCCACGACGAACGCGGGCCGGAGGCCGGCGCCGGCGAACGCCGCATCCGTCGCGACCCGCAGGTCGTAGCTGCGGGGAAAGGCGATCAGCGGCAGCCGCGCGAGGTCGGCGAGACCGATCCGCCCGTCCTCGGCGAGCGGCGGCGACGTGGACGAGGAGACCACGACGAGATCCTCGACGAGCAGCGGCGTGCGGGTGAGGCTCACCGGCGATGCCGCGGTCGCGTCGGAGGAGGTCACCAGCGCGAGATCCAGCTCACCCTCCGCGAGAGCGTCGACCAGGCCCCGGGATCCCCGCTCGAGCACCGAGATCTCGATCCCCGGATGCCGGTCGCGGAATGCGCCGACCACCTCGGTGACGATGCTCGTGCACAGTGAGGGCGTCGCGCCCAGCCGCACCCTGCCGCGCCGGAGGCCGGCGATCTCCCCCATCTCCTGGCGGATGGCGTCCGCATCCGCCAGGATCCTGCGGGCATAGGGCAGCAGGGTCGCACCCGCCGCCGTGGGCGAGACGTGTCCGCGGGCGCGATGGAAAAGCTCGGCGCCGAGCTCCCGCTCGAGAGCGGCGATCTGCCTGCTCAGCGACGGCTGCGCGAGATGCAGCGCATCGGCGGCGCGGGTGAAGTTGCCGGTGCGGGCGATCTCCACCACGCCCTGCAGCTGTTCGAGATTCATGTCCATAGCCTAGGCGCATCGTTTCGAGCTGGATTATGCATTGGAGTTATCGTGCGCGTCTTCCTAGCGTGGAAGGCATGAACGAGAACATCAGTCGCGAGCGCACCGTCTCCACCACGGTGCTCGTGATCGGAACGGGAGGCTCCGGCCTCCGCGCCGCCATCGAGGTCGCCGAGCAGGGGGTCGACGTCATCACCGTGGGCAAGCGCCCGCGCCACGACGCCCACACCTCACTCGCCGCAGGAGGCATCAACGCCGCCCTCGGCACCATGGACCCCGCGGACAGCTGGCAGCAGCACGCCGCGGACACCATCAAGGAGAGCTACTTCCTCGCCGATCCGCGCACGGTCGAGATCGTCACGCGCGGCGCGGAGGAGGGCATCCGCGACCTGGAGCGCTACGGGATGGGCTTCGCACGCGAGGCGGATGGCCGCATCTCGCAGCGCTTCTTCGGTGCGCACACCTACCGCCGCACCGCCTTCGCCGGCGACTACACGGGCCTCGAGATCCAGCGGGCGCTGATCCACCACGCCGAGCAGCTGGAGATCCCGGTGCTCGACACGATCTACATCACCCGCCTGCTGGTCGACGAGGGACAGGTGTTCGGTGCCTACGGCTTCGACCTCGCCGACGGCACACGATACGTCATCCACGCCGACGCGGTGGTGCTCGCGGCCGGCGGCCACAACCGGATCTGGCGGCGCACGTCCTCACGACGCGACGAGAACACCGGCGACTCCTTCCGCCTCGCGGTGGAGGCCGGCGGACGGATCAGGGATCCCGAGCTCGTGCAGTTCCACCCCTCCGGCATCCTGGAGCCGGAGAGCGACGCGGGCACGCTCGTCTCCGAGGCGGCGCGCGGTGAGGGCGGCGTGCTGCGGAACGCCCTCGGCGAGCGCTTCATGGAGCGCTACGACCCCGAGCGCATGGAGCTCTCGACCCGCGATCGCGTCGCACTGGCCGCCTACACGGAGATCGCGGAGGGACGCGGAACGCCGAACGGCGGCGTCTGGCTCGATGTGACGCACCTGCCCCGCGAGACGATCATGACCCGTCTGCCGCGCGTCTACCAGACGATGCTCGAGCTGCAGATGAAGGACATCACGCGCGAGCCCATCGAGATCGCACCCACCGCGCACTACTCGATGGGCGGCGTGTGGGTGCGTCCCGAGGACCATCGCACCGACGTCGACGGCCTCTACGCGATCGGCGAGGCGTCCAGCGGCCTCCACGGCGCGAACCGGCTGGGCGGCAACTCGCTCATCGAGCTGCTGGTGTTCGGCCGCATCGTCGGGCGCGCCGCCGTCGCCCACTCGCGGTCGCTGCCGGCGCAGCGCCGCTCCCCCGCCGCGCTCGCGCAGGCCCGGAAAGAGGTCGACGACCTGCTCTCCGCCGACGGCCCCGAGAACGTGCGGGCGCTGCAGCGCGCCATCCGCGACACCATGACCACCCATGCCGGTGTCGTCCGCGACGAGGAGGGGCTGCGACGGGGCATCGCAGAGCTCGACGCGATCGAGGCCCGCATGGCCGACGTCGGCATCCACCCCGACATCGCCGGCTATCAGGACCTGGCGCACGCCTTCGACCTGCGTTCCTCCGCCCTGGCCGCGCGGGCGACGCTCGAGGCGGCGCGGGAGCGCCGCGAGAGCCGCGGATGCCACAACCGCAGCGACTACCCCGATCAGGACCCCACTCTGCAGGTCAACCTCGTGTGGTCTCCGGCCACCGGCGTCGTGCGCGAGGACATCCCGCCGGTGCCCGAGGAGATCGCCGAGCTCATCCGCGACGTCGACCAGACGGGGAAGCTCGTCGAGTAGTCCGGCTCAGGGGGACGGGATCGGTCGCAGCTCGCCCTGCTCCACGGCGAACGCCTGGTCGTCGGGGAGCAGGGCGAGCGGGAACCGGTCGGCGTACTCCGCCACGATGCCCGCGATGAGGGCCGGCGGATAGGACTCGAGACGGCCGTCGGCGTGCGGGATCACGACGGTGTCGACCAGGCCGAGGCCCCGCAGGTCGGTGAGCCCCGGGGCGGCGGACCGGTCGTCCATCGGCACTGCCGGTTCGACGCTGGGACCGACGACGATCGACCCCGCGCTCAGGCCGATGTACGGCAGCCCCGCGCGCACCCGTGCGGCGAGCACCTCTGCCGCCCCATGCCGCCGCAGGGCGTCGAGCAGGAGGAAGGTGTTGCCTCCGGCCACGTACACGGCGTCGACGCCGTCCAGCGCCGCGGCGAACGACTCCGCATCGACGAAGGATCCCGCCGAGACGTCGACCACCGCGCAGCCCAGCTCGGTGAGCCGCTGCCTCTCGACACTCGCGAAGCCGTCCTCCCCCGATCCCGCGGCATCGCCGAGGTATCCGATGCGCGCGCCGGAGACGGCGCGGTCGAGGTGGGCCGAGAGGAACTCCGGCAGGGCGCCGGCGCCGAGGGAGAGCAGCAGGAGGGGCATCCTGCGATCCTAGGCGCGGCCTCCGACGTCAGGAGGCAGCCGGCTGCGGCCCCCTCCCTGCCGCGTGCGCGACGCTCGCGGTGCGGAGGAAGACGATGATCCAGCTGAAGATGAGCACGGCGGCGATGAGCTCGACGGCGGTGAGGTTGTAGTAGCCGGTGGCGAAGAAGATCCCGAGCAGCGCGATGACCAGCACGTAGATCCACCCCAGCCAGATGAAGGCCCGCGGGAGATCGCGCAGGAACCACGGAAGGCCGACCACGACCACGGCGAAGACCGCGGCCATCCCGGTCGCCACCGTGTTGTGCAGCAGGAAGAAGGCGTCGACCGGGAAGATCCCGACGCAGGCGAGGAAGATCCCGAGCAGGATCAGACCGGCGCGGACGATGCCGCGGCCGCGGCGCTCCTCCCGGGTGCCGGTGGGCAGCGCGGCGGTGGCGTAGCGGGCGATCGTCGTGACCATGACGCCGGCTGCGATGATCGTCGCGTTGAAGGCCGGCGCCGAGCCGTTCGTCGTCTGGCCGAGCGCCGACAGATTGTCGCGCCACCAGTGCTTGTCCGTCGCCGCGAGCATCGCCGCGAAGGCGCCGACGACGAGGAAGATCGCCAGCACGAGCGAGAGGTTCATCGGGTCGAGCGCCGCCGCGCTGAGATAGCAGACGTAGGCGGTCAGGGCGAGGGCGACGCCGATGAGCACGCCGCCGGGAAAGGCGTAGACCGGGGCGTCCTGGAAGCTCAGCTCGAGCAGCTGGGCGATGCCGATCCAGCCGAGCAGGGCGATCGCCGCATGGGCGAAGCCGATCGCGATGAGGTCGTACCAGCGCAGCCGCTGCCCCGGCTCGACGAAGCCGTCGCGCATCTCGGGGGCGCCGTCCGGGCGCACCGACAGCCGCCCGAGCACGAACGACGCGGCCGCGGTCACGGCCCCGCTCACCGAGGCGAAGACGCCGATCGATCCCGGCCCGGTGATCGGGAGGACGTGCCCCCAGAACGAGAGCAGCGCCACGACGAAGCCGATGACGAAGAAGAGCGCCCCGACGAGCAGGGCGGCGGTCTCGAGCACCGCCTCGCGGGTGGGGCTCTCCCGGAGCATCCGCAGCTCGGTCAGGATGCGGGTGACCGCGGCGTTCGGCACGGCGGTCGGAACGGCAGCGGTGCCAGTGCCGGCGTCCGCGGTGGTCTCGCTGCTCATCATCGCCTCCGTGCACAGCATAGAAGGGTTCGGGGCGTCCCGGGATCGCGCCCGGGGTGGTAGAGTGCCGGAACGGATCGTATACAATGACGTCGCTCCCCCACCCGAGGTGATGCACAATGGCCGCTGTCTCCGCCGCCCCCGCCGAGTCGGTGTCGACCCTCGTCGCGCGCAGCGTCGGGGAGTTCCGCTCCGCGGTCTCCGACTCGTTCGTGCCGCTGCAGGTGAGCGCGAACGGTGCCGAGCCGTTCCGCAGCGTCCTGCGCGGGGCCGCCGTCGACGAGGTGCACGTCACCGACCTCCGCGCCACCGCGCACGTCGTCGAGCGCACGCCCGAGCTCATCGCCCGGATGGACCGCTCCTACTTCAAGGTGAGCCTCATGCTCGCCGGCACCGGGCTGCTCATCCAGGACGACCGCGAGGCGGTGCTGTCTCCCGGCGACCTCGCGGTCTACGACACCGACCGCCCCTACTCGCTCGTGTTCGACGAGGACTTCCACACCATGGTGGTGATGTTCCCGAAGCACCTGCTGAGCCTGCCGCCCGAGATGATCGGGCAGCTCACGGCCGTGCGAATCTCGGGCCAGGAGGGCCTGGGCGGCATGGTCGTCCCCTACCTCCGCCAGCTCGCCGGCAACCTCGATCAGCTCGCGGGCTCGACCGGCGCACGCCTCGCGCACAGCGCCCTCGACCTCGTGTCCACCGTGTTCACCAGGGAGCTCGGGCTCGACGACGCGGCCGCCGACCCGCACCGCGCGCTCATGCAGCGGATCCGCGGGCACATCGACCGCAACCTCGCATCGACCGACCTCGGACCGGCGTCGATCGCCGCCGCGCACTACATCTCCACCCGGCATCTGCATGGGCTCTTCCAGGAGCAGGGCACCACGGTGTCCACCTGGATCCGCACCCGCCGCTTGGAGCAGTGCCGGCGCGATCTGCTCGACCCCATGCTCGCCGACCGCCCCGTGGCGGCGATCGCCGCCCGTTGGGGCTTCGTCGACGCCGCGCACTTCAGCCGGGCCTTCAAGACCGCCTACGGCATCTCCCCCAGCGAGTACCGCGCCGCCCACTAGCCGTCCGGACCGCTGGGCCCGCGGCGCCGTGCCGCGCGTCCTGCAGGCGGTCGTCCCGTGCCGTGCTGGGTGTGCCGTGCGGGGTGTGCCGTGTTGGGTGTGCCGTGTTGGGTGGTCAGTTTCGGCAACTTTCGCGGTTCCCCGCTTTGGGTGGTCAGTTTCGGCAACTTTCGCGGTTCCCCCGCTTTGGGTGGTCAGTTTCGGCAACTTTCGCGGCCAAAACCTGCCGAAACTGACCACCCAACAGGAAGCGCCCACCCAACAGGAAGCACCCACCCAACAGGAAGCACCCACCCGACAGGAAGCGCCCGCCGGTGGAAAGCGCCCACACGAGAGGGGCAGGCGGGGCGGCGGGCTCAGCCCCGCCGGGCGAGAGCCGCCGACAGATCGCGGAGCAGGTCCTGCGGCGAGCGCAGGTCGGCCGCGGTCACGCGGATCACGATCCACCCCGCCGCCTCGAGCGCCCGCACCCGTGCGAGGTCGATCCGCCACTGCCGCGGATCCGTCCGATGCTGGTCCCCTTCGTACTCGAGGGCCACACGCGCGTCAGGGTACGAGAGGTCGGGCCGGACCGGAAAGCCGTCGGCACGGACCGACTCTCCGCGGGCATTCCGAGCACGGGCGCCGAGGACCGGTTCGGGGAAGCCCCGTTCCAGGAGCAAGAGCCGCAGTTCGGTCTCCTTGGGCGAGTCGACATCGGCGCGCACCATCGGCAGCGCGGCGCGGAGCTTCGCGGTGCCGGCGGCAGGGCTCCGCCTCTCGATGGCGGCCTCGAGATCCTCCGCGCTGCACCATGGAGCACGGACGCTGCCACCGGCGCGCCTCACCGAGATCAGGGCGTCGCCCAACGCGATCAACTCCGGCGCCGCGAGACTCATCGCGAGCTGACACCAGACATCGGCCGGCGCGGCGAGCGGAAGGTCCTGCCACCGGATCGTGCGGAGGTTCCGCTCACGATGACCGCTCACGCCGGGAATCCGCGGACGCGTGGGCGACCCGCAGGTGACGTGGATCACCTCCTCGTCCTGGAGTCTCCTGGGCAGCGGGAGCCTCAGCAGCCGGGCCGCCGTCGAATGACTGAAGACGGCATCAGGATGCAGGGCCGGCAGGTAGGCCCTGCAGCGGTCGGCGAGCGTCCCCAGGGCGAGCTCCACCCCGCGGATGCCACGGAAGGGGCGCTGCATCCCGGTCCTCCTCAGCTGTCCGGGCGTGAGCCCCAGCTCCGGAGCATCCGAGACACGGAAGGGCACTCCGCGCGGCGGGCTCTTCGCATGTTCTCGGGTCATGCCCTCATGTTTGCGGATCGGCCCGTCAGCGTCCGGAGTTCTCCACAGCCAGCCATCGCGTGGTCAGTTTCGGCAGGAATTCGGGCCAAAACCTGCCGAAACTGACCACCCAACGAGAGGTTCCCTCCCGGCGACCCACCGGGCACGGACGCAGGCTACCCCGCAGGGGCGACCCACCGGGCAC
>NZ_JBEBSA010000027.1:0-25837 GCF_040394595.1 Microbacterium sp.
TTCGCCTGCGGCGTCTACGCGATGCTCGAGCGCAGCCTCACCCGCGTGCTCATCGGCTTCCTGCTGCTGGGCAACGCGACCAACCTGCTGCTGCTGATCGTGATGGGCCGGCCGGGCACGGCGCCGTTCTTCGGCGAGGAGGGCGACCTCAGCGATCCCCTGCCGCAGGCGCTCACCCTCACCGCGATCGTGATCACCTTCGCCGTCTCCGCCTTCCTGCTCGCCCTGATCTACCGTTCGTGGCAGCTGGGTCAGGCCGACATCGTCGCGGACGACGAAGAGGACATCGCGCTGCGCGAGCGCGCGGTCGCCGACGAGGACGTGATGGACGACGAGACGGACACCGCCGACGAGGACGCCACCACCGACTTCGTCGGTGTGCAGACCGCACCGATCACCGTGCTCCACATGCGCGACAACCCTGCGATCCACGACGACGCCCCGGTCGACAGGCCGCTGAGCTCCTCCGCGTCGTCCCTCCCCGCCGGCTCCGCGCCGTCCGGCGAGGACGCCGGAGGCCCCGACGGTCCGGACGAGGGAGGACGCGCATGAGCACGCTCGTCCCGCTGATCGTCGCCCTCCCGCTGCTCGGCGCCGCCATCACGCTCGTCTTCGGGCGCAGCCCCAGGCTGCAGATGCTCGTGTCGGCCGGCACGCTGGCATCCGTCTCGGTGATCGCCGCGATCCTGCTCGTCGTCGTCGACGCGGACAAGCCCTTCGCGGTCTCGGTGGGCGGATGGCCGATGCCGTTCGGCATCGTGCTCTACGTCGACAGGTTCGCGGCCCTGCTGGTGCTGATCTCCAGCATCGTGCTGCTCGCCGTGCTGCTCTTCTCGATCGGCCAGGGCGCCGCCGACGGCGTCGAGGAGACGCCGATCTCGATCTTCAACCCGTCGTACCTCATCCTCGCCGCGGGCATCTTCAACGCGTTCATCGCGGGTGACCTCTTCAACCTCTACGTCGGGTTCGAGATCCTGCTCGTCGCCTCCTACGTGCTGATCACGCTCGGCAGCACCGAGTCCCGCATCCGCACGGGGTCGGTGTACATCGTCGTCTCACTGGTGTCGTCGATCCTCTTCCTCGCCGCCATCGCGATGATCTACGGCGCGGTCGGAACCGTGAACATGGCGCAGATCGCGGAGCGCGTGGCCCAGCTGCCGCAGGAGACGCAGCTCGTGCTGCATCTGATGCTCGTGATCGCGTTCGGCATCAAGGCCGCGATCTTCCCGGTGTCGTTCTGGCTGCCCGACTCCTACCCGACCGCGCCCGCGCCGGTCACCGCGGTCTTCGCGGGCCTGCTCACCAAGGTCGGCGTCTACGCGCTGATCCGCACCGAGACCCAGCTGTTCGCGCAGAACAGCATCGACACGCTGCTGCTCATCGTGGCACTCGCGACCATGATCGTGGGGGTGCTCGGCGCGGTCGCGCAGGCCGAGCTCAAGAGGATCCTCTCGTTCACCCTGGTGAGTCACGTCGGCTACATGATCTTCGGCCTCGCGATCGCGACGCCGGCGGGTGTCGGGGCAACCGTGTACTACATCGTCCACCACATCGTGGTGCAGACGACCCTCTTCCTCGCGGTGGGGCTGATCGAGCGGAAGGCCGGAAGCACCTCCATCCTGCGGGTGAAGGGGCTGATGAAGGCGGCGCCCCTGCTCGCGGTGCTGTACTTCGTGCCGGCGATCAACCTCGGCGGTCTCCCGCCGTTCTCGGGATTCATCGGCAAGATGGGGCTGTTCGAGGCGGCCGCGCAGGTGGGCACGCCGCTGATGATCGTGCTGATCGGCGGCGGCATCCTCACCTCCCTCCTCACGCTGTACGCCCTCATGCGCGCGTGGAACCTCGCCTTCTGGCGCGAGGAGGACGACGCCGCCGAGATCGAGGGGCGTGTCGGGTACCTGGGCAACGCCCCCGCCGCCGACGAGCAGCAGGAGACCCGCCGCATCCCGGCGATCATGACGATCGCGACCGGCGGGATGGTGGCCGTGACTCTGGCGCTGACCGTCTTCGCCGGCCCGCTCTACGCTCTGTGCGACCGGATCGGTCACGGTCTCCTCCAGCCCGTGAACCTCGTGCAGCTGGAGAGCGAGGCCGACGGATGAGCCCCGACGCGACGCCCCGCAGCATCCTCCGCGACATCTGGACGCAGCTGCCCTTCCTCGCCTGGCTGGTGGTGCTCTGGATGCTGCTCTGGCACCAGTTCACCCCGCTCGCCTTCGTGACCGGCTTGCTCGTGGCGGTGTTCGTCACCCGCGTCTTCCGCCTGCCGACGGTCGAGCTCTCCGGACGCGTCAACCTCTGGTACGCCTTCCTGTTCGTGGTGCAGTTCCTCTGGGCGGTGCTGCTCGGCGCGCTCAGCGTGACCGTTCAGGTGCTCGACTTCCGCAGGCAGCCGGGCGCGGCGATCATCGCGGTGCCGCTCCGCTACGCCGACGACCTCGTGATGACGCACGTCGCCGTCACCTCGTCGCTCATCCCCGGATCGCTGGTGGTGGAGGCCGACCGCGACCGCGGCATCCTCTATCTGCATGTGATCGGCGTGCGCGACATGGACGACGTCGAGGAGGTGCGGGCCGAGGTGCTGCGCTGGGAGCGCCGGATCGTGCGGGCGCTCGGCAGCCCCGCGCAGTATCGTGCCCTGCGGGACGACGAGCGCGCCGAGGCGGACGCCGGGAAGGAGTCCGGACGATGAACGTGCTGCTGACGATCATCATGGTGATCTTCGGGATCGCCGCGATCCTCACGGTGATCCGCATCGTGCGCGGCCCCTCGATCCTCGATCGCGCGGTCGCGAGCGACGTGCTGCTCACCGAGGTGATGTGCGTGCTGGGCGCCGAGATGGCGATCAACGGGCACACCCGCAACATCCCGGTGCTGCTGGTCATCGCGATGATCGGCGTCTTCGGCACGATCGCCGTCGCCAGATACGTCGCTCGCAGGGACGGGAACGCATCATGAAGGTCCTCGATGTGGTGATCCCCGATGCCGCGATCGACATCGTGGTCGTGGTGCTCGTGCTCTGCGGCGCGCTGCTCTGCCTGTCCGCGGCGATCGGTCTGCTGCGGCTGCGCGACGTCCCGACGCGACTGCATGCCGCGACCAAGCCGCAGGTGCTCGGGCTGCTGCTGATCTGCATCGCGATCGCGCTCTCCCAGCGCAGCGTGGAGGGGACCCTGCTCGGGCTGCTGCTGGTGGCGCCGGTGGTGCTCATGCAGTTCGCGACCGCTCCGCTCTCGGCGCACATGGTCGGGCGGCAGGCGTACCGCAACGGCAGCGTGCACGAGCGCTCGATGGTGGTCGACGAGTACGCCGACTCCAAGCGCACCCCTCCCGGCGCCGGCTGACCGGCGGTCTTTCCGGGCATCGGAGCGCGAAAATGCATCCCGGGAGGCCGTTTCCGGTGGCATATCGCGCACCGAAGAAAGGTGGGATAGCGGTTTCCCAACGGGAGGCATAGAGTTGTCCCGTGGCTGATTCGCACGTTTCAATCCCTGATGCCGATGTGCTCGTCGTGGGCGGCGGACCCGCCGGGGTCAGCGCGGCCGTGCAGGCCGCGCGGGCGGGCGCCCGCACGGTCCTGATCGAGAAGAACGGGATGCTGGGCGGCACGACGACCACCGCCGGCATCAACTTCCCGGGTCTGTTCCACGCCTGGGGAGAACAGGTCATCGCGGGGATCGGCTGGGAGATGGTGCGCGCCACCATGGAGCTCGAAGGCGCGGAACTGCCCGACTTCTCCCGCACCGACCTCCCGCACTGGCGGCTGCAACTGCGCGTGAACGCTCCGCTCTACGCGGCGATCCAGAGCGAGACCGTCGCGGCCTCCGGCGCGGAGCTGCATCTGCACACGATGCTCGCCGGTCTCCGCTGGAGCGACGGCGGCTGGGATGCCACCCTTGCAGGCAAGGACGGTCTGCGCCGGCTGAGGGCCACGCGGGTCGTGGACTGCTCCGGCGACGCGGACGCCGTCGGCCTCGCCGGTCTCACGCGCCTGCGGAACGACGCCAAGCAGCCGGGCACCATGGCGATCCTGCTCGCCGGATACGACCCCGATGCGCTCGACTACGACGTCTTGAACGAGGAGTTCGACCGCGCGATCGCCGAGGGCCGCATCCTGCCCAGCGATTTCGGCGCGCACGGTCGCGTGCTGGAGCCCTTCCTGCGGAAGTGGGGCGACAACGCCATCCATCTCACGGGGATCGACGGTTCGACCTCGGTCGGCCGCACCGAGGCGGAGTCCGCCGGTCGCTCGGCGCTGCTGCGCATCTTCCGCTTCCTCAAGCCCCTGCCGGGTCTCGCCGATCTCACCGTGTCGTACGGGGCGACCGAGGTCGGCATCCGTGAGACCTGCACGATCGACGGCATCCGCAGGCTCACCGGGGCGGACTACCTCAGCGGGGAGATCTGGGATGACGCGGTGTGCTTCAGCTACTACCCGATCGACATCCACCGCCCGGACGGCAACGGCGTCGCGAAGACCTACCTCGCTGAGGGCAGGGTCGCGACCATCCCGCTGTCGGCGATGATCCCGAGGGAGAACCGGAACATCGTCGTCGCGGGGCGCTGCGTCGCCGGCGACCAGGAGGCGAACTCCGCCTATCGCGTGCAGGCGAGCTCCATGGCGACGGGACAGGCGGCCGGCGCCGCCGCGGCGATCGCCGCCGCGCGGGGAGCGGCGATCGACGAGGTGCCGCTCGACGACCTGCGGGCGCTGCTGCGCCGGCACGGGGCGATCGTCCCCGGGGCCTGAGGGCGCGCCGAGCGATCTCGGCGCCGCGGTCAGCGGATGCGACGCGCGAGCGCGTGATCGCGATGGGTGCCGACGGCCGTCCTCGCGGAGAGGGCGAGATCGCCGAGCGTGAGCCGGATCGTGTCCCCGCTCCTCGTGGCGGTCGCCTCCGGGCCGGGCGCGGCTCCGGACGCCGACATGCGCAGGGAGCCCGCGGCGAAAGCGGTCCCGAGCTCGCTGAGGACGAGCTTCTCGGGCGTCTCGAGTTCGAGCCACACCACCTCGATCACGACCGTGCCGTCGGCCGCGCGCGTCACCCGTGCGGCGGGCCTCCGCTCTCGGAAGCCCGCCGCAGCGAGTGCCCAGTCCCACTGCACGGCGGGCGTCCGCACAGCCACGGTGCGGCCCTCGGTGCGGGCTCCCGCCGCCAGCGGGATCCCGTCGACCAGCACCGCCGCGGCGCTGTCGACGCCCGCGAACGCGAAGCGAACGAGTAGTCGTGTCGTCGTGCGCGACTCCCCGGGACGGATGCCGTCGAGGTGGATGTGCTCATCGCCGCCCGGGCACGCCAGCCCGAAGCTCCACAGCGCCGTCCCGTCGCGCTGCGCGGAGCTGAAGACGCCCGACGAGAAGGCATGGTCATCACGGATGACCTCCGCGGTCACCGAGCGCATCGGCGTCAAGAGATCGAGCGGATCGTCCCCCGGCTCCGCCCAGAATCCGAGGAGCGGGCGCCGTTGCATCCAGGTGTCGCTGTGCGCGATCGTCCCGAGCGTGCGGGGACCGTCGAACCAGGTCGTGCCGACGGCGGGGAGCGTGACGGCCTCGCGTCCGCGGACGTCCGCGGCGGAGACCCCGGCGAACTCCTCGTCGAGGTGATGGACCTGCGAGAACGTCTCGACCGTCGTCCCGTCGGGGGTGGCGGACAGGCGGGGGAGGAGATCGTCGGGGATGCGGTACTCGATCACCGCATCGTGCGCGAGGCCGAGTGCGGGCTGGATGTCGGACGGGGCGGCGATCGTCCAGTGCTCGGGGTCGACTCGCTGCAGGATCATGCGCACCCCCTGCGGGCGCAGGATCCCCTTGTCGCGGCGGATGTCCGTGTCGTAGCAGCGCGCCATCGGGCCGGACAGCCGCCCGGTGCCGGGATGCCAGCGGGCGAGGAAGTGCTCCCAGGCCAGCCGCTCGAGCGCCGTAGCCTGCGCCGCTGCGCCCACGTCGCCTGCATACTGGCGGATCTCCGTCACGGCCTGCAGCACCACGTGCCAATAGGTGGGGGAGTTGTACTCCGCGAACGTGCGTCCCTCCTGCAGCCGCGCGTGCAGACGGTCGAGATGACTCCTGGCCCGCTGTGCGAGCCGTTCATCGGCCAACAGCTCGCCGGCGGCGAGCAGCACGAACGCGCCCTTCGATGCGACGTTCGTGTAGTCGATGTCGACGTCGCGGCGGATGATCGACTCCGCCGCCCTGCGCAGCCCCGCTCGGGCGGCTTCGGCGATCTCCGGCGTCAGCGTGGCGCCATGGCGGTAGAGCACGAGCGCGATGAGCTCGCCGATGAAGTCCGCCCAGTTCCAGTCCGGGGGCGACATCTCGCTGAGCGGCTCCTCCGCCCAGTACGGCCAGACGCCGTAGGTCGCGCTGTCCGGATCGGCGTCCTGCAGCCGAAGCACGGCGTTCATCACGCGCTCGCCGCGGCTCTTCCGGCCGGCTTCGAACAGCGCGAGCGCGTAATACATGCCATCGCGGACGAAGTGCGCCTCGCCGCTGATGATCCTGGTGTGGATCGGATTGTGGGGCGCCGGCACCAGGACCAGATCCCAGTCCGGGTCGTAGGCGGCGTCGCCCGCGGCGACGGACGCGGAGATCTGCGCGGCGGTCAGCTCGTTCATGTCCTCGGTTCCCTCACGTGTCCGTCGTCCTCTCCGGTGCGCCGCGCCGGCGTCAGCAGACGCCGGCGTCCTTCCACGGGTCGCCGGTGCCCGGCTCGTCCCCGCGGGTCCACCACCGGGCCGTCCAGCGATGCCCGGCGTGGACGACGGCGGCACCGGCCGAGTAGATGCCGGAGGTCGTCCAGGCGGCGCCGTCTCCCGCGGCGCAGGAGGTCGGCGCGCCTTCCTCGGCCCACGCTCCGTCGTCCTTCGCACCGGGCACCTCCTTGGCGCCCGCCGCCCACTGCGCGACGTACACGGCGCCGTCGCGGCTGACCCGGGCGCCGGCGGAGTAGCTCACCGCGGTCCAGACAGGCGGCAGTACGCGCAGCCTGTGGGTCGCTGCGACCTTCGGGTCCGCCGTCGTCGTCGCCGTGATCATGACGCTTCCTTCGTGGACGGCGTGCACCGCGCCGGCGGCGTCGACCGTCGCGACGGCGGGATCGGACGACGTCCAGGTCACGTCCTGAGCCGCGGCCGAGGGGGCGACGGTGGCGGTCAGGGCGAGCTCGCCACCGGCGGCGACGGTCCCACCGCCGGCCACCTCGACGGAGGTCGGTGCCGGAACCTCGGGGATCGCGGCATCCGCGAACATGAGGGGCAGATGCTGGGTGACGTCCTTGGTCTTCCCGATCCCGGAACCCCATTCGACGTAGCCCATGCGCACGCCGCCCGCCGCATCGTTCACGAGGAACGAGTAGGAGAACCCGTCGGATGCCGCGGCGACGCCGATCTGCGCCCAGGTCAGCGGCACGGTGTAGGTCGTGGTCCCCGCGGCATCGTCGCGTACGACCTTCGTGCCGGGGAGGTCGACGGGAGCGGCCGGTGAGGAGAACCGGTACGTTCCGACGCCGGAGGCCAGCAGCGCAACACCGTACTCGACCCGCGGGCCGTTCTGCTCGGGCATGCCCGGGGCGAACGAGATCTGGATGGAGTCGCCGTTGTAGAGCTGGGACGCCGCGCCCGCCGGGTCGTGCGCGGGGTCGGTGATGACCGCGTGCAGCACGATGCCGTCCCCGGTGCGGCCGACCCACATGGTGCCGCCGACGGACGGCTCGGTCTCGTTGGAGAGCTGGACGAATGTCCCGGTGCGGTCCAGGTCGGCGACGGTGTGCTCCGATCCCTCCGGTGCGACGGGAGCGAAGGTCGTCCGGCCGGTGACCGTGCGCACCACGCCGTCCGAGAACGACACCGTGGTCGAGTAGTCGTACGGCGTCCACTCCGTGTAGCCCTTGACGTCGAAGGTCAGCTGCTCGGTGGAGCCGGGAGCGATGGTCACGCTATCCGATGTGCCTCCGTTCAGGTCGCCCGCCTTCCAGGCCAGGTCGTCGATCACGAGCGGGGTCTGGGCGCTGCGGTTCTCGACGGTCACGATCAGCTGCGCTGTGCCGGTCTTGACGGCGAAGCGCGGCTTCGCCGTCACCGTCGCCTGATTGTCGACGACCTTCACCGGTGCATCGATGTGCGCGACGGGGGAACCGGATCGCTCGACGTCGATTCCGATCTTCGTGTCGCCGACGGCATCGAACGCCGGCACTGCGAGGGTGGCCGACGTCAGCTTGCCCGGCCGGGAGGGAACCCGCACCTGCGTCGACGCGGTGCGGAAGGTGACGACGTCGGTCGACGCATGCGGGCGGGCGGTGTTGTCGACGCTCACCGTGACGCCGAAGCCCTCGGCGAGGGAGACGACGCTCGGCGTCGCGGCGGAGAAGCTCGCCGCGAGCGGCGAGGTCACCGAGGTGACCCCGCCGCCCGAGACGTACACCGGCTGGTCGCCGAGGGTGAGCTCGACAACGCCGTTCTCCGGGGTGTAGGTGGTGCTCGCACCGTACATCGACGTCACGGTGATGTCGTGGTCGGCATGCACGTGCGCGGTGCGCCCCGTCGGGGACCACAGCACCCAGGTCGGACCGGCGCCGCCCGTGTACTCGTACGCGTATGTCCCGGTCTCGGTGTCACCGGGACCGACATACGTCAGGCCGTCCAGCATCCTGCTCAGCACCGCATAGGCGACATAGCCCCGCTTCGGCGCGAGCGACGTCAGCCCGTCGCCTCCGTTGCGGAGCATCCCGAACCGATGCTCTCGGCTTGCATCGTCGGTGCCGTCCTCGACCAGGTCGTACACGAACATCCGGTCGGTCCCGGCGGCCTGCAGCAGGACAGACCCTCGCACGAGATACTTCGCCTGCTCGGCGTCGGTGTTGATCCCGGTCGCCGTCGACCAGCCGAACTCCGTCATCCACAGCGGCTTGTCCTTGCCATCGTTGTAGTCGCGGATCAGCTGCGCCAGCTGGGCCTGCTTCTTCTCGCTGCGGCCCTCGGGCGCGTTCGGATAGTCGTAGGTGTGCACCGAGACGGCGTCGAGGTAGTCCAGCCCGCCGAGCTCGAACAGGCGTGTGTACCAGGGCAGGTCGATCCCGGCGAGGGCCGGTCCGATGACGGTGGCACCGGGCGCGGCCGCCTTGATGGCGGTGTAGGTCGGCTTGAGCAGCTGGATGTAGCAGTCGGCCGTGCGACCGCACAGGCCGTCGTTGAAGCCGATGTTGTACTCGTTGTAGACCTCGTAGTCGACCGTGGCCCCGTAGTGCGCCGCGACGGCGGACGCGTAGGCGGCGAACCCCGCGATGCCCTCCGGCGTCGACGGGGTGAGGTTTCCGTCGTAGAACTTGTTCCGGTAGTCGAGGATCAGCAGCGGGCGGGTGCCCTGGTCGATGATCGCCTGGATCTTCGCGTCGCGGGCGGCGTCGAAGGTGTACTGGCCCTTGGCCTGCTCGACGCTGGACCAGCTGAGGTCGAAGCGCGCGCTCGCGGCGCCGAGCTTGCCGAACACGTCCGCCTGCCCGACCTTGGTCTGCAGATGGTCCGAGACGGCGAACGCGGTGTCGAACGTGTCGTCGCGGTCGCCGAGGACGGCGAAGGAGGTGGTGCGCGTGAGCGCGCCGCCGTCGACGGAGAGCTCCAGGTCGTAGTACCCGTTGCCCAGACCCGTGAAGCCGAGCGTCGCGGTACCCCCTGTGGTGGGGGCGTCGCCGGAGTCGAGTGTGGTGCCGGCGGCGTCCGACAGCGTCCACTGCACGGAGGCCCGGTTGCTGGCGACCTTGATGTCCGCGCCGGCGTCGTCGAAGAGCATCACCGGGGTCGTCACCGACAGGGTCGGGTCGGTCTCCGCCGGGGCGGAGGTGTACTGCTCGAAGCCCCCGTTGAGGACCAGGTTCTCGGTCGTGCCCTGCTTGACGATGGACAGGTCGTCGACCCAGTAGGTGCCGGTGTTCTGCTGGATGATGCGGTAGTTGATGGCGGTCTGGGTGTCCGTCGTCGTGTAGGTCCACGTCGTCCGGGTCCAGTCGTAGGTGCCGCCGGGGAAGGTCTGTCGGACGGTCCAGTCGGGGCTCAGCACGAACTGCATGGTGCCCGTCGTCGGGACGCTCTGCGCCTTCACCCACGCCGAGAACTCGTAGGTGGTGGAAGGCGTCACAGGGACGGTCTGGAGCAGGCCGCCGTAGACGTTCGCGGCCTTGGGCGTGGTGTCGACGAGCTTCAGCGATGCGGAGCCGCTGTGGACGGTCGCGGTGTCGGCGGTGCTGGTGACGTCGGCGCCGCCGTTGATGTACGCCTTCCACGAGGAGAAGGTGTCGGACTCGGCGGTGCCGGCGGTCGCCGACAGCGGGGTGAGGAGTGATGCGGCGA
The DNA here is from genome assembly GCF_040394595.1 of Microbacterium sp. GTDB lineage: Bacteria > Actinomycetota > Actinomycetes > Actinomycetales > Microbacteriaceae > Microbacterium. The sequence continues at coordinate 10,345 of NZ_JBEBSA010000027.1, forward strand.
CGGCGGCGATCCCCAGCAGCGCGGTCCAGCGGCTGCGCGTCCCGGGGTGGCTCGGCGGATGGTGTTCCATGTGTACTCCCTCGTACGTGACGCGGCCCGGGGCCCCGGAATCAACTGATCCAACGGTTTCCCAGATGACGAGCACTGACGCTAGCAGCGCTCCAGAGCGTTAAGCAAGGGGCAATGGAAGAAGATGCGAAAGCGTTTGATCAGATCATGCGGGCTCAGAGCAGGTGGTCGATCACCGCGAGCACGTCGTCCGTGCTGCTGCGAGGGGCGTCCCCCGCGGGGCTCACCGTGGTGCGCCCGACGTACAGCGTCGGGGTGATCGTGCTGGTCCCGGTGTCGGCGGCCGTGGACGGATCGATGAGGAACTCGGCCGCCGTGCTCCCGAGTCCGGTCAGGTCGGGGTCGATCGTGGTGAGGAACTCGCTCCGGCGCCACTTCGGCTCCTGCAGGAAGTGGTCGTGTCCCATCAGCGCCACGTCCTCGGGGACGCGGACGCCGCGGGACCGGAGCGCGGCGAACGCGCCGTACGCGATCGGGTCGTTGGCGCAGAAGATCGCGTCGATCTCGGTGTCGCCGTCGAGCAGCTCCGTCGCGGCGCGGAAGCCCCACTCCTTGGACCAGTCCCCGGCGAGAGGGGCCCCGGTCGCGGGCTGCAGCCCGGCTTCGGCCAGAGCCTCGAGGAAACCGCGGGAGCGCTCGGCGGAGCCGTACTCGCTGCCCTCGGTGATGTGCGCGATCTTCGTGCGCCCGAGCGAGAGCAGATGCTCGGCCGCGATGCGGCCGGCCGCGCGGTCGTCCGGGAGGAAGGCGCGATCGGTGGCGGCGTCCGAGGTGCAGAACGCGTAGGCGACGGGGCAGGAGATCTCATGGGTGATCGACGGGTAGGGGTAGTCGGGCCCCGAGCCGATCACGAGGACGGCGTCGACGCGCCTGGCGTCGAGGGCGCGCACCTGCTGGCTGCGCAGGCGGCGATCCTCCTGGGCGTCCAGGATGAGCGTCGCGAGGCCGGCGGCGGCGAGCCGTCGTTCGGCGCCGCGCAGCACCATGCTCGAGAAGATCTCCGAGGCGTCCTCGATGAGGATGCCCACGAGCTCGCTCTGCCCGCTGGCGAAGGAGCGGGCCAGCGCGTTGGGGCGGAAGTCCAGGCGTTCGGCGGTCTCGCGCACCCGCGCCCTGGTCTCCTCGGAGGCCCGCCCGGTGCCGTTGAGCACCTTGGATGCCGTCGAGAGCGATACCCCCGCGGCAGCCGCCACGTCCGCCAGTGTGGTCGCCTTGCGCGCCATGCGTCCTCCCGAGCTCCGGTGTCGCGGACAAGTCTACCGGTTTCCCACGCTGATCTGGGGAGCAGGTATCTCCCTACATGAGCCTGGTTGACAAGAGAAGAAACGATGTGCATTCTGAATCAGGTCAAGCGTTTTCCCAACTTTCGCATCCGCCTGGCCATCCCCCTCGCGACTCGTACGAAGGAGTATCCATGTTGCAGCACGCCACGCGCATCGCCGCCGGCCTGACGGCCGTCGGCATCGCGGCGGTCGCACTGACCGCCTGTTCGACCGACACCGCCGACGAAGGCTCGCCCGGCGAGAAGGTCACCATCACCGTCGCCGGCTACCCGCCCAGCGACAAGCCCGACAGCCGGAAGATCTGGGACGACCGCATCAAGCTGTTCGAGTCCGAGCACCCGGACATCACCATCGAGCCCTCGGAGACCACCTGGGATCCGACCACGTTCTCCGCCCTCGTCGCCGGAGGCACCCTGCCGATCCAGATGAACGTGCCCTACACGAACATCCGCCAGCTCGCTGCGAACGGCCTGGCATACGACATCTCCTCGCTTGTCGAGGGGGACAAGACTCTCGCCGAGCTCAACCCCGACGTGCAGGCCCAGGCGAAGACCGGCGACAAGACCTACGGCATCGTCAGCGCCGCCTACACGCTCGGGCTCGTCTACAACCGGGCGCTGTACGAGAAGGCCGGTCTCGACCCGGACACGCCCCCGAAGACCTGGGACGAAGTGGCGGCCAACGCCGAGGCGATCACCAAGGCGACAGGGCAGACCGGCTTCTCCCTCGCCACGACGCAGAACTCCGGTGGCTGGCTGCTCACCGGAATGAGCTACGGGTTCGGCAGCCTCATCCAGAACGAGAAGGGCGACGAGGCGAAGGTCGACAGCAAGGGACCGCAGGCCGCGCTCCAGTTCCTGCACGACGTGCGCTGGAACGACGACGCCGCCGGATCGAACTTCCTGATGACCCAGGACGACATGCGCTCCGCGGTCGCCGCGGGCCAGGTGGGGCAGACGGTCCTCGGCGCCGACGTCTACAACGACCTCGTCGGCAACCGGGGCATGAAGGGCGCAGACCTCGGAATCACGGGGCTCCCGCAGTCCGAAGCCGGTCTGGGCACGCTCGGTGGCGGAACGATCCAGATCGTATCCCCGAAGGCCACGAAGGCGCAGGCGGAGGCGGCGGTCGAGTGGATCAAGTTCACGTATCTGCGGTCCTACACCGACAAGGACTTCGCCGTGAAGACCGCGAAGGCCAGGTCGGAGGAGGGGCAGCCCGTCGGCGCGCCGATGCTCCCCGTGTTCAACCAGGAGCAGTACGACACCTATCTCGGCTGGATCTCGGACTACGTCGACGTCGACCAGAAGCAGTTCGCCCCGTACTTCGACAGCCTCTCGCGGCTCAAGATCGTGCCGGAGCCGCTGACGGCCGCGCAGGAGACCTACGCGCTGCTCGACTCCGCCGTGCAGAAGGTGCTCACCGAAAAGGGCACGGACATCCCGTCGACCCTGAAGCAGGCGAACGCCGCGTCGCAGGCGCTGATCGACCAGGCGCAGTAGGCGCCGTACACAGGAACGATCGCGGGGCGGGCGCTCGCGCCCGCCCCGCCCACGACCGAAGGAGGGATGATGACCTTGACCGGTGAGACGCGTCCGATGGAGATCGGGGACGCGGTGCCGGCGACCGCCGCGGCGGCGCCCAGGCACCGCAACCGGTTCCGGAGGTGGGTGCGCAAGGGCGGGCCGGGGATGCTGCTGTTCGCCCTGCCGATGATCGTCTCCTTCGGCGTGTTCGGCTGGTGGCCGATCCTGCGCAGCCTGCTGCTCAGCGTGCAGAAGACCAACTTCGTCGGCCCGGCCGAATGGGTGGGGCTCGACAACTTCGCGCGCGTGCTCGCCGACCCCCTGCTCGGCACCGCCGTGCTCAACACGGTCTGGTACACCGTGCTCGCGATGATCATCGGCTTCCCCCTCCCGGTGCTGCTCGCGGTCTTCATCGCCGAGCTGCGCCGCACCAGGACGATCGCGAGCGTCTTCGCCTACATCCCGGTCATCCTGCCGCCGGTCGTCTCGGTGCTGCTGTGGAAGCAGTTCTACAACCCCTCGTCGAACGGCCTGTTCAACACGGTGCTCGGATGGCTGGGGCTCGATCCGCTGCCATGGCTGCAGAACTCCCTCATGGCGATGCCGTCCATCGTCGTGCAGGCCACCTGGGCCGGGTTCGGCGGCACCGTGATCATCTACCTGGCGGCGCTCATGGCGGTTCCCCCGGAGCTGTACGAGGCCGCCGAGGTCGACGGAGCACGGGTCCTGCGCCGGTTCTGGCACATCACCCTGCCGCAGCTGCGCACGGTCATCCTGTTCATGCTCCTGTTGCAGGTGATCGGCACGTTCCAGGTCTTCACCGAGCCGTACGTCATGACCGGCGGCGGACCGGACAACTCCACCACCACGATCCTGATGCTGATCTTCCGGTATGCGTTCATCTCCAGCGACTACGGCAAGGCCACGGCGCTGAGCCTCATGCTCGCGGTGTTCCTGTGCCTGCTTTCCGCCGTGTATCTGTGGCTGACCAGGAAGTGGGCCAAGTGATGAGCGACACCAGAGCGGTCGTCCTCGCCCCCGAGGCGCCGAGCGCGCAGAGTCGCCGCCGCGAAGCACGGAGGCAGGCCCGGCATGACCGCGAGGCGGCGCTCGCCGAGCGCACGCTGCTGTCCGCCGCCGAGCGCGCCCGCCCGCGCACCCGGCTCACGCTCACGGCCCTCGCGGTCATCGTGCTGGCGTTCCTCGCGGTCATCGCCGTCGGGCCCGTGCTGTGGCTCGCCAAGTCGGCCGTGTCCACCACGAACGACACCGTGTCGCAGCCGTTCGCGCTCTGGCCGAGCGGCATCCAGTGGGAGAACCTCGCCGAGGCCTGGACCCGCATCGACATCGGCCAGTACCTCCTCAACACGGTGTGGGTCGCGGGCGGGAACTGGTTCTTCGGACTGCTCGTCGCCCTCACCGGCGGCTACGTGCTCGCGATCCTGCGTCCGAAGTACGCGAAGTTCCTCGAGGGGGCCGTCCTCGCGACCCTCTTCATCCCCGGTGTGATCTCCCTCGTCTCGCTGTACTTGACGGTCCTCAGCCTGCCGTTGATCCAGGTGAACCTCGTCAACACGTACTGGGCGGTGTGGCTGCCGGCCTCCGCGCATGCGTTCAACGTGCTGCTCATGCGCAACTTCTTCGCGCAGCTGCCCAGCGAGGTGTTCGAGGCGGCGAAGGTCGACGGCGCCGGAGCGATGACCGTCTTCCGGCGGATCGTGCTGCCGATGTCGAAGCCGATCATCGGCGTGGTGTCGCTGCTTACCCTGGTCGGCGCCTGGAAGGAGTTCATGTGGCCGCTGCTCGTGCTGCCGGATCCGAAGCTGCAGCCGCTGTCGGTCGGTCTCTACAAGGTCTCCTCGAGCGCGGAGATCAGTCTGCTCATGGCGGGCATGTTCATCTCGGTGATCATCCCGATCGTGCTGTTCCTGGTCTTCCAGCGGCAGTTCCTGCGCAGCGCCGGCCAGTCCGGGGCGATCAAGGGCTGACGATGCAGGAAGCGATCATCGACGGCGAGCCCGGGGCTCCCGCCGCCTCCCCCGCGCGCGGCCTGACGGACGCCGGGGCCGTCCGATACCGGCTGTCGGACGCGGATGCCGATGGCATGGTCACCGTGCCGCTGCGAGAAGTCGACATCGAGGTCGAGCGGGGCCACGTGCTCAGCTACTCCGTCTTCCCCGAGCTGCAGGGCGGCGCCGCCGAGGTGCGCCGAGGCTCCGCCTTCGCGGCGACGGCCGTCGCCGTGGAGCTGCAGCTCGACGACGGATCGATCGCGAGGGACCTCGTCGACCAGGCGGGGTATGCCGCGGACGTCGAAGGGCAGTGGTCGTCCCGAGCCCTCACCTGCGACCAGTGGAACTTCCGTCGGATCGACCTCGATCCGATCGCGGGACGGCGCATCACCGGCATCGGGCTGCGCGCCTTCTCGGCCGGGGCCGGGGAGGGAACCGCCGCCGGAGCCGGAGGGTGGGTCAGCGACGTCCGCATCGACCGGGAGGCCCCCTCGGCGCCACGATCCCCGGTCGACCTCGTCGACACGCGCCGCGGCACCCACTCCGCGGAACACGCGTCGAGGGGCAACACGATCCCCGCGGTCTCGGTGCCGCACGGCTTCACCTTCGCGATCCCCGTCACCGATGCCGGGTCGCACTCCTGGCCCTACGTCTACCGCTCCGGTTCCGCACCCGAGCTCCAGGCGCTCGCCACCTCGCACGCGCCGAGCCCGTGGATGGGTGACCGCGGTGTGGTGCAGATCATGCCGACGGCGCGGGGCGCGGCGGCATCCGGCGATCGCGCGGAGCGCGCGCTCGCCTTCACGCATGACGCGGAGCACGCGGCTCCCCACCTCTGGACGGCGGAGCTCGCCGGTGGCATCCGGGCGGAGCTGTCCGCGACCGATCGTGTGCTCGTCGCGAGATTCGCGCTGCCCGCCGGCGGCGGTTTCGTGATCGATCAGCTCGACGACGACGGCCGGCTCGTGCACCACCCCGATGATCGGCGGGTGCCCTTCACCGGCTGGACCGACTCCTTCCATCGCCCCGCGGCTGCGCAGGCCCCGAGGATGTACTTCGCGATCGCCGTCGACCGTCCGTTGTCCGCGGTGAGGGCGGGCACCGCGCCCGGGCGTGAGCGGGTCTCCGCCTCGGTGGGCGTCGAAGGCCCCGGCCCGGTCGAGGTGCGCATCGCGACCTCCTTCCTCGGGATCGATCAGGCCAGGGCGACGCTCGCGCAGGAGGCCTCCTTCGCACGCGGATTCGACGAGATCGCGGCGGCGAACCGCGAACGGTGGAAGCCGCTGCTCGAGCTGGTGACCGTCGAGGGCACTCCCGCGCAGCGGGCCGAGATCGCCTCGGACCTGTACCGGATGTTCCTGTACCCCAACGACGCGAGCGAGAACGCGGGCTCGGCGGACGCCGCGCGGTGGGTGCACGCCGACGTCGCGAACGCCCCGACGACCGCGCACGGCGAGGGGAGCACCGGATGCGCGGTGCGTCCGGGGCGCTCCTACGTGAACAACGGCTTCTGGGACACCTATCGCACGGTCTGGCCGGCCTACTCCCTGCTGATGCCGGAGCGGGCGGTCGCTCTGCTGGACGGGTTCCTGGAGCACTACCGGGCGGCAGGCTGGATGGAGCGGTGGTCGGCGCCGGGGCCGGCCGATGCGATGGTCGGCACGAGCAGCGACATCGTGATCGCGGACGCCGTCGCCGCGGGAGTCGTGATCGCTGCGCTCGAGGAGGCCTACGATTCCGCCCTGCGCAACGCGACCACGCGCTCCTTCCGCTCCGAGGTGGGACGCGCCGAGAGCGCCACGGGGTTCTTCCGCGGCTACGTGTCGACCGCGACGCCGGAGGGGCTCAGCTGGACCCTGGAGGGTGCGGTCAACGACTTCGGCATCGCCGTGCTGGCGAGGCGGTTGGCGGCCGATGCGCAGCATCCGAGGCACGAGGAGTTCACCGCCGGGGCGCGGTACTTCGCCTCACGGGCCGCGTCGTACCTCGCGCTGTTCGACAGCGACCGCGGGTTCTTCGTCGGACGGGACGGCGATGGGCGGTTTCGCGCGGACTTCGACCCCGCGGTCTGGGGCGGCGACTACACGGAGACGAACGCCTGGGGCATGCGCTTCAGCGTGCCGCACGACGGCAACGGGCTCGCCACGCTGCTCGGCGGGCCGGACGCGCTGGAGGCCGCCCTCGACGCGTACTTCGCCACGCCGGAGACCGGGACCGCCGACGTGCAGGGCGACTATGGGCGGATCATCCACGAGATGACCGAGGCGCGGGATCTCCGGATGGGCATGTACGGCCTCTCGAACCAGCCGGCGCACCACATCCCGTTCATGTACGCGTTCACCCGCGCACCCCACAAGGCCGATGCGGTCGTGCGGGAGAGCGTGCGGCGCATGTTCCTCGGCTCCGAGATCGGCCAGGGGTTCCCCGGCGACGAGGACAATGGCGAGATGGCCGCCTGGCATCTGTTCGCGAGCGTGGGACTGTACCCGCTCACCCCGGGGTCCGGGGAGTACCTGATCACCTCGCCGTCGGTCTCCCGCGCCGAGCTCCGCCCGGTCGGCGGCGGACGCACGGTCGTCTCCGCGCCGGCGCTCACCCACCGGAACGTGCACATCCAAGCCGTGCGCGTCGACGGCGAGGCCTGGCGGCGCGCGTCGATCCCGATCGGGATGCTGCGACGCGGTGTCACGATCGAGATCGACCTCGGACCGGAGCCCGTGGCCTGGGCGGAGGAGGGTCCGTTCTCGATGTCGGCTCCCGGCAGCCTGCCGGAGCGGCTGACGGACAGGCTGCCGGCGTCGGCAGGCATCGCCTTCGACGACTCCTCGGACACGGGGATCGTGCTCTCACCGGGCGAGAGCGTCTCGACCGCCGTGACAGAACCCGTCGCAGGTGCGCTGTACACCGTGACGATCGGTGCTGCCGGGGAGGCCGGCTGGCGCCTGGAGGGGCTCGTCGGAGGTGAGTGGGTGCTGCTCGACGAGCGTCACGGAGAAGCGTTCCGCTGGGACGTGCAGACCCGACCGTTCGAGCTGCGTTCGGAGGTCGTGGTCGAGGCGGTGCGGATCACCGCGCTGGACGCCCGTGTCGACCTGCGCCAGCTGGAACTGCTGGCCCCCTCCCGCCTGCCGGCGGGATCGTCCCGTTCCCACAGCCATGGCCATACATTCACACCGTGATGATCGGAGCATCCTGATGACGCAGACCACCCTGGACGGCGGGTCTCTCGACGCCGTGTTCGCCGACGGCCGCGACCCGCGACGGTGGCGTGAGCCCATCCGCAACCGTCGGATCGCCGCGCGGGCGCAGGAGGTCATCGACCGTGCGCGTGCCGAGGCCGGCACGCCGATCCTCTCCCCGGGGTTCCGGGTGCACCAGCGATACGACGTGGACGGCGACCGCACCGAGCACAGCGGTGTCTACTTCGGCATCCGCCGTCGGCTCTACGCCGCGGTGATCGGGGCGCTGCTCAGCGAGGAGGTGCCGATCGCAGCCGTCGAAGACCTCGTCTGGGCGATCTGCGACGAGTACACGTGGGCGCTGCCCGCGCACATCCCGGAGCTCTCCTCCCCGCATCCCGAAGTGCCGCACGACGAGATCATCGACCTGTTCTCCGCCGAGACGGCCTTCGCGCTGTCGGAGGCCATCGTGCTCCTCGGCGAGCGGCTGCATCCGCTGGTCGTCGCCAGGGCGCATCGCGAGATCGAGAGGCGGGTGCTCACCCCGTTCCGGGACCGTCCGTGGTTCTGGGAGACGGTCGAGACGAACTGGGCAGCCGTGTGCGCGGCGGGCGTCGGCATCGCCGCCATCTACCTGGAGACCGACGGGCTGGTCGGTATCCTCGACCGGTGCACGGCGGCGATGGACGCGCTGCTGGCGGGCTACGGCGACGACGGGATCTGCGTCGAGGGGCTGAACTACTGGGACTACGGCTTCGGTCACTTCGCGTACTACGCCGAGGCGCTGCGCCAGCGAACCGGAACGGACCTGTGGTCGGGTCGCGATCGTGAGAAGCTCGCCGCCATCGCACGCTATCCCCGCGATGTCACGCTCGGCGGCCGGGCGGTGGCCGCCTTCTCGGACGCCGAGCCGTACGGCACGGTCAACCCCGCGCTCGCGGCGCTCGTCGAGGGCCGCGATCCGTCCCACGCGGTGCCCCGCGACCTCTGGTCGGGGGAGAGATGGGATCACAACTGGGGGCCCACGGTCCGCCAGTTCGTCTGGGCCCGCGACCTCTCCGACGAGGTGCCCGCCGCGGGATCCTCCGCCGACTGGTTCGCCGACGCCGGATGGCTCGTGGCCCGCGAGGTGCGCGAGGCCCTCGACATCGGCTTCGCGGCGAAGGCGGGGCACAACGACGAGCCGCACAATCACAACGATCTCGGCTCGTTCGTGTTCGCCGTGAACGGGGAACCCCTGCTGAGCGAGCTGGGGATGGGATTCTACGACGGGTTCTACTTCCTGCCCGAGTCCCGGTACGACAATCTCTCCGCCGGGTCGCAGGGGCACAGTGTGCCGATCGTGGCCGGCACGCGGCAGCACCGCGGACGCGCCGCTGCCGCCGTCGTGCAGGACGTGTCCGTCGAGGACCGTCGCCTGATGCTCGATCTGACCTCGGCGTACGACCGGCCCGGGCTGCGACGGGTGGCGCGCGCATTCGCCTTCGCCGACGGGACGCTGACGATCGACGACGACGTCGCGGCCGACGAGCCGATCGAGGTCGTCGACCGGCTCGTCTCGCTGTTCCCGATCGAGCTGGCCGAATCGGGCGTGCTGATCCGCGGTGAGCGCGGCGCACTGCGCGTGACCTGGTCCGAGGGATGGACGCCGCGCCTCGGGAGTGCGGGATTCCGCACGCACTCCGGTGACGAGGCCACGGCGTACTTCCTCGATCTGGTACGCGTCGCGCCCTCTGCGCAGTGCACCATCATCGCGACGCCCATCCTCTGAGCCCAGGAGGCCCCGCGGCGCGACCCCTTCGGCGGCGCGACCCCTTCGGCGGCGCGACCCCCTTCGGCGGCGCGACCCCTTCGGCGGCGCGACCCCCTTCGGCGGCGCGTCCGGGCCTCGGAGCGCGAAAGCGCATCCCGGGAGGCCCTTTCCGGTGGCATATCGCGCACCGAAAAGCGTGGGGGACGGGGCTCAGCGGGCGAAGGACAGGATCGCGTCGGCGGCGGGCGCCACGTCGCTGATGAGGGTCCCGTGGCCGTGGTCGGGGATCTCCACGCAGGTCGCATCGGGGATCAGGGAGACGATCCTCTCGCACCAGGACGCCGGCGCGAGAGGATCCCGGTCGCCGCGGAGCACCAGCGTCGGGCAGGCGATCCGGCGGTAAGCCTCCTCCGGGCGGTGCACCAGCGTTGCCCGGATCTTCCTGCGCAGGTGCGGACCGCCCCGCAGATACTCCCGTCCACCGCGCCATAGCACCTCGGGCTTCTCGCCGAGCAGGTCGGACAGCAGCCGCAGGGCCTGCACCACCGGGCGTCGAGCACCGTCGTCGACGGTCGGGCCCGCGAGCACGAGGCGCGCGACCGCGTCCGGATGCCGGGCGGCCAGCTCGGCCGCGATCTGGCTGCCCATCGAGTGACCGATCACCGTGGCGCCGGCGATCCCGCGGTCGCGGAGGAAGGCCGCGACGAGATCGGCGTGACGTTCCATGGTCAGGGTGCGTACCGGTTCCGGAGCCTCGCCGAAGCCCGGGAGGTCGATCCCGATCACCTGGCCCGTCAACCGCTCGGCGAGCGGCGCGAACACGCTGCGTCCCATCCCGATGCCGTGCAGCAGCACGAACGGACCGCCGCCGGAGCCGAAGTCCTCCGCCACCAGCGCGGCGCCGCCGTACGCGAATTCCTCGACGCGGGAGGCGACCCCTTCGGGCGCGAGCAGACGTTCCGGCACGCCGCGAATCTATCCGATCCGGCCGTGCGGCGGCTGAACGCGGCTCACTTCCCGGGCTTCAGGGACAGCGTGTCGACGGTCGCCGCCTTCACCGCCTTCGTGCTGAACGGCCAGGGACGCTGCACGCCCGCCGCCCAGTCCTCCGTCTGGTCGGTGTAGTGCTCGTCGAAGGCGTGGCCGCTGGCCCCCGTGAGGTGGATCCACGTCGACTGGTCGAAGTCTGCGAGGTCGATGACCATCCGCATCGACGGCACGGTGGTCGTCGCATACGACTCGCCGAGGATCCATCCGGTCGCGTTCACGATCGAGGATCCGCCGCTCACCGGATACGGACCGCGGTTGAACAGCGCCTCGATCGGGGCGATGCCGGACTCCCCGAACGTCGAGCTCGTGAGGGTGATCGCGTGCAGCGAGCCCCAGTTCCAGCGGGCCGGGTCGGAGCCCTGCACGCCGCTGAGCTCGGTGTACGCCTGCTCGGCCGACTTCGTCAGCATCTCGTCCATCGTCTTCACGCCGATGCGGTCGTTGACCCAGAGCGGATCCTCCGGGTTCTCGAGCATCTTCCCGACCACGGTGAACAGCCGGCCCTGGTCGCTGAGGGGCATCGGCACCTCGCGCTCGGCGAACACGTTCTTCGCGAGGTTCGACCACAGCACGTTCGCGTAGGCCGCGGCCGGCGAGTCCGCCTTGTTCTGCGCATCCCACGTGCGCAGCAGCTCGACGGCCGCCTTCGGCCCGTCACCCTTGACCTTCACGTTCTCCATCGCGATCGCGAGCTGCTTGCCGATCCACATCTCGTCGTCCATCTGGATGTCGCGCAGGTCCTGGGCCACCAGGGGGCCCGCCGCCGCGGCGCGCTCGATGAGGTGCGCGATCCGCCCCGCCCGGTAGCCGTAGTCCCAGTCGCGCGAGAGGAAATACGGATACCGGTCGTCGACGATCGCGTTGTTCGCGGTGACGATGTACCCCTCGGCGGGGTTGTACGACACCGGCAGCTTCTCGAAGGGGATGTAGCCCGCCCAGTCGTAGGCGCTCAGCCATCCCGGCTGCGGCAGCCATCCGTCGCCGGCGCCGCGGATGGGCAGGCGGCCGGGGGCCTGATAGCCGATGTTGCCCTCGGTGTCCGCGTAGATGAGGTTCTGCGCGGGGACGTCGAAGAGCGACGCCGCCTGCCGGAACTCCCCGAAGTCCTTCGCCGTCGACAGCGCGAAGATCGCGCTCGCCGTCGTGCCCGGGTCGAGCGCGGTCCAGCGCAGGCTCACCGCGTATTCGCCGGTCGCGGGCGCGCCCAGCTGCGGGCCGTCGGCGACCGATCCGCCGGACGTCAGCCTCCCGTTCTCGAGCGCGGGCTTCTTCGCCAGCGCGGTGAAGTCCTCCGTGAGCCCCGAGATGATCGGCCCGTGCACCGTGGATCGGATCGTGAGGTCGATGTCCTTGCCTCCGGCGACCTTGATCTTCTCCTTGCGCACGTCGAGCGGCACCAGGGCGCCGTCGCGCCAATACTTGTCACCCTCGACCTTCTCAATGTAAAGGTCGGTGACATCGGTGGTGAGGTTGGTGAATCCCCAGGCGATCTTGGCGTTGTGCCCGATCACGATGCCGGGGAGCCCGGAGAAGGAGTATCCGCTCACGTCGAACGGGCAGGCGTCCGACACCGTCGAGCAGCGCAGCTGCACCTGGTACCAGACGGAGGGGAGCGCCGCTCCGAGGTGGGGGTCGTTCGCGAGCAGCGGCTTGCCGCTCTTGGTGAGCTTGCCCGAGACGACCCAGGAGTTCGATCCGATGCCCTCGCCGGCATCGCCGATCATCATGCTGGCCGCCTCGACGACGTTCGACGCCTGCTTCCACTCGACCGTCGCGAGCGCCTGCGAGGCCTCCGCGCCCGAGGAGCCCGTGAAGGACGCCGGAGCGGCGTTCGTGTCGTCCGTGACCGAGAACTGGGTGATCTTCGGAACGATGACCGGGTTCCGGTCGAACGGATACCCCGGGTAGACCGATCCGAGCGTCTGCGCGGACACCGCGGGGTCGAGCTTCGCGGCGAGCAGCGCGCGGTCGGTCTCGTCCTCGACGTTCGTCCTGAGATCCCATGCCATGGCCTTCAGCCACGCCACCGAGTCGGCGGGCTGCCACGGCTCGGGCTCGTAGCCGGGGTTCTGGAGGCCCAGCACCGCGTACTCGAGCGACAGGTCCGCGCCCTTGTGCGCCGAGAGGTAGGCGTTCACGCCCTTGGCGTAGGCCTCGTAGTATCCGCGCGTGGTGTCGTCGAGCTTCGCGACCTCCTCCTCGGCGACCTTCCGCCAGCCCAGGGTGCGCAGGAACGCATCCGTCCCCGCCTGCGACGGGCCGAACATCTCGGCCACCCGCCCGGCGGTGACGTGGCGCCGGAAGTCCATCTCGAAGAAGCGGTCCTGCGCGTGCACGTACCCCTCGGTGAAGAACAGGTCGTCCGTCGAGTCGGCGGTGATCGTCGGGATGCCGCGATCGTCGCGCTGCACCGACACCTGCGCCTTCAGCCCCTTCACCGTCAGCTCCCCCGAGGTCTGCGGGAAGGAGCGCTGGATGGTCCAGGTGAGGAAGAAGGCCGCCGCGGTCGCGATCACCAGCAGCGCGGCGATCACGATGAAGGCGATCTTCCCGATCCGGCCGGCGATCGACGGGCGCGGGGCGGTGTTCGTGGAATCTGACGTCATCAGCAGGGACTCCCGTGTGAAGCGGTCTGGGACCGAGTCCCAGGAAACGAGGTACGCGTTACGGGGGCCGCGTCCTCGAATCCTATCCAGATCCGCGACCGGGCGTCACCCGATCAGGCTGGGCTGCAGGTCGCGCAGCGTGCGTTTGTGCGTCATCCTCGTCACGCCGATCATCGCGAGCAGCAGCGCGCCGAGCAGCCACAGGGCGAGCACGGCGAGATCGAGCCAGGCCCTGCCCGTGTCGCCGCCGGCGTACATGAGCTGCCGCATCGCGTCGACGACGTACCCGAGGGGCAGTACATGGTGCAGCGCGCCGAGGGGTTGCGGAAGGGTCTGCCAGGGGAAGGTGCCGCCCGCCGTGACGAGCTGCAGCACCATCAGCACGAGGCCGATGAACTGCCCGACCGATCCGAGCCACACGTTGAGCGCGAGGATGATCGCGGCGAACGTCGCGGAGCCGAACATCATCACGCCGAGCGTGCCCGCCGGGTTGTGGAAGGTGAAGCCCAGGGCGATCGAGAGCACCCCGAGAAGTCCGAGCATCTGCAGGGCGCCGAACATCGCCGGGGTCAGCCAGCCCGCCAGGGTGATCCGGATCGGAGAGTGCAGCGCGGTGACGGCGCGGCGGGAGATCGGCTTGACGATGAGGAACAGCGCGTAGATGCCGATCCACGCGGCCAGCGCTGCGAAGAACGGTGCGAGGCCGGCACCGTAGTGCTCGGCGGAGGCGACCTTCTCGCTCGACACCTTCACCGGGTCGGCGATCACGTCGGACTGCTTCTGCCGCAGGTCGGCCGTCGATGCCGGGATCCGCTCGACCCCGGAGGCGAGACCGTCGCGCAGCTTCGCCGTGCCGTCGCGGAGAGTGGCGAGTCCGCTCCGGAGCGTTCCCGCCCCGTCCCGGGCGGAGGCGGCCCCGGATGCCGCGGACGAGGCGCCGGCGGCCAGCTGCTGCGCGCTCGAGGCGAGGGTCGCCGAGCCGGCGGCGAGCGTGTCGACCTGCCGCGCGGCGCTCTGCACCGAGGCGTTGCCCTCGCGCAGGCGCTGGGCGAGGGGATCGAGGGCGGTGAGCACGTCGTTCACCTCGGCCGGCGTGAGGCCCTGCTGGGCGAGCCGGTCGGCGATCGCGCTCCGCACCTGCGGGAGCGCATCGGTCGCCCGCTGCACCGCGGAGGCCGCGGCGTCGGCCTTGTCGGCCAGCTGGCGGTTACCGCCGCTGACCTGCTGGGCTCCGGAGGCCAGGCGCGCGGCACCGTCGGCGAGCTTCGCCGTCCCGTCGGCGAGCTGCGCGGTGCCCGCGGCGAGCTTGCCGGAGCCGTCGACCGCGGAGGCCGCGCCGTCGACGAGCTTCGTCGCGCCGTTCGCGGCGTCGCCGAGGTTGCCCCGCACGTCGCTGAGCGCGGTGAGCAGGGTCTCGGCGGCCTGGGAGCCGACCATCTTCGCGACCGAGGCGCGGATCTTCTCCACGGCCTGGCTGCCGATCGACGAGGCGAGGTAGTTGTTCGCGTCGTTCGTCTCCAGCTCGATCTGCGCGCGGTGGGGATCCTCACCCGCGGCGGAGGTCAGCGCCTCGGAGAACGTGGAGGGAATGGTCACGGTGAAGTCGACCGAGCCCTCCTTGAGCGCCTGCACCGCGTCGTTCGCATCCATCACCCGCCAGTCGAAGGCCTTGCCCTCGAGGAGGTTCTTTGCGACGTCCTCGCCGTAGTTCTTCTCCTTGCCGTTGAGGGTCGCGCCGTGGTCGTCGACCACCAGGGCGACCGGGACCTCCGCGAACTTGCCGTAGGGGTCCTGGTTCGCCCAGAGGTACAGGCCTCCGTAGAGGATCGGGACGCACATCAGCGCGATCAGGGCGACCACGGCCATGGGGGTAGCGGTGAGCCGCCGCAGCTCGGCGGCGATCATCGAGGGCACCTTCATCGGTCTGCCTCCTCGTCGGGTACCGTGCGCGGGGGGTCGGCCGGGTCTGGGGTTGCGGTCGTGCGCGGGGGGTCGGCCGGGTCTGGGGTTGCGGT
>NZ_JBEBSA010000028.1:0-16883 GCF_040394595.1 Microbacterium sp.
TCGCTGCACGACGCCTTCGTGATCGTCGACGAGGCGCAGTCGCTCGAGCGCAACGTGCTGCTGACGGTGCTGAGCCGGATGGGGCAGAACTCCCGGGTCGTGCTGACCCACGACGTCGCCCAGCGCGACAACCTCCGGGTCGGCCGTCATGACGGGGTCGCCTCGGTGATCGAGACGCTCAAGGGGCACGAGCTGTTCGGGCACGTGACCCTGCAGCGCTCCGAGCGCTCCGCGATCGCCGCCCTCGTCACCGACCTCCTGGAGGGCAACGAGCTCGCCTGATCGGTTCGACGCGCCGCGCTCCGCAGATCTCCGCGGGGCGCGGCGTCGTCGTGTGTCGGAGTGTCGGAGTGTCGGAGTGGGTGTCCCGTTTCGCGGGTGGTGTCCCGTTTCGCGGGTGGATCCGGGCGGGGTGGCGGGGATTCGTGACGTGGTCTGTGATTCGGGCGGGTGCGGGTTTCGGGTGGTGACTGGTTTGGCGGTGGCGGCCTGTGTCCGGTTTGGGTGTCCGGTTTGGGTGTCACGTTTCGCGGGTGGTGTCACGTTTCGCGGGTGGATCTGGGCGGGGTGGCGGGGATTCGTGACGTGGTCTGTGATTCGGGCGGGGTTCAGGCGCGGGATCGGGCGCGCCGAACGGCGGCGATGATCGCGCGCTGCGTCGCCGGCCAGTCGTGCACGATCTGGGCGTAGTCGAAGCGAAGGGTCTCGTACCCGAGTCGAGACGCCGCCGCATCGCGCATCAGGTCTTTGTGGCGGCGCTCGGCGCCATGGTGGTTCTCACGGCCGTCAGCTTCGACGATCAGACAGCCTTCGATGAGGAAATCGGCCCGCCCGACACCGCGGATCTCCACCTGGCATTCGAGGCGGATCCCGAGCACATGCAGCCGCAGCCGGATGAGGGACTCGATTCCGCTGTCGGCATCGGATCGGGCGAGGTCGACCAGCCAGCGTGCGGAGGCAGGGAGCGCATCCCGAACTCGGCGTCTCGCTGCGGCTGGAAGGCGTCCGATGCGCCACGCCGACTCGAACGCCGCGAAGAACGCCTCATCGCCGGCACAGACGCGAATGTGCAACAGCGCCGTCTCCAGGCCGACCTGCCCGAGAGGCGGACGTCCGCGGAAGAAGTGGGACACGCATGCGCAACCTGCGTGCGGATGAGGATGATTGCCGGGACCGAGCCATACGTGCGGCGTCGTATCCTCCGGAAGCACCCAGACGCCCGCTCGCCGGAGTGCGTTCCCGCACGTCAACGCGCCGCCGTGCTGCACGGCACTCCGCACATCGGCGTCGAGAGGAGGAATGCCGAAGACTCCGTTGCGAAGCCTCTCGATCGCGCCCCGCTCCACGAGCCTGGCCAAAGACCGGCGGGAGAATCCGAGACGTTGCAGATGCGTGCCGCGGGCGATCCCTCCGAGCGCTGAGATGGTGTCGTGTGCTGTGAGCATGGCAACAGCATCCGGTCGATTCCCGGCCGGGCAGGACCAGGATCGCGGAGATCGCGAACAACCTCTCGACAGGTGCTGGTGTGGGGGACGGGTCGGAGACAGTCCCGTTTTTCGCAGACGTGTCCTGCTCTGCAGAGGCATCGGGACCACGGTCCGGGATTCGGGCGGCGCCGGGCCATTTCGGGCGGGTGTCCCGTTCCGCGAGTGGTGTCACGTTTCGCGGGTGGTTCTGGGCGGAGTGGTCGGGAACCGGGACATGGTCCGGGATTCGGGACATGATCCGGCGCTCGGGACATGGTCCGGGATTCGGGCGGTGCCGGGGCGTTGGGGCGGGGTGTCCCGTTTCGCGGATGGTGTCACGTTTCGCGGGTGGTTCTGTCCGAAGGGACCGGGATCCGGGACAACGTCCGCGAACCGGGACAAAAGAACCGGGACAAAAGAACCGGGACAAAAGAACCGGGACAAGAGCCAGAACAGTGCCTGGAGACAGCGGATGCCGCGAAAGGGGAACCCCTCGCGGCATCCGGAAGAAGAGCCGGGCTCAGCCGGCGTGCGTCATGGAGAGCAGGTCGAGCTTCTGGTCGAGCACCTCTTCGGTGATCTCCCCGCGCTCGACGTAGCCGAGGTCGATGACGGCCTCGCGCACCGTGATGCCCTTGGCGACGGCGTGCTTGGCGATCTTCGCCGCAGCCTCGTAGCCGATGACCTTGTTGAGCGGCGTCACGATCGACGGGCTCATGCCGGCGAAGGCGGCGGCACGGTCGACGTTGGCCTGCAGGCCGTCGATGGTCTTGTCCGCGAGCACGCGGGAGGCGTTCGCCAGCAGACGCACCGACTCGAGCAGCGCCGTGCCCATCACCGGGATGGCGACGTTCAGCTCGAAGGCCCCGGATGCGCCGGCCCAGGCGACCGTCGCGTCGTTGCCGATCACGCGGGCGCAGACCATCAGCACGGCCTCGGGGACGACGGGGTTGACCTTGCCCGGCATGATCGAGGAGCCCGGCTGCAGGTCCGGGATGTGGAGCTCGCCGAGACCGGTGTTGGGTCCCGACCCCATCCAGCGCAGGTCGTTGTTGATCTTGGTCAGCGAGACCGCGATCGTGCGCAGCGCGCCCGACGCCTCGACGAGGCCGTCCCGGTTCGCCTGGGCCTCGAAGTGGTCCTTCGCCTCGGTGATCGGGAGCTCCGTCTCCGCCGCGAGCAGCTCGATGACCTTCTGCGGGAAGCCGAGCGGCGTGTTGATCCCGGTGCCGACGGCCGTTCCGCCGAGGGGGACTTCCGCGACGCGGGGGAGTGCCGCCTGCACGCGCTCGATGCCGAGGCGGATCTGGCGGGCGTAGCCGCCGAACTCCTGTCCGAGGGTGACGGGGGTGGCGTCCATCAGGTGGGTGCGGCCCGACTTGACGGCGTCCTTCCAGAGCTCCGCCTTTGCCTCCAGCGCCACGGCGAGGTGGTCGAGGGCGGGGATCAGCGTGTCGATCAGCGCCTGGGTGACCGCGATGTGCACCGAGGTCGGGAACACGTCGTTCGACGACTGGGAGGCGTTCACGTGGTCGTTCGGGTGCACCTGCGCGCCGAGGATGCGGGTGGCGAGCGTGGCGATGACCTCGTTCATGTTCATGTTCGAGGACGTGCCGGAGCCGGTCTGGTACGTGTCGACCGGGAACTCGCCGTCGTGCTTGCCCGCGGAGACCTCGTCCGCGGCCTGGGCGATCGCGTCGGCGATGGCGCCGTCGAGCGTGCCGAGCTCCTTGTTGGCCAGCGCGGCGGCCTTCTTGATGCGCGCGAGGGCGGCGATCTGCGCCGACTCCAGCCCCTTGCCCGAGATCGGGAAGTTCTCCACGGCGCGCTGCGTCTGCGCTCCGTAGAGGGCGTTCAGGGGCACGCGCACCTCGCCCATGGTGTCGTGTTCGATGCGGTACTCGGTGTCGGTCATTCCGATCCCTCCTGCGTTTCGGGGTCGATCCCCACGGTGATCACGGGCACGGCCGTGCCCTCGGTGAGTCGATAGTTGGCGCCGACGATGCCGAGGCGCCCCTCGGCGACGGCGGCGCTGATGAGCTCGGACGACTGCAGCAGGTCGCCGACGGTGTTGCGGAGGTGCTCGCGTCCCACCAGCTCCGCGTCGATGTCCGCCGGCGAGGTGCCGCCCTGCTCCGCGAGCACCTTGCGCGCGGCCGGGACGATCGGCGAGATGAGCTTCCAGATGTGCGGGGGAAGGGGCGTGGCATCGATCGCAGTGCCGTCGATCGCCGCGCGCACGGCGCCGCACGAGTCGTGGGCGAGCACGATGATCAGCGGCACCTTGAGGATCTCCACGGCGTACTCCAGGCTCGCCACGATCGACTCGCCGATCACCTGGCCGGCGTTGCGCACGACGAAGAGGTCGCCGAGGCCCTTGTCGAAGATGATCTCCGCGGCGAGCCGCGAGTCCGAGCATCCGAACAGCGTCGCCATCGGAGCCTGCCCGTCGGCGAGCTCGTGTCGCTTCTCCACGTCCTGGTGCGGATGCTGCGGTGTGCCGTTCACGAACCGGCGGTTGCCCGCGAGCATCTCCTGCCATGCGGCCGACGGGGTGGTGGTCATCTGCCCTCCGAGAGTTTTTGCAGCTGGGGTGCGAGTTCGGTGGCGAGACCGGCGGTCGCGTCGGGGCTCAGGGCGCCGTAGAGGAGGACGTAGTCCTTGCCGATCTGCGTGCCGATGGCGTAGGAGACGTTGGCGCTCTTGCCCGGGTCGGCGAGCGTGAAAACGTCCCAGGTGCGTCCGTCGATGGACACGGTGCCGGTCGGGGCGGTGCCGGTGAGTACCTGCGGGGCCCACCGCACGTCTGCGTCGAACGCCTGCGCGACATGCACGAACCCGCGCTCCGACTCGGCGGCCGGGGCGAGCACGACATCCCACACGGGGACATCGGTGCCGGTCAGCTGCGCGCTGTTCGCCCGCCACTTGTCCGGGACCTCGGGGACCAGCACCGGCCGCTGCATGGTCTCCTTGACGCCGGCCGCGACCGCGGTGACGTCGATCTTCGGCGCATCGGGCGGGGTGCCGCGGGGGACGGCGAAGACGATCACCGCGACGACCGCGACGGTCACGATCAGCGCGGCGATCAGATGACGGAACGTCTGGCTCGAGCGGTAGACGCGGCTCGACTCGGCCTTGCGCGCCGCGGTCTCGTCCGCGGTCTCCGCGCGGCCGAGCTCGGCGACGATCGGCGTCCCCTTGCTCATGCGTCCTCCTCGTCGGATGCCGGGCGTGCGGCGTCCAGACGGCGCTTCGCGCCGAGCAGCCACTCCTCGCAGCGTGCCGCGAGGGCTTCGCCGCGCTCCCAGAGCGTCAGGGACTGCTCGAGAGTGGGGGCGCCCTGCTCGAGTTCGGCGACGACCCGTACGAGCTCGTCGCGAGCGGCCTCGAACGACAGCGATTCCACGGGAGTCTCGGGCGCAGTCACGCCCCCAGTCTACGCGTGCGTCGCGACCTCCTCCGGCGGTCTCAGGCGTCTTCGGAGACCTCGCCGTCCGAGCGTGCGGCGATCGACCCCCTGTCGACCGTGATCGTGAGCGCCGTGCCCGCTGGGGCGTCGGCGGCGTCGCGGAGGATCGCGCCGCCCTCGAGGTGCGCGATCGCGTATCCGCGGGCCAGGGTGGCCGCAGGCGAGAGCGCCCGCAGCGAGGCGCGCAGCTCGGAGGTGGACCTGCCCGCGGTGTCGAGCCGGCGGGTCACGCTGTCCCGCCCGCGCGCGGCGAGCAGCAGCACCTCCTGCGCCCGCCCGTCGATGATCGGATCGGGGGAGCGTAGCACCGGCCGCGACCGCAGCTGTGCGAGCTGGGCGATGTCGTGCGTGAGGCGCTGAGTGAGGCGCGTCGTGGCCCGTGCGCGCAGCTGGGCCACCAGCGCACGCTGCTCGCCCACATCCGGGACCACGCGCTTGGCGGCATCCGTCGGCGTCGAGGCGCGCAGGTCGGCGACATCGTCGAGGAGCGGGTGGTCGTTCTCATGCCCGATCGCGCTGACGATCGGGGTGGTGGCCGCCGCGACAGCGCGGACCAGCCGCTCGTCGCTGAAACCGAGGAGGGTCTGCGGATCGCCGCCGCCGCGGGCGATCACGATCACGTCGACCTCGGGGTCGGCGTCGAGCCGCGCCAGGGCGGCGAGGGTCTCCGGGACACAGCGATCGCCCTGCACGGCGGCGTACTCGGTGCGGAAACGCACCTGCGGCCACCGGAGCTCGGCGTTGCGGTGCACGTCCTTCTCCGCGTCGGACCGCTCACCGGTGATGAGGCCGATCAGATGGGGGAGGAAGGGGAGGCGCTTCTTGCGCGCCGGGTCGAACAGTCCCTCCTGGCGGAGCTGCGCCCGGAGGCGTTCGAGCCGCTCCAACTGATCGCCGAGGCCGACGTGCTTCATCGCCGAGACGGCGAAGCTGAAGTCCCCGGCCTTGACGAAGTAGTCGGCCTTCACCGCGGCGACGACGTGATCGCCGACCCCGAGGTCGTTCGGGATGCGGGCACGCACGCTGGACCAGATGCGCAGGGAGATCTGCGCGTCGGACCTGGTGTCCTTCATCCGCGCGAACACGTTGCCGGCGCGGGTGTTCCACGAGGTGATCTCGCCCTCGACCCACACCGTGCCCCACTGCGACACGAAATCGCGGATCGTCCCGTTGAGCCGCGCGACGGACGTCGGTGCATCCGCGGTCGACTCGCGAGGCGCCACGGAGTCGGCGGGCGGCGCTTCGCCGGGCACGGGGGCGGCGTGGAAGACGGTCATCGCATCCTGTCGGTCGGGGCGGGTTCAGGATATCCCGGGCCGCCGACGGCGCCGCGGACCACGGGACTCTCCCGGCCTCCGCACATCCCTGCGCGGATAGACTCGGGACCGTGACCGCCGTCTCCCTGCCTGTTCCCCGGCTGCCCCGCCCGCTGCGCACCGAGCCGCTGCGCGACATGCCCGTCGACGGGCACAAGCGCGTGCTGCTGTCGGCGCCGCGCGGCTACTGCGCGGGTGTCGACCGGGCGGTCGTTGCCGTCGAGAAGGCGCTGGAGCGCTTCGGCGCACCGGTCTATGTGCGCAAGCAGATCGTGCACAACATCCACGTCGTCACCGAGCTCGAGGCGAAGGGCGCCGTGTTCGTCGAGGAGGTCGACGAGGTCCCGGAGGGGGCGCATGTGGTCTTCAGCGCCCACGGTGTCTCGCCGATGGTCGTCTCCTCCGCCGAGGAGCGCGGGCTGCACGCGATCGACGCCACCTGTCCGCTGGTGACCAAGGTGCATCGCGAGGCCGTGCGCTTCGCCCGCGACGACTTCGAGATCCTGCTCATCGGCCACGAGGGCCATGAGGAGGTCGAGGGCACCGCGGGGGAGGCCCCCGGACACGTGACGATCGTGAACTCTCCCGCCGAGGCCGACACCGTGCAGGTGAAGGATCCCTCCAAGGTGGTGTGGCTCTCGCAGACCACGCTCTCGGTGGACGAGACCATGGAGACGGTCAACCGCCTCCGCACCCGCTTCCCCGAGCTGCACGATCCGCCGTCGGACGACATCTGCTACGCGACGCAGAACCGCCAGGTCGCGATCAAGAAGGTCGCGGCCGACGCCGATCTCGTCATCGTGGTCGGCTCGGCGAACTCCTCGAACAGCGTCCGGCTGGTGGAGGTCGCGCTCGAGCACGGCGCGAAGGCCGCCTACCGTGTGGACTACGCCGACGAGGTGCAGCAGTCCTGGCTGGACGGCGTCGCGACCGTCGGCGTGACCAGCGGCGCATCCGTGCCCGAGGTGCTCGTGCAGGAGGTCTTGCAGGCGCTCGCCGAAGCCGGCTACGGCGACGTCGAGGAGGTGCGCACCGCGGAGGAGGACCTGATGTTCTCGCTCCCCAAGGAGCTGCGCCAGGACGCGACGGGACGCCGCGACGATCGTGCCCTGGGAGGACGCAGCAGATCATGAGCGCCGACCGCCCCCAGTACGGCGAGTACGCCACACCGGAGGAGCAGCGCCGCGCGGCGGGGCTCCCTCCGGTCGTCGAGCAGCCCGTCGAGACGGTCGCCCCGGCCGCTCAGCCGGCACCCGTGCTGCCGGATCGGCCCGGCGACCGACTGCTGACGATCATGCTGCTCGCGTTCGGGCTGGTCTATGTCGTGATGACCGTGATCGGCTATCAGCGCCTCCCCGAGATCTTCGATCAGACCCTGAAGATGCTCGGCTCCGACGGAGAGTTCACCAGCTTCGCCGCGGCGCGCACCTGGGGCACGGTGGCCTCGGTCGTGCTCGTGGCCGGATACGTGCTGACCGCGTGGCTCGCGATCCGCCGGGTGCGCGCGCGGCGGGTCGCGTGGTGGATCCCGATCGTCGGAGCGGTGGCGACCTTCATCCTCGTGTCGATCTGCATGAGCGTGCCGATGATGTCGGATCCGGCCTTCCTCGATCTCATGAAGGCGCAGACCGGTCGTTAGCCTGGAGGGGTGACCGATCAGATCGCCTTCCATGTCCGCCACGCCGGTTTCGACGCCGGGGACGGCTCCGATCCGAGAGCCCGCGCGCAGAAGGTGCTCGCGGGGCTTCGCGTGCTCGCCGCTCTCCGCGACGGCGCCGAGGACCCGAACGAGGACGGCGTGGAGGCCGTCGCGCTGATCCCGATGACCGAGGACGGGCGGATCGTGACGCTGGGCGACGACGACCGGCTGAGCTTCGCACTCCGGGCATCCGAACTGCGTGAGGCGTTCGTCGCGGCGGGGCTCACGCTGTGGCTCTTCGACGAGGACGAAGAGGCCGCGGCGAGCAGCGAGGGCGCGTTCGCGCACGAGGACGACGACGAGGCGCCCACCGCCGACGTGCGGGACGTCGACGACGCGTTCGACCGTGCGGACGTCGACCCGGCCGACGAGGACGGGCTGTTCTTCGCGCCGCAGCCGGTGCGCGTCGCGGAGTTCTCGCACCGCGCGAGGTGGGCGGCCAGGGCCGCGGCCGAGCTGACCGGTGCCGAGGTGGAGTACGTCGAACAGGGCGTCTGGTCGATGGTGCGCTACGAGACCGCGGAGCCGCACATGACCCTCGCCGGTACCAGGAGCGACGGCGCGATCATCGAGCTCAACGTCGCCGGAGTGGACGACGCCTGGCTCGAGGTGACGCTGCCGAGCGGCGCGGTGCACGTGTTCTGGCCGAACTCGGAGCGGGGCACGATCCCGGTCCTCAATCCGGCGTCGATCATCGAGCCCGCATCGGCCGAGGTCTACCGCCGGATGCTGACGGAGAGCGACGGCGTCCGCGATGAGCTCGCCGAGATCGCGCGGGTGCACCGGGTGGATGTGGAGCGCGCCGCGAAGGCGTCGATGCCGGAGGCACTCGGAGGCGTCGTCGGCGCCGAGGAGCGACTCTCCTCGTTCGTGGGCGCCTTCGGGGTGCCGGACGGACTGATCGCGGACGCGCTGTCGGCGGAGCCGGTGGGGCGGCGCTTCACGCCGCAGGGGTGGCCCGCCGCGATCGGCGAGACGCTCGTCGACGGCCTCGAAGGGCTGTCATCGCTCACCCGCCGCGATCGTCCCTTCGCGCGCTGGGAGCGCGCGCTGCGCACGCGTCCCTTCCTCGCGGCGGCGGCGCACACCGCCGAGCTGACGGTCGGCGTCGCCGCGCTGCGCAGCCGATCCCGCCTGGGGAAGGCATTCGGCGTGCTCCTCGTCATCGAGGCCGTCGCCGACCTGGTGATCTGGGTGGTGCGCATGCGCCGGAGCCGCTGAGCGCGGTCCGTCGCAGGAGGGCGCAGACGACGGATGCCCCGGACCGTGCGGCCCGGGGCATCCGATGTGCTGCGTGCGGAGCGTCAGCTCTGCGACTTGCCGAACGATCCGAGCTGGCGGGTCGACTCGACCACGCGGGCGGCCATGGCCGTCTCGGCGACCTTGCCCCAGGCGCGCGGGTCGTACTGCTTCTTGTTGCCCACCTCGCCGTCGACCTTGAGGACGCCGTCGTAGTTCTTGAACATGTAGTCGGCGATCGCGCGGGTGTAGGCGTACTGCGTGTCGGTGTCGATGTTCATCTTCACCACGCCGTTCGCGACCGCGAGAGCGATCTCCTCGTCGGTCGAGCCGGAGCCGCCGTGGAAGACGAGGTCGAGGGGCTTGGCGCCGGTGCCGTACTTGGCGGCGACCTGCTGCTGGATCTCACCGAGCAGCTCGGGCCGCAGCTTCACGCCGCCCGGCTTGTACACGCCGTGGACGTTGCCGAAGGTGAGGGCGGCGATGTAGCGGCCCTGCTCGCCGAGGCCGAGGGCCTGCACGGCCTGGTCGACGTCGCCGAAGGTGGTGTAGAGCGCCTCGTTGGAGCCCTCGTGCGCGACGCCGTCCTCCTCGCCGCCGACGACGCCGATCTCGACCTCGAGGATGGCGTTGATCGCCTTCATGCGGGGGAGGAGGTCCTTCGCGATCTCGATGTTCTCAGCGAGGGGCACGGCCGAGCCGTCCCACATGTGCGACTGGAAGATCGGGTTGCGTCCCGCCCTGACCTCCTCCTCGGAGGCGGCGATGAGCGGCTCGACGAAGCCGGCGAGGGCGTCCTTCGGGCAGTGGTCGGTGTGCAGCGCCACCGTGACCGGGTACGACTTGGCGACCTCGGTGGCGAACTTCGCGAAGGCGAGGGCGCCGGTGGCGCGCGCCTTGACGGTGTGACCGGCGAAGTAGTCGGCGCCGCCGGTGGTGACCTGGATGATGCCGTCGGAGCCCGCCTCGGTCAGACCCTGGAGAACGGCGTGGATCGTCTGCGAGCTCGAGACGTTGAACGCGGGGTAGGCGAAGCCGCCGGCCTTCGCGCGGTCGAGCATCTCGGCGTACTGTTCCGGGGTGGCAACGGGCATGGAATACTCCTGCGATCGATGAGCGGGGTCAGGCTCACTTTACCGGGGGAGGAGCGGGGATGCTTTCCCCTCGGATCGCCTGCAGATCGCCGCGCTCTTCGCCCCCGTTAAGAACGTGAATTCCTTCACTCCGGGATACCGGAAAGTGGGCGATTCTCACGTGGCACGCTGGCTAGGCTGACCCCCATGGTGAGCCTCACAGCCGATCTCAGTCCCCTTCGCCCCGACCGCAACCTCGCTCTCGAGCTGGTGCGCGCGACCGAGGCCGCGGCGATCCGTGCGGTGCCGTTCATCGGCCGTGGTGACAAGGAGGCCGCCGACGGCGCCGCCGTGGACGCGATGCGGGCCTTCCTCGGCACCGTGCAGTTCCAGGGGCGGGTGGTGATCGGCGAGGGCGAGAAGGACAACGCCCCGATGCTGTTCAACGGCGAGACGGTCGGCACGGGGGCTGGTCCCGAGTGCGACATCGCCGTCGATCCGATCGACGGCACCTCGCTGACCGCGGCGGGACGGCAGAACGCCCTGTCGGTGATCGCGGTGTCCGACCGCGGGACGATGCTCGACGCGTCGAGCGTCTTCTACATGGACAAGCTGGTGACCGGCCCCGCCGGCGTCGGCGTGGTGGACATCCGCCTGCCGATCGGCGAGAACATCCGTCGGCTCGCTCAAGCGCTCGGCAAGCCGGTGGACGAGATCGTCGTCTCGGTGCTGAACCGCCCCCGTCACGAGAAGCTGATCGCGGAGATCCGCGAGGCCGGCGCGGGCACGCGTCTGATGAGCGACGGCGATGTGGCGGGCGGCATCAACGCCGCACGGCACGGCGCGCGCACGGACATGTGCGTCGGCGTGGGCGGCAGCCCGGAGGGCATCGTCACCGCCTGCGCGATCAAGGCGCTCGGCGGGCACATCCAGGGACGGCTGTGGCCCCGCGACGACGAGGAGCACCAGCGCGGCGTGGACGCGGGCCTCGACATGGACAAGGTCTACGAGGCGGACGACCTGGTCAAGGGCAACAACACGCTGTTCGTCGCGACGGGCGTCACCGACGGCCAGCTGGTCGCGGGCGTGCGGCGCGAGGCGGGCTACGTGTACACCGAGAGCGTGGTGCTGCGCGGGGCCTCCGGCACGCTGCGCCGGATCGCGTCGGAGCACCTCGTCTCGAAGTGGCTCTGAGCTTCGCGCTCCTCTCCGGATGCGCCCCGGACGCATCTCGGTACGGTGACGAAACGCCGATGATGCGCCCGTTCGCCGCGCGGCCTGGCACAATTGACCCTGGTCGCGCCCGCGGAACGGCGGTCGTGACGGAGTGAGAGGACGCACGATGACATCGCAGA
This sequence comes from Microbacterium sp., assembly GCF_040394595.1. Classification (GTDB taxonomy): domain Bacteria; phylum Actinomycetota; class Actinomycetes; order Actinomycetales; family Microbacteriaceae; genus Microbacterium. The sequence goes on from NZ_JBEBSA010000028.1 coordinate 11,618, forward strand.
AGGCGCAGGCCGGCAAGGCCGCCCCTGTGAAGCACGTGACGACCAACACCGGTCGCATCCTGCGGGTCACGGACCTGCCCGACGGCGCACCGGCGCAGGCTCCGGCGGTTCAGCCGGCGGCGGTCGTCGATCCGGCACGCCGGGCGGATGTCCTGTTCCGTGTGCGCCGCGACGAGGGGCATGAACTCAGCTCGTGGTGGATGATCGGAGCGTTCGTCGTCTCGTCCGGTCTGGTCATCGCTCTGCTCCAGCTGGTCCCGGGAACGGCCTGACCACCTGCTCGGGTCCTGTTCCGGGGACCGACTGCTCTTGCGACGTCTTCGCCGCCGGAGTGTTTTCGAGCCGCGCGCGGAGCTCGCCGATGTCGGAGACCCCGTGCTCTCCGAGCGGTTCCTCGACGAGGAGCTCCTCGGCGGTGAAGCGTCGCGTCGGGGTGAGGACGGGCTGCGGTGCGGCGTCGAGTGACGCGGCGTCGATGCCGGGGAACCGGCGGGCGGTGACCAGCACCCGGTTCTCCAGGGAGCCCGCGAAGCGGTTGTAGCTGTCGACGGTGCGCTCCAGCGCCCGTCGCAGGTCGTCGGCGTGCCCGGCCAGCGTGCCGATCCGCTCGTAGAGCTGCGTGCCGAGGGCGAGGAGGGTGCGCGCCTCGTCGGAGACCTCCTGCTGAGACCACGTCGCGGCCACCGTCTTGAGCACCGCCCAGAGGTTCACCGGGGACGCGAGGGCGACCTTCTTGGCGAAGGCGTGGTCGAGCAGCGAGGGGTCCTCGTCGATGGCCGCGGCGAGGAGGGACTCGCTGGGGAGGAAGCAGATCACGAACTCCGGCCCGGTGCCGAGCCCTGACCAGTAGGCCTTCTTCGCGAGCGCGTCCACGTGCGCTCGCACGGCCTTCACATGCTGTTGCATGAGTGTTCGGCGCCGCGACTCGTCGGCGTCGACGCCGAGTGCGCCCGCCCGGATGTAGGCGTCGAGCGGCACCTTGGCGTCGACGGCGATCGAGGCTCCGCCCGCGAGGCGGATCACCATGTCGGGTCGTCCCTGTCCCTGGTCGGAGTGGATCGTCGCCTGCAGGTCGAAGTCGACGTGGCGTGTGAGCCCCGCGGCCTCCACGACTCTGCGCAGCTGGGTCTCGCCCCACACGCCGCGCGTCGCGGTGGAGCGGAGCGCCCCGGCGAGGCTTTCCGTCGTCGCGCGCAGCGCCTCGTCCGACTCCTGCGCCCGGCGCAGTTGCTCGCTGAGCGCGCCGAACTGCGCGTGCCGGTCCTGTTCGAGCGTCGTCACGGAGTGCTGCATGCGCTGCAGGCTCTCGCGCACTGGCGCGATCGCGGCGAGCACCGCGCTCTCGCGCTGCGCCCTCTCGGCGGAGGCGCGCTGCTCGGCGCGGGAGTGCTCCACCGCGTCGCGGTAGAGGTCGTACTGCCGGTCACGGTCCTCACGCAGCGCGGCCGTCTCCGCTTGCGCCCTGGCGAGGTCGGCGGCGGCGCGCGACCGTGCGAGGAACCAGCCGGCCGCCGCCCCTGCCAGCAGGCCGATCGCCGTGAGGAGAACCGCTGTCGCATCCATGCCCCCATGATGCCGGGGGCCTCCGACATCGGCCGGACGCCGGGTGCTCAGTAGGAGTCGAGCACCGCGCGCATGCCGGCGAGGCCGAACTGGTCGGCGATCTGTCGGGCGGTGTGGCCGCCCGCATCCTGGTCCGCCCCCGCGTCGAGGAGCATGCGCAGGAGCGGCTCGTTGCGACGGAACACCGCGCAGGCCACCGCCGTCTGCCCGTTCGCGTTCACGGCGTCGAGGTCGGCGTTCCTCCGGATCAGGTCGGCGACCGTCTCGCACTGCTCCGCGTACGCCGCCACGATCAGCAGGGTGTCGGCGCGAGGATTGCGCACATCGATCGGCACGCCGGCGTCGAGCATCTCGCCCAGTGGCTCCGTGCGCCCCTGCCGCGCGAGGTCGAACGTGCCCTCGATCACTTCGAGGCTGATTCCGTCGGTCACCAGACCATTCTGACGGTTCAGGCGACGGCGCGCTCGGGCACGGGCGCGCCGGGATGCACGACGGGCACGCCCAGCGCGGCGGAGAGGGCGTCGACGTCGGAGGAGCCGGTCCGTCGTGCCGCATCGATCACGATCTGGGCGCAGGCGCGGGCATCGGCGAGGGCATCGTGGTGGGGGAAGTCGCCGAACCCGGCCGCTTCCGCGGCCTTCGGCAGACGGTAGGACTCCAGGCGGTAGGTCTTCCGCGCCACCGCGAGCGAGCACAACGACCGGTAGGGAGGTGCGGCGAGGCCGGTCGCCTCGCACGCTCGGCGCAGCACGTTCAGGTCGAATCCGGCGTTGTGGGCGACGAGCACATCGGCTCCCGCGAACGCGCACAGCCGGTCGATCTGCTCTGTCCACGTGTCGGCGTCGTGCACGTCCTCGGGGCGGATGCCGTGGATCCGCACGTTCCACTCCTGGAAGTCGTCGTGCCCGGACGGGGGTCGGATCAGCCAGCCGGCCTGCGCGACGACCTCGCCGCCGCGCACACGCACCAGACCGACCTGGCATGCGGAGGCAGGGCTGGAGTTCGCCGTCTCGAAGTCGATCGCGGTGAAGTCCAATGACACGTGTCCAGACTCTCCCGAGGGGCGGGTCCGACGGGTGAGGCGCGCCGCCGACCGGTCGTCCGGGCGGACCACGCATGTCGGTGAGGCGACGTAGGCTGGCGACATGAGCATGGGCGAGCGGGCGACATCATTCGGGGCGGCGGCACAGAGTTATGAGACGGGGCGGCCTGAATACCCGGCCGAAGCGGTGGCCTGGATGCTGGAGGGCGTGCCCGCGCCGAGGATCGCCGACGTCGGCGCCGGCACTGGCAAGCTGACCCGAGTGCTGCTCGGTCTGCCCGGTGCGGAGGTCGTCGCCGTCGATCCCGACCCGGCGATGCTCGAGACGTTGAAGAGCAGTGCCGACGTCCCGGCGTTCGCCGGCACCGCGGAGTCGCTGCCGTTCGAGGACGGTTCGTTCGACGCCGTGGTACTCGGGCAGGCGTGGCATTGGGTGGAGCCGATCGCGGGGTCGGCGGAGATCGGGCGCGTGGTGCGGCCGGGCGGAGTGCTCGGCCTGATCTGGAACGTCCGCGACGAGCGCACCGACTGGGTGCGGCGTCTGACCGAGATCATGCACGGGAGTCCCGCGGAGCAGATGGTCAGCGGCGACGGACCGACGATCGCCGCGCCGTTCGGACCGGCCGAGGAGCGCCGCTGGGAGTGGACGCGTCCCATGACGCGGGAGCAGCTGCTGCATATGGCGCGCTCGCGCAGCTACATCATCACCGCTCCGGACGAGGAGAAGGCGCGGATCGAGAAGGGCATGAACGAGCTCTTCGACGAGCTGGACGTGTCGGGGGAGTCCACCATCGACATGCCCTACCTGACCGCCGCATACCGGTCGGTCCGCCGAGGCTGAGGGGGCGGCGGGCCGGGAACGATGCACGGTCAGGCGCGGGGCGGGATGTCCTTCTCCATGTCCTCGAAGTCGAGGAATGACTCTCCGTCGTGGATGCGCACGCAGTCGTGGGAGGTCGTGATACCGAGGACCATCCCGTCGGCGCCGTGCTCCTCGGTGCCGGTCTTGAACCCGCCCGTCTTCACGTCGAGGGTCACGTCGCCGCGGCCGAACCGTCCCATGGGCTTGGCCGGGTCGATCTCGACGCCGTCGTAGGCGTTCGTGGGCTGCCATCCGGATGCCCGGAGTTGTTCCACCAGAGCGTCGAATCCTCCGGCGAGGTCATCGCCGACCGGCACGGAGATCCCCGCACGGTACGCGACGCCCGGGGCCGGTTGGCTCTGGCAGCCGTCGATGCGTCCACGGGCCGTCCCCCCGGGCAGTCCTGCGGCATCGAGCGCTTCGAGCAGGTCCTGAGCCGCGGAGTCGATCGTCGACGCCTTGTCCTCCAGCACCGCTCGGGGATTCGGCGGCACGGGCGAGCATGCGGCCAGCAGCACCGTCAGAAGCGCTACGAGTCCGATCCCGGTCGTCGGCTTCCTCATCATTCGCCCTCCCCCGCGTTCGAGACGGATAACGTACCGGCTGGGGCGCTCGGGAGCCCCGAATCCGTAGCTCGATGTCCCACGGATCTTAGCCCCGGATCGCGGGGACGGTGCGTTCGAGATCGGAGGGGCGGGCGACAGGGCGGAACCGTCGTCGCCGGTAGACTGGCTGTCCGTGGCCCTCACCATCGGAATCGTAGGACTGCCGAACGTCGGCAAGTCGACCCTCTTCAACGCACTCACCAAGAACGACGTGCTCGCCGCGAACTACCCGTTCGCGACGATCGAGCCGAACGTCGGCGTGGTGAGCCTGCCTGATCCGCGGCTGAAGACGCTCGCCGAGATCTTCGGCAGCGAGCGCATCCTGCCTGCGACGGTGTCGTTCGTCGACATCGCGGGCATCGTGCGCGGTGCGAGCGAGGGGGAGGGGCTGGGCAATCAGTTCCTCGCGAACATCCGTGAGGCGGATGCGATCGCGCAGGTCGTCCGGGGCTTCGCGGACGACGACGTGGTGCACGTGGACGGCGCGGTCAATCCGGCATCCGACATGGAGACGATCAACGCCGAGCTGATGCTCGCCGACCTGCAGACGATCGAGAAGGCGATCCCGCGCTTCGAGAAGGAGGTGCGCGGCAAGAAGACCGATCCGTCGGTGCTGGAGGCCGCGACGGCCGCCAAGGATGCGTTGGAGCGCGGGCAGCTTCTCTCCGTGGCGGGCATCGACCTCGGCCCGATCCGCGAGCTGGGCCTGCTGACGGCGAAGCCCGTGATCTTCGTCTTCAACGTCGACGAGGCGGTGCTGACGGACGACGCGCGCAAGGCGGCGCTCGCCGAGCTGGTCGCCCCCGCACAGGCGATCTTCCTCGACGCGAAGATCGAGTCCGAGCTCATCGACCTCGACCCGGAGGACGCCGCCGAGCTGCTGGCGTCGACCGGCCAGGACGAGTCGGGACTCGACCAGCTCGCCCGCATCGGCTTCGACACCCTCGGTCTGCAGACGTACCTCACGGCGGGGCCGAAGGAGGCGCGGGCGTGGACGATCGGCAAGGGCTGGAAGGCCCCGCAGGCCGCCGGCGTGATCCACACGGACTTCGAGAAGGGCTTCATCAAGGCCGAGGTCATCTCGTTCCAGGACCTGGTCGACACCGGGTCGGTCGCCGAGGCGCGCGCAAAAGGCAAGGCGCGTCTCGAGGGCAAGGACTACGTGATGCTGGACGGCGACGTGGTGGAGTTCCG
>NZ_JBEBSA010000029.1:0-12552 GCF_040394595.1 Microbacterium sp.
TCCCGGTGCGATCCCGTCCTCCCGGTGCGTGGCGGGCGCGGTTTCGGCACCGGGTCGGCGGCAGGGCGCAGGGAGGTCGGGCGGGCGCGGGGCGGACTCGATCCGGCGGCACGAGGAGGGCCCCGGCGCGCGGGATGCGCACCGGGGCCCTCTCACCGCGGCTCAGTGGTCGAACGAGCCGAGCGCCTGGGTCACCGCGCGTGCGGCCCCGTCCATCGCGTCCTCGAGCTCGGTGACGACCGACATCGGAAGGCTGCCGCCCCGGGCGACGTGCGTCCGCAGATCGCTGCGCACGCGGGCGCGGAACGAGCTGATCGAGGCGTCCGCCCGCTGCAGGTTCTCGCGGCTCGCGATGCGGTCGTCCGTCATGGGCGTCGCCTTCACCCGGGCCTTCGCCGAGGTGCGCTCGTCGTGTGCGGCGGTGGCGAGATCGGCCCGGAGGCTCTTCATCGCCTCCTGCACGCTCTGCCGCACCTCGCTGGCGATCAGCCGCACGGAGTCGGCGAGTCCCGACTCGATCCCGGCCAGGTCGTCCTCGCGGGCCGCGAGCTCGGCGCGTCCGGCATCCGTGATCGAGTAGATCGTGGTCCGGCCGTCGACCGTCTTGCTGACGAGCCCCTCCTCCTCGAGCTTCGCGAGGCGGGGGTAGATCGTCCCGGCGCTCGGCGTGTAGGTGCCGCCGGTGCGATCGGTGAGCGCCTGGATGATGCCGTAGCCGTGCTGCGGCGCCTCGGCGAGCAGTGACAGCAGGTAGAGCCGCAGGTCGCCGTGGGAGAAGACCGCGGGGCTCATGCCTCCTCCCACTCCGGGTCGTCCGCGACGGTCGTGAGCGGTCGGCGCAGCACGGTGATGTTGCCGGACACGGAGTTGGCCCGCACGTCGACGAAGCTGCCGGCGAGCTCCCCGGCCGAGCCGGAGTAGTTGCTCGGGCCGCTGGTCGAGCGCTCGATCCCGTCGATCAGCAGGCGGCCGCTCATCGAGCGCACCACGTAGTTCGCGGGGAGCGTCTCGTCGAGGCGGATGGTGGAGGATCCCGCGACCGTGTTCAGGGCGATCGTGTTCACGTCTCCCGTGGCGTCCACCAGAGCGGCGCCGGAGACGGTGTCGATGGTGGCCTTGCGCACGGCACCGGTCACCGCGACGTCTCCGGAGACGCTGTTGGCGGAGAGCGTGCCCGTGAGCTCGCGGATCTGCACGTCGCCGGACACCGAGTTGACCGACAGGTCGCCGATCAGGGTGTCGACGATGATCTCGCCGGAGACGGTGTTGAGGCGGGCGTCGTTGCGGATGCCCGAGACGAGGGCGCCGGCGCTGACGACGCCGAGCGTGAGGGCGATCGAGCGGGGGACGGCGATGCTGACCTCGGCCTTGGGTCCTCCCGAGCCGAAGTTGCGGAACACCTCGAGGAAGTTGTCCCAGCCCAGCTGCGGGTGGTCGATCTCGACCTGCGTGCCGTCGGACTCGATCCTGAGGTCCTTGATGGTGACGCCGTGCACCTCGATGCGGATGCCGGGTTCGTCGTGCGCGACGATGTCCACCTGGCCGCCGACCAGTCCGACCTTGAGCCGGGATGCCGACGCGATGTCGATGACGCGTTCCTCGCCCGGGGCGATGAGCCACTTCTCGGTCATGTCTGTCTCTCCTGATGTGAAGTCGCGATATCGAGATATATCGCGTGTTTCGAGGATAACACGATATATCTCGAGTCTGTCAAGAGCGGATCCCGGGAAGATGCCGAGAAGGCGCCCTGTCGATGACGGGACGCCCTCTCGGAACGGGTCTCAGGCCGGAGCGTTCGTGGCGTTGTTGGCGTCGTTGCGGTCGCCGCCGCTCGACGTCAGGTTCACGGAGCCGCCTGCGTAGACGTGCTCGCGCGACGCGGTGTCGACCGACACGTCGAGCCCGATCACGAGCTGCTTTCCGGCCGGGATCGCGGTGTTCACGTCCACGTGGAATCCGTTCTTGAGGTCGCCCGTCGGGGTGCCGATCGACGAGAGCACGTCGGCGCCGTCGAGGGTCGCGCTGGTGACGGAGACGGCCATGTAGACACCGGTGAAGGTGTTCGACGGGGTGCTCGTGAGCAGGCTCGTGGGACCCCAGATGTTGAACCCCTGCCCGCTGGGCACCTCACCCGGGGCCACGGCGGTCAGCGTGACGGTCTGCGGGACGGCGACGGTGAACGGAGACGACGGAGCGCCGGTCTGCGGGACGGTCGCGGTGCCCCAGGTCGCGGTGACGCCCTCATCGAACGCGTCCGTGTACACCGCGGTGCTGGTGACGGAGTTGTCGGCCTGGTTCGGGTCGGTCGTCCCGGCCGGAGCCTGGAGGGTGAGGACGTAGGGCTCGGCGTCGGCGACCCAGGTGTCGGTGTTCCAGGTGCCGAAGACCGGCTCGACCGTGACCGAGGCGCCGTTCGCGGGGATCTCGACCGGCACCGTGAAGGTGGCGGTGGTGCGGTTGCCCGACGTGGTGGTGCTCCCGGCGACCGCGGGCTGGCCTCCCACGGTCACGGCGAGACCGCCGACGAGGCGGGAGTCGAACACCGCGATGAGGGTGGAGCCCACCGGGGCAGGTGTCGCGCCGGCGGCCGAAGCGGAGAAGGCTCCCGGGAAGGCGAGCGTGTACCGGGTCACGCCATCGGGACTGAACGCGCTGAGGGAGTCGCCGAACGGCTGTGCCTCGAGCTTCAGGTCGATCGTCGTGCTCGCGGCGGCGAACGGGGTCGCCACCGCCATCGCCACGACGGGGGCCGACCAGGCGGTGGCCTTCAGGACGGTGCGGCGGGCGACGCCGCCGGGCGGGTTCTCGAGCGTTTCACGCATGGTGAGTGGTTTCCTCCGGTTGTCGTCCGAGGGCGGGGAGAGGTCCTCGGCGGCCTGCACAGCGGGCCGCGTCGATCATAGTCGAGCCGGACGAATCGGAGGATTGCGATGGCAAGCGCTTGACATTGACGCAACGTCAACTTCTAGCGTGGAGTCATCGACGGAAGGAGGATGCCATGGACTGGTCCATCCAGGAGATCGCCCGGCTCGCGGGCACGACCAGCAGGACGCTGCGCCACTATGACGACATCGGCCTGCTGACCCCCTCGCGCATCGCGGCGAACGGCTACCGGCACTACGACGAGGCCGCACTCGTGCGGCTGCAGCGGATTCTGCTGCTGCGCGAACTCGGGCTCGGTCTGCCGCAGATCGCCGAGGTGCTCTCGCGCCCGGCGGGTGCGGGGGATCGAGGCGCCGAGGCATCCGCGCTCGAGACGCACCTGGGACTGCTGAGGCAGGAGCAGGAGCGCCTCGGACGGCAGATCGCCTCCGTCGAGACCACCATCACGGCATTGAAAGGAGGGGAGGACCTCATGGCGGACAAGATGTTCGACGGGTTCGACCACACGCAGTACAAGGACGAGGTCGAGGAGCGCTGGGGGGAGAAGGCCTACGCTGACGGCGACCGCTGGTGGCGCGGTATGACCGACCAGCAGCGGGACGCCTGGAAGCAGCGCGTCGCCGACCTGAACCGCGACTGGATCGCGGTCGCGGAGAGCGGCGCCGACCCCGCGTCCGATGAGGCGCAGGAACTCGCCCGCCGTCACGTCGAGTGGCTGACGGAGGTGCCGGGCGCGCCCGCCGCCGTCCCCGGCGGCGACGTGAAGGCCTACGTCACCGGACTCGGCGAGATGTACGTCGCCGACCCCCGTTTCGGGGCGAACTACGCCACGGCGGAGGGCGGCTCGCGGGGTGCGGAGTTCGTCCGCGATGCACTGCGGGTCTACGCGGCGGCGCGGCTCTGATCCGGCCTCCGGCCCCCTCGACGGGCGTCGCCCTCCTCCCGGAGAGCGGCGCCCGTCGTCGCGGGCGGGATAGTCTGGCTGCACGATGAGCATCACGCGACGCACTCTGCTCGTCGGCGCCGGGACGGGCGCCGTCGCGGTGCTGCTCGCCGCATGCACCCCCGAGCCCCAGCCCACGCCGTCGTCCTCGTCGCCCGCTCCGCGACCCTCGATCGATCCGGGCGGGGTTCCCGCGCCGAAGACGATGCTGCGCAGCACCTGGTCCACGGACTCGTACGCCTACGGCGCGACGAGCTATCTGCCCTCAGGGGCGACGCCTCAGCACCGCGAGGCGCTCAACGAGCCCGTCGCCGACCGCGTGTTCATGGCCGGCGAAGCACTCGACGCGGCGCGCCCCGGCACCGTCGTCGGCGCGCTGGAGTCGGGGCGCCGCGCGGCGATCACGGTGCGCGACCTCGCCTCCTCGGGTGAGCGGATCGCCGTGGTCGGCGCGGGGATCGCCGGCGCGACCGCCGCCCGTGTGCTGGCCGATGCCGGCCATCGTGTGACCATCCTCGAGGCCCGCGACCGGACGGGGGGACGTCTGCAGACGGTCTCCGGCGACGACTGGCCGGTGCCGGCTCAGCTCGGCGCCTGGCTCTCCGCCCCGGAGGATCCGGCGTCGCTCGCCGCGAAGCTCACGGCGGCCGGCGTGGAGGAGATCGCCTTCGGCACGGCGACCGGGCAGGCGGAGAGCGGGCCGACGAAGAGCGTCGACGGGTCCTCTCTGCAGAAGGCCGTCGACGCCGCGAAGAGGCTCCCGGCCGACGTCTCCGTCGCCGAGGCGCTGAAGGCGTCCGGCGCCGCCGAGGACGATCCCGAGGTCGCGGCCGCGCTCGCGTGGCTGGAGGCCGTCTCCGGGGTCGACGCCTCGCGCGCCTCCAGCTGGTATCCGCCGGCGTTCCCCCCGGACGCGCTCAGCGGCGCGAAGGGCGACGTCGGCGCGCTGCTCGACGAGGCGCTGAAGGACCTCAAGGTCACGGTGAGCTCTCCCGTCGTCCGGGTCGCCTACGACGACTCCGGGGTCAGCCTGCGGATGGGCACCGGGGAGTCGCTCTCCTTCGACCGCGTGATCGTCACCGCGCCGCTCGGCGTGCTGCAGCATCAGGGGATCGAGTTCGCTCCGGCCCTGCCCTTCTCGCACCGCGGTGCGATCGCCGCCCTCGGCACGGGCTTCATCGAGACGGTCTGGATGCGGTTCGACAAGGCCTTCTGGCAGGCGGACGCCGAGATCTGGCATGTCGTCGGGGGAGACGGGGCGATCCGCACCTGGCTCAACCTGCAGCCGGCCACCGGCGAACCCGTGCTCGTCGGCATCGTCGGCGGCGCCGCGGCGGAGGCCTTCGCCGCGCTCGACGACTCTTCGGCGCAGGCGGCGGCACGTGGCTCGCTCGCCTACTTCCTGCCCACTGCCGGCTCCTGAGCGATCCGTGGGCGCGCCGTCGCAGGTCCCTTCGGCGGACGCTCCGCCGCGCGCCGCGAGAACACGACGTCCGGGTCGATCCGGCTGAGGGCGACGAGCCCCGACGCGACGAGCGCGAAGATCGCCAGCGCGATGGCGCAGGTGATCACGAGCTCCGGGATCCCGGACACCTGGCGCGGGTCGAGGAAGTAGTAGGGGTACCAGCCGATGATCCCGCCCCGCCAGATGGTGAAGAGGCCCCAGACCACCGGGTAGAGCAGGACGAACGGAACGGTCCACCACGATGCCCGCCCCCGCCCCGGACCGAGCGTCCAGGCGAGGATCGCCCATCCCGGCAGCACGAAGTGCAGCACGATGTCCGACCAGGGGACGGTGATCGGGATGCCCCGGACGCCGGCCTGCCAGACGATCAGCGAGAACGCGAGTCCGGCCGTGATCGTCCAGCTCAGCACGAGGGCACGGGCGGCGGTCAGCCAGGGCGGATCCTCGTCGGCCCGCAGCGCGATCACGCCCGCCACCACCGCGAGGGCCGCGTACGCGATGTTGGACTGGATCGTCAGATAGGCGAAGAAGTTCTCGCCGGAGAGGGTCTGCGGCCCCAGCCCCCACACGAGGCGGTGCGCGAGGGCCGCGACGCACACGGCAGCGGTGAGCAGACGCGACCAGCCGAAGGCCCTTCTCATGCTCACTCGCGTGTCGTCTTCCCGATCCTGCCGGCGGAGTCCCGCCTCTGCCCGAGTCTACGGAACTCGGCGGGCCCCGGGCCGCGGAGGGCCGCGTCTACGCCCGCTCGGCCAATCTGCACGACGTGAATCTGTCCAGGTCTCACATTCTGCTCGCCTTGCGTCGTCCAGACCTGACGATCTGCGACCACTCCGGGTATCCTGGACACGCAGTCTCTGCGCAGCGACGGATCCGCGTTCACACGCCCGCGGCGGACCCCGAACTGGTGGATCGTCACACCGCGGGCAGGTGGAGCAACAGTGAAGGCGCTGTTCAAGCCCGCTCCGGGCGCCGGTTTCGAGTTCGTCGACCGTCCTGAGCCGGAGCCCGGTCCCGCCGACGTCAAGATCCGCGTGCTGCGCACCGGCATCTGCGGCACCGATCTGCACATCCGCAACTGGGACGACTGGGCCGCGTCGAACATCGCGGCGCCGCTGATCGCCGGGCACGAGTTCGTCGGAGAGGTCGTCGAGGTCGGGGCGCTCGTGCACGACGTCGCGGTCGGGGACATCGTCTCGGGCGAGGGGCACATCGTCTGCGGCATGTGCCGCAACTGCCGCGCGGGGCGCCGGCAGATGTGCATCCGCACCCTCGGCCTCGGCCTGCACCGTGACGGCGCGTTCGCGGAGTACGTCGTCATCCCCGGCCAGAACGTGTGGGTGCACCACGCCGATGTCGATCTCGACGTCGCTGCGATCTTCGACCCCTTCGGCAACGCCGTGCACACCGCGCTGGCCTTCTCGGTGGTCGGCGAGGACGTGCTCGTGACCGGATGCGGCCCGATCGGGCTCATGGCGATCGCGGTGGCCCGGCATGTCGGGGCACGGTTCATCGTGGCATCCGACGTCTCGGCAGAACGTCTGGCGCTGGCCGGGAGGATGGGTGCCGACGCCGTCGTCGACGTCTCGGAGGAACGGATCGCCGACGTGCAGCCCCGACTCGGGATGCGGGAGGGCTTCGACGTCGGGTTCGAGATGTCCGGCGCCCCGACCGCGATGCCCGAGATGATCGAGAACATGAACCACGGCGGGCGCATCGCGATGCTGGGCCTGCCGAGCAAGCCCTACGAGGTGGACTGGGGCAAGGTCGTGACGCACATGCTCACGATCAAGGGCATCTACGGCCGGGAGATGTTCGAGACCTGGAACTCGATGTCCGCGATGCTGCAGACCAGCCCCGTGCTGCGCGAGCGGGTGGCCTCGGTCGTCTCCGACCGGCATCCGGCCCGCGACTGGGAACGGGCCTTCGACACCGCCGCCTCCGGGGCGACCGGGAAGATCATCCTCGACTGGACGGAAGTGTGACATGTACGGAACCATCGGAGACCAGCTGCGCGAGGAGCTCGCGGCGATCGACGAGGCCGGCCTCACCAAGAGGGAGCGCGGCATCCGGGGCCCGCAGGCGGCGACGGTCGACGTCGCCGGAGCGGAGGTGCTGAACTTCTGCGCGAACAACTATCTCGGCCTCGCCGACGACCCGCGCATCGTCGCGGCGGCGCACCGCGGCCTGGACGAGTGGGGGTACGGGCTCGCCAGCGTCCGCTTCATCTGCGGCACCCAGGAGCAGCATCTCCAGCTGGAGCGCGCGCTCGCCGACTTCCTGCGCGTCGAGGACGCGATCCTCTTCTCGTCCTGCTTCGACGCCAACGGCGGCGTCTTCGAGACGCTCTTCGGGCCGGAGGACGCGATCATCTCGGATGCCCTCAACCACGCCTCGATCATCGACGGCATCCGGCTCTCGAAGGCGCGCCGGCTGCGGTACGCGAACCGCGACATGGCGGAGCTGGAGGAGCGGCTGAAGGAGAGCTCCGACGCGCGCCGGCGGGTGATCGTCACCGACGGCGTGTTCTCGATGGACGGCTACTACGCGCCCCTGCAGGAGATCTGCGACCTGGCCGAGGAGTACGACGCGCTCGTGTTCGTCGACGACTCGCACGCCGTGGGCTTCGTCGGGGCCGACGGCCGCGGGACGCCGGAACTGTGCGGCGTCGAGGGCCGGGTCGACATCCTCACCGGCACGTTTGGCAAGGCGCTCGGCGGGGCGTCCGGCGGATACGTCGCCGCCCGCCAGGAGATCGTCGACCTGCTGCGTCAGCGCGCCCGCCCGTACCTCTTCTCGAACACCCTCGCCCCCTCGATCGTCGCCGGGACGCTCGAGGCGCTCGCATTGCTGGCGGCCTCCGGCGAGCTCCGAGAGAGGGTGGCGGGCAACGCGCAGCTGTTCCGCACGCTGATGACGGATGCCGGGTTCGACCTCCTCCCCGGCAGCCATCCGATCGTGCCGGTGATGTTCGGAGACGCGGTCATCACGGCGAAGACGGCGGACGCGCTGCAGCGCCACGGGGTCTATGTGACGGCGTTCTCCTTCCCCGTGGTCCCGCGGGGCGAGGCGCGCATCCGCGTGCAGCTGTCCGCGGCACACTCGGAGAGCGACATCCGGGCCTGCGCGGCCGCGTTCATCGCCGCGCGGGACGAGGTCGCCGCCGGCTGACCGGACCGCCGGGGGCTCGGCGTAGAGTGGCGGGGTGATCCTCGCCCGCGCCCTCGTCGTCGCCGCGGGCGGGACGATCGGCGTCGCGGCGCGGATGCTGCTCGGCTTCGTCGTGCCGGATGCGGGCGGGGTGCCCCTCGGCGTGCTGACCGCGAACGTCGCGGGCGCCTTCCTGCTGGGGGTGCTGGCCGCGCGGCTGCCCTCCGGCACCGTGCGGCTCCTCCTCGGCACCGGGGTGCTGGGCGGGTTCACCACCTACAGCGCGCTCGCCGTCGGCTCCGTGGAGCTCTGGACCCGCGCACCGCTGCTGGCGCTCGCCTACGCGGCCGGGAGCATCGTGCTCGGCCTGGCCGCGGTGGCTCTCGGGCTCCGGGTCGCGCGGCCGCGGGCGGAGGGGGAGCGATGACCCCGCTGGTGTTCGTCCTGGCCGCGCTCGCCGGCGGGCTCGGTGCCGCGGTGCGCTACCTCGTCGACCTCGGGATCGCGAAGCTCGCGGGCACCCGGTTCCCCTGGGGCGTGTTCGCGATCAACCTCACCGGGTCGTTCGCGCTCGGCATCGTGGCGGGGATGCTGCCGGGTGTCGCGATCATCGTCGGGACGGGCTTCCTCGGGGGCTACACGACCTTCAGCACGGCGATGCTCGACACGGTCGCCCTGTGGCGCGACGGCGAGCGGAGGGCCTCCGCGTTCAACGCCGCCGGGATGCTCGTGCTCGGCCTGGCGGCGGCCGCCGGCGGCCTCGCGCTCGGCACCGTGCTCTGATCCCGGAGCGAGCGCGGCGGGCTCCCAGGAGATGCCAAGGGGGCGGGATGTACAAACGTACATGTACGCACCGTCCAGGGGAGGGACATGGTCGACGCCGCACGCCGCAGACGCGATCCCGAGGCGCGCCGCCGCGCTATCGTGGGCGCCGCGGCCGAGCTGATCGTCGAGGTCGGGGTCGACGCCATCACCCACCGCATGGTCGCCGCCCGGGCCGACGTCCCGCTCGGCGCCACCACGCAGTACTTCGACACGCTCGACGACCTGCGCGCCGCCGCCCTGAAGACCCTCGTCGCGCAGATCGACGAGCAGATGGCCGAGGTGCGTGCGGTCGTCGCCGAGCACGGGGCGACCCCCGCCGTGCTCGCCCGCATCGTGCACGACGGACTCGCCGACGCCAAGTCGGCGGAGGCCGACCGGGCGGTGGTCACCGCCGCGATCAGCGATCCTCAGCTCCGGGCGCTCGCGCGGCGCTGGTCGTCGCAGCTCGCCGGCTTCTTCGAGGCAGAGCACGGTGACGACCGGGCGCTCGCCGCGGCCGTGTTCATCAACGGGACGATCTGGCAGGCCCACCTCGACGACGCCCCTCTCCCCGCACGCACCATCGAGCTCGCGCTCGCCGGCATCCTCGGCGATCCGCATCCGCAGACCGACAGCACCACCGACTGACCGAGAGACCCGAACATGTCGAAACTCGCCGTCCTCAGCCTGAGGAACCGCGCGCTCATCGCCCTGATCACGATCGTGGCCGCCGTCTTCGGCGGGCTCGCGCTGACGAACCTCAAGCAGGAGCTCATCCCGTCGCTCGAGCTCCCGGCGCTCGTGGTGATGAGCAGCTACCCCGGCGCGTCGCCCGAAGTCGTGGAGAACGACGTCTCGACCCCGGTCGAGCAGGCGATCCAGGGCGTCCCCGGCCTGGAGTCGACCACCGCGACCAGCAACACCAACGCCTCGATCGTGCAGGCGACCTTCGCCTACGGCACGAACCTGGCGACCGCCGAGCAGAAGATGCAGCAGGCGATCAACCGCATCTCCTCGCAGCTGCCGAAGGACGTCACGCCGCAGGTGCTCTCGGTGTCGATCGACGACTTCCCGGTGATCCAGATCGCCGTGACCGGCTTCGACAACGCCACGACGGCGCAGAACGAGCTGCAGAGCGTCGCCCTGCCGAAGCTCGAGGACGTCAAGGGCGTGAACGCCGCCCAGCTCGTCGGCGGCGTCGGGCAGCGGGTCACGATCACGCCCGATCCCGCGAAGCTCGCCGCGCGCCAGGCCGGCACGCAGGCGATCTCGAACGCGCTGCAGCAGAACGGGGTGCTGTTCCCCGGCGGCGACATCACCGAGGGGGATCAGACCTACACGGTGCAGACCGGTTCGAAGATCTCCTCCGCCGAGGAGATCGCGAAGCTGCCGTTGGTCGGGACCGATGCGACGATCGGCGACGTCGCGACGGTGAAGCAGGAGAACGACCCCGTCACATCGATCTCCCGGGTGGACGGCAAGGACGCGCTCTCGATCGCGGTCACGAAGCTGCCGTCGGCGAACACCGTCGAGGTGTCGAAGGGCGTGCTCTCGGCGATCGACGACCTGAAGAAGTCGTTCCCCGACGCGAAGTTCACGGTGATCTTCGACCAGGCCCCGTTCATCGAGCAGTCCATCGAGACGCTCGCCACCGAGGGCCTGCTCGGACTCGCCTTCGCGGTGATCGTCATCCTCGTCTTCCTGTTGTCGATCCGTTCGACGCTGGTGACGGCGATCTCGATCCCGACCTCGGTGCTCATCACGTTCATCGGGCTGCAGGCGTTCGGGTACTCGCTGAACATGCTCACGCTCGGTGCGCTGACGATCGCCATCGGACGCGTCGTCGACGACTCGATCGTCGTCATCGAGAACATCAAACGGCACTACGTCGAGGGCGCGGACAAGGGCGACGCGATCCGGCTCGCGGTGCGCGAGGTGGCGGCGGCGATCACCGCCTCGACCATCACCACGGTCGCCGTGTTCCTGCCGATCGTCTTCGTCGGCGACATGGTCGGCGAGCTGTTCCGGCCGTTCGCCATGACGGTGACCATCGCGATGGTGGCGTCGCTGCTGGTGGCCCTGACCATCGTGCCGGTGCTGGCCTACTGGTTCCTCCGGCCCGGCAAGCCGCTGCTCGACGAGAACGGCCGCCGCATCGACCCCGAAGACCCGGCCGCACCGCCGACCCCGCTCCAGCGCGCCTACCGGCCGATCCTCGGCTGGACGCTGAAGCACTCCGCGATCACGGTGGTCATCGCGGTCGTGGTGCTCGGCGCGACCCTCGCCGCCGCTCCGCTGATGAAGCTGAACTTCCTCGGCGACTCGGGCCAGAACACCATGACCGTCACCCAGGACCTCGGCCAGACCGCAAGCCTGCAGGCCAAGTCCGACGCGGCGAAGAAGGTCGAGGACGCGCTCAAGGACGTCGACGGGATCACGCACGTGCAGGCCTCGATCGGGTCGAGCGGCTCCGCGCTGCGCGATGCGTTCTCGGGCGGCGCCGGCGTGACCTACTCGGTGCAGACCGACAGCGGCGTCGACCAGGAGAAGCTGCGCGCCACGGTGCAGAAGGCGATCGACGGCATCAAGGACGCCGGTGAGATCACCGTCGCCGGCTCGTCCGGGGGCTTCGGATCCAGCGACATCGCGATCACCGTGACGGCGTCCAACGGCGACGACCTGCAGAAGGCGACCGATGCGCTCGTCAAGGACCTGAAGGGCCGCGACGGGATCGGTCAGGTGACCGACAACCTCGCCGCGTCGCTGCCGTACATCGCCGTGACCGTTGACCGTGCCAAGGCGGCGGCCCACGGGCTGTCCGAGGTGGCAGTCGGATCGATCGTGTCGAATGCGATGCGCCCGCAGCAGCTCGGCTCCGTGGAGATCGCCGACACCACGCTGACGGTCTACCTTGCGAACCCGGAGCCGCCGACCACGGTCGCCGCGCTCCGCGATCTGGTCGTCCCGTCGGCCCTCGGCCCGGTACGGCTGAGCGACGTCGCGACGGTCGACCAGAAGGAGGGGCCCACCTCCATCACGACCGAGAAGGGCAAGCGGACAGCGACGGTGACCGTGCCCCCGACCTCCGACAACCTCGCCGAGGCGACAGCCTCCGTGAACGCGTCCATCGCGAAGGTCAAGCTCCCCGCCGGCGCCTCCGCCGAGGTCGGCGGCGTCGCCTCGCAGCAGGCCGACTCGTTCGGGCAGCTGGGCCTGGCGATGCTCGCCGCGATCCTCATCGTCTACGTGGTCATGGTCGCGACCTTCAAGTCGCTGCGCCAGCCGCTGCTGCTGCTCGTCTCGGTGC
>NZ_JBEBSA010000030.1:0-11358 GCF_040394595.1 Microbacterium sp.
CTGATGGGCGTGCTGTTCGGGCTCGCGATGGACTATCAGGTGTTCCTCGTCTCGCGCATGAGGGAGGACTACGTGCACGACCCGGAGTCGAAGTCCTTCGAGACCCGCCGCGCCGCCGCGATCCGCGCCGTGCGATCCGGCTTCTCCGGCTCGGCGCGCGTGGTGACCGCCGCGGCGCTGATCATGTTCGCGGTCTTCGTCGCCTTCGTGCCCGAGGGCGACTCCTCCATCAAGCCGATCGCCCTCGGCCTCGCCGCCGGCATCGCCGTGGACGCCTTCCTGGTGCGGATGACGCTCATCCCCGCGCTCATGGCGATCCTCGGCGACCACGCCTGGCGCATCCCGCGCTGGATGGAGCGGGTGCTCCCGCACGTCGACATCGAGGGCGAGGCGGTGGAGCGCGAACGCGCGATGTCCGCCTGGCCCGGCGATGACAGCGTCGTCGCGGCCGCCGGCCTCACCGCGGGCGCGCCGGGGCTCGACGACCTCACCCTGCGCCTCGCGCCCGGCGGAGCGATGATCGCGACCGGAGCCACGCCGGGGGCCCTGCGCACGCTCACGCTCACGATCGGCGGGCGGGTCAAGCCCGAGGCCGGTCGGCTCCGCGTCGCGGGGCATCTCCTTCCCGGACGCGCCGGTTGGGTGCGCGCCCACGTCGGCTGCGTGCTCGTCGCCGATCCCGCGCACGCCCCGGGCGAGCTCCGGGAGGCCCTGCGCGGCGGCACCACGCTCGTGGTGCTCGACGGTATCGACCGGCTCACCGACGCGGCCCGCGACCAGGTCGCCGCCGGCCTCCGCGACGCCGGTCCCGACGTCGCCGTCTTCGCCACCGCGACCGACCCCGACACGGCGCAGCAGCTCTTCTCCGAGGCGGGACGCGCACCCGCATCCGTACTCGACGTGCGGAGCCCCGCGGCGCATGCGCCCGATCCCGCGCCCTCCGACCTCACCGATTCCGACACCGCAGAGGTGACCGCATGACCCTTCCCCTCGAGCGCGCACGTTCGCGCCGCCCCATCACCTGGCTCACGCTGCTCGGCGTGCTGCTGCTGCCGGCCGTCATCGGCGGGATGCTCGTCGCCGCCCTGCAGAACCCCACCGAACGTCTCGACCGGATGACGGCGGCGATCGTGAACCTCGACAAGCCGGTCACGATCGACGGCCAGTACACCCCTCTCGGACGTCAGCTCGCGGCGGGGCTCGTCGACGGCTCCGACGAGTTCGACTCGAACATCACCTGGGTGATGTCGAACGACAAGGACGCCGCCGAAGGTCTCGGCGACGGCACGTACCAGGCGGTCATCACGATCCCCAAGGACTTCTCGGCGTCAGCGACCTCCAGCGGCCAGGCGATCGCGAAGGGCGGCGGAGAGGCCGAGCAGGCGAAGATCTCGGTCACCACTCCCCCGGACGCCCGGGTCGCCGACGACCTGATCACCCAGCAGATCGCCACGGTGGCCGCGTCGACGATGGGGAACCAGATCAGCGAGGCCACGCTCGGCAACGTGCTCGTCGGCTTCAGCACGGTCGGCGACAAGATCGGTGAGGCCGCGGACGGCGCGGACAAGCTCGCGACCGGCGCGAAGGACGCCGCCCGGGGCGCTTCCGCGATGCCGGACGGGGCGCAGAAGCTCGCCGACGGGGCCGGACAGCTGGCCGGAGGCGCCGGGCAGCTCGCCGGCGGCCTGGACACGATCGCGTCCAAGGCCCGTGAAGCCGGCGCGGGCGCGAACGAGCTCGGACGGGGCCTGACCTCCGGCGCGGACGCGCTCGCCCGTGACGGGCTCGTCCCGGCACAGCTGCGGGCCGCCGCCGACGGCGCCGCGAAGGCGACGGCGGGCGTCGGCCAGGCGCTGGGGACGGCCGCGCCGGCCGCGGCGACGGTGCAGCAGGGGGTCGGACGGCTCACTCAGGACCTCAGCGCGCTGCAGGCGAGCTGCGACCGGTCCACCCCCGACTCTGCGGCTTTCTGCGAGACGCTGGACAGGGCGGCTGCGGCGGCGACCGCGCTGAACGAGCCCGCGGCGACATCGGCCGGAGCCAGCGCCGCCGCGCTGAAGGCCTCCGGTCTCGCGACCCAGGCCGCGGCGGGCACCTCCGCCGGCCTCGCCCAGCTCAACGCCCAGGGGACGGCCGAGATCTCCGGCCGACTGCGCACCGCGGGGGCGGCGGCCTCGCAGCTGGGCGGCGGGCTCGGACAGCTCGCCGACGGCGTCGCGACCTCGTCCACGGGCGCACGCGGGCTCTCCTCCGGGGCGGCGCAGCTGCAGACCGGGGCGGGCACCCTCGCCGAGGGCGCCACGACGCTCGCGGACGGGCTCGGCTCCCTCGCGAGCGGGACCGGTGACCTCGCCGACGGCCTGCACACCGCCGCCTCGTCGATGCCCTCCTTCGACGAGAAGCAGTCGAAGTCGCTGGCGTCCGTCGTCGCCTCGCCGGTGAAGGCCGATGCGGGTGCCGCCGGCCTGTTCGGTCCGAGCGCGATCCCGCTGCTCGCCGCCGTGGTGCTGTGGTTCGGATCGCTGGCGACGTTCATCGCGATGCGAGCGATCCCCGGACAGGTGCTCACGTCCCGCCGCTCGTCCCTGTCGCTCGCGCTGCGCGGCCTCTGGCCCGCCGCGGCGATCGGCGCGGGGCAGGGCCTCCTCGTCGCGCTCATCGTGCAGATCGTCGCGAAGTACGACGCCGGCACGTGGTGGTCCTTCGCCGGGATCGCCGTGCTCGCGGGCGTCGCGTTCGCCGCGGTCAATCAGGCGCTGGTGACCGTGCTCGGGGGTATCGGGCGATGGGTCGCCGCGCTGATCGGCGTGCTCGCGGTGGCGACCGGGCTGATCTCCACGGTGCCGGCCTGGCTCGCCGCGATCGGCGCCGCGATGCCCACGGCCCCGGCGCTCAGCGGCCTCATCGCGGGGAGCGGCGCCGCGGTGGCGGGCCTCCTCGTCTGGGCGGTGCTCGCGTTCCTCGTCACGGCCCTCGCCGTGACCCTGCGTCGCACCACCTCCGCCAAGGCGATCCTCGCCACGGCCTAGGGCCCTCAGAGCGCAGAAGCGCATCCCGGAGAGCTCTCCGGGATGCGCTTCTGCGCACCGCCCGCAGGGAACGGGGCCGGTCAGCTCAGGCCGGAGTAGGCGTGGAGACCCTTGAAGAAGACGTTCACGATGGTGAAGTTGAAGATCACCGAGGCGAAGCCCGTGATCGACAGCCAGGCCGACGGCGCCCCGCGCCAGCCACGCGTGGCACGGGCGTGGATGTAGCCGGCGTAGATGACCCAGATGATGAAGGTCCACGTCTCCTTCACGTCGAAGCCCCAGAAGCGTCCCCAGGCGTCCTGTGCCCAGATCGCCCCGGCCATGAGGGTGAAGGTCCAGCCGATGAAGCCGACGACGGTGAACCGGTACGCGAGGCTCTCCAGTCGCGTGGCGTCCGGCAGCGTCGCCAGGAACTTCGCGCCGGTCTTGTCCGCGCCCTCCGCGATCCGCCGCTCCCGGCGCATCTGCAGCAGCTGCATCACCGACAGCGCGAACGCGAGTGCGAAGAACGCGGTCGACAGCGAGGCGACGAACACGTGGATGACCAGCCAGATGCTCTTGAGCGGATCCATCAGCGGGGTGATCGCGACGTAGAAGTTCGTCGCCGCGAGGCCGAGGAGCACCACGATGAGCCCGGTGATGAACGCGCCGAGGTAGCGGAGGTCGATACGGGTGAGCACCAGCAGGAACACGGCGACGATGAGCAGCGTGCCGACCATGGCGAACTCGTAGAGGTTCGCCCACGGCACCCGGCCGGCGGCGAACCCGCGGGTGAGCGTCGCCCCGAGGTGGAACAGCCAGGCGAGCACCGTCAGCGACGTGCCGATGCGCGCCATGACGAACCGCTGCTTCGGCGGCGCCCCGTCGGCCGGCGAGCCGGAGTACGGCGAGGTCGCGTCGTCGCCCGCGGAGGCCGGCACGCCGCCCGCCGCGACCAGTGCCTTCGCATCGACGCGCTTCTCGCTGCGCTGGTCCGACCGGCGGGCGAGGTCGAACGCGTAGGCGATGAACGCGGCGGCGTAGATCGCGATCGCGGTCCACATGAGCAGCAGCGACAGGTTTTCCAGACCGGCCATGTCAGTCCTCCTTCGAGGGGGTGCCCTCGTCCACGGGGCGGCGGGGAACGACGCCGTCGAGCAGTCGCTCGTGCCCGCGCACGAGATCATCGAGAGCCGCGGAGAGGGTCGGATCCTCACCCCGGGCGAGCCCGGCGTATTCCAGTTTCACAGATCCGTCGCCCGGTGTGGCCTTGACCCACATGCGGCGACGCGGCACGAAGAGGGCGAGACCGAGACCGGCGAGCGCGAGCAGGGCGAACCCGAGCACGAACGGCGCGGAGTCGTCGTGATGGATCTGCAGCGAGACGTAGCGCTTGACCGACTTGCTCAGGTCCGCGGCACCGGGCGACATGTTCTCGAAGGTCACCGTGCCCATGCCGTTCGGCAGGTCGGCGGTCTGCCCCGGGGCGAGCTCGATCGACTTCACGTCGGTGCCACGGCCCGTGAGCTTCTTCAGGGTGGTGGTGTCGAGCACGTACACCGACCGCGGGGTGCCGTCGTTGATGCCCAGGTCGCCCTCGTAGACGTCGAGCGTCAGCAGCGGGTTGGTCAGCGCGCCGAAGCCCGAGGTGTAGGCCCCGGAGTCGAGCTGGAACGCCGTCGGGTAGAAGAAGCCCGTGAGGCCGATCTGTTCGGGCAGCCCGTCCGGCACCTTCAGCACGCCCAGCGACGTCATGTTGTTGTCCTGCGGGAGGAACTCCACCGGGCCGCTGGAGACCACGGCGCCCGCGGCGTTGCGCACGGTGATCGACGGCGCGTACCCGTTGCCGAGCAGGTAGACCTTGTCTCCGCCGATCTGCAGCGGATGGTTCACCCGCACCGATCCCTTCGAGGACGACCCGTCCGCGTCCTTCACCGTGACGTTCGCGGAGAAGTCCCCGGCCTGCCCGCGACCCGGAGAGTTCCACGGCTGATAGGTGACGTCGAAGGAGTCGAGGGTCATCTTGTAGGGCGTGAGCGCCTGCTCGGTGACGAAACGCCCGCGGTTGATCGAGGCGTAGTCGATCATCGCGTTCACGAAGGTGCTGCCCTCGACGATGACCTTCTGCCCCGTGTAGGAGAAGCCGCCGCCCACGCCCACCGAGACGAGCACGCCGACGAGGGCGATGTGGAACATCAGGTTGCCGGTCTCGCGCCAGTAGCCGCGCTCCGCCGACACCGATCGCACCGCGCCGCGGTCATAGCGCACCACCCGGTACCGCAGGGCCTTCAGCTGCTTCTCGGCGGCGCCGATCGCGCGCGCGGCCTCGGCGTCGGCGTCCTCGGCCTCGCGGGCGGCCTCGCGATGGTCGTCCAGTCGGGCGAGGCGGGCCGGCGTGCGCGGGGGCTGCGCCCGCAGCGCCTTCAGGTGGTGCTTGATCCGCGGGATGATGCAGCCGATGAGCGACAGGAACAGCAGCAGATAGATGGCGGAGAACCACGGCGACAGGTAGACGTCGAAGAGGCTCAGCTTGTCGAGCACCGGGAACAGGTCGGGGTTGTCCTGCTGCCACTTGGTGACGCCGTTCGGGTCGGCCATGCGCTGCGGGAAGATCGACCCCGGGATCGCGGCGATCGCCAGGATGAGCAGCAGCACCAGTGCGACGCGCATCGAGGTGAGCTGCCGCCAGCCCCACCGCAACCAGCCGACGAAGCCGAGCCGCGGCTGGGTGACATCGCCGTCGACGTCGTCGGCGGGAGCCGAGTCGATGTGGTCGGACGGGCGGAGCGGATCGCTGGCGGACGTGCCCGCCGGCTTCCGCCCCCGGTCAGAGCGGGAGGACGACACTGCCCATCACCGCCCCCAGCCGCGACATCATGTCGTTCCACAGGCCAGAGACCATGAGCACTCCGACGATCACGAGCAGCACGCCTCCGATGATGTTGATCACGCGGATGTGGCGGCGCACGAAGCCGATCGCCTTGGTCGCCCAGCCGAAGCCGAGCGCCGCGAGGAGGAACGGGATGCCGAGGCCCAGCGAGTAGGCCACTCCGAGGAGCGCCGCCCGACCGGGGTTCCCGGCGTTGATCGAGAGCGCGACGATCGTCGCGAGCGTCGGCCCCATGCAGGGCGCCCAGCCGAGGCCGAGCGCGATGCCCAGCAGCGGGGCGCCGACGAGGCCGGTGGTCGAGCTCACCTGCATCCTCATCTGCCGCTGCGCGAACCCGAAGAAGCCGAGGAAGATCAGCCCCATGGCGATCACGAGCGCGCCGAGGATCCGGGTGACGAGGTCGCGCCACTGCAGCAGGAAGACCGACGCCGCGCCGCCGATCGCGGTCATCAGCACGAAGACGAGAGTGAATCCGGCGATGAAGAGCAGTACTCCGAGGAGCAGCCGCCCGCGGGTGACGGTCGCCGTCTCCGCGCCCCCGGGTTCCGTGCCGGCGGCGGGTCTCCGCGGAGCGACCGCGCCGCTGATGAAGCCGAGGTAACCCGGGATCAGCGGGAGCACGCAGGGCGAGAGGAACGAGACGAGCCCGGCGACCGCGGCGAGCGGGATCGCGACCCACAGCGCTCCCGATCCGATGATGGCTTCGGGGTTCACGCCTTCTCCGCGAGCAGGTCCTTGATGAGCGTCGACAGCACGGAGGTGCCGTCGATCGGCCCCAGGATGCGGGCGGCGACACGGCCCTTGCGGTCGAGCACGAGGGTGGTCGGCGGGGCCTGCAGCGGTGCGACCTTCGCGAAGGCGAGCTTGGCGTCGCCGCTGTCGGCGTCGAGGATGCTCGGATAGGTGATCCCGTATTCCTCGGCGAACGCCTTCGCGGTGTCGGCCGCGTCGTAGATGTTCACGCCGATGAACTTCACGCCGTCAGCCTCGTGCTTCTTCCAGACCGACTCGAGGTCCTTCGCCTCGATCCGGCAGGGTCCGCAGGTGGCGTACCAGAAGTTGACGACCGCGACCTCGCCGCGGATCGAGTCGCTGGAGAACGTGGAGCCGTCCTCGGTCTCGCCGCTGAAGACCACCGGCTCGCCGCGGTCCGCCACCGCGATCTCGGTCACGCGCAGGCTCTCGCCGTTGTATCCGACGTTCCCGTCCCCTCGGAACGCATCGGCTCCGCCGTCCTCCGGCGCACAGGCGCTCAGGCCGACGGCGAGTACCGCGGCGAGCGCGGCTCCGACGAGCCGGGGCCGGAGGGGGCGCCTGCCGCGCGCAGCACGAACGGGGGCGGTAAGCACGTTGTCAGTGTACGTCCAGGTTCCTATGGTTCCGCCGGACGCCCTCCGCCCTCAGACGGCCCCGAGATCGATCCCTGCCGCGGCGGGCTCCGCGTAGGCCACCTCGCGCCATCCGCCGTCCCCCCGTTCGAAGGAGGTCACGCTCGACAGGGCGCAGCGGCGGGTGCGGGGGTCGTGCCGCAGCCGCAGGCCCGCGACCCTGAGGTGGGTGACCCAGATCGGCGCCTGGTGCGAGACGAAGACCACGTCGCCGCCGTCCGCCGTCTCCCACGCATCGTCCATCGCCGCGAGCATCCGTGCCGTGATCGACTCGTAGGGCTCTCCCCAGCTGGGAAGGTTCGGGTTGCGCAGGTGCCGCCAGTTCAGCGGATTGCGGAGCGCCCGCGACATCCTCCTGCCCTCGAACACGTTCGCCGGCTCGATGATGCGCTCCTCGAGCACCGGCACCAGGTCGAACCGCGCGGCGAACGGCGCCGCCGACTCCTGCGTGCGCTCCAGCGGCGAGCAGCGCAGCGCCGTCACCGGCCTGCCGAGGGAGGCGACGTGGTCGGCGGCCGACTGCGCCATCGCCCGGCCCGCCTCGCTGAGGTGATAGCCGGGGAGCCGCCCGTAGAGGATGTGCGCGGGGTTGTCGACCTCGCCGTGCCGGACGAGGTGGAGGCGCGATGCGGGCACGATCAGGCCCTGCGGTACTGTGCGCCGCCGAAGCCGAGCACGATGTAGCCGATGAAGGGCAGCAGCCAGAGGAGGAAGAAGGAGAAGCCGCCGCCCTTGCCGAAACGGGCGCCGAGCTTGAAGGCGACGACGATCGCGAAGATCACGTTCACCAGGGGGATGAGGTACAGCAGCACCGCCCAGCCGGTCATCCCGGCGACCTTGACCAGGAAGATCAGGTTGACCAGGGGGATGATCGCGAGGATGCCGGGATAGCCGGCCTTCGAGAAGACCCTCCACAACCCGATCGCGACGATGATGTGGAAGATCAGCGCGACGACGCCGGTGGTGCCGGAGAAGATCGCGCCGAAGAGCTCCTGCACGCCGTTGGTGGTCGAGAGGTCGAGGTGGCTCGTCATTCCATGGCCTTTCGTGGGGCGGATGCCGGGGCGTCCGAGTCTACTGAACGTCCCGGAGCTGCCCCGTAGAATGGCAGGATCGCCCATTTCCCCGATCAGAAGGAAAGTTCCGTGCTGCGCACCCACGAGGCAGGCTCCCTGCGAGCCGAGCACATCGGTCAGACCGTCACCCTCGCGGGGTGGGTCGATCGTCGTCGCGATCACGGAGGAGTCGCCTTCATCGATCTCCGCGATGCCTCGGGCATCGCGCAGGTCGTCATCCGCGACGAGGAGATCGCGCACCCGCTGCGCAGCGAGTTCGTCCTCCGGGTGACCGGCGAGGTGTCGCGACGCCCCGACGGCAACGAGAACCCGAACCTGCCCACCGGCGAGATCGAGGTCATCGCGACCGATGTCGAGGTGCTCAACGAGTCGGCCCCGCTGCCGTTCCAGGTCTCGACCGCGCTGGAGGGCACCGAGACCGTCGGCGAGGAGGTGCGCCTCAAGCACCGCTACCTCGACCTGCGCCGCCCCTCGGCGGCTGCCGCCATCCGCCTGCGCTCGAAGGCCGCCGCCGCGGCCCGCGCAGTGCTGGCGTCGCACGACTTCGTCGAGATCGAGACGCCGACCCTCACCCGCTCCACACCGGAGGGCGCCCGCGACTTCCTGGTGCCCGCACGCCTCAACCCGGGCAGCTGGTACGCGCTGCCGCAGTCGCCGCAGCTGTTCAAGCAGCTGCTGATGGTGGCCGGCATGGAGCGTTACTACCAGCTCGCCCGCAGCTACCGCGACGAGGACTTCCGCGCCGACCGCCAGCCGGAGTTCACCCAGCTCGACATCGAGATGAGCTTCGTCGACCAGGAGGACGTCATCGCCCTCGGCGAGGAGCTGGTCCGGGCGATGTGGCGTCTCATCGACGTCGAGGTCCCCACCCCGATCGCGCGCATCACCTTCGCCGAGGCCATGCGCTTGTACGGCTCGGATAAGCCCGACCTCCGCTTCGGCAACCCGATCGTCGAGCTGCGCGAGTTCTTCGCGGACACGGAGTTCCGGGTGTTCCAGCAGGAGTACGTCGGCTCGGTCGTCCACCCGGGCGGCGCCTCGCTCCCCCGTCGTCAGTTCGACGCCTGGCAGGACTGGGCGAAGTCCCGCGGCGCGAAGGGCCTCGCGTACGTGACCTTCGGCGAGGACGGCACGCTCGGCGGCCCGGTCGCCAAGAACCTCACCGACGCCGAGCGCGAGGGGCTCGCCGCCGCCACCGGCGCGCAGCCCGGGGACGCGGTCTTCTTCGCCGCCGGTCCGACCCGCGAGGCGCAGGCGCTGCTCGGCGCGGCCCGCGTCGAGATCGCCAAGCGCACCGACCAGATCGACCCCGGCGCGTGGGCGTTCGTGTGGGTCGTCGACGCCCCGCTGTTCAAGCCCACCGGCGAGGACCCGGAGGACGTCGACCTCGGTCACTCGGCGTGGACGGCCGTGCACCATGCGTTCACCTCGCCGAAGGAGGAGTGGCTCGACCGCTTCGACTCCGAGCCGGGAGAGGCGCTCGCCTACGCCTACGACATCGTCTGCAACGGCGTCGAGATGGGCGGCGGCTCGATCCGCATCCATCGCCGCGACGTGCAGGAGCGCGTGTTCGACGTCATGGGCATCGGCGCCGAGGAGGCGCAGGAGAAGTTCGGCTTCCTCCTCGACGCCTTCGCCTTCGGCGCCCCGCCGCACGGCGGCATCGCCCTGGGCTGGGACCGCACGGTCTCGCTGCTCGCCGGCGCCCCGTCGATCCGCGACGTGATCGCCTTCCCGAAGACCGGCAACGGCTTCGACCCGCTCACCGCCGCGCCCGCGCCCATCACGCCCGAGCAGCGCGAAGAGGCCGGAGTGGACTTCGTCCCGGAGGACGTCGAGGACTGACCCCGCCCACGGCCGGAGGCCCGGCTCCCGTTCACGGAGCCGGGCCTCCGGCGTCGCCGCCCGCGCCGGCCGCCATGAGCCGTTCACGTCGCGTTCATCCGTCACCGCGCTTCCGGTAACCCGCCGCGCGTAGTTTCCTCTCGTCCCGAAACCGGCATCCGCCGGACATCCGAGAGGAAACCCGATGGCAACCATCACCCGCCGTGCGCGCCTGGGCGCCGGCATCGCCCTGGCGACCACCGCCGCCCTGCTGCTGACCTCCTGCGCCGGCTCCCCGTCCGCCGGCGGCACGGACGCCCCGAAGAACGGCGACAAGGCGTCCACTGCGACCTCCGTCGAGGACTTCGGCTCGTTCGCCGACCTCGAGGCCGCCGCGAAGAAGGAGGGCGCGCTCAACGTCATCGCCCTGCCGCGCGACTGGGCCAACTACGGCGAGATCCTCGACCTGTTCGCCAAGAAGTACCCCGAGATCAAGATCACCGAGCAGTCCCCCGACGTCTCCAGCGCCGAGGAGATCCAGGCCGCCAAGACGAACGAGGGGCTCGACACCGCCCCCGACGTGTTCGACCTCGGCCTCACGGTCGCCCTGCAGAGCACCGACCGCTTTGCTCCGTACAAGGTGCAGACCTGGGAGGACATCCCCGCCGAGCTCAAGGAGCCCAGCGGCCTGTTCACCGGCGACTACGGCGGGTACATGTCGATCGGCTACGACTCCTCGAAGTTCCCGGCTCCGACTTCGCTCGACGACCTCAAGGGCTCCGCCTACAAGGGTTCCGTGGCGATCAACGGCGACCCGACGCAGGCCGGTGCGGCCTTCGCCGCCGTGGGCCTGGCCACGGTGCAGTCCGGCGGCACGCTCGACGACTTCCAGCCCGGCATCGACTTCTTCGCCGACCTCCAGAAGGCCGGCAACCTGCTGAAGGTGGACGTCACGACCGCCACCGTCGCGAGCGGCGAGACCCCCGTCGTCTTCGACTGGGACTACCTCAACGCCGCGCACAAGAAGGACCAGAAGGACTGGAAGGTCGTCGTCTTCGAGGGCACCGGCTACGCCGGCTACTACAACCAGGCGATCAACAAGGCCGCCCCGCACCCCGCGGCGGCCCGCCTGTGGCAGGAGTTCCTCTACAGCGACGAGGTGCAGAACCTCT
>NZ_JBEBSA010000031.1:0-9865 GCF_040394595.1 Microbacterium sp.
CCGGGTGGGGTGTCCCGTTGTGCGGTGGGTGTCACGTTTCGCGGGTGGTTCGGCCTGGGGTGTCCGTGATTCGGGGCATGGTCCGTCGTTCGGGACGTGGTCCGTGGTTCGGGCGGGGTGGCCGGGTGGGGCGTCCCGTTGTGCGGTGGGTGTCACGTTTCGCGGGTGGTTCGGCCCGGGGTGTCCGTGGTTCGGGACATGGTCTGTGATTCGGGACGTGGTGTGTGATTCGGGCGGTCGATTCAGGAGGTCCGGCCCGGCGGCACAGGTCAGGCGAGCTCGCCGATGACCGGCCGGATGGCGGCGTCGAACGCCACGACGTCGCGCCGCAGCCCGTCGGTCACCGCGACGGAGAGGGCTCCGATCCACCAGATCCCGCGCTGCGACAGCGGCAGCACCTGCACGTTGAGCTCGAAGGAATGGGCACGGCGGCCGACCTCCCGTTCGAACTCGGCGATCGCGCTCGCGTAGGCGCGGTAGGAGTCGCCGGCGGAGCTCACCGACTCCACGTAGCGCGCGTGGGCGTCGCGGGCGTAGCGCAGCGCGGATGCCGCGTGCGGGGCGATCGCGTCGCGCAGCTCCTCCGCCCCGCTCGCAGGCAGGGCGATGAGGGTGTCGAAGCCGTCGATCAGCTCGAGGGGGACCTCGCTGCGGTGCGCGCGGGGCTCGACCGTCATGTCCCAGTACTCCTGCCACTGCGCCTCGACGGCATCGTCGGCGTCCGCGGCGTCGGGCGCGCGCACGTCGAGACCCCGCAGGGAGGGGAGGTCTGCGGGCGCCCGCACGCCGAGCAGCTGCCGCAGTGCCAGCGCGAGGAGCACCGGAGTCCCGGCGTCCTCGCGGATCAGCCACTGCGGCTTTTCGCTCATGCCCCTCATCGTAGAAGGAGGGGAGCCCCGCGGCACCAGATCCTCGGCGCGTGCGGGCCGGCCGCCCCTCCGGGACGTCCTCACGGGCACCGGGAGCGGGTCGCCGGGCCGGGGCGAGCCGGTAGGCTGTCCTGGTGGCAGAGTCCCCCACCAATCCCACTGATCCCTACGCCGCAGCGGGCGTCGACACCGCCGCCGGCGATCTCGCCGTCGAACTGATGAAGGCCTCGGTGCGCGCGACCCACGGGCCCGAGGTGCTCGGCGGCGTCGGCGGCTTCGCCGGCCTGTTCGACGCGAGCGCGCTGCGCGAGTTCCGGCGTCCGCTCCTCGCGACCAGCACCGACGGCGTCGGGACCAAGGTCGCCATCGCGCAGGCGATCGACAAGCACGACACGATCGGCCAGGACCTCGTCGGCATGGTCGTCGACGACATCGTCGTGGTGGGCGCGAAGCCCCTGTTCATGACCGACTACATCGCCTGCGGCAAGGTGGTGCCCCACCGCATCGCCGACATCGTGCGCGGCATCGCCGACGCGTGCGCCGCCACCGGCACCGCGCTCGTCGGCGGGGAGACCGCGGAGCACCCGGGGCTGCTCGGGCCGGACGACTACGACGTGGCGGGCGCCGCGACCGGTGCGGTCGAGGCCGATGCGGTGCTCGGCGCCGACCTCGTCCGCGACGGCGACGCGGTCATCGCGCTGTCCTCCAGCGGGCTGCACTCCAACGGCTTCTCCCTCGTGCGGCACATCCTCTCCGGCGCCGGCCTGGGGTACTCCGACCCCGCGGCGGACCTCGGCGCGACCTGGGGCGAGGCGCTGCTCGAGCCCACCCGCCTCTACACGCTCCCGCTCCTCGAGGTCATCGAGCGGCTGCCCGGTGCGGTGCACGCGCTCAGTCACGTGACCGGCGGAGGCATCGCCGCGAACCTCGCCCGCGTGCTGCCCCACGGCAGCTGGGCCGAGGTCGACCGCGCGACCTGGACGCCCGATCCGGTCTTCCGCGTGCTGGCGGAGATCGCCGGCACGCCGATCGAGCGGACCGAGGGCACCTGGAACCTCGGCATCGGCTTCCTCGCGATCGTCGACGGAGGGCAGAAGGACGCGGTGATCGCGGCCGTCGAGTCGCAGGGCATCCACGCCTGGCAAGTGGGAGAGGTGCGCCTCGGCGCGGCCCCGGCCGGGGACTTCGAGCAGGGCGCCAAGGGCGTCGACGGCGGTGCGGTGCGCCTGGTGGGCGCCTACGCGGACGGAGCGAGATAACACCCCATGTGCGGCATCGTCGGAATGGTCGGGAACGGCCCGGTCAACCAGGACATCTACGACGCCCTGCTGCTGCTGCAGCACCGCGGGCAGGACGCCACGGGCATCGCCACCGCCGAACCGGGTGGCGTGATGCACATGGCCAAGGCGCAGGGGATGGTGCGCGAGGCGTTCCGCACCCGCGACATGCGCTCCCTGCTCGGCACCGTGGGCCTCGGGCACGTGCGCTATGCGACCAAGGGCACTGCGTCGAGCGAGGAGGAGGCGCAGCCGTTCTACGTGAACGCTCCCTACGGCATCATCCTCATCCACAACGGCAACCTCACGAACACGCGTGAGCTGACCGCCGACATGGCGCAGCGCGATCGCCGGCATCTGAACTCCTCGAGCGACACCGAGCTGCTGCTGAACGTGCTCGCCCACGAGCTGCAGACCACCACCTCGCCGGTCGACCTCGAGCCCGAGCGCATCTTCGAGGCCGTCGCCCGCACGCACGAGCGCATCGAGGGCGCCTACGCGGTGATCGCGATCATCGCGGGCTACGGGCTCCTCGCCTTCCGCGATCCGTTCGGCATCCGGCCCCTCATCCTCGGGCGCCGCACGGCCGCGGCCCCGGGCGATGCCGACGAGTGGGTCGTGACGAGCGAGTCGCTGGTGCTCGAGAACGCCGACTACGAGATCGTCCGCGACGTCGCCCCCGGCGAGGCCGTGTTCATCACGAACGACGGGGAGCTCTTCACCAAGCAGTGTGCGACCGCCCCGGTGCTGGCCCCCTGCGCGTTCGAGTACGTGTACCTCGCGCGGCCCGACTCCGTGATGAACGGCATCTCGGTTTACGAGTCCCGACTGCGGATGGGCGAGAAGCTCGCCGACACGATCGCGAAGCACGTCCCGCGCGAGAAGATCGACGTGGTCATGCCGATCCCGGATTCCTCCCGCCCGGCGGCCATGGAGGTCGCCCGCAAGCTGGGCATCGAGTATCGCGAGGGCTTCTACAAGAACCGCTACGTGGGGCGCACGTTCATCATGCCCGGGCAGGCGGTGCGCAAGAAGAGCGTGCGGCAGAAGCTCAACGCGATGTCGAGCGAGTTCCGCGGCAAGAACGTGCTGCTCATCGACGACTCGATCGTGCGGGGTACGACGAGCAAGCAGATCATCCAGATGGCCCGGGACGCCGGTGCGCTGTCGGTCACCTTCGCCTCGGCCGCCCCGCCGGTTCGCCACCCGCACGTCTACGGCATCAACATGCCCTCGCGCCAGGAGCTCGTCGCGCACGGCCGCACGATCCCGGAGATCGCGGAGGAGCTCGGCTGCGACCACATCGTGTTCCAGGAGGTCGCCGACCTCAAGGCCGCGATCACCGAGGGGTCGGAGCTCGCCGACCTCGACATGAGCTGCTTCGACGGTCGCTACGTCACCGGGTCGGTCACCGACGAGTACCTCGAGTGGGTGGAGAGGTCGCAGACGTCGTGACGGCGTCGGGCGCGCGGCCGCTGTGGCATGGGCGAGCGCTCGCCGTGCTCGGCATCCTGCTGTGCGCCTTCTCGCTGCGCTCCGCGGTGGCGTCGCTGTCGCCGGTCGTCGACCGGATCGGGGCGGAGTTCCCGCTGTCCTCGGCGGTCGTCGGCCTGATCGGCACCGCCCCGCCGGTGTGCTTCGCCGTGTTCGGCCTGCTCACCCCGCTGCTGGAGCGTCGTCTCGGACTGGAGCGGCTCGCGGTGATCGCGCTCGGCGCGATGACCGTGGGGCTCGTCGCCCGCGGGCTGGTGGGGGAGTCGGTCGGGCTGCTGCTGACGACGGCTCTCATCTTCGCGGGCGTCGGGATGGGGAACATCCTGCTTCCGCCGCTGGTGAAGAAGTACTTCCCCGATCGCATCGGCGCGATGATGACGCTCTACACGACGTCGATGGCGTTCTCGACCTTCGTGCCCCCGCTCGTCGCCGTGCCGGTGGCGGATGCCGCGGGCTGGCGCTTCTCGCTGGCCGTGTGGGGCGTGTTCGCGGCGGCGGGCACGATCCCGTGGCTGGTGATGCTGCTGCGTGGCGACCACCGCCGTGTGGTGCCCGTGCCGCCGGAGCCTGAGCCTCAGGCGGAGCCGGAGACGCTGAGGCCGGCGGCGTCCGAGCCCGCGGCCATCACGGCGACCGGGCCGATCGTCACCGCTCCGGAGAACCGGTCGCTGTTCCGTCGCCTCGCGGGGATACCCCTGGTGTGGGCGCTGGCCGTGACGTTCGGCACGTCGTCGACCATGGCCTATGTCGCCTTCGCCTGGTTCCCGTCGATCGCCGCCGACCTCGCCGGAGTGAACTCGGGCACCGCGGGGCTGCTGCTGTCGCTCTTCGCGTTCATCGGGCTGCCGGCCTCGCTGCTGGTGCCCGTGCTGGTGGTGCGGTTCCAGGCCACCCGGCCGCTGTTCCTGATCGGCGCGCTGGGCGGCGTCGCCGGGATCACCGGGATGCTGCTCGCCCCGCACCCGTCGGTGCTGTGGCTGTGGACCGTGCTGTTCGGCCTGGTGGGCCTGCTGTTCCCGCTGAGCCTCGTGCTCATCAGCATCCGCTCGCGCACGGCCGAGAGCGCCGTGGTGCTGTCGAGCTTCGTGCAGAGCGCCGGCTACGTGATGGCGGCGGTCTTCCCGGTGCTCGTCGGCGTGCTGCACGGCGCGACCGGATCGTGGACGATTCCGCTGATCGTCATCGCCGCGGTGCTGGTCGCCGCGATCCCGGCCGGGATGATGGCGGGCCGGCGCGGAACCGTCGAGGACGAGTGGGAGCGCCGGCACGGCACCTGGTGACGCCGTCCCCCGGTGGGAGGATCAGCCGATGACGACCTCGTCGCCGACACGGATCGTGCCGCCCGTGCCCGCCTCGTCGCCGACGGCGCCGTTCACGCCGTCGAGCAGCAGCAGGCGGCCGAGCGTCGGCTCCGCCTGACCCACCTTGCCGGTGAGCGTCGTCAGCACCTTCGCATCCCGTTCCCCGGTGTCGGGGTTCGCGTGCGTGGCGAGGCAGCGGACGATCGGTCCCGCGGTGCGGAGGGTCACGTCGCCGATGCGCACCTCTCCCTCCCAGTCGAGCTCATCCCACGCGCCCACGCCGTCGATCACCACGTTCGAACGGAACCGGCGATCGTCGACGTCCTGCCCCAGTGCCGCGCTCAGCGCCTCGACGCTCGCCGTGCTGTGCACGGACACGTAGCCGCGCGAGCGGTCCTGGAAGCGGGAGCGGACGCCGTCGCCGACCAGCGCGAGCGGCAGGCGGCCGGGGCGCTGCAGCCTCTTCCCGTCGGGGGAGTCGAGCACGAAGCGCGTCATCGCCTCGGTCAGCTCCTCCCTGCCGTGGGCGTCGAGCGCGGCGTCGACGAGTACCTCCTCGCCGTGGACGATCCGCACCCGTTGCGCGTGCTCGTCGAACGAGAGGCGCAGCGCGGCGAGGCCGGGGAAGGTCTCGAGGGCGAGCCCCTTCGACTTCGGCCAGTAGTCCAGCCCGTCGCGGTCCTCCGGGGTCGCCGCGTCCGCGAAGCGGAAGGCCAGCACGCGGTCGCCCGCGATGCGCCCGTCGGACTGCACGCGCAGCGACTCGCACGACTCGGGTGTGAAGCCCTTGACGGGATGGCGGTACAGCGCGACGACGTTCGGCACCCGCCCATTCTCGCAGGAGTGCTCATACGCGAGAGACCGCTGTCGCTCCGGCGGAGGAGCAGCAGCGGTCTGTCACGGACGACAGGTCAAGCCTTCTCGAGCTCGTCCTCGTCTTCGTCGGCGTATTCGTCCGCCCACTTGTCGACGTACTGGTCGTCCTCGGAACTGGGATGCCCGAGTTCGCGCTCCAGTGCGGCGTAGTTCACGTCCGGACTGTACGCCTTGAGTTCGCGGGCGATCTTCGTGTGCTTCGCCTTCTGACGGCCACGCCCCATGCGCGAGACCCCCTTACGAGTTCAGCAGCGGGCCGTGAGGGGCCCGATGTCTTATTCACGGCACCGGCGAGAGGCCGGTAAGAGTAGCATTCAGGATAGCACGCACGCCAGGGCCGAAGGCTTTGCGCGACCGGTGAAGGGAACGATCCTCATGACAGAACCCGCCCCCAGCCCGTCCGACGAGAATGCGCAGAACGCGACGCTGCAGAAGGCGGTGATCGTCGGCATCCAGCCCGGTCAGCCCGCGCACGTGCTGAGCGAGGCGGTGCGCTACGCGAAGCTGCTCGAGGTGCCGCTCGTGGTCGCGCACGTCGACGTGACGCGCTTCGTGACCTACGAGGATCCGGACGGCTACGTGCACTCGGCCCCGATCGACCTGAACGTCGACCTCGGCGCCGCGGAGTTCGAGCAGGTGCAGAAGGAGTGCGAGACGGCGCTGTCCGGCGCCGGCATCACCTGGACCGTGCGCCAGCTCGTCGGAGACCCCGCGCTCGCGATCAAGCAGCTCGCGAACAAGCTCGACGCGCAGCTCATCGTGATCGGCACCCGCAAGCGCGGGATCGGCGAGTCGATCCGCGAGTTCTTCACCGGTTCGGTCGCCGCGCGCCTCGCACACCGTCAGCACCGCTCGGTGCTCGTCGTGCCGCAGGAGGAGTCGGTGCCCGACGACCAGAAGGACATCTGGACCGACGAGTGAGCGCATCGGCCCCGCGGAGCGCTCGGCCGGCGCCGACGCCTCCGTCGAGCGAGGTGCTCCGGGCGTTCGGGGCGACCGCGCCCCTGGAGTTCCTGTCCGGCGGGCGCGGTCTCACCTGGCGCTCCGGACCGCTGGTGCTGCGCCCCGCCGAAGGCGACGGCGAGACGATCTGGAAGTCGGAGATGCTGGCGTCGCTGGGGCCGGACGAGCGCTTCGCCGTTCCGAAGCCGATCGCCACGGGGGACGGCGCCTGGGTGTGCGCAGGCTGGCAGGCGATGGCATGGATGCCGGGGCACGCCGACGAGCGGCGCCTGGACGACGTGGTCCGCGCAGGGCGCGCGTTCCAGGAGGTGCTGTCCGAGGTGGCGCGCCCCGTGTTCATCGATGAGTCGGACGATGCGTGGAGCGTCGCCGATCGGATCGCGTGGGGCGAGCACACCCCGCCGACGGACCCGTTCCTGCGGGCGCTGATCGACGAGTATCGGGGCGTGGCCGCGCGCAGCCAGGTCGTCCACGGAGACCTGCTGGGGAACGTGCTGTTCGCCGACGGGCATCCGCCGACCATCATCGACTGGGCGCCGTACTGGCGGCCCGCGGGGTTCGGGCCCGCTGTCGCCGTCGTGGACGCCGTGTGCTGGCATGGCGCATCACCGGCGACGCTGGCCGGAGACCGGGGATTCGCGGACTGGCGCGATCTGCTGCTGCGAGCGCTGGTGTTCCGCATCGCCACCCTGCATCGTCTCGGCCTCTGGGATGAGGCGGGCGTCGTGCGGCATGCACCGATCGCGGAGGCCGTCATCCGGCTCGACTGAGCCGGGTCGCGGGCGGTCGCACCACGGCGCGTCGGCTTGCTATGGGGTCGCGTCGTCCCATGCGGAGGTCGCCTCGAGGTTGGCCTGGGCGGAGGCCGCGGCGGCATCGCCGTCGCGGCGCCTGATCGCCTCGAGCACCTCGTCATGGCCGCGCGGCTCGTTGCGGCAGAACCCCTCGCGACGCATCGCCCCGCTCATGGAGTCGCGCAACCGGGGCAGCAGGGCCGAATACACCTCGAAGAGGATCGGGTTGCCGGCGGCCTCGGCGATCGCCTGATGCACCGCCGCGTCGGCGTCGGCCCAGGCGTCGTCGTCCGCTTCGGCGCGCACCCTCAGAGCGTCGGCGATGCGGGCCATGTCCTCCTCGTCGGCACGTTCCGCGGCGAGGCGCGCGAGCGAGGGCTCGAGCGCGGCGCGGGCCTCGAGCACGTGCGAAAGGGCGGCGCCGGAGCGGGCGAGGGCGCCGGGCACCTCGCTGCGTGCGCGCACGAAGGTCCCGTCGCCGCGCCGGATCTCGAGCATCCCGGTGTACTGCAGCGCGCGGAGCGCCTCGCGCAGAGTGCCGCGGGCCACCCCGAGCGCGGACATCAGCTCCGATTCGGCGGGGATCCGCTCGCCGACGGGCCAGCGGCCGGCGGTGATCTCTTCACGCAGTCGCTCGACGACCTGATCGGTCAGCGAGGTGCGGGGCAGCGGTTGAAGGCTCACCTGTGCCATCATAGTTCAGGTCCAATGGTAAGACGTATGATGTTTGGATGACTGTATGACGACTCGCACACGCCCCTCCTTCGCGCTCGTGCTCACCGCGCTGCTGCTGCTCGCGGTCAATCTGCGCCTCGCCGTGACCAGCGCCAGTGCGCTGCTCACCCTGCTCGTCGGCGATGGTGCGCTCACGCCCTCGACCGCGATGCTCGTGCCGGCGCTGCCCACCGCGATGTTCGCGCTCGCCGGACTCTTCACCCCCTGGCTCGCGGCCCGCATCGGCGCGGGGAGCGCGGTGTCGTGGGGCGTGTCCGCGCTCGCCGCGGGGATGCTGCTGCGCATCGTCCCGTCTCCGGTCGCGGTGGTCGCCGGCACGGTGATCGCCACCGCGGGTCTCGCCGTCGTCAACATCCTGCTGCCGGCGCTCGTCCGAGCCACCGCCGGAGGACGCGTGGGCGCGGTGACCACTGCGTACACGACGGTCATGTCCCTCGGTGCCGCCGCCGCCGCGGCAGCAGCGGTCCCGGTCGCCCATGCCTTCGGGTCGGCCTCCCTCGGTCTCGGTGCCTGGGCCGTCCCGGCGGTGCTGGCGGTCGTCGTGTGGACGGTCGTGGCACGTCGCGCGGGAGTGGACGCGGCGATCCCGGCTCCGCCGAAGGCCGAGCGCGGTCCGCTGCCCGGGGGAACCTGGGCGCTGACCGCGTTCTTCGCCCTGCAGGCGCTGTCGAGCTACGTGATCATGGGCTGGCTCCCCACGATCGCGATCGACGCGGGCATCGCGGAGACGAGGGCCGGGGTGCTGCTGGGGCTCGCGATGGCCCTGGGCATCCCCGCGACGGTGGTGATCGTCGCCCTCTCCCGCACTGCGGCGCGACTGCGCGTCGGCGTGCTCATCGTCGGCCTCGCGAGCGCCGCGGGGATGATCGGCTTCTGGGTCGCCCCCGCCGCGGCGCCTGAGCTCTGGGCCGTGCTGTTGGGCATCGGGATGTGCGCCTTCCCGTTGGTGCTGGCGCTCATCGCCCGGATCGGCGACGGGCCGTCCGACTCGGCGCGGGTGTCCGCCGTGGCGCAGGGGGTCGGATACGCGGTGGCGACCGTCGGCCCGCTCGGCGCGGGCGCCTGGCACGGGGCCGGGGGATCGTGGGGCTTCGTGCTCGCGCTGCTGCTCGTCGGAGCGATCGCCCAGTGCGTGATCGGCCTCGTCCTCGCGCGCACCTCCCACGCGTCCTCGGCGGCCGGGTCGGCGGCGGAGGATGCGGCGGTCGAGGCCGAGCTCACCGGGGCGGCTCCGCGGCCGGTGTCCGCCCCCTGAGCATGGCGGGGCCCGCTCCCGCGTCCCGGTGCGTCCCGTCCTCCCGGTGTGTTCCGTCCTCCCGGCGTGTTCCGTCCTCCCGGCGTGTTCCGTCCTCCCGGTGCGATCCCGTCCTCCCGGTGCGTGGCGGGCGCGGTTTCGGTACCGGGTCGGCGGGAAGCTGCAGGGAGGTCGGGCGGGCGCGGGGCGCGATGCGCCGTGGCACCTTTCCCTACCCGTCCGATGGTGCGATGCGGGGTTTTGTCTTCCCGGTGCGATCCCGTCCTCCCGGTGCGTGGCGGGCGCGGTTTCGGCACCGGGT
>NZ_JBEBSA010000032.1:0-8423 GCF_040394595.1 Microbacterium sp.
CCAACTCGCAGGGCGAGCTGGTGCGCGACGCGAACGTCGAGAACTCGGTGTTCGCCCGCACGCTGGCCTCCGATGTCGTGAATGCGGCGGGCGACGTCCTCGCCTCCGCGGGCGACGACGTGGGCGACGTCCTCATCGACAAGCTCGTGGCGGCCGGTGTCGAGACCATCAAGGTCCGCTCGGTCCTCACCTGCGACTCGGCCGTCGGCGTCTGCGCGCAGTGCTACGGCCGCTCGCTCGCGACCGGCAAGACCGTGGACATCGGCGAGGCCGTCGGCATCATCGCGGCCCAGTCGATCGGTGAGCCCGGAACCCAGCTGACGATGCGTACCTTCCACACCGGTGGTTCGGCGTCGGCGGATGACATCACCCAGGGTCTGCCCCGTGTGCAGGAGCTCTTCGAGGCTCGTACGCCGAAGGGCGCCTCCCCGATCGCCGAGGCCGACGGCCGCATCACGATCGAGGAGAACGAGAAGCAGAAGAAGGTCATCCTCACGCCCGACAACGGCGACGAAGAGGTGGTCTACCCGGTGCTGAAGCGTGCGACGCTCCTCGTCGAGGACGGCCAGCACGTCTCGGTCGGTCAGCCGCTGCAGGTGGGAACGCTCGACCCCAAGGAGGTCATGCGCGTGCAGGGTGCCCGCGAGGTGCAGAAGTACCTCGTCGGCGGCGTGCAGGGCGTGTACCGCTCGCAGGGTGTGCCGATCCACGACAAGCACATCGAGGTCATCGTGCGCCAGATGCTGCGCAAGGTCACCGTCGTCGACCACGGCGACACGACCCTGCTCCCCGGCGAGATGGTCGACCAGAAGCGCTACCAGCAGATCAACCGCGAGGCCGTGTCGGAGGGCCGCAAGCCCGCCTCGGGCCGTCCGGAGCTGATGGGTATCACCAAGGCGTCGCTGGCCACCGAGTCCTGGCTGTCGGCCGCGTCCTTCCAGGAGACGACCCGCGTGCTCACGCAGGCCGCGATGGAGGGCAAGCGCGACCCGCTGGTCGGTCTCAAGGAGAACGTCATCATCGGTAAGCTCATCCCGGCCGGAACCGGTCTGTCGAAGTACCGTGACATCACGGTGGAGGCGACCGAGGAGGCCAAGAGCGAGCGCTACCCGAACCGGATCTTCGCATCCGACGGGGCGTACGCCGACGGCGACTTCGGCTATGTCGACTTCGACGCGTTCTCGACCGACGACATCACCCCCGGTACGTACAACTGATTGAGGCGAGAGCCGAACGAGCTTGCTCGTTCGGCCGAGCCGATTGAGGAGAAGGCCCCGGATTCTTCGGAATCCGGGGCCTTCTCCGTGTCTCGTGCGACGTCAGGGCCAGAGGTGGGCGACGATCGCGTCGGTGTAGCCCGTCGGAGCGAGGTTGGAGTACTGGGTGTCGATGAGCACTCCGCCGCGCCAGAACAGCGTCCGTCCGTCGGTCACGGGGTATCGCTCGTCCTTCCAGGTCTTCTCGCAGCGCACGCCCTCGGTGGGCGTATAGCAGCGGAATCCCTCCTCCATGAGCTTGTTGAGCATCTCGAGCGCGGGGCCGCGGTCCCGATGCGAGATCTTCGTGACGAGGGAGGTGGTGTCGGCGCGCGGATCCGCCCACACGCAGGTGAGTGATCCGTCGGCCTGCTTGCCGGAGGGGCCGAAGGCCTTGTCGTTGAGCGGCACGTCCTTCAGCTGCGCGAGCACGGCGTCGGAGAGGATCGCCCGGCAGTCGGAGGGCAGGGCCACCGGCGTGGACGTCGGCGTGGGGGTGGGAGTCGGCGTGGAGCCCGTCGACGGCGATCCGGAGGGGGAGGGCGACTCGGTGCGCGGCGCGGACGGCGAGCCGGTGCAGCCGCCGAGCAGGGCGGCGGCGAGCACGAGGCATGCGGCGGAGATCGCGGGTGCTGCTCTCATGGCGTCAGAGTAGCGCCGGCGGGCGGTGGCGGCGAGGATGCGCTCCCGGCGATCCGAACGGCGGTCGTCGGCGTCGGAGGAGGGCGATAGTCTCGCCTGATGAGCAAGAGCCTGAGCGCGGTGGTCATCGGAGACGCGCTGATCGACGAGATCCATGACGACGGCGGTGTGCGCGAGCTGGTCGGCGGCGCTGCGCTGAACGTCGCGGTGGGGCTGCGACGACTCGGGATGCCGGTCACGCTGATCGCGATGGTGGGGGCGGACGCCGCCGGCGACCACATCCGCGAGTACCTGGACGATCACGGCGTCGCCCTGATCGAGAGCCCGTCGACACGCGGTTCGTCCCGGGCGGTGGTGAGCAAGGGGCCGGGCGGGGAGCCGGAATACGTGTTCAACGAAGCCGCGCAGCGGCGCAGCATCCGCTACGGCGTCGAGGCCCGCGACGCGATCGAGGCTGCCGGGATCGTCGCTGTCAGCTGCTTCCCCTTCGACGTTCCGGAGGAGGTCGACGCCCTCGCCGACGCGGTCGCCGGTGCGCGCCTGGCGATCGACCCGAACCCGCGTGCGGGGATGCTCGCGGATCGCGGCGAGTTCGTGCGCGGCTTCGAGCGGCTCGCGGTGCGGGCGGAGCTGATCAAGGTCGGCGCCGACGACGCGACCCTGCTCTACGACGGCGACCTCGACGGGCTCCGTTCCCGGCTGCGGATGCTCGGGGTGCCCGCCGTCCTCGCGACCGCGGGAGCCGACGGCGCCGTGCTCGACTCCGACGCCGGCCTCGTGACCGCGCCGATCGCCGAGCTGCCGGGACGGATCGTCGACACCGTGGGCGCCGGAGACGCCACGCTCGCGGCGGTCGCCGCCGGTCTGGCGAGCGGCGCTCCGGAGACGCTGAAGGGCTGGCAGCAGCTCCTCGACCGGGCCATGCTGATCGCCGCCGCGACCTGCCGTGCCGAGGGAGGGTTGCTGCGCACGCCCGAGTCGCTGGCGGAATCCTCCCGCGGCGTGCAGGGAAGCTGAGTCGATTTCCGGCGACCCGGGTGCGGCAGGTATGATTGGTGTTCGCGCCCCCGGTTGGCTGGTCAAGTCGGACGGGTGTGCATGGCAAGTTGCCCGAGCGGCCAAAGGGAGCTGACTGTAAATCAGCCGCGTTATGCTTCGGGGGTTCGAATCCCTCACTTGCCACCCGCAGGAGACGGAAGGGCCCAGACCGCGTCGGTCGGGTCCTTCCGTCGTTCTCCGCGGGCCTCGCACCGCCCGTGACCGAGGGTCGTCAGGGTCTCCGCGCGACGCCGGCCGCCATCTTGGGTCATCGATCTTGCAAGAGGTCCGATGTTTGGATAGATTTCCCTTCCATGTGGCCTGGGGATCACGGAACTGGCGCCGAATGGTCGGAGGTTCTTCCGGGCGTGGCGTGGCGTGTGGATGTAGAACGCACCGCAGCTCTGCACAGCCTGAACAATGACGTCACCGTCCTCGTCGACACCGCCACCGAGGAACGCTTCGTGGCTCGGAGACCCCGCCCCCGCACAGCGGATCGGCTCGGCGTCCTCAGGAGGGAGGAGACGATCGTCCTGGCCGCGGCCGCCGCCGCAGAGCTGACACCCGCGCCGATCGCCTCGACCGAAGAGGGGGTCCTGCTGACGCCGTTCATCACGACGCCGAGCCCGTGGACCGGCGCGGGCTGGACGGGTGTCGGCGCCTCCCGGGGGCACGACCTCATCCGCCGGCTGCTGGCCTGTCCTCCTCCCGCCGGCGTGCCGAGCACCACGGAACGCGTCGACCGGATGCTCGATGGCGTGGAGGATCCGACCCGGTTCGGGTTCGACGTCGGCAGGCTGCGCGTGACGCTCGCCGCAGTCCATGCCGAGCGTTCCGCCGATCGGCGGTACGAGCCCTGTCTCACTCACCATGACCTCTGGGCGAACAATGTGATCGACGACGGCGACCGGCTGTGGCTTGTGGACTACGAGTTCGCCGGTGCCGGTGACGGCTGGTTCGATCTGGCCACCGTCGTGTCGGACGCCGGTCTCGATCGACAGCAGACGATCCGCTTTCTCCAGGCGGTCGGCCGCGCAGGCGACCGCGCGGACCTGCGGGCACTTGCGCAGGGGACGTGGCTGTTCCATGTCTTCGAGATGCTGTGGGGGGCGATCATGGCGGAACAGGGGGAGCAGCGGAACCTGGCCGGTGATCGGTTCGATTACGCCGGGCATGCTCGTCGTATCGCCGGAGGGCTCTCCGCGATGGGCCCGCCTGTGCGCTGAGGGCACGGGCTCCCGGCGGAGGGCTCACACCGGTCTTGCGGCTCTGCTTCCTATGGTGGAGGCCGGGGCGAGGTCGCGATGTGCGCCCCGGGAGCGACGCGGAGGGGCGGGCATGAGGAATCGAGTTCGAAGGAGAACGGCGCGCAGGGCGCTCGCCGCAGGCGAGGCCCCCGGAGAACGCCCCGGTCCGGCATGATGGCGGTGGTGCAGCGGCGTGGCATCCGGCAGACGACCGGTGGTGCACGATGGTCGCTCCTCGTCCTCATCGGCTTCGTCGGAATGCTGCCGGTCTGGTGGGCGCTCCTCGGCCAGTTGCTGGAGCATCGCGAGGCCTACACCGCATGTTCGAGCGGTGCCCCGCCTGGGACGGTGGGGAGTCTGGAGAACCTCCGGTTCCACGCCGACAGCACGTTCCTCCCCGCCGGCCGTCGGTGCGTCTACGACATGGCGGACGGGAGCACTCAGGCCTGGCAGACGGGCTGGCCGTCAACGATCTGGGCGCTCAGCGGCACCGGCGTCTGCCTGCTCGTCCTGGTGGTGTGCTGGCTCTCCTGGCGTCGGATGTCGCCGATGCAGCGGATGCTGGTCCATGTCGCCGCGGGGTTGGCCGTGCTCGGCTGGGTGGCGATCGCCTCGTTCGCCGCCCTCAACTGATGACGCGTGCGGAACCGCTGCACGGAGCTGACGCCTGCCTAGACTGAACGGATGCGAGCGCTCACCGATGCCGACGTCCGCGCCTCCTTCGTCAACGCGGAAGCGGAAGAGCTCCGCCTG
The DNA here is from genome assembly GCF_040394595.1 of Microbacterium sp. Classification (GTDB taxonomy): domain Bacteria; phylum Actinomycetota; class Actinomycetes; order Actinomycetales; family Microbacteriaceae; genus Microbacterium. The sequence goes on from NZ_JBEBSA010000032.1 coordinate 4,937, forward strand.
ATCGAGATGCCGCACGACTTCCTCCTGGTCGACTGGGACTACCTCGACTTCTTCGCCTGGCGCGATCCGCAGACACCGCGTCGCGGGTACGTCGTGCTGGAGCAGGAGGGGCGACTGTGCGGAGTGCTGCTGAACACGAACGGCCCGGGGCGCACGCGCTCGGGGATGTGCAACATCTGCCACACGCTGCAGCCCGGCGACCAGGTGGCGTTGTTCTCTGCCCGGCGCGCGGGGGAGCGGGGGAAGAGAGGGGACAGCGTCGGCACCTACATCTGCGCCGATCTGTCCTGCCACGAGAACGTGCGGCTCGCGCATCCGCTCGCGCCCAACGAGGTGCGGGCTCCCGGCCAGGCCGACATGCGCCTCGACGGCACCCGCCGCCGGATGCACGACTTCGTCGGACGCGTGCTGTCGGAGGGGTGACGGTCGGACGCCGGGCGGTGCGGTGGCGGGTAGCCTGAGAGCACACGGTCCGCGTATCGAGGGAGACGCCATGAGCGACGCCATCCTGTTCACCGTCGACGAGGGGCTGGCGCGCCTGACGCTCAATCGCCCCGCCCGCCTGAACGCCTTCAACGGAGAGCTCGCCGAGGCCTGGCGCGAGGTGACGGCCGAGGCCGTCGGGCGCGACGACGTGCGCGCGATCATCATCGACGCCGCCGGGCCCGCGTTCTGCGCGGGGGGCGATGTGATCGACATGGCGACGACGATGGGCTCCGGTGAGCAGATCACCGCTTTCGCCGGGATCATCAACGAGGGCATCCGCTCGCTCACCGAGTCGGCGGTCCCCGTCGTCGCCGCGGCGCATGGGACCACGGCCGGGGGCGGCCTCGGGATCCTGCTCTGCAGCGACTACGCGGTGATCGGTTCCCGCTCGAAGGTCGGCAGCCTCTACGCGAACATCGGCCTCACCCCCGACCTCTCGGTATCGGCGCAGCTCGCCCACGCGGTCGGCCAGCGGCGCGCGCTGCAGTTGGTGCTGCAGGACCGGCTCCTCTCCGCCGAGGAGGCCGTCGAGTGGGGTCTGGTCGCCGAGGCGGTGGCGGGGGAGGACGCGGCCGCGGAGACCCTCGCGGTGCAGGTGCGCGCCGAGGAGATCGCGCGGTTCTGGCTGGCGGGTGCCGCCGGGGCCTACGGCGAGGCCAAGCGCCTGATCCGCAGCCGCACCGAGAGATCGTTCGCCGCCCAGCTCGAGGAGGAGGCCCGCACGATCGGCGCCGCCTTCGAGACGCAGGACGCCCGCGCCCGCGTGGCGGCCTTCGCGGCGAAGGCGGGGGCGCGATGACGCTCGCGGTCGACCTCGGCGCGCTCGCCGCCGACATCGCGGTCGAGGCGGGGGACCTCGCGGCCCGGCGGCGTGCGGAGGGCGTCTCGCTCGCTGCGACGAAGTCCACCCTGGCCGACATCGTCACCGACGCCGACCGCGAGGTCGAACAGTTGATCCGGGATCGTCTCGCCGCCGAACGGCCCGACGACGGGTTCCTGGGTGAGGAGTCGGGTGCGGGGGAAGGGTCATCCGGGATCACCTGGGTCGTCGACCCGATCGACGGCACCGTCAACTACGCCTACGGCATCCCCGCCTACTCCGTGAGCATCGCAGTGGTCGAGGGGACGCCGGAGCCGGATGCCTGGGAGGGGGTCGCGGCCGCCGTGTACGGGCCGGCCCTCGGTGAGCTGTTCACCGCCGTCCGCGGAGAGGGTGCGGTGTTCCGCGGCGAGAGGCTGGCGGTGACGTCGGAGACCCCGGCCGGAGCACTGCTCGCCACGGGCTTCGGCTACGACCCGGCCACGCACGACGGCGACCTCGCGACCGTGCGTCGGGTGATGACGATGGCGCGCGATCTCCGGCGCATCGGCTCCGCGGCCCTCGATCTGTCGTACGTCGCGGCCGGGCGCATGGACGGGTTCTTCGAACGGGGCCTGAAGCCCTGGGACTTCGCGGCCGGCAGGATCCTCGTCGAGGAGGCTGGGGGACTGGTCAGCCGGATCGACACCGACGCTCCTCGACCGCTGCTCTTCGCCGGTGGAGCCGATGTGCACGCGCGGCTCGGAGCCCTGCTGGTGGAAGGGTGAACCCCGGGGTGATTTTTGTCCGGACGGTGGCTGAATCGGGGGCGGCTCATGGCATTCCCAGCCGGAACCCGCTATCGTTTATCCGATCGTTACTTTCGTGACCCGATGACGAAAGCGATCGAGCACCCCCGCGCTTGAACGTACGACGAGAGATCTTCTTTTGCCCCTTGAAGAACATGAGGCCGCCTCTGCGCCCCAGAGCCGGCCGACCCGACGGAGCTCCGCGCCCGCCGCAGCAGTCCCCGTCCCTTCGGAAGCGTCGATCTCCCCCGCCGATGCCGCCGCGCCCCTGACCCGTCGCCAGATGCGTGAGCGCCAGCGTTTCGTCGCCGGTGCCGAGGCGGAGACCCCGATGGTCGACCGCGAGGCCGCCGCCGAGGTGCCGCTCTCCTCGGAGGGCGTCGTCTTCGAGCCTGCCGCACCGCGCGACGACGCGTCGGACCGGTTCAGCGCCGCCGCCGAGGCTTTCGGCTTCGGCGGTCACGACACCTTCGTGGCATCCGCGCCGCGCGACCCCGCCGAGGACGCGCCGGCGCCGGCCCATCAGGCGTCCCGACGTCCGCGCGTGATGCGCAAGGTCGCCGCCGCGGGTGCGACCCTCGGCGTGATGGGGATCGCCGGACTCATCGCCGTGTCGATGACCCTCCCCGCCGCCGCGGTCGCCGGTGTCCAGGGCGACGGTGCACAGGCCGTCGCCACTCTGGCGGCGACCGAGCAGGCGAACAAGGCCTCCGACGCCGAGATCCAGGCATATGTCGCCTCCTCCGACGTGAAGAACGAGGAGATCGTGCGGCCGGACGACTACTCGACCGTCTCGCTCGTCGACCTCGCCGCCGAGGAAGGCATCAAGTACTCCGACAGCCTCTACACGAACGACCCGGAGGCGTCGATCCAGTGGCCCTTCGCCGTCGGAGTGTCGATGAGCTCGCCGTACGGCACCCGTTGGGGTCGTCTGCATGCGGGCATCGACCTGGTGCCCGGCAACGGCGCACCGATCCAGGCCATCGCCGACGGTGTCGTCCGCCAGGCGACGGAGTCGGGCGGCGGCTACGGCGTGACCATCTACATCGATCACATGATCGACGGGAAGCTGGTCACCAGCCACTACGCGCACATGCAGCACGGCTCGATGCGCGTGAAGACCGGCGACCACGTGAAGGTCGGCCAGGTCATCGGCCTCGTCGGCAACACGGGGCACTCGTACGGTGCGCACCTGCACTTCGAGATCATCATCAACGGCTCGCCGATCGATCCGCTTCCCTGGATGCGGAAGAACGCGGGACGACACGATGGAGTCACCCCGGTTTCTTGACCGGCCGCTCTTGATGGTATTGTTGTCTGGTTGCCCGGAGACGGGTGGCACGCCCCGATAGCTCAGTGGCAGAGCACTTCCATGGTAAGGAAGGGGTCGTCA
>NZ_JBEBSA010000033.1:0-7023 GCF_040394595.1 Microbacterium sp.
GGTTCTGCATCCGCGGGGCGTCCCGTCCGGTCCGTCTATTCGTCACAAAGTCCCGTAATCTGCTCCGAATTGCGGGACTTTGTGACGAATAGACGGCGTGCGCGACGGGGTACGCTGCGGGCGGGGTCAGTGCAGGGAGGCGTCGGCCGCGGTCCGAAGCCAGCGGGTGAACTCGACGGTGAGGCCCGCGCGCGTCGGGGCGGCGAGGAAGGGGCCGGCCTCGGCGACGGCAGACTCTTCGAAGGGGGCGACCCGGACGAGGCGCCAGTCCCCGTCGTCGGCACGGGCGCGGACGATGAGCGCATCCGGCCAACGGCTCACTCGCACCGTGATCTCGGCGTCGATCCAGTCGTCCACGAACCCGATCGACCAGTCGGAACTGCGGTCGGTGACCACGGCGCCGAGGCCGAGGTGCCGATCGGCGTACTCCACGCCGGCCTTCACCCAGTGCTCGGCGTCCACGCGCACGAGGACTCCGGCCTGGTCGAACTGGCCGTTCCAGGGGGCGCGGAAGGAGACCTCCATGGCCTCGCCGACCGCCAGGGGAGCGCAGAGTCCGTGCGCGTCGTCGTGCACGAAGCCGTACGCGGTGCGCCGCCAGGCGTCGCTTCCCTCCGCGGCGGTGACGAACAGGCTCCCGTCGAGGCGGATTTCGGCGGGCTCCGCGGTCCAGGCGCCCTCTGACCAGTCGACGGGTTCCGGGGTTGTTCCGCTCAAAAAGAACTCCTGAGGTTATATTTCTGAAATAGTCGTGTTATAGTTATGCGATGGTCATCGCAGTGATCGCGGACATCATCGGATCCCGCCGGCTCAGCGACCGGGCGTCGGCGCAGCAGGCGCTGGATGAGACGATCGCGGAGCTCGAAGAGCGGCACCCCGGAGCGGAGCAGCCGCTGTCGCCCACAGTAGGCGACGAGCTGCAGGGCGTCTACCGGGATCTCGGCGTGTGCCTGAACGCGCTCCTGCGGGTGCAGCTGGCGCTCCCGGAGGGGATCGGGCTGCGCTTCGGCATCGGCATCGGCGGGATACGTCCGATCGCCTCCACACATCGGGAGCTCTCCGACGGACCGGGATGGTATGCCGCGCGCGCGGCCATCGAGCGAGTGCATCAGCGGCAGCAGCGCGCCGTGCCGCATATGCGCACCTGGATTGTCGGAGCCCCGGGGCAGGATGAGGTCATGGACACCACGATCGCGGCATCCAACGCATACCTCCTCGCGCGCGACGAGCTCGTCGCGCGGATGAGCGAGCGCGAGCGCCGTCTCGTCTGCGGACGCCTGGACGGGATGTCGCAGCGCGCACTCGCCGATCAGGAGGGCATCACGCAGGCCGCCGTGTCCAAGGCGCTGCGCACCGCCGCCGCCGCCTCGCTCCTCGACGGGATGTCGCAGCTGGCGGGGGAGGAGTCATGATCCTCGCCGGTCTCGCTCTGCTCGCGGTCGGAGGCGTCGACCTGGTGCGTCAGTTCGTCCCGCGGAAGCGCGAATGGATCGGGCACCTCGCCGTCGTCGTGGCGGTGCTCGTGATCGGGGGTCTCAGCGGCGCGATCGTGCCGATGTTCATCGCGGTCGTCGTCGCCGTCGCCTGGCCCTGGGCGATGCCGGATCGGGGTCGTTCCCGGGCCGGCTTCTGGCCCGCGGTCGCGCTGGCCGTGCTCTGCGCCCTCTCCGTGGTGCTGCTCGGTAGCCGGACCGAGACCGGCATCATCGGCGGGGTGTGGGACGTGCGGTCGCCGTTCGGCCCCATCTCCTTCGACCTCGCGGTGCTCGTGCTCGGCGTCATCGTCTTCCTGCTCGAGTCGGGCAACCTCGTGGTGCGCACCGCGCTCGCGGGGGAGCGGGCCTGGCGTCCCGCCGACATCGACCGGCCCCTCCCCGACGAGCCCCCAGCGGCACCCGCCTCCGCGCCCCTCCCGCCGACGGCACCCGCCCTGGCGCCCGCGCCTCCGATGCTCTCCGCGCCCTCCGGTGTCCCCGCGCCTCCGGCGGCACCTCCCTCCGCCACCGCGCCGCCGCCCTTCCCCACGCCCGCCCGGCCCCCGCTGCCCGGCCGCGGCGGGCTCGACGGCGCCGGTGGCGAGAATCCGTCCCCGCCGGCGGGGACGGAGACGGCCGCGGTGCCCGGCGGATTCAAGGGCGGCCGCCTGATCGGTCCTCTCGAACGTCTTCTGGTCTTCCTTCTGACGCTCACCACGGCGTACCCGCTGCTGGCGGCGATGCTCGCCGCCAAGGGGATCGTCCGATTCCCGGAGATCTCGAAGGACGGCGTCACCGGTTCGCGGGCCGAGTACTTCCTGGTGGGCAGCCTGGTCAGCTGGGTGATGGCCCTCGGCGGCGCGATGCTCGTCTGGTGGGCGGCGCACGTCTGACGTCGGAGGCGACGTCACCGCGCTGATAGCCTGGAACGCGTGTCTGAACCCGCTCTGACGACCGCGCCGGTGGCGCTCGACCCCACGTTCGAGAACGTGTGGGACGAGCTCGTGTGGCGCGGCCTCGTCCACGTGTCCACCGACCAGGAGGCGCTGCGCGCCCTGCTCGCCGGGGACCCGATCACGTATTACTGCGGGTTCGATCCGACGGCGCCGAGCCTCCACCTGGGGAACCTCGTCCAGCTCCTCACTCTGCGGCGCATCCAGCTCGCCGGGCACAAGCCGCTCGGCCTCGTCGGCGGCTCGACGGGTCTCATCGGAGACCCGCGCCCCACCGCGGAGCGCACGCTGAACACCCGGGAGACCGTGGAAGAGTGGGTCGGCCGACTGCGCACGCAGGTCGAGCGGTTCCTCAGCTTCGAGGGCGAGAACGCCGCGCGCATGGTCAACAACCTCGACTGGACCGCGCCGATGTCCGCGATCGACTTCCTCCGCGAGATCGGGAAGCACTACCGTGTGGGCACGATGCTGAAGAAGGACGCGGTCGCCGCCCGGCTCAACTCCGACGCCGGCATCAGCTACACCGAGTTCAGTTACCAGATCCTGCAGGGGATGGACTTCCTCGAGCTCTTCCGGCAGTACGACTGCGTGCTGCAGACCGGCGGCAGCGACCAATGGGGAAACCTCACCAGCGGCACCGATCTGATCCACCGCGTCGAAGGTGCGTCGGTCCATGCGATCGGCACGCCGTTGATCACCAACAGCGACGGCACCAAGTTCGGCAAGAGCGAGGGCAATGCGATCTGGCTCGACGCCGAGATGTGCAGCCCCTACCGGATGTACCAGTTCTGGTTGAGCACCGCGGACGCCGACGTGATCGAGCGCCTCAAGGTGTTCACCTTCCTCACCCGGGCCGAGATCGACGAGTACGCTGCACTGGTCGAGGCGGAACCCTTCCGTCGCGCCGCGCAGAAGCGCCTCGCTTTCGAGGTGTGCGCCACCGTGCACGGTCGGGAGGCGACGGAAGCAGTGATCGCCGCCTCGGAGGCGCTCTTCGGACAGGGCGACCTTTCGTCGCTCGACGCGGCGACGCTCCGGACGGCCCTGGAGGAGCTTCCGCATGCCACGATCGGTGCCGGCACCCCGGTGGCGGAGGCGCTGGTGTCGACCGGACTGGTCTCGAGCGTGTCGGAGGCCCGCCGCGCGATCTCGCAGGGCGGGGTGTCTCTCGACGGCGTCCGTGTCGAAGACGAGAGCGTGACCGTGCAGGGCTCGCTGCCCGGCGGCGTCTCTGTCCTGCGCCGCGGCAAGAAGACCCTCGCCGGGCTGTTCATCGGCTGACGCCATGCCGCTGACACCGGCCCATGCGATCGTCGCCCTGCCGTTCCTGCGCACTCCGCTGGTTCCCGCGGCGGTGGCGATCGGCGCGATGACGCCGGATCTGCCGCTCTTCATCCCCGGCCTGACCGAGGGGTCGGAGTTCACGCACTCCACCGCCAACGTCGTCTGGACCACGGTGATCGCCGCGGTGCTGTATGCGCTCTGGCGAATGCTCCTGCGCCCGGCCTCGGTGGAGCTGCTGCCCGGGGCGATCTCCCGCCGGCTGCCGGTGCGGTGGCAGGGCGTCGGCGCTCCGGCTCTGCGGGAGGCGTTCCTGCCCTCGTCACGTTTCGGGCCGTCGATCGTGGTGCTCGCGCTGCTGCTCGGCGTGCTCAGTCATCTGCTCTGGGACAGCTTCACGCACACCGGACGCCGTGGAGTGGAGTTCCTCCCGGGGCTCAAGGAGATGTGGGGTCCTCTCACCGGCTACTCCTGGATGCAGTACCTGTCGAGCTTCGGAGGGCTGCTCGTGCTCGCGATCGCTCTGATCGTGTGGGTCCGCCGCACCCCGGTCGGCGACGATCCGCGCACCCTCTCCGGCCGTGGACGGCTGATCTCGTGGCTCACGCTACCGGCCTTGCTCGTCATCGCCTGGCTGATCGGGGTGCTGATCTTCGGCCCGCCGACCTCGGCGTACGCGCAGTCGTCGCTCGCGTACCGGACGCTCCCGCCGGCCTGCGGCATCTGGACCGCGGGGTCGGCGGTGTTTTGGGCGATCCGCCGGCGGAGGCGCGCGTTCGTCGTTACCGCCGCGGCTGAGCGCGGGCTGACAGACCCGACGTCGATCGGTTGATACCTTCGGCGACATGCCGTTCACTCCGAGCCACGCGGTCGTCGCGCTGCCGTTCGTCCGCACGCCCCTGGTCCCCGGAGCGATCGCGATCGGCGCCATGACGCCGGACCTGCCGCTGTTCGTCCGACGGTTCGGTCCGGACTACGCCTTCACGCACTCGACGGTCAACATCGCCTGGACGACGCTGATCGCCGCGGCTCTGCTGCTGCTCTGGCGGCTGGTGCTGCGACCCGCCGCGGTCGAGCTGGCTCCGGCCTCCGTGGCCGGCCGGCTGCCCGCGGAGTGGAGACGTCGCGGGATGGTCGCGCTGCGGGAGACGTTCGCGCCCGGGGAGCGGTTCGGCACGCTCCTCGTGGTGCTCTCCCTCATGCTCGGTGTGCTCTCCCACATCGCCTGGGACGGGTTCACCCATGAGGGGCGCTGGGGCGTCGATCTGCTCCCGGTGCTCGACGAGCGCTGGGGGCCGCTGCCCGGATACAAGTGGCTGCAGTACGCGTCGGGCGTCGGCGGCCTGCTCGTGATCGGGGTCTTCGCGCTGCGGTGGCTGCGGAGGCGACCGGCGGCGACCGCGGTGCGACGGACGCCGGGGTGGGTGCGAATCGTCTGGTGGCTGTCGCTTCCGGCGACGCTCTTCGTGGCGGGGCTGCTCGGCATCGCACTGCTCGGGCCGTTCGGCGCGGACTTCACGTTGCCGCACCTGATCTATCGCGTGCTGGTGCCGGCGACCGCGTTCTGGGGCGCCGCGACTCTGCTGCTCTGCCTGCTCCTGCCGTTCTGGGCGCGCTCGGCCGACTGAGGGGTCACCACCAGGCCGGCGCGTCGGCGCCCCAGGGACGCGGGGCGGCGAACCGTTCGGGTGCGCCGGGCCAGCGCACTGCGGGGATCACGGTCGTGACCGTGCGCGCCCCGACGAGGAAGTCCTGGGTCTCGGCCGTCTCCGGCGCCGACCCGGCGCTTCGGAGGTTGCGGGGAAGGCCGAGGAGCTCGGCGGCGACGCGTCGCAGCGAGGTGGACACGCTCCAGCATTCCCCGGTGTCCGCTCGTCGCTGGAGTGCTCGCACGATGCCGGCGGCGAGGAGATACCCGGCGGAGTGGTCGAGTCCCTGGGCGGGTAGCGCTCCGGGAACCCCGGGTTCGGCGGACTCGGCCCAGGCGATCCCGGAGGAGGCCTGGACGAGGCTGTCGAACCCGCGGCGGTCGGGCTCCGTCCAGGCCTGCAGCGTCGCGATCACGAGATGCGGATGCCGGAGTGCGAGCCGGGCGGGGGAGAGCCCGAGCCCCGCCAGCGCATCAGGCCGGTATCCGAGCACGACCACGTCCGCATCGGCGAGGAGGGCCTCGAGTGCACCGGCGGAACGGCGCACGTCGAGCAGCGCGGTGCGCTTGCCGTGCCCGGTGTCGAGGTGCTGCCACTCGAACTCCGGCACGTCGGGGCGGTCGATGCGCAGTACGTCCGCCCCGGCGAGGGCGAGGGTACGGGTGGCGACGGGACCGGCGATGACGCGCGTGAGGTCGAGCACGCGGACACCGCGCAGCGGGGTCTCTTCCGAAAGAGCGGGGAGCGGATGACGGGGTGCGTCGGCGCGGCGGCGGATGTCGACGAGCGGGAGAGCGCGCAGCCGCGCGTCGAACGACCCGTCCTCCGGAGCGACCGTGACGCAGAGGCCGCCCTCTGCCGTGATCAGCCGAGCCGCCTCGCCGCCGGGGAGGCGTCTCAGCGCTTCGGCCAGCTCCGGCCCCGCGACCTCGGCGGAGAGCCCGAGTGCGGTGCGCAGCGCGGTGGCGTGGTGCGGGTAGTTGGCATGCGTGCGGACCCAGCCGTCGGCGGAGCGCCAGAACCCGGACAGCGGCGACCAGACGTCGGGCGGCTGGCCGTCGATCCGCAGGTGCCGGTCGCTGCGGTAGGCAGCGGCGACGCGGAGGGGGTGCGGACGCCGAACGGCTGTGCCGAGGAGCAGGGCGATCGCCTGTCCGAACGCGGAGACCGCATCGGCGGCGAGCGAGGGGAGTCCGAGGTGCGATCGAAGGGGCACCGAGGTGCCGGCGTCCGGGATGTCCGGCAGCGCCAGATCGGCACGGATGCGCGGATTCAGAGGGGACATGGCACCGCCGGGTCGGAGGGGGAGAGGTCTTCCAGGAGCCTACGCCGGAGCTGGGGGAGGTGCTCGACACGCCCGGGATCTGGGGCGGATTTGCCGAGGGGGCGGGTTCCGCGTAATGTTTTACCTGTTCGCCCCAAAGGGTTGAGCGGAAGGCCTCCGGGCCTGGCTCCCCTCAAGCAGTGAACATCCCTCTTCCTCTTCCATCCACGGGTTCGTGGGTCTAAGATGGAGGGTCCCGGCTCCGGAAGCTGTTTTGACAGCGTCGGATCGGCCGGGTATGGTTGTGAAGTTGCCCTGCGCGTCTCGCCGTGATGGTGAGTGTGCGGGTGCGTCCGATCCTTGAGAACTCAACAGCGTGCACTTGTCAAATGCCAATTTTA